>DHPY01000109.1 GCA_002411015.1 Armatimonadetes bacterium UBA5352 | reverse complement strand
TTGATCGAGCTACTGGTCGTGATTGCGATCATCGCCATCCTGGCGGCGATCCTCTTCCCCGTCTTCGCAAGGGCCCGTGAGAAAGCAAAGCAGACCTCGTGTCTCTCGAACCTCAAGCAGATCGGACTTGCCTCCCTGATGTACTGCCAGGACTACGACGACCGGAGCCCGCGTGGGTCAGGCTACAGCACCCCCGATGTGATCATCGCGAACGCGGGCGAATGGTTCATCACCCTCGAACCGTACGTCAAGAACAACCAGATCTTCTCATGTCCAAGCCAGCCGTATAAGGACTTCTATTCGGCGGGGCTGTACAGCACGGCCCTCGGCTACGGCGTGTCCTACGGCCGCAACCTCGACTACAGCGCGGTGGCACTCAGTGACATCCAGGCGCCGGCCGCGTATGTGACGTATCACGACGGGCGCAACAACTACTCGCGGCTGCCCTGTTCCGGTCCCAGTTGCCCGAATCTGACAGCCAGTCCGGTCCAGGAAGTCTACGCGTGGGCATGGAACCGCCACAACGACGGCTGCAACTACGCCTTCGCCGATGGTCATGCCAAGTGGCTGACCTTCAGGGCGGTGACCGGTGCGCGCGGCACCGCCGACTTCCACTTCCATCGCACCTTCCACGCGAACTGATAACCGAGCCGCACAGCCGATCCTCAGCGGGCGCCCGCCGAGTTACCGCGGGCGCCCGCGCTCCTTCCTCGGCCGTCGCGTGCCGGCCGTGCGTAGCTTGACAAGCGAAAGGTGTCCGCGTATACTCATCAGCACTGCCACGCCAGCCCTTTTCGGCTGGCGGTGCTGCAATTATGAGATACGATATTCGCGATCAACTCAGCAGACGCGATGCCGAAATCACGGTTGAGATCGACGCTCCGGCCCCCATGGGGACGGAGATCGAGTTCAGGGGCAATGTGACCGGAGAGGTCACGCTTCACAACATGGGAGACGAGATCGCGGCATGGGGGCATCTCAACGCGACCGCGCGGCTCGAGTGCAGTCGTTGCCTCGAGATGCATGAGGTGCCGATGAGGCTCGACTTCTCAGAGGCCTGCAGCTTCGCCCAGATTGATGAGCCGCTTGCGTATACGCACGTGGCTGATGAAGACGAGTCCGCGGCCATCCCGATCCTCGATGGCGAGACGGTGGATCTGAGTGAGCTGGTGCGGCAGCTTCTGGTGCTGCATGCCCCGCAGCGGTCGCTGTGCCGCCCGGACTGTAATGGGATCTGCCCGCAGTGCGGGACGAACCTCAATAACGGCGCCTGCGACTGTGGTAACGAGGACGTAGACCCGCGTCTCGCGCCTCTTCGCAATCTACTCAAGTAGTCCGGCCGACCTCCGGGCGCGTACGGACGCCATCCTTACCGTCGTTCAGAAAGGTGTCTGTTCCATGGCTCTCCCGAAGCGACGACATTCCCGAACGCGCGGCCGCAAGCGGCGAACGCATCAGGGCGTGGTCATACCTGCCATCACGAGCTGCCCACAGTGCAACGCCCCGACGCTGACCCACAACGCCTGTGGCAAGTGCGGCTACTACAAGAGCCGCAAAGTGGACCACACCGTGACGCTGGAAGAGAAGACGAGGCGCGAGGAGTAGGCCGACCAGACGCTACGTCTGCCGCCCGACGGGGCGGGCAGAGCCCGACCGCACACGCGCACCCCACTACCCGAGTTGCAGGCGCAGCCCGATACCTACCATGCGGATAGCCGTCGACGCCATGGGGGGCGACCACGCCCCAGAAGAGATCGTTGCCGGTGCGCTTCTCGCCGCCGAGCAGGTTGACGCCGCCATCTCACTGGTCGGCGACCCTGACGCCATCGCGGCGTGCCTGAACGGTGCCGCGCTGCCCGAAGGCGTGGAGGTCGAGGCTGCGCGCGACGTCATCGCCATGGGGGAGAGCCCGCGGGCCGCACTGCGCGGCCGGGACGACTCGTCCCTGGCGCGCGCCGTGGACCGGGTCGCTCGTGGCGAGGGCCAGGCGGTCGTATCCGCAGGCAACTCCGGCGCCTTCATGGCGCTCTCAGTCATGCGCATGGGCACGATCCCCGGCGTCCGGCGGCCCGCGATCGCGGTGACCATGCCGACCGTGGACGGCCACCGCGTCCTCCTCGATGCCGGCGCCAACGCCGACTGCCGCCCTGAGCATCTCGTTGATTTCGGCCTGATGGGCGCTGTCTACGCCGAGTACACCCTCGGTATCGCGAGCCCGACCGTGGGCCTGCTAAGCATCGGCGAGGAGAAGGGCAAGGGCAACGAACTCACGAAGGCCGCCTATGGTCTGCTCGAGGCGGCCGATCTCAACTTTCGCGGCAACGTCGAGGGCGGCGACGTCTTCGGCGGCAAGTGTGACGTGATCGTCTGCGATGGCTTCGTCGGCAACGTTGTGCTCAAGGTCACTGAAGGTGCGGCTCGGCTGCTGTTCCGGAATGTGCGGGAGACGCTGCTTCGGTCCGAGGAACTGAAGTCAATGGCGCCGCAGGTTGGCGGCGCTCTGCGCAGCGTTGCCGATCAGTTTGACGCATCAGAGTATGGTGGCGCGCTCCTGCTTGGCGTGAACGGCGTCAGCATCGTCGGCCATGGCTGCTCCGATGCCAACGCGATCCGCAACGCGGTGCGCTTCGCGCACAGGGCTGTCGAGGGGCGGCTGGTGGAGCATCTGCGCGCCCTCTTCTCCGAACGGGCGGCGCAGAATGGATGAGCCATGCCGGACCGGATGGGCCCGCAGTTAGTCTGTTGGTTCATGTGCGGGCATCACGCCCGCGATAGTGTCGCAGCATGATGCCTCGTTGGATGCCCCGGGAACGTCCCTTGCCAGGTCCATGCCGACCGGGGCGTGTGTTCTGCAGTGACAGCATGCGATAGTGGCCAGGTAGCAGAGGACCGCATCTGTATGCGCAACCGTATGAGAGGGTGCCGGCTGAATGTCCCTCAGGCCAGCCGTGGTGACGGGCGTTGGCTCGTACGTTCCCGAGCGGGTTCTCACAAACGCCGACCTCGAGAAGATAGTTGAGACCAGCGACGAGTGGATCGTAAGTCATACCGGGATCAGGGAGCGCCGCATCGCATCTGACGAGCAGGCAAGCTCCGATCTCGGTGCGGAGGCCGCGCGCGCCGCTCTCGCAGATGCCGGCCTCACGCCCGCGGATGTTCAGTACATCATCTGCCCGACGGTCACGCCTGACCAGCTCTTCCCGGCGACGGCGAACTGCATCCAGGCCGCCATCGGTGTGCCGAACAGCGCGGGGGCCTTCGATCTGCTCAGCGGCTGCACCGGCTTCATCTACGGACTGCAGGTCGCGCGGCAGTTCGTCGCCTCGGGCGCGATGGACACCGTCCTCGTGGTCGCGGCGGAGAAGCTGACCTCGATCACCAACTGGACCGACCGCAGCACCTGCGTGCTCTTCGGCGACGGCGCGGGCGCGGCCGTAGTGCAGGCCGGCGAGGGCGATCCCGCCACCACCGGGCTGCTGAGCTTCGTGCTGGAATCGCACGGCGAGTACGGTCACCTGCTGGACATGCCGGCCGGCGGTTCGCGCAAGCCGCTGACCCATGAGGGCCTTGACGGGCACGAGAACTGCCTGCGCATGAGCGGGCCGGACGTGTACAAGATCGCGGTCCGCGGTGTGCCCGATGTGGCGGAGAAAGCGATCATGCGGGCGGGCCTCACAAACGCCGACATCGACTGGGTCATCATGCACCAGGCGAACATGCGGATCATCGAGGCAGGGGCGCGCAGACTTGACATACCGGACGACCGTCTGGTAGTGAACATCGACCGGTTCGGCAACACCTCCGGAGCCTCCATAGCAATCGCCATGGACGAGGCCTACCGCGACGGCCGGATCAAGACCGGAGACAACATATTGCTCGTGGGCTTTGGCGCGGGGTTCAGCCTCGGCGCAGCCGTGCTGCGCTGGGGAAAGTAGCACACTCACCGTCCATAAAGAGCTGGGAGGGAATCCCCTTGGATTTCAGGTTCACAGAAGACGAACAGATGATTCTCGACGCCGTCCATGAGCTCGGTCGCGAGGAGCTCCAGCCGCATGCATGTGAGGTCGCCGAGCGCGGAGAGTTCCCCGAGGAAGCCATTGAGCTGTGCCGCGAGATGGACATCTTCGCTATTCCGGTCGAGGAGAAGTGGGGCGGCCTCGGCTTTGGCTTCCTGCTCTGGGGCGCCGTCGGTGAGTTGCTGAGCTACTACTGCCAGACCACCGGTTCGGTCTACGGCGCGCACATGCTCTGCCAGTACCCGATCATGGCCTTCGGGACCGATGATCAGAAGGAGAAGTACCTCAAGCCGCTGACCACCGGTGAGCACATCGGCGCCTTCGGCCTCACCGAGCCCAACGCGGGCTCCGATGCCGGTTCCGTCCAGACGCGTGCTGAGCTGCGCGGCGACAAGTACATCCTCAACGGCACCAAGATCTTCATCTCCAACGGCGGCGTGGCGGAGACCTACGTCATCATCGCCAACCTCGACCCCTCGAAGGGCACCCGCGGCCTTACGGCGTTCATCGTCGAGAAGGGCATGCCCGGCTTCGAGTTCGGTAAGAACGAGAAGAAGATGGGCTGGGACGCGCTGCCGAACCGTGAGCTTATCTTCCAGGACTGCGAGGTCCCGGTGGAGAACGTGCTCTACAAGCCCGGCCGCGGCTTCCGCGTCGCGATGGGCACCCTCGGCGTGGGCCGCATCGGCATGGCCGTCGGCGCGGTCGGCCTCGCCCAGGCAGCCTTCGACGCCGCCATCCTCTACGCCCAGCAGCGCGTGCAGTTCGGGCAGAGGATCGCGGAGTTCCAGGCGATCCAGTTCAAGCTCGCAGACATGGCGACCGAGATCGAGGCCTCCCGCCTGCTCTACCAGAAGGCCGCATGGCTTAAGGACCAGGGCGAGGCGTTCGAGAAGATCGCGTCCATGGCGAAGCTCTACTCCTCCGAGACTGTCTCGCGCGTGACCTCCCAGGCCGTCCAGGTCCACGGCGGCGTGGGCTACACCCGCGAGTTCCCGGTGGAGCGCTACATGCGCGACGCCAAGCTCTTCGAGATCGTCGAGGGCACCTCGGAGATCCAGCGCGGCATCATCTCGAACCTGCTGCTGCGCGAGAATCACATCTAACGGCGGGGAATCGGGAGTTGGGAATGGGGAACCGGGGGCACGACCCTCTTCTCCATTCCCGTCCGACCGGAGCCGTTCAGGCCATTCGCTGTCGTTGCTTCCGTTGCTTCCGTTGCTGCCGTTACTGGAGTGATCCGATGAACATTATCGTTTGCATCAAGCAGGTCCCGGACACGTCCGAGGTCCGGATCGACCCGCAGACCAACACAATCATCCGCGAGGGCGTCCCGTCGATCATCAACCCGTTCGACGAGAACGCCATCGAGCAGGCCGTGCAGCTTGTCGAGCAGTATGGCGGCAAGGTCACTGTTGTCACGATGGGGCCGCCGCAGGCTGAGGCTGCGCTGCGCGAGGCGCTCGCGATGGGCTGCGACGAGGCGATCCTCGTCTCCGATCGCTGCTTCGCCGCCTCCGACACCCTCGCGACCTCCTACGTGCTCTCGAACACGATCCGCGAGATCGGCGGTTATGACCTGATCTTCTGCGGCAAGCAGGCCTTCGATGGCGACACCGCACAGGTGCCGCCGGGGATCGCCGAGCAGCTTGGCATCCCGCAGGTCACCTTCGCGATCGGGCTCGAGGTGGATGGGAAGAAGGCCCGCGTGCGGCGCCTGCTTGAGGACGAGTTCGAGGTCGTCGAGGCGAAGATGCCGGTGCTGATCTCCTGCGTGAAGCAGATGAACGATCCGCGCCGCCCCGGCATCAAGGCCAAGCTTGCGGCCAAGAAGAAGGAAGTCAAGGTCTGGGACTCCGCGTGCATCAACGCAGAGGCCTGCTACTGCGGCTTCGATGGCTCACCGACGCGCGTGGTGCGAACCTTCGCGCCGAAGCGCGACATCGAGGGCGAGCGTTTCGAGGGCGAGCCCGCGGACTGCGCGGTAGCGGTCGTCGAGCGCCTCATCGGACAGAAGATCATCTAAGGGTCCCGTGAGCGGCAATGCCCGGGACCTCATCAACCGGGCGCCGCGGGGCCGTTGCAGGAGCGATACGATGGCGATCTACATCGAGAAGCCGAAGTGCATCGGCTGCAAGCTGTGCATCCCGTCCTGCCCCTACGGGGCCATCGACATGGTTGATGGCAAGGCGGAGTTCAACGATAGCTGCACGTCCTGTGGCGCCTGCGCCTACGCCTGCCCCACCGGCGCGATCGTGCTGGAGATGGCGGGCAAGGGCGAGGTGGACACCTCGCAGTACAAGGGCATCTGGGTTGTCGGCGAGGTCACCGGCGAGGGCAAGCTCGCGATGGTGACCGCCGAGCTCATCGGCGAGGGCCGCAAGCTCGCCGCCGAGCTCGACACCGACGTCTCCGTGGTGCTCATCGGCCATGAGATCGAGGACCTCGCGAAGCGCGCGGCAGGGTACGGCGCCGACCGCGTCTACCTGGTGGAGGACCCGGCGCTCAAGCGCTACCGCACCCAGCCCTTCACGAACGTGCTGACCGGGCTGATCAACGAGCACAAGCCGGAGATCGTGCTCATCGGCGCCACCACCATGGGCCGCGATCTCGCGTCCCGCGTGGCCGCGCGGATCAAGGCCGGCCTCACCGCCGACTGCACAGAGCTGACGATCAACCCCGAGAGCAAGCTGCTCGAGCAGACGCGGCCCGCCTTCGGCGGCAACGTCATGGCCACGATCCTCTGTGAGTTCACGCGGCCGCAGATGGCCACGGTGCGCCCGAAGGTCATGGCGCCGATGGAGTTCGATGAGAGCCGCGAGGCGGAGATCATCCGCGTCCCGGTGAGCATCGACGAGAAGTCGATCGCGACGAAGATCCTCGAGGTCATCCAGGACGACTCGGGATCGCACGTGAACCTCACCGAGGCGGACATCATTGTCTCGGGCGGCCGCGGGCTGGGCGATCCGAAGCACTTCGCGCTGATCGAGGAGCTTGCAGACGCCGTTGGCGGCGCGGTCGGCGCCTCGCGCGCAACCGTGGACGCAGGCTGGATCCCGGCGACCCACCAGGTCGGCCAGACCGGCAAGACGGTCCACCCGAAGCTCTACATCGCCTGCGGCATCTCCGGCGCGGTGCAGCATCTCGCCGGGATGTCCTCCTCCGACTGCATCGTCGCGATCAACAAGGACCCGGAGGCGCCGATATTCGGCGTCGCGCACTACGGGATCGTCGGCGACCTGTTCCAGGTCATCCCCGCGATGGTCGCCGCGATCAAGGAGCGCCGAGGTGACAGCGCGTGATCGGCTTCGTCTTCCCGGGCCAGAACTCGCACTACGTCGGGATGGGCCGCGACCTCTACGAGGCCGACGGGCCATCGAGGGCGGTGCTTGAGGTCGCCCGGCGCGAACTCGGCGGCGACCTGCTCTCCGTCATGTTCGAGGGCCCCGAGGAGGCGCTGACGCGCACCGAGAACCAGCAGCCCGCGATCGTCGCGCATTCGCTGGCCGCGCTGGCGCTGGTGCGCGAGGCGGGCATCGCGCCCGACTTCGTGGCCGGGCACTCGCTGGGCGAGTACTCCGCGCTCACCGCCGCAGGGTGTCTTGCGCCCGAGCAGGTGCTGCCGCTCGTGCGCTTCCGTGGCGAGCTCATGGCGCGCGCAGGCGACGACGCCCCCGGAGCGATGGCCGCGGTGCTTGGCCTTGACGCCGAGCCCGTGCGGGAGATCGTCGCCGGCATCGAGGGCGCAGGGACGGTCGTCGTCGCGAACTACAACTCGCCGGGGCAGGTCGTCATCTCCGGCGAGGTGAATGCCGTAGAGGTGGCGGGCGCGGCATGCCGCGAGGCAGGCGCCAAGCGCGTCATCGCGCTCGACGTTTCGGGCGCGTTTCACTCGCCGCTGATGGAGCCGGCTACCGCGCCGCTGATCGCGCGGCTCGGCGAGACAGAGTTCCTGCCCGCCGCGGTGCCGGTCGTGGCGAACGTGGACGCACGGCCGCACACTGATCCTGAGGAGACACGTGCGAACCTCGGGACACAGATGACATCAAGCGTGCTTTGGGAGCAGTCGGTGCGCTGGATGATAGGCGAAGGCGTGGACCGGTTCGTGGAGATCGGTCCGGGCACAGTGCTGAGCAAGCTGATCGGGCGGACAGACAGGGGCGTGGCCACCTTCAGCGTGGACCATCCCGAGGATGTCTCGAAGCTCACGGCAGAGCTTGGTCAGGGAGGCGTGTAGAGTGTTGCAGGATCAGGTCGCACTTATCACCGGTGCGGGCGGCGGGATCGGACAGGCCATCGCCCACGCGCTCGCCGACGCCGGTGCGAACGTCGTCATCAACGATGTCGTCGAGGACGCGGCGCGCAAGGTGGCCGATGAGGTGGAGGAGCGGGGCGTCAACAGCCTCATTCACACCGCCAACATCACCGATGAGTTGCAGGTTATCTCAATGGTGGATGAGGTCATGGAGACCTTCGGGCGCGTGGATATCCTTGTGAATAACGCGGGGATAACGCGCGATGGTCTGCTGGTTCGGATGGACGAGGCGCAGTGGGATCTCGTCCTCGCGGTCAACCTCAAGGGCGCGTTCCTCTGCACCAAGGCAGTGGCGCGGCCGATGATGAAGGCCCGTTACGGGCGCATCATCAACATGGCCTCCGTCTCAGGCGTCGGCGGGAACGCCGGCCAGGCGAACTACTCGGCCTCCAAGGGTGGGCTGATCGCGCTGACGAAGACTACCGCGCAGGAGCTTGCGGGCCGCAACATCACCTGCAACGCGCTCGCGCCGGGCTTCATCGAGACCGCGATGACGCACCAACTGCCGGAGGAGATGCGCAACGCCTGGCTCAATCGCATCCCGCTGGGTCGGGCGGGCACCGCTGAGGACGTCGCGCAGGGAGCGCTCTTCCTCGCTGGACCGGGCGCTTCGTATATCACCGGTCAGGTCATCAACATTGACGGCGGGCTGATCATGTAAGGCGGTCATCGCGTCATCGGGCAGAGCCTGTCGCTCGAGGACGATGAGGCATAGTGATCCCCGAAGATGAGGCTCACGGGGTCAGGACTGTCGGCGAGGTCGTGGGTCGGATCGCGTGTAGAACGGGGTGGACGTACAGTCAGTGCCGTCCCGGCGGTGGCGATCACCGCGAGAACAACCGGGTGGCCTCACCCTCCCGGCACGGAGCACAATGCAAGAAACGGAGATGAGACCAAAGATGGCATTGTTCGAGCAGGTCAAGGAAGTTATCGTGCGCGAGTTGTCCGTACCTGAGAGCTGGGTCACTGAGGCGGCGACCTTCGAGGGCGACCTCAAGGCGGACTCGCTGGACGTTGTTGAGCTCGTCATGGCTCTTGAGGACGAGTTCGATGTTGACATTCCGGAAGACGACGCACAGAACATTCAGACGGTTGGCGACGCGGTTCGCTACCTCGAAGAGAAGGGCGCGTAACGTTCACCATCCGCTGATCGGGGTTGACGGCCGGCGGCCGCGCACTCTGTGTGGGCGGCCGCAGGTCGTGACCTGATCGCATCTGCGAGGGCTGGATTGATGAATCGACGTGTTGTGATAACCGGAGTTGGGACAATCACTTCGCTGGGACATGGCCTTGACACGCTCTGGGAGGCCTGCCTCGCGGGGCACACCGGCATCAGCACCATCAGGCGCTTCGACGTGTCCGAGTACAAGTCCCACCTCGGCGCTGAGGTTGACATTGATTTCGACGCATCCGACCGGATCGACCCGAAGCTGATGAAGCGCGCGGACCCGTTCGCTCGCTACGCCTGCTGGGCCGCCGACGTCGCGGTTGAGCAATCGCAGTTCACGATTGATGACAGCAATCGCGAGCGCGTCGGGGTCCTGATCGGCTCGGGAATCGGCGGCATGACCACCTGGGAGGAGCAGTTCTCAAGGCTGCTCGAGAAGGGCCCGAACCGGGTCTCCCCATTCTTCATTCCGATGATGATCATCGACATGGCCTCCGGCATGGTCAGCATGCTGCATGGCGCCATGGGCCCGAACTCCGCGGCGGTCACCGCCTGCGCGTCGGGCGCGCATGCCATCGCGGCGAGCGTGGACCAGATCATGCTCGGCCGCGCCGACGTCATGATCACCGGCGGTGCCGAGGCCGGGATCAGCCAGAGCGCCCTGAGCGGCTTCTGCTCTGCAGGCGCCCTCTCGACGCGCAACGACGACCCGGAGCACGCGTGCCGGCCGTTCGACAGGAACCGTGACGGCTTCGTGATGGGCGATGGCGCAACATGCATGGTCATCGAGGATCTGCAGCATGCCCTCGACCGTGGCGCGCCGATTGTCGCCGAGATCAGCGGCATTGGCCTCAGCGGTGACGCGCACCACTTCACTGAGCCCTGCCCGGACGGTGCGGGCGCCATCCTCGCCATGCGCAATGCGCTTAAGGACGCGGGCATCTCCGTTGAAGACGTGGACTACATTAATGCGCACGGGCCGGGCACACCCGCCGGCGACACCGCGGAGGGCCAGGCGCTCCTGAAACTCCTCGGTGACCGCGCAGGGGACATTGCCGTCTCTTCGACCAAACCCGTGCATGGGCACATGCTGGGCGCAACAGGTCCGACCGAGCTCGCCATCTGCATGAAGGCGATTGAAGAGGGCGTCATTCCGCATACCCTCAACTGCGATGATCCCGAGTTGCCTGAGCTGGATATCGTCCGAGGCGAGCCGCGCAGAAGCGATGTGCGCGTTGCGCTGTCCAACTCCTTCGGTTTCGGCGGACACAACATCTCGCTCATTGTCAGCAGATTCGAGGAGTGAGCGCGCCGTTCCGCGCAGAGAGGCGATTACGCGGGTGAGCGGCACGAACAGAGTGACAGAAAAGCGCTTTGCAGAGCTCCGTGAGAGCCTCGGCCTGCATGATGTGCCAGATCAGCTCCTGCACCTCGCCTTCACGCATCGCTCGTATGCGCGGGAGCAGGGGCTGACCGACCTGGAGAGCAATCAGCGGCTCGAGTATCTCGGTGATGCGGTGCTCGATCTGATCCTGGCCGCGCACCTGTACGATGCATTCCCCGACCTCCTCGAGGGCGATCTGACGCGGCTGAAGGCTGCGGTGGTTCGCAAGTCAGCCCTCGCCTCGATCGCAAAGCAGCTCTCACTTGGCCGCTACATCTTGCTCGGTCGCGGCGAAGAGACTACCGGCGGGAGGCGCAAAGCCTCCCTCCTCGCCGACGCGGTGGAGGCCCTCATCGGCGCACTCTTCCTCTCAGGCGGCTTCGACCGCGCTCGGGGTTTCGTGCTCGAGTACTTCAGCGCGCTGCTGGAGGACGTCGAGGCGCGCGACAGCCTGCGCGATCACAAGTCGGCGCTGCAGGAGATCGTTCAGGCCCGCGCGATGGCTCCGCCACGCTACCGCGTTGTCCGGACCGAGGGGCCGCCTCACGATCGCTGGTTCGTGGTGGAAGCCGTCTTCGATGGCAACGTCATCGGCGCCGGTGAGGGCAGCACCAAGCGCGCCGCGGAGCAGGAGGCCGCGGAACAGGCTCTTGCGTCGCTGGATGGATGGCTTAAGGAGTAGCCGATCAGATCGCAGAAGACGCGCCGAAGTCGAGGGTGGCTCACTATGCCGGCAGCACCCCCAACTCCCGGGCTCGGATGGAGTCGCGCCAGGCTGCTTCCCCCACTGCTGCTACTCTGCCTGTGCCTCCCAGCGCTCACCCTGTACGCAGCGGACGATACGCCTCGCCGCGAGCCGATGGTCTTCATGCCCGGGCTGCAGGGGCCGGGGGCGGTGGAAATCATCCAGGCGATCAACGCGGACGGGGCCTGCCTCAACACGCTCTATTACGATCTGCCGGTGGATGCAGGCGAGGACCTTCAGCCGGTGCGCGATGCGGTGAGTGAGGCGCACGCCGCAGGTCTGAAGGTCATCATTGGCCTCCCGACGAGGCTTGACGCGACATGGCCGGTTGCGGCTGATGACCGGCAGTATGCCGCCGCTCTCGCGAGTTGGATGCAGGCGGTGGTGGGCGGTCTTGCAGGCACTGAGGGCATAAGCGCCTGGGCGACCGATCACTACCTCGAGCGCGACATCAACTACTCCGACGAGGGGCTGCGGACCTTCCTTCTGGCCCGCCATGGCTCGCTCGGCGCGATCAACTCAGCGTGGGGGAGCGAGTTCCGCAGCCTGTCGGAGATCACGCGGGACGCGATCCGCCCGCTCGATGACGATCAGACGCACGGAGTAGGTCGAGCCTCCGTGGACCTCGCGGAGTACCAGCGGAGTGCACTTCGTGATGTGCTGGCGTTGTGGGCGCGGGAGATTCGCCGGTATGACCAGGACACTCCGTTGATGACCGGGCGCATCTCGCTCTACCGCACCCTGACCGCGATCCCTGACGGTTACGACATCGTGCAGCCGCACCTCCCTCCGGACGTGCTTGAGCCGGACGTGCAGGCGCACAATGTGCAGGGCGTGAGCATCGCGCGGATGGCCGGGCGGTTCGATGTCATCCCGTGGCTGCGCGCGCCCCTCCCGCCGAGCGACGCCTACCGGGATAGCGCGCTTTACGACTGGATCATCGAGGCAGGGCTGCGCGGCGCGGTTGGTGTGGGCGTAGAGGACTGGTCGCGCGTTGCCGAGGTCGCGGCATGGCGCAACAACACGCTCACGAACCTGCGGGCGGCGCTCGCGCAGAGGCCTTTTGAGGGCCCGCTGCCGCGCCCGACCGCCGCGGTCGTCTACGAGCCCTACGCCGGCGGCCACGAGTTCTTTGGCGCGCCTGCGTGGGGCTTCATCGAGGGTTTTCCGGAGCGCGGGCTCGCGGAGCTTGCCATCAACTACCGCCTCGGCAGCATCTTCGGCGGGCTGGACTACCTGACGATCGAGGACCTGCCGAGCACCGACCTCAGCGGCTACAGCACGCTGCTCATGCCGACCTGCCTGTCGGTTCCGGCGGGCGCCGCCGATTCCATCGAAGCCTACGTCGAGAGCGGTGGCACGCTCTTTGCCGATCTCGGCATCGGGATGTACGAGGCCGGATCGTGGGCGCCGACGCAGAGTCCGCTTGCGGTACTGCTGGGGATCGCAGGGGCAGTTGACCCCGCCGATCGGCTGGGGAGCTTCCTCGTGGGCGAGAGGCACCCGGCCTTTCCGTCGGTCAATCTCGGGATGGAGGCGCGGGGGCTGTTCGTGCCGAGCGAGGGCATCAACACTTCCGTCGGTCACATGACCCAGCGGCGCTTCGAGGGCGCGGTCACGGAGGCCCGCAGCTACGCTTTCCAGGGACCAAGCTGGTACATCCGCCCGGCGTCGAACGCCGTGCCGCTTGCGACGCAGGGCGTGCGCTTCGATGGTGAGCAGCGGCCGCACTTCATGGGCCTGACGGTCACGACAGTGGGCTCCGGGCTGACTGTGTTTGCGCCCTTCTCGGCGTGGAGCTGGTGGCCGCCGGATGATCCGCTGCATGCGGCCGTGCACTGCGACCTTCTCTCCCGGCGCGCCCGCTATCGGCTGATCTCGAGTCTGCTTGTGGATCCGGCGGTGAGCATCTCGGGCTCCGATGACTGGCTGCACCTGTTCCGGCGCGCGGGTGAGGGCCGGGTTGAGGTGCTGGCGGGGGCCGCGGATCACCGCGCCTTCCTCGGCGCGACCACGAGGTTCTCCGCAGCAGAGCGCACCGCTGAGGGCGCGCGCAGCGGGATGGTGCGCCTGAGCGTCGACCTCCCCACGCGCTCGCTGCGCCACTGCGAGGCGCTTCCGCTGCGGCTGCGGCCGGAGGAGGGGGAGTGCCAGGCGCGCATCGGCGCCTACTCGCGTGGCCTCCTGATGATGGAGGTCGGCGGCAACGGGGCGACCTGGGGGCGCGAGCGTCGCGGCGATCCCGAACGCTTCTATGGAGGCTCAGCGACCGCCATTCGCGTGACGGTTGACAGCGGACTCTATCCGGTGGAGCCTGGCTCGACGCACCAGGTAACGCTCCTGGAGGGTCGGGAGCGCAGCAATGCAATGACCGTGGTCGCCGACCATCGCGGGCGGCTGGACTTGTGGATCACTGCCGCCAGCGGGCGGGTCGAGATCTACCCGGCGGAGGAATAGCACTCTGGCAAGGGAACATGCGGGCGCCTGGCGAAGTCTCATCTGCGTCGGGCAATGCGGGAGACTGACGGAAGAAGGTGGAGCACTGTGTATCAGCGACTGACGCATCTCTTCGCAATCGCGGGCGTAGCACTCATTCTCGCGGGCTGTGCCGGGGGAGGGTTGGGCGCGCTCCTTGGTCTGATCGGCATCGGTGGCGCGGTCGGGCAGATCCAGGACCTGTTCGGTAGTGACACTGACGATGACGCCGACGTGATCCTCGACGGCCAGGTTATCCGCACGATCAGCCGCGGAACGAGCGAGTTGCGCCTGCGCGGGCTGCCTGAGGGCAGGCATCTGCTGCAAATCGTGGCGACCGAGTTCCGTGGCATCGTCCGCCTGATCGATGTGGACGCCGACTCCGATCTGCAGCTTGGCGCGCTTGAGGCTCAGGATGGCGGCATGATCAGCGGCCGCGTCACGATGCGCGACACCGACGGCTCCACCCGCGCCGCTGTGCGCGTGCCGGTGTACGCAATACCCGGCGGTGCGGTCACGGTCGCGGAGGGACAGCCTGTGACCACCATCCCGCCGGCGGGCACGCACTACGTCGCCTACACCGACGGGAATGGCCAGTTCGTTCTGAGCGCTGTCACCGCCGGTGACTATCTCGTCACCGCCACGGTGGCAGGCTACATGGCCGACGTGCAGTTGGTCGCAGGCCTCCAGGCGTCACAGCGGAAGCGCAATATGGACCTCGAGCTTGTTCAGGACGCGAACGCGCCCGCCGGCCGGGCTCAGGGCATCGCTTCGGGGCGCACCGGTGGCGGCTCCGTCTCGCTCGGTGGCGCAAGCGTCCGCGCGAGGCTGGCGGCCGGCTACGCCCCCGCGATTCCGCAGGCCACGATCACGCGCATTCAGAACGCCTACGGCGCCGACCTGCGCAGCGCACCGTGGTTCCGCTGGAACGTCCTCTCGACGCTTGCCGATAACGGAGGCAGCTACGTCCTGCCGCTTCCGCCAGGCACCCATCGCGTGGATGCCTTCGCCTACAACTACCAGCCCGCCTACCGTGACGTTGCCATCACCGCGAACGCCACCACCGGCGCGGACTTCACGCTCGACGCCAGGTAGCGTCGTCGGTCGGAGCAGACAATGAGCCAGAGTGATCGTGTCTTCGGCGCGGATGTGCGGCGCCGCTATAACAGGCTGCTTACGGTCGCGAGTTCGCTCGCGGCCGTGCTGCCGTTCGCGCTGGGCCTTGCCATCGTGCTGGTGGTCTATCCCGACGGCTCTGGCTCCACCCCGATGCTCATCGCGGGCGCCGCGCTGGTGCTGTCGCCGCTGGCAACCTGGCTCGTGTACAACCACCTCGCGCTGGCCGGCAACAGCTCGCTGCGGCGCGCACTCGCGGAGAAGATCGGACCCGCTGAGAGCAAGCTCCCGTCGGGCGTGAAGCCCATCTTCATCGGCTTCTCGCCCGGCGACGAGCAGTTCGTGTGGGACGGAGACACCGACCGCGACATCGGCTTCCTCGCGGCATGGGGCGATTCACTGGTCTACCACGGTGATGACTTTGACTGGTACCTCCCGCGCGATCGCATTGACCTGATCGAGCCGGTCCAGCCGGTCGCGGGCTTGAGTCGCATCCGCATCCGCTGGCACGCGCCACGCGAACGCAATCGTTCGTTCACGATCGTCTCACGTGAGGCCACCGACCTGCGCGGAGCGCGGGAGGCCACGCACACACTCCTCCAGCAGCTCTACGCCTGGGTCGCGCGCCCACGGCAGTCGGACCTTGAGGTGCCCAAGCTTGGGATGCCGCCCACCGACGTCACCGGCGGGCGCCGGATCGATGCGGTGCCCGGCGGCTCCTGCGCCGCCTCCGCGGCGGTGATGGTCGCAACGACGCTGGGCGCATGGCAGGCGGGATCGCCTTTCGTGGCGGCCGGGAAGTACCCGCACGCGATCCTGGCCGCCGGATGCGTCTTCTCCGTCGGCTTCGCCATCTCCAACGCCCTGATGCGCCTGCTGCACTGGGCGGAGGAGCAGGACGCGGCCGACCTGGGACGCAACGCTGACTGACGCGCCGGAAGGACTGGCCACACGCGGCGGGGAATTCCCCTCAGCCGAGCCCATCGCCCCACCCCTTGCTCAGCCGGAGGCTTCATGTGCGACCCGCATTCGTTGAGGTAGACCTGGCCGCGATTCGCGGCAACATTCGCGCCATCCGGGGCGTCATAGGGCCCGGGGCCGCAATCGCCGCAATCGTGAAGGCGGGCGCATACGGCCACGGGGCGGTCGAGGTCTCGGACGCGGCGCTGGATGCCGGGGTGGCGCTCCTGTGCGTTGCGATCGCGGATGAGGGCATCGAGCTTCGCGAGGCTGGGCTGCGGGCGCCGATCCTCGTGCTCGGCCCGCCGAACGCCACGGAGATCGATGACACGCTCGCGCATGACCTGATGCCCTCCGTCGGCGAGCCGCAGCACGCCGTGATGGTGGCCGAGGCGGCACGGCGGCTGGGCAGGCAGGCGCGAGTGCATGTGAAGCTGGACACCGGCATGGGCCGGCATGGCGCGCGGCCGGAGGTTGCTCACTCCCTCGCGGAGAGGCTGACGGACCTGCGGGAGATCGAGGTCGCCGGAGTCTTCTCGCACTTCGCCGAGGCGACCGATCTGGAGTGGACCAGCCACCAGGTCGAGCAGTTCATCGCGATGTGCGCCGAGTTCGGCTGCGGCAGGCCGGGCGGCCCGATCAGGCACCTGTGCAACAGCGTCGGCCTCCTGCGGCTGCCGGAGGCTCGGTTTGAGATGGTGCGCCCCGGCGCGATCCTCTACGGCTTCAATCCCGGCTACGACCCCGCGCTCACGCCCGAGGGCCTGCGGCCCGTCATGACGCTCCGCTGCCTTGTGAGCGCGGTCAAGACGATCCAGGCCGGGCAGCCTGTCGGATACGGCATGACCTGGCACGCCCCGCGCGACAGCCGGATCGCGGTGCTCTCAGTGGGCTACGCCGATGGCTACCCCCGTGCGCTCTCGGGCAACGCGGATGTGCTGATCAACGGCCGCCGCTGCCCGCTGATCGGCCGCGTCTCGATGGACGCCATTACGGTCGATGTGACCGACGCGGGCCTGGTGGCGATCGGTGACGAGGCGGTGCTCATCGGCCGCCAGGGCGACGAGCGGATCACGATCGAGGAGATCGCGGAGCGCGCGGGCACGATCGGGCAGGAGATCGTCTGCCGGCTCGCCCCGCGCCTGCCCCGCGTCTACCTCGGCAGGAGTGAAGACTGATGCGTTCGGTGACCGTCAGGGTGCCCGCAACCAGCGCGAACCTCGGCCCCGGCTACGACTGCCTCGGGCTAGCGGTCGGGCTGCACAACACTGTCACGCTGGCGCTCGCGCCGACGCCGGGCGTTCGCATCGAGGGTGAGGGCGCCGATTCGCTGCCGCGCGATGCCACGCACCTGGTCCTCGGCGCAGCGCAGGCCGCCGCCGACGCAGTGGGGGAGAGGCTGCCCGGGCTCGATCTGCACCAGCTCAACCGCATCCCGCTCGCCCGCGGCATGGGCTCAAGCTCCGCGGCGATCGTCGGAGGCATCGTGGCCGCGAACGAGCTGCTCGGCTTCGGCCTGAGCCAGTGGCAGATGCTGGACATCGCGACCGCCGTCGAGGGCCATCCGGACAATGTCGCGCCGGCGCTGCTCGGCGGCCTCACGGTCTGCTGCACGCTTGACAGCGGCGAGGTGCTCGTCGAGCCGCTCGATGTCGCGCCCGGGCTGTCATGCGTTGTGGCGGTGCCGGACTTCGAGGTCGCCACCCATGAGGCCCGCAAGGCGCTGCCGGAGACGATCCCGCACGCGGATGGCGTCTTCAACCTCTGCCGGGTGGGCCTGATCGTCGCCGGCCTCGTCTCTGGCGACTTCAGCGTGCTCGGCGAGGCGATGCGCGACCGGCTGCACCAGCCCTACCGGGCGCATCTCGTGCCGGGGATGGATGACGCGATCGCGGCCGCGCTTGCCGAGGGCGCGCATGGAGCGGCCCTCAGCGGCTCCGGCCCGACGGTGGCCGCATTCGTCACCGAGGGCGGGGAGGATGTTGGCGCCGCGATGGTGAATGCCTTCGCTCGCGCCGGCACGAAAGCCATCGCGCGCACTCTCCCGCTCTCGCCCGAGGGCGCGACTGCAGTCGTGTAGGACAGGCTCTCCAGCCTGTCACAGACGTCACGTAGGACAGGCTTTCGGGTTGTGTTCAGAAAGAAAGTGTCGTGCCCGTCTGCGTGGAATCATGCGTCCGTGTGATAGTGCAAGTTGTCATCGGAGCAACGTTCATGGTTTGCAAGCGTGACGCCACACAATACGGCTTCCTCAACCCGCCTCCGCCGAAGGGCGAGTCGCGCGTC
>DHPY01000034.1 GCA_002411015.1 Armatimonadetes bacterium UBA5352 | reverse complement strand
ACACTTTCTTTCTGAACACAACCCAATACACGATTCCGCCTCAGGATGCAATACCAAACCGACCGGTGGATGGTCGAATGTTCCGGAAGCCTGGTCCCCGGCTGTTCCGCCGGACGGATGGGCTGCCTCTTGGCTTGCCTCCCGGGGCGGACGTGTGCTAAAGTGGTGGCCGGTGCGCGTGTGCGCGCTGCGGGGAGTACGGCCAGTGGCTGGAGGGAGTTCGGTTCATGGCGACGGCGGCAAAACCGCGCGAGAGAGTTCTTTTGGGCTGGAGGAATGAGTTGGACGCTCCGTCTCTCCCCGATGGGGAGGACGCCATCTGCAGGGCGTGTTGGGAGGCTCTTCGGTCCCGGCTCAAGCTCTCCGCATCTCTTCGCGAGCAGATTGATGACTGTGATGGTCCCGAGGAACGCGCCGCACTGTGTGCGGCAAAGCTCAAGCTCATCTGTCCGTTCCGCCATGACACGGCGACAGAGCCGCGCGGGTTCGGACACTGTCTGTATAAGGTCGCGCGGCGGGTCTTCGACATCATCGTTGCGCTCATCGGGCTGACTGTGCTGGTGCTGTTGCTCCCGATCCTCGCCCCGCTGATCCTGATCCAGTCGCCCGGCCCGCTGTTCTTCGCGCAGAAGCGCGTGGGGCTCAACGAACGCACCTACACACTGCATAAGCTGCGCACGATGCACCACAAGCAGCCGGATGGACAGGCACTGTGGGCAACCGACGACCGAGAGCGCGCCCGCATCTTCCCCGTCGGCCAGTTCCTGCGCAAGACACATATTGACGAACTGCCGCAGTTCTGGAACGTGCTGATCGGGGAGATGAGCCTCATCGGTCCGCGACCGGAGCAGGTGCCGATCGTCGAGGAGCTTGCGAAGACGATTCCTGGCTACCACCGCCGGCACGGTGTGCGACCGGGGATCACGGGCCTGCGACAGGTCCAGTACGGCTACGTCGGCACTGAGATCGGCTCGTGGCTGAGCACCGGCTACGACCTCTACTACATCGCGCACCACGGCCCGCTGCTCGACACCTACATCTGCCTGAACACCATCCCGCGCGTGCTCTCCGACGACGACCAGCCCGACGCGAAGTAGCACGGGGGCCATCTCGGTCAATCACAAGCGCCGGCGCTGCAGGTAAGCGCCGGCGCTTGTCATCTCGTGTGCCTGGGCCGGCAGTACGTGCATCTCCGACCGGGACGGTCCTGGCCGGTGGAGGGGCTGCTTTGCGGCTGACCGGCGATGCGCGCGGCACCCTCGCGCCGCGAAGCGGACGCTTGGGCGGTCCCCCCAGGACGGCATGCGCAATCGCGTCTCAGAGCAGGATAGTCTGGTCGCGGGCCGGGCCCACTGAGACGCCCCAGATATCGCAGCTACCAAGCTCCGCCATGCGGTCCACGTACCGTCGCGCCTCGTCAGGCATCTCCTCAAGCGAGGTCGCGCTACCCACCGACTTCCGCCAGCCGGGCAGCTCCTCGTAGATCGCAGTGGCCTCACCGAGGCGGTCGAGGTTCTCTGGCATCCGCTCATGGCGGCGGCCATCGATCTCGTAGGCGACCGCGATGCGGATCGTCTCCTCCTCGTCGAGCACGTCGAGCTTCGTGACCGCCATGTGCGTCATGCTGTTGAGCTCGGAGGCGGTCCGCAGCGCGACTCCATCGAGCCAGCCGCAGCGGCGAGGTCGGCCGGTAGTGGTGCCGAACTCGGCCCCGCGCGTGCGGAGCCGATCGCCGGTCTGATCGAAGAGCTCCGTCGGGAATGCGCCCGCACCCACCCGCGTCGTGTAGGCCTTCACGACACCGATGACGGCGTCGATCTCCGTCGGGCCGACGCCGGTGCCAAGGCACGCGCCGCCGGAGACGGGGTGGGATGAGGTCACGTAGGGATAGGTCCCGTAGTCGAGATCGAGGAATGTGCCCTGGGCGCCTTCGAGGATCACATTGCCCGCGGTGATCGCCTCACGGATCGGCCCGCGCACATCGGCGATGTGCGGCCGGACCGTCGCGAGCGTCGGCGCGATCTCCTCAAAGACCTCGTCAACGGTCAGCGGCTCGCCGCCGTAGACTGCTGTGATCATCGCGTTCTTCTGCTCGAGCTGGGCGGCGATCATCTCGCGCAGCCGGTCGTCGTCGAGCAGGTCAACCATGCGGATGCTCTGCGGCATCCGGCAGGTCTTGTCCGTGTAGGTCGGGCCGATCCCGCGGAGGGTCGTGCCGATGCTGCTGCGGCCCCGCGCCTCCTCCTGCAACCGGTCGAGCAGGCGGTGGTAGGGCATGATGACGTGCGCGTTCACCGAGACTCGCAGGTTGTTGCAGGTCACGCCGCGTTCGCGCAGGCCGTCGATCTCTTCCTTCATGCAGATCGGGTCGATGATCGTCCCCGCGGCCATCACGCAAAGCGTCTCTTCATGCAGGATACCACTCGGGATGAGGTGCAGCTTGAACTCCTCTCCGCCCACCACGACGGTGTGGCCGGCGTTGTTCCCGCCCTGATAGCGCACTACAGCTGTTGTGCCCTCGGCGAGGATATCGGTGATCTTCCCCTTCCCCTCGTCGCCCCACTGTGCTCCCACGACTACTCTGACAGACATCTGCAACGACTCCCCATGCCGCACGCACGCGCGTCGGGTGCGGCGGCAGCAAAGAAAAGAGGCCCCATGGGGACAGCCCCACCAGGGCCTCGCGGAATACGGTTCTCCCGGTACGGCAGCGTACATTTTCGCGGCGCGCCTGTCAAGTCAGATGCCTCCCGGCCGGCGCCCGAGACGCCATGCAGTGCGCACATCTGTGATGAGGCCGCCAACGCGCCGTATGCCGTCGTGGAGTGGCCGCTCCTCGCGCCGCCAGACGCCGGCGGCGCTTTGAGCGGCCACTCCAGGGC
Organism: Armatimonadetes bacterium UBA5352; assembly: GCA_002411015.1. Taxonomy (GTDB): domain Bacteria; phylum Armatimonadota; class Zipacnadia; order Zipacnadales; family UBA5352; genus UBA5352. The sequence continues at coordinate 23,489 of DHPY01000034.1, read as the reverse complement.
AACGGCCAAGACCCGGGCCCGGATGCGCGGCACGCGTGGTCATTAGGACCGCGGCCGCGGCGGCCGCGCTTTAGTCTCGCTCTGCGCCTGCCGATCATAGCCACGGCGCCTCACAGATCGCCGGCTGGAGGGAGCAGGTTGCCCGCGAGCACGACCGTCCTTGTCGCTGAGGATGATCCGGACTTCCGCCGCATCGTGACGCGTCTGCTTGAGCGCAGCGGTTACGAGGTGCTGGTGGCCGAGGACGGCGCGCAGGCGCTCGCGCTCATCAGCCCGCGGGTGCAGGTGGGGCTGATCGACTGGATGATGCCCGGTGTTGATGGCGTGGAGGTGTGCAGGCGCCTGAAGGAGGCCACGGAGGGCCGTGCGCAGGCGATCATGGTGACCGCGATGGCCGAGAAGGCCGACATCGTGCGGGCTCTCGACGAGGGCGCGGATGACTACATCACCAAGCCGGTGGACCATGGCGAGCTCCTTGCACGGGTCCGCGCGGCTGAGCGAGCCTCCGTCCGCGAGCGGGACCTCGCAGCGGCGTGGCTGGAGGCGCGCTCGCAGGCGGACCGCGATGTCCTCACCGGGCTCTTCACGCGCCGGGTGTGCGATGACGCGCTCGCGGAACTCACCTCTGCCTCGCCCCGCCCGCCCATCGCTGTGCTTCTGCTGGACATAGATCACTTCAAGCGCGTCAACGACACATGCGGCCATCCGGCGGGCGACGAGGTCCTGCGCGCGGTGGCTGAGAGCATTCGCAGCCAGACCCGCCGCACCTCCGAGATCGCCGTGCGCTACGGAGGTGAGGAGTTCGCGGTGATCGCTCCCGGCATGGCCCTTGACGGCGCCTGCGCGCTCGCCGAGCGCATCCGGCAGCAGATCGCCTCAATGCGGCTGCTGATGGCCGGCCGAGTGCTGCAGGTCACCGTAAGCGCGGGCGTGGCGCTCCTTGAGCCGCACGAGACGCACGCAGAGCCTGTCCGCGTTCTGATCGAGCGGGCCGATGCCAGGCTCTACGCCGCCAAACACGCCGGGCGCAACCGTGTGGCAGCGTGAAAGGCCGCTCACCCACCATGCCACCGCTCTACTCAGATGAGCTTCCCGATGACCCGCAGGCTCTGCGGGAGGCGCTTGAGTTCACCCGCAGGCGCCACCGCGAACTGGCAGACGCGCTGCCCCAGGCGCTCTTCGATGCCGACCCCAGCGGCAGGATCATCTTCGCGAACGAGCGCGCCTGCGAGGTCTTCGGCTACACCGCGGAGGACCTGTCGCGTGGCGTCATGGCGCTGGAGATGGTTGCGCCGGGCGATCGGGAACGCGTGCAGGCGAACCTCGATCTGCGACTGCGAGGACAGGTTCCCGATAGCTCCGAATACGAGATGCTGCGCGAGGATGGGAGCACCTTCCCGGCGATCATCCAGGCCGATCTCGTCATGCACGGCAGCGCGGTATGCGGCATCCGCGGGATGATCGTAGATATCTCCGATCGCAAAGCACAGGAGCGCCGCGAGCAGGAGAGGCAGCGGTTCGAGGCCGCCATCTCACGCACCTCACCGCTGCTCCTCGTCGACGGCGCCCCTGATCTCGATGCCGTCGCTACCGCGATTCGCGAGACTATCGGGGTGAGCCGGGTACAGATCATGCGCCTTGATCAGCATGAGATCCGGCTCCATGCGTGGGAGGCAGTTGGCCCTCCGGCGAACGCGAATGAGGGCTGGGTCGAGGTGCTGCGGCGCGTACGGGGCGGTGAAATGGGGGCCTGGATGCGCCGACTCCGCTCAGGCGAGGAGGTCGTGATCGCAGACGCCGGCGCACCCGACCTGCCTCGGGATCTGGAGGCCCGGGCGTTGCGCGAATGCGGCATCCTCGCAGCGATGGCGGCTCCGGTGCACTCGGCCAGCGGCGAGATGATCGGCCTGCTGGTCATCGCTGACACCACGCGGCCGCGGGCGTGGGAGAGCGAGAACGGCAGGCTGCTGCGCCTCATCGCCGGGCGGCTGGCAATCTCCTGGCAGCGCCTGAGCGCCGAGCAGGAACTGCTGCTCACGAATGCGCGGCTCAGGCTGCTGAACTCCATCACCGAGCGGCTCAACGCGGGCGCGTCCCTCTCCGACGCGGTGCAGGAGTCCTGCGACCGCCTCAAGGAACTCCTCGGCTGTCGCTATGTGGAGCTGTTCCTGCCCGCAACGGAAAGTGGCGCCGGGGCTGCCGAGGGGGTCTCATGCCGCTCCAGCGCCGCTCCGGCGAGCCTCACCGGGCCACTGGTAGGCACCTCGCGCAGTGGCCGTGTCTTCGAGGAGCGCCGCACGCTCGACTTCATCGGCCGCGAGCAGATCGTTCCGCTGATCTGCGACCTCGCCCCGCCCGGCGAGCAGGCGATGCCCGACCTCGCCCCGCAGATCTACGAGATCCTGGGCGTCGAGTACGTCTGCCAGGCGCCGCTGCTGTGCGAGGGCGAGGTGGTCGGGCACCTGCTGGTCGGCACCGCGCAGCCGCAGCCGCTGTCGGAGTGGGAGAAGCGCTTCCTCGCCCAGTACGCCGAGCAGCTTGCGGTGATCGTGGCCAAGGCACGCGCCGAGGAGGCGCTGCGCGACCGTGAGCGCCGCTACCGGCAGCTCTTCAACAGCGGCAATGACGCGATCTTCGTCCACTCGCTCGCAGATGGCCCCACCGGCCGCTTCGTGGAGGTGAATGATGTCGCGTGCACGCTGCTCGGCTACCCCCGCGAGGAGTTGCTGCGGATGTCCCCGCTGCAGCTCCAGGCCAGGCCGAGTCGCCGAGACGCCCTGCGCGTGCGGGCGGAGCTTGAGGCGAACGGGCGCGCGCTCTACGAGACGATGCATCGCCGCGCGGACGGCAGCACCATCCCGGTGGAGGTCAACGCGCACCTCTTCGAGCTTGACGGAGGACAGGCCGTGCTCGCAATCGCCCGCGACATCACAGTCCGACGCCGCGATGAGGAGAGGCTGCGGGGCGCACTGATCGAGCTGCAGGCGGCCAACCGTGAGCTGGAGACCGCCCGAAGAGAGGCCGAGGAGGCTAACCGGCTGAAAAGCGAGTTCCTCGCGAACACCTCGCACGAGATACGCACGCCTCTGAACGGGATCATCGGCTACCTGCAGCTTATCCTCAGCAACATGTGCGACTCGCGGGAGGAGGAGCGCGAGTTCGTAGAGGGCGCGAACCGCAGCGCCCGGCACCTCATGGCGCTCATCAACGACGTGCTGGACGTGGCGCGCATCGAGGCGGGGCGGCTCGAGCTGGATGCGCGCGCGGTGGCTGTAGCGGAGCTGATCGCGGACGTTCAGGCAATCGTCCGGCCCCAGGCGGAGCAGAGCGGACTGGCACTCGTCGTCCATCCGGTGGATCCGGCGCTTCGGGCGTGGTGCGATGAGGATCGGCTCAAGCGGGTGCTCGTCAACCTCATCGGCAACGCGATCAAGTTCACGCCCGGTGGTGGCGCCGTCACCGTGTGCACTGAGGCGAACCCCGCGGGCGAGGTTGTCCGCTTCAGCGTCGAGGACACGGGGATCGGCATCCCACCGGACAAGCTCGACCGCATCTTCGACAAGTTCGTTCAGGTGGACGGCTCGACGACCCGCCGCACGGGCGGCACGGGTCTCGGGCTCACGATCAGCCGCCAGCTCGTGGAGCTGATGGGCGGCACGCTCCGGTGCGCCTCCGAGGGCGAGGGCAAGGGCTCGTGCTTCTCCTTCACGATCCCGGTCGGCCGGCGGCTGTCGGAATGAGGCGTCGCCTTGTTGACGGGTTGGAATCAGCTTTCCGGGAATCGGCGGGTGGTCAAGGAAGCGCGCATCCGCGGGCGTCCAGGAGGGGCTGCTTTTCACGACGCCGCTCGCGGCGGCGGGAAAAGTGGCGCCCGAGCGTCGTTTGCGAGGGCGACAGCTTCCTTGCCAGCCCGCCGTTTCCCGTTGAGGGCTCTCCAATACCGGGCGAGCAGGGAAGCTCGCCCCTCCTCAACGGCTTTGCCGTCGCCATCGCGCAAAGGCCCTCTCCGTGTCCATGGCGAAGAACCATCACGCGCCATGGCCGCTTGCGAGGAGGTCCCTGCCGATGTCCATCCATCTGCCCGCACTGCCCGCACTGCTCGCCTGCACGACGCTCCTCGTCGCCACCGGCGCCGATGCCACCAGCCCGTGGCGGAACAGCGGCTGGCGATACCGCACCTCCATCAGCCGAGCCGAGCCGTGGCGGGAGGCTGGCCCGCGCGTCATCGAGTGCGCCCCCGATCTGCAGGCGCTGCTCGACCGCGCTGGCGTTGACGGCCGGGTCGATCCCGCGTCGGTGCGCATCGTTGACCCCGTCACCGGGCGGCAGCTTCGCAGCGCCCTGCGCACTGAGTATGACCCGCGCAGCCGCAGCGAGCAGCAGTACCTCACCTGCGTCGCCGAGGCTCGCGCCGGGGAGCCTGCGGCCCTCAACCTCTACTTCGACACCACCGACCGCCGCCTCTCACCACCCGGCGACAGCGCCCTGCCGCCGGAGGAGCTGGTCACCAACGGGGGCTTTGAGGAGCTTGAGGGCGATCTGCCCGCTGCGTGGACCGTCAGCGAGCCCTCCATCGCCTCGGTCGGTCGGTCGCCGCAGACTGTCGGCGAGCGCTCCCTGCGACTGCACGTTGACGCTGACACGCCAGAGGATGTCGAGCGCACCGTCGCCGTCTCCCAGCGCCTCAGCGTCGCGCGCTACGCCGGCCAGGAGGTCCGCTTCGCCTGCAGCCTCTTCCCGGAGCGCGGGCTCTACGGCACGCCGATGACGGTCGAGCTGGCGCAGTTCCGCGCCGATGGCTCGCGCATTGCTCAGTACGCCGTGCAGCCGCGCTGGATGACCGTGGAGATGGCTGAGGGGCAGCTCGTGGAGTTCGCCGAGCGCGGGCGGCTCGACGCCGAGGCGGCCACGCTGGAGGTCCGCATCCGCCTGCGCCTCTATGCCAACAACGCCTGGGATGGCACCAGGCTCACCGATCAGGAGCGCGAGTACACCTGCTGGCTGGACCGCATCTCGCTGCGCCCCGGGGAGCGCTGGGCATGGCCGGGCGAGAGCGCGGGCTGCTTCACCGAGGGCGCGCTGGAGGATGCGCCGATCAACGCAGGCGTGGACTTCCGCGGCAAGCGCAGGCTCGTCTTCAACGGCGCCTCCGAGGGCACGCTGACCACCGGCGGCTACGACCCGAACCAGCGCTCAGTGCACTGGGGGCCGCAGCGCGGCACGGTGGAGGCGTGGGTGCGGCCGCACTGGTCGAGCGCCGACGAGGGCTACTGGACGCTCTTCTCCGCAAAGGCCTACCTGCACCGGCTGCAGTCGTCCCTGCGCGTGGTCGGCGGGGAGAGCCCGGCGCTGGAGTTCACGATCGCGGACTCAGAGGGCCGCAACCACACGGTGCGCGGGCCCGTGGAGATGAACGCCGACCAGTGGCATCACGTGGCGGCGACGTGGGACCTGCCCGCCGCTCACCTGCAACTCTTCCTCGACGGCAGGCGCGTCGGGGTGGAGGGCCCCGGCGATGCGCCCTGGCCCTCCACGGTGGACCCGCTCGACCCGGCGATCACCGAGGGCCGCGGCACCTCCGCCGATGACAAGCGCTCGATCCCCATGCAGGCCTTCATCGGCGGCGACACCCGCTGGAGCGAGGCCGACGGCGCCGAGGCCGTCATGGACGAGTTCCGCGTCTCCGATGTCGTGCGCTACGCCGCCGACTTCGAGCCGCAGCGCCGGGAGTTCGCGCTCGACCCGGACACTCGCGCGCTCTTCCACCTCGACCGCGAGCGCAACGGCATCCACGCGGGCGATGACCGCTTCGTGCAGGGCTACCTTGCATGCGACGAGCAGCCGCTCGCGGAGAGCGCGCCGCTCGAGGTCCTGCGCGATGGCGCGATCGAGCGGCGGATGGTCGCGGTCGCGCCCTACGCGTCCGAGGAGCTTTTCGCGCAGAACGAGCCGCACTCTGTGCTGCAGGTCACGCGCCCGATCGAGCCTCAGCCCGATCCGCGCTTCATCGAACAGCGCCTGCGCACGATCACCCGGACCGTCGGCCCTGATGAGCCGGCATTCGACCTGACCGTGGAGGGCGACCTGCCGCCGCTGATGGCCTGGTCGCGCTTCAGCCGGGCGGAGGGCGCGGGCGCCGGCACCACGCTCATCCCGCGCTGGCGGGCGAATGACAACGTGGTGCCCTTCAGCTTCGCGAGCCTCAAGGAGACGCTGGCGCCGGACGCGACCAGCGACGAGGAGCGGGCGCTGGAGATCTTCCGCTACGCGCTGAAGACCACGAACTACTACGACGCGGGCTACTGCGAGGACCTCGGGCGCACACACCGCGACCGGGTCTCCTACACTCTGATCCGCGCGCTGAACATCTACCCGTTCGACCAGTGCGGGCCGCTCAACCACATGCTGCGTTACCTCTTCATCGCGGGCGGCATCTCCAGCAACAACTCGCCTGGCACCCACCACCAGTTCGAGCAGTGCTTCTACGACGGCTCCCTGCGCGTCTACGATCTCTCCGCGCGGCAGTACTGGCTGGCGCGCGACAACCAGACCCGGCTCGGCCTCCGGCAGCTCATCGAGGACCCGTGGCTGAAGATCCGCCAGGAGGGCGACCCGAACGCGTGGCTGCCCGGCATCAAGAGCAACGCGAGTTTCGGCAGCGTCAGCAAGTCGCCCGCGATCGAGGTCCCGCTGCGGCCCGGCGAGCGCATCAGCTTCGGCTGGCACAACGAGGGCCGCTGGATGGAGCTGACTGGTGAGCGCAAGCCGGTTGATCCGGGCCGAGTGCCGCCGAGCTTCGGCAACGGTGCGGTGATCTGGGAGCCCACGGTCGAGGGTGAGGCCGCGGAGTTCATCAACGCCACCATCCGCGACGGCCGCGTGGTGCCGCTCGATCCGGCGCAGGAGGCGAGCGTGACCTACCGCGTGCGGCTGCCCTACGTGCTGGCGGACGCGCAGGTGAGCGGCTCGGTCGCCGGTGAGGTCGCGCTGGCGGTCTCCACCGACGCCGAGGCGTCCTGGCGGGAGCTCTGGCGCGGCGAGGGGCCGATCACCCTCGACCTCCGCGAGGAGGTCATGAACCGGTACGACTACGCCCTGCGGCTCACGATCCCCGCCCGCTCGGGAGCGGAGGTCAGTGACCTGAGCGTGCGGAGCGTCCTGATCGCCTCGCCGCTGTCGCTGCCGGGCGAGCTCCGCCTTGGTGAGAACCGGATGCAGTTCGTCGCCGGGCCGGTCACCGAGCCGGTGGAGGCGGAGCTTGCGTGGATCGAGCGCTTCCGCAGCGACCTCGGCGTCTCGCTGAACGGGCTTGGCTTCTACCTGATGGACGACACGAACCGCCGCGACCTGTTCGTCGCGCGGCCGGGGGAGGAGCTTCCTGTCGAGGTCACCATCGAGGGCCGCGCCTTCGATGGCACCGTGACGCTGGAAGGCCTGCCCGATGGCTGGCTCGCCGGGCCCGCGTCGCAGGCAGCGCGGGGCGGGGGAGAGGCCACCACGGTCTCCTTCAGCCTCCGCCCGGACGGGCCGCAGGGGCTCATCGCGCCCTTCGAGGTGGTGCTGCGGGATGGCGCCCGCGAGCGACGCATCCCGGCGCAGGTGCTGCTGGCCGATGCTGCGCTCGTCGCCGAGGCTGAGGCGACGGAGCTATCGGGTGGCGCGCGGCCTGTCGAGGAGCAGACCAACAGCGGCCTCGCGCATGCCGAGGTAGGGGAGGCCGGGACGCTCGCGTTCACCGCGCAGCCGACCCAGCCGGGCACCCACGCGCTCTGGCTGCGGATGAAGCTCAGCGAGGGCGGCGCCACGCGCTTCAGCCTGCGGGTGGACGGCGAGGAGCGCGAGGTGCGGGCGCTCGGGATGATTGGCTTCAGCGACTGGACCAGCCCGACGAACGCCGCGACGAAGATCTTCGCGCACTACGGGGAGATGTACGGCCACTGGCTGTGGTGGCGGCTGCCGGAGATCGAGCTTCCCGCGGGCGCGCATCGCGTGGAGATCGTGGCCGGAGCGGGGCAGAGCTTCGACGCCGTCGCGCTCCTGCCCCAGACGCAGGAGGTTGACCGGGCCGCAATGAACCTTCTCCACACGTGGAGCTTCGCCCCGTGGCTGCTTCCGATGTGATCTTCAGGAGGGTCCTGACATGCACCGCCGAGAGTTCATCAGCCGTCTGGTCGCAATGGGACTGACCGCCGCCGCGGGGGTGGCGTTCGCCGAGGACGCGCCCGAGCCTGTGAGCAAGCTGCCGCGCCGCCCGCTCAAGCCCGGCGGGCCGGAGCTTTCGATCATCGGCTTCGGAGGACTGCTCCTGCGCGGGATGGAGCAGCAGCAGGCCGACGACATCGTCGCGTGGGCGGTGGACCGCGGCGTGAACTACTTCGATGTCGCGCCGAGCTACGGCGACTCGCAGGACCTCCTCGGCCCGGCGCTGGAGCCCTACCGCGACGACTGCTTCCTCGCCTGCAAAACAGTCAAGCGCGACGCCGCCGGCGCGCGTGAGGAGCTTGAGGGCTCTCTGCAGGCACTTCGCACCGACCACTTCGATGTCTACCAGTTCCACGCGCTCAACAAGCTCGAGGAGGTCGAGACGGTCTTCGGCGCAGGCGGCGCGATGGAGACCGTCCTCGCCGCGCGCGATGAGGGCAAGATCCGCCGCATCGGCCTCTCCGCCCACACCCAGGAGGCGGCGATGGCCGCGATCGACCGCTTCGACTTCGACACGGTCCTCTTCCCGGTCAACTGCGTCTGCATCGAGAACGGCGACTTCGGCCCCGCGCTGCTGGAGAAGGCCGCGGAGCGGCATGTCTCCGTCCTCGCGATCAAGGCGCTCGCGTGGCAGCCGGTCGTGGATCGCAACAACAAGCCCTACCCGAACTGCTGGTATCAGCCGATCGAGGACCCGGAGCTCGCGCGCCTCGCGATCGGCTACACCCTCGATAAGCCGGTCATCGCGGCGGTCTCGCCCGCCTCGGCGAAGCTGCTGATGCTCGCGGTGGAGGTTGGCCTGCGGTACCAGCCGCTCACGGAGGCTCAGCGCGCCGAGTTGATGCAGCGGATCGAGGGCGTGCCGCCGATCTTCCCGCAGTAGCACCGATCTGGAGGGAGCTGTCCGCCATGGCCGCACACATGGCCTGAGTGTCATCCTGTTCGTGCTGCTCGTCGCACAGTGCGCGCTTGCCGAGGGAGACAGGCTGTCCGCCGAGGCACTTGATCGCGCGCGCCGCGAGGCGCGAGGCGTATGTTGACGTCCGCTACGCACAGCCCGCGGAGTAGCCTCCGGGGGAGGTTCCTCGCGGCCAGCGCGGAAGTAGCCTGTGACGATGACGGATCGGCGGGGCGATGCGAAAGGAGTGACCGACAGTGGTTCGAGTCGGATTGGCCGGATTGGGCTTCATGGGGCAGCAGCACTTCCAGATCTACCAGGGCATGGAGAACGTGGAGCTGGTCGCGGTGTGCGATGTGATCCCCGAGCGCGCTTCGGAGAAGGCCCCGAGCGTTGGCGGGAACATCGGCGAAGCGAGCGAGCTTGACCTCAGCGCCCAGGCGCGCTACATGTGCTTCAGCGAGATGCTCGAGAAGGAAAAGCTCGATCTCGTGGACATCTGCACCCCTACGCACGTGCACGCGCAGATGACCGTCGAGGCGCTGCAGGCCGGCAACAACGTCGTCTGCGAGAAGCCGATGGCGCGCACGGTCGCGCAGTGTGATGAGATGATCGCGGCGGCGGAGAAGAGCGGGAAGATGCTCTTCATCGCGCAGTGTATCCGCTTCTGGCCGGAGTACGAGGTGCTCGCGAGGATGGTCGGCAACGGTGACCTCGGGCAGGTGAAGGCCGCCCGCTTCATCCGCCAGTCGGCCACCCCCGGCTGGGCCTCCGAGGGCTGGCTGATGAACCCGGAACTCTCGGGCGGCGCGCTGCTCGACCTGCACATCCACGATGTGGACTTCATCCTCTCGCTGCTGGGCAAGCCCAACGCGGTCTTCGCGCGCGGGATGAACCTCCTCACCGAGGGCGCACCGGTGGATCACGTGGAGACGCAGTATCTCTACAGCGACTTCGTCTGCACCGCGCACGGCGGCTGGGTCTACCCGGACAGCTTCCCGTTCAACATGGCCTTCCAGGTCCTCGGCACCCGCGGAGTGCTGGAGTTCTCCGTGGGCAACGACCCCGTGCTGCGCTGGTATCCCTTCGAGGGCGAGCCGACGACGCCCGAGTACGAGGGCGGCACCGGCTACCAGAACGAGCTTGCGTACTTCGTGCAGTGCGTGGAGGACGGGACGCCGCCGAGGCGGGTGACGCCCCAGTCCGCGCGCGAATCCGTGCGCGTCGTGGAGGCCGAGGCGGCATCCATTGAGAGCCGCGAGATCGTGACCATCGGCTGATCCGCGCGACGGAGAGACTTGCCGCGTCATATGGCGGGCCGGAGTCCATGCTTCCGGCCCGTCCTGCATATGTGCGAACGAATGAGCGCGGTTCTGCGTCTATTGCGATGAGTTTGCATCTACGCTCTACCGTGAGGTGGCGCATGGGCCGGATCGCGCTCATTACCGTTGGGGCTGGGGCGGCACTGCTGCTGGCGGTCTCCGCGGTCTTTGCAGGATGCGCGCTGCAGGGCTCCGAAGATGTAAGTGTCGCTCAAACCATCAGCGAGGGGTCAGGTGAGGTTCAGGTGGCGACAGAGACAGCGACATTCGGCGCAGGATGCTTCTGGGGTGTGGAGGACCAGTTCCGCAGGACGCACGGAGTCATCGACACTGAGGTCGGCTACGCCGGCGGACGGACTGAGAACCCGACATACGAGCAGGTCTGCTCGCACACAACGGGCCACGCGGAGGTCGTGCAGGTCAAGTTTGACCCGGAGCAGATCAGCTATGAGGAGCTTCTGACGGTCTTCTTCGAGATGCACGATCCGACGCAGGTGAACCGCCAGGGGCCGGACGTGGGCGATCAGTACCGCTCCGTGATCTTCCATCACACGGAGGAGCAGAAGGCGGCCGCCGAGCAGCGGAAGATCGAACTGAACGCCTCCGGCCGCTACACGCGCCCGGTGGCAACGAAGATCGAGCCGGCGCCGACCTTCTGGCCGGCGGAGGACTACCACCAGGAGTACTTCGCCAAGCGCGGCGGCGGAGCGTGTCACTTCTGATCTGATCGCGCTACGAAGGCATCGTACGGAGGGGCCGAAGCCGGCCCCTCCGAGGTTGTGGGACAGGCGTCCTCGCCTGTCAGTTGTACGGAGGGGCCGCCTGAAGCCGCCCCGGCCGTCCGCTCCGACCGCAACGCACGCCGTCCCCCCTTCACCTTTCACCCTTCCCCGCCGTCCTACAGTCCGCGGATCATGTATGCCTGCAGCATGCCGGACTCGTCTGAGTTGAAGAAGCCCATCGTTCCATCGGGCGACAGGAACGGGTGGATGTGGACGCCCTTCCCACCGGTTGTCTGCGCATTCACCAGGTAGCGCGGGTTCAGCAGCGGCTCGCTCCCGGCCTCGCCAAGCTCCGCCACCCAGACCTCTCCGCCACCGGGGCCGAGGTTCGCGTCGGAGATGATCCGCGTGCCAGCGATGTCCGTGCCGAAGTGGTAGAAGTGCGGGTTCTCCACGCTGCGGCTGAGGTCATTCCGGCGGCCGCCGGGCGTATTGATGCCGATATGTCCCGCATCCGGTGCGGCCGAGCCCTCGATCAGTTGCGCCTCCGGCGGCTGCTTCGTCCCAGTGCTCGTGATGCCCCACTGGCTGCGCCCGCGCCAGCACTGGTGGCCCTGGCAGAACTCGTTGCCATCGCGCCCCCATGGCATCGCGCGGAAGTTCGTGCCGTCATCGCGGATCACATGGATCTCCGCCCCGTCCCCGCCGGTCAGCTTCTCCACCGCGCCCTGCCGGTCGTGTACATTCCCGTGATTCTCCTGCACGAGGATGTCGTGGGCGGCCTCGGCATCCTTCGAGCGGCAGTACTGCGGGTGGATGTTGCACCAGCTCTCGCCGTGCAGCACCAGTGCGACGCTGCCCGCGTCAATGTCGAAGACCATCAGCCCGTAGGTCGGCTCCTGCGTCTCGCCATCGGCGAGGAAGCATGACATCGCGATCCGCTGTCCGTCCGAGGAGATCGTGCTCAGCGGGTAGATGCGGCTCGGGCGGTAGTCGGTGCCCGGGAGCGGTCCATCCACCACGCAGACGCTCTCACGCTCGCCGCTGGCGAAGTTCAGGCGCTTGAGCGTCAGCGTCCCCCCGCCGGTTACGGTCTCGTTCACGAAGTAGTAGAACCACTGGCCGTCGGGGCTGACGGAGGGGCCGGTCGCGCCGGTCGCGCTGGTGAGCGGCGTCAGCTCGCAGTCGTTCTCGAGATCGCAGAGCAGGTAGCGGTGCTCGGGGTCATGCTGATCGCTCCCGTGGGCGTGAGCCGAGCGATGCAGCACGAAGCGCTTCGAGTCTGGCAGGAAGATCTGCGCCTCCATGTAGACATGCGAGCTGGGGACGCCCTCCTCATGCGTCAGTTGCACGATCTCAATACTCTCCGGCGAGCGGTCATCAAGCATGTCCGGACGTGGTTTCATGATGGCTCCTCTGGGGCTGATCGTTACCGGCCGGTCTGCGTCGTGTGGGCGCTGCGCGCGGCGACACGCGCGCAGAGTGCGGCCACCTGCTTCGCTAAGGGCCTCTGCCGGACCTCCATGTGGTCGGCGGCCTGGCGGCGGCATCGCCAACGAAGGCTACAGAGCTATGCCGCGCGAGAAGGCGAGCCACATTCCCACGACGTAGAGGACGATGATGAGCAGCGCGTCAATCTCTAAGAGCCGGAAGAGGCGCCTCTCGAGCTTCGCCACGTTCCCGACAAGTGCGATGCCGGTGAGCAGCAGGCCGAGGAGGCCCACGAGGATGAACGAGTGGTCAACGGCTCCCAGAAAGCGGCCCCTGGTGTAGAAGATGTCGAGGAAGCCGAACGCGAACATGTTGAACATGTTGCTGCCGAAGAGGTTGCCGACCGCCATGTCCTCCGCGCCGATCCTGACAAGCGAGATGGTGGTGGCGAGCTCCGGCAGCGAGGTGACCGCCGCGACCAGCGACGCACCGATGAAGCTGGTCCCGAGGCCGGTTACCTCCGCGATCCCCGAGGCGCCGGCCACCAGTTGCGGGCTGGAGATCGCGATGATCGCAGTTGCAGCGATGAAACCGATCACCGACCTGCGGATCGTGGGAACCCCGGTCAGATCCTGATCCTCATCCACCTCATCACGAACAGGCTGCGACTGGCGGAGCAGGTAGATCAGCCCGGCATACGCGGCGATCACGATGATGCTGTCCAGGCCCAGCCACCCGATCATCACGTCTATGTCCGCGATCAGGAAGAACACCACCAGCGTGATCATCAGCATTGCCCCGCTGCCCGACAGCGCGTGCCGCATCGAGACGAGACGCAGGAACCGCGTGTTGCGTGAGGTCATATCGGCGATCGCCAGCACGAGGATGTTGAATGAGTTGCTGCCGAAGAGGTTGCCCGCCGCCAGGTTCTCCACTCCCTGACTGAAGGAGCTGATCGAGGTGAGTATCTCAGGAAGAGAGGTCGCCGTCGCCAGAAGGAGGGCGCCGATGAACATGCGGGCCAGGCCGGTCCGCAGCGCGATCGCGTCTCCGTAGCGCGCGAGCCTTGTTGCGGCAAAGACGATGGCGGCTGAGCTGAGAGCGAACTGCAGCCAGATCATTGCGGTCCCTCTTCAGCGGCTCTGGAGGCCACGCCTTTCACCATCAGCAGCGGCCACGCCGCGAAGACGCCGGTATTCGGCTGATCGAGGTCACCGGTGATCTTCTCCGTGGCTCGAAGCGCGTCATGCACCTGTTGTTCGGTGCTCATGATGCTGAAGATGGTGTTGTTCAGAGTGTTCCCAACCGCGCTCACGTCAGGGACCACGTATCGCGTCGGGACGTACTCGCCGCCGCTCTTCAGGCGGCTGAAGCCCGAACTCTCGACCATGGTCGCGCCGTGAATACCGGCCTCCTCCCATGCCTCCTGCACCGCCCCCAGCAACTCCACCTGGTCAAGCACCACCCAGACCATGTACATAGTCTCCTCCTGTCCCGATCAGAGGCACTCACCGCGGCTCGCGCGCTCAACCCACAGATTCGACCGCCCCGCAATGCGAACCTGCAGGAGACGCGGCGCCGTGCGACGAAGCACACTGCTCGCGATCGCAGCTCTGCACCGGGAGCCACCTCATGATTCGAGCCATCATCTTCGCAGCCGCACTGGCCGCATCTGTCTGTGGGAGAGACGCCATGGCCCAGGAATTCACACTGCTGCGCGAGGGACATCCGCGCCTCGAACTGACCTCTCAGGACCTCCAGCGCCTGCGCTCCGACGAGCGCGAGGTCGAGCGGGCGAGGGCCGCCGCCGATGAGTTCATCGCGCGGGGCCGCACACGCGTCTACGAGGACTACTTCGTCACGCTCCCGCAGCCGGAGTTCCCGCCGGCCCACGATGACGGCTGGCCCTACTGGACCGGTGTCGCCGGCGAGATCCGCTCCGCGATGGAGGCCACGGCGCGCGCGTGGCTGCTCACAGGAGAGCGTGAGTACCTTAGCTGGTGCCGCCAACTGATGATGGCCGTCGCGAACTGGCGGCAGTGGACCGACCCCTGGTACGGTGAGCAACCCTGTCTCGACACCCACCACCTCACCCGCGGGATGTGCGTCGCGCTCGACATGCTGTGGAATGATCTGCCGGATGATGTCCGCGCAGTCATCATCGAGGCGATCGCAACAAAGGGCGCGGGATTCATCTACGAGGCCGGCAACGACTCGGCTTCCTACGTAGCCGCCCCCGGCGCATGGCCCAACGGCTACGCGATGATCAACACCGAACTGGGCGTCGCGGGTCTCACGCTCCTCGGGGAGCACCCGAACGCGCAGCAGTGGCTCGCACAGGGGCTGGAGAAGACGCGCCTCTTCTTCGCCGAGCAGGGCGGGGTGGATGGCGGCCTCGTGGAGGGCTTCGGCTACGGCTCAGCGGCGGTGGATGACCTCATGTACCTCGTCCGCAAGGCCGATGCCGTCGTCGGCGTCAACCTCTTCGATGAGCCCTACCTCTCGGTCGCGGTCAGCTTCCCGGCGTACTTCGTGGTGCCCGGCGGCGGCTCGCTGGCGAACTTCGGTGACAACGGCGGCCCGAGCGGTCAGCCGCCCGTGCTGCTCGGCCTCGCCGAGGCGATGCTGGAGGTCGAGCAGAGCCCGCTGGCCGCGTGGTATCTCCGCAAGGCCGGGCGGAGCGGCGAGGAGATCGAGCGCCTCGCGGAGCAGCCCGACCTCCCGCTGGCGAAGCACTTCCGCGACATAGACTGGGTGGCCATGCGCTCCGGCTGGGCCGACTGGGGCAGCCTGCTTGCCTTCAAGTCCGGCCACGTTGAGCATCACAACCACCTCGATCAGAACAGCTTCATCCTCGCGTGGAACCGCGAGTGGCTGCTGAACGATCCGGGCTATCAGATCTACGACCAGCCCTATCCGCCCGAGCAGAACATGACGCCCGAGATGATCTCCGCGCGGCACGAGTACACCTACGCGACGATCGGGCACAACGCGATCCTCGTGGATGGCGTGGGGCAGATCTCCGAGCGCGGCCACGTCGCCGCCTTCGCCTCCACGCCCGCGATGGATTACGCCTGCGGCGACGCATCGGCCTGCTACGAGGGCCTGGCGCGCTACCTGCGGCATGTGATCTCGGTCGCGGCCGAGTATTACGTGGTCTTCGATGAGATCGCGACGGATGGACCGCAGCGGGCGGTTGAGGTCCTGCTGCACACGCCGCCCGATGGCGAGTTCGCCGTCGAGGGCGCGCCGCTGGCGGTGGGGGAGAGCCGGCTCGGGCAGGAGTGCTCGGTCACGCGCACCGGCAGCGCGGTCGCGCGCTTCGTGCAGCCCGACCGCCTGCTCTTCGAGCACCGGCAGCACCCGCACTCCGAGCAGTACGGGCACTACCTCTCCGTGCTCGACCCGCGCGTCACAGATGAGACCATCGCCTGGGTGGTTGCGGCGGGCTCCGCGGGCAAGGTGGATTTGCAGGCACGCCCGGTTGCCGGCGCCGATCGCGCGCTGCAGGTGCGTATCGGCGGCGCGGTGGATACGGTCGCCCTCCGCTCAGCCGACGATGCCGCGACGACCGCGGCGGGCGATCTCTCCTTCGAGGGCGCGGCCGCGATGGCGCGTGACGCGCGAGGAATCGTGCAGCGGTATGCGCTGGTGAGCGGCACGAGCCTTGCGTTCGGGGAGAGCCAACTGATCGCGAGCGACGCGCCGGTGAGTGCGGGGGCGCTCGTTGAGGGCGGTCTGCTGCAGGCGAGCATCACCTGCGTGGAACCGGCGACGGTGACGCTGCACTGCCCGGTCGAGCCGCACCTGGTCCGGCTGGCCGGGCTCGACACTCCGGTAGACATGACGCTCGATGAGGAAGCGCAGACGGTGACGCTTGATCTGCCCGCCGGGAGCTTTGAGCTGACCATCCGGGCGCTGTAGCACGCCAGGCTGTCACTCATCTACCAGAGACTGGTACCCGGTCAGGTAGAGCCACAGCACGTCCCCACGAGGGGCTGCTTTCGCCGACGCCGCCTGCGGCGGAGGAACAGCGCTTGCGCAGTGGCGCCCGAGCGCCATTTGCGAGGGCGACAGCTTCCTTGCCAGCCCGTCCCGTTCACCGCATCAGAACGATCACCAGCGCGAGGATCGCGGCGAAGAACAGCGCAGCTGCGGTGCCCTCAACCACCCAGCGCGGAGTCGGGCCCGCCTCTTCGTCATCTATCCTCCGGGCGGTACTGATGTACCTCCGCGCGCCGATCACCGGCAGCAGGCCACCAAGCGCGATCAGGATGATCCCGAACACCAGCGCCACTGCGCGCTCCTCCGTGTCGCGCAGCAGTTCGGCGGCGCCGATCCCCACCGCGAGCGCCGACATGCCTGTCCGCAGCCATGCGCTGAACGTCCGCTCATTCGCGAGCACCGAACGATCGCGCGATGCCTGTGTGCGCTCCTCCGCCAGCCGCGTACGCTCCTCGGCGAGGCGGCTCCGCTCCTCCTCGCACCGCGCCCGATCCTCCGCAGGCTCGTCTGCGCTCATCCGCTCGCGATCGCCCATCGGCCTCACGCGTCCCCGAAGATCCCGATCTCACGCGTCCGCTCGTAGCCCCTATTGCCCTCGGGGCCGCCGCAGACCCGCCACGCGTCGCCCGTGACCTCGCCGTCGCCGAAGCCGCAGATCTCCGTCGTCGAGTGAACGCGATCGAAGATCAGCGCCATCAGTTCCCGCGCCGGCATCGTGTCACCGGGCATCAGCCCGATCCGCCGGCAAAGCTCGAGGTCCTTGAGGTAGTCGCGGACCAGCCCGCCCGCATGCACGCAGCGCCCGCTCTCCGGGTGGAAGCCGTCGCAGCAGTCGCAGGCCTCGCACGGCCCCTCCACGAGCGTGATCGGCACATCCGGCTCCCGCTGGATGCGCTCGAGGATCTCCGCGAGAGTGTCGTTCGGTCGCGGGCCGATGCCCGCGCCGCCGTTGTACCAGCAGCTCATGCACATCAGGTGGTGCGAGCGCACAGAGAGACCCTCGCCCTCCGCCACCTCGCGCTCGTTCCGCTCGCGGTAGTCGGCGCGCTCCTCATCAGTGCGGCAGTAGACGACCTCGCGCCAGCCTGCGTCGCGCACGCTCTCGTATGCTCCCGAGTGCGCAAGCTCGCAGCCCTCCCAGCCTGGTTCCTCGCACGCACAGATGCCCTCACACGATGGTACGCGCTGGAAGAGAGCCTCGATGAGGTAGCGCGAGCGGCGCGTGTCGCCGGGGCAGAGGCCGAGGCGCTGGAGGACCTTCAGGTCGCGCATGCGGTTCATCGCGTCCTGCGGATCGGCGGGCCCCTCCAC
Organism: Armatimonadetes bacterium UBA5352; assembly: GCA_002411015.1. Lineage (GTDB taxonomy): Bacteria > Armatimonadota > Zipacnadia > Zipacnadales > UBA5352 > UBA5352. The sequence goes on along the minus strand of DHPY01000034.1, from coordinate 5,598 downwards.
CTGCGTGTAGTGCGGCAGGCAGTCGGCGTCGGAGGTGAGCCGGATCGCCAGCGCCGGGCTCTCCGCCAGCAGCCTCAGAAGCTCCTCCGCGCGCTCCTCGCTGATCAGCGGGCAATCTGCACCGCCCTTGCGGCAGATGAGCCCGAGAAGCTGTCGCGCCTCGATCGTAACCTGCGGGGTGCACAGACCATCGCTCGTCCGTCCGCTCTCGCTCATGGAGCAGCCTCCTATCATTCGCCCATCGCCACTATCCACCGTGTTGCTTCGCCACGCGCCGGGAGGTCGCCTTCTCCGGCGAAGCCTACGATCGTACCCCATCGGAGGAGTATCGGCCGCAGGTATCCTGGCACATGACGGCGTGTTCCGCGCGGGCGAAGCGATCGAACCGGCGCCTGCCGTTTGCATGCGCATGAGGGGCGGCGGGATATTCGTCGCGTCCTCGGTCATGTATCCGCGCCTCCCGCAGTCGTCGCGCCGTTCTGGAGGGGCGGACCGACGCGTCCGCCCTGCCGTTAGCTGTATCCGTTGTGGCCCTCGCGCCCTCGCGAGGGGCCGTTTGTCGCTATCCATTGGCCCTGGGATATCGCATCACATGTACTGCCCGCATTTGGAGCAGTGCAGCTTGCCTCGCGCACCTGTCTTGCCCGGGGCGTGCTGAGTCGAGCCGCTAGCCCGCTGCGGGGGCGCGGTCTCGACCATCTCACCCCGCTGGATCGCGAGCCGCTCTTCGCACTGTGCAGTCCAGGTCTTCGTTGAATGCAGACCCAGGCTCTCCGCTCGCTTGAACGCGCCAAGGGCCTCCCGGCATCCGTGTGATCAGTCTCGCCAGCCACGGCAGACCCCCTTGCGTCTGGCCGGCGGCCTCCAACGTCACGAGCCACCGCGCGCTGAACGACGCGGTCAAGCCGGGCCGCACCTACAGCTTCTCCTGCCGGGTGAGGCTCGAGAGGCACCGCATGGTTCGACGAGGCGAAGCTGGTGGACGTGACTGACGAGTAGGCCCGGCCGAGACCGGCATTTGACGTCGTGACACTCTTATGATACTCTACCTCCACCAAAGGGGAGTAGCATGGCGGTGCGCTGCACCGCGTTCGGGACGGTCAACACCGCGAAGCCGATGCGCTTCTGGTCATCCCGCCGGTCACTCCGGTTGCCAGACCTTTGGCTGCACGCAGTCCATGCGTGTGGTCAACCGTTTGGCCACACAGTTCGGAGGAAGCCATGTCCAACCGCCGTGCCGTTGCTCTCGTTGCCCTCGCCGTGGTCTGCACCATTCCGGGGATCTACGCCGCGCTCGCGCACCTGCACACCTCGCCGCAACTGATGGCCCTGCTCGCAGGCGCGGCCGTGCTGGCCTCATCGTTCCTGCTGCTCTGGGCCTGCGATGCCGCGCAGGAGGATGTCTCCCAGGCGCTCGCCCTCGCCGCGGTCGCGTTGATCGCCGTCCTCCCCGAGTACGCGGTGGACATCTACTTCACCTGGCAGGCCGGGAAGTTCCCTGACAGCGACTACTCGCAGTACGCCATCGCAAACATGACCGGCGCGAACCGCCTGATCATTGGCGTCGCGTGGGCTGCGGTAGTCCTCATCTTCTGGCTCAAGACCCGCCGCTCCGTCACCATCGAGCGCGATCGGCTGCTTGAGCTGCGCTTCCTCGCCGCCGCCACTGTCTACGCGCTGTTCATCCCGATCAAGGGCACCCTCGCGTGGTATGACGGCATCGTGCTGATGGCGCTCTTCGTCTGGTACATCGTCCTCGCGGCGAAGCGCCCGCAGGGGGAGTGCGAGGCGGAGGGGCCCGGCGCATGCATCGCAGCCCTTCCATGCGGCAAGCGCCGCGCCACCACCATCCTGATGCTCCTCTTCGCCGCCGCCACCGTCATCCTCAACGCCGAGCGCTTCTGCGAGGGCCTCGTGGGCACCGGCAAGGTCCTTGGCATCAGCGAGTTCCTGCTCGTCCAGTGGCTCGCCCCGATCGCCTCGGAGGCGCCGGAGTTCATCCTGGCGATCATGTTCGCCTCCCGCGCTCGCGCCGGCCTGGCGCTGGGCAGCCTCGTCTCCGCGAAGCTGAACCAGTGGACGCTGCTGGTCGGGATGATCCCGGGCGTCTACGCCCTCTCCAGCGGCACGCTCCATCCGCCGATCCCGATGGGCGCCTTCCAGATGAACGAGATCCTCCTGACTGCCGCACAGTCGCTGCTCGCAATCGTACTGCTGGCGGCGCTCCGCCTGACCTTCGGCCACGCGCTGCTGCTCTTCGGGCTGTTCGCGGGCCAGCTTATCCTGCCTCCGGCTGTGGACGCCCTCCTCGGCGGCAGCGTGTTCGGCATGCAGAGCACGCAACTGCACACCGTCTTCAGCTTCCTCTACCTCGTGGGAGCCGCGGTGCTCATCCTCGATCAGCCGCGACGCCTGCGGATGCTCTGGCCGATGTGCAGCGAGCTGGAGAAGTGCCCGGAGTGCGGCGCGCGCTACGAGGAGGACGCGCCGGAGGAACTCAGCCGCACGGGAAGCTGACGCGCAACCGGCCTGACGAGAACACACGCGGCGCGGAGGGCAGGAGCCTTCCGCGCCGCGTTCTGTTGCCGGTCCCGATGAACCGCTACTGCACCGGCGTGAGCAGCACAGGATGCCCGTCGCAACTGAGGCAGTCCCCGCGCTGCCGGTCGGTGCTGATGAGGACGATGCTCGCGCGGCTTTCACGCATTGGATCATCTCCTTCCGGCCACCGCCGCACGGGTTCCGGTTAGCGGGCTACATCCCTCCCGATCACCCGCCTGCACGGAGGAGAACCGCCGCTCCGTGGTCAAGTCTGCAGGAACTGAGCGAATCTCGCTCGCGAAGGTGATGACTGTGACGCGACCGATAGCTCTTCTCGCCACGCTGCTCCTCATGATCCCCGCGTGCGCCCAGCAGGCGCCCGATCTGTGCATAGACGGTGGCTTCGAGACCGCCGGCGGCTGGGAGCTGGTGCTCCAGCAGGGCGCGGAGGGCACGATGGAGTATGACGCCTCCCGCGCGCGCTCCGGCGCACAGTCGCTCAAGCTCACGAAGACCAATGGCCGCGGCTACGTCGTCCTGCGCTCCGCGCAGCCCGTCAGCCCGGAGGTGGGGCAGACGTACTTCTTCCGCGGCTGGTTCCATGCCGACGAGGCCCCCGTCTCCTCCGCGCTGATGTTCCGCGTGCGGGAGAAGGACGCGAACCTCTCCTACGATGCCATCGACCGCTCCTACGGATGGTCCGGCCACAGCTTCATCGTCCCCGCGCCGCCCGGGAAGTGGGAGAAGCGCATCATCGGCTTCAGCGCCACGGAACCGCGCGAGGTCTACCTGCACGTCGTCCTCTACGGCAATCCCTGCGAGGTCTGGCTCGATGACCTGCAGTTCACCACGCAGCAGGAGATCCTGCAGTCGGAGAAGCCCGAGCCGGTCGAGCGTTTCACCGATGCGCAGGTGGACGCGCTGCTCGCCCTCCGAGAGCCCGTCACCGGCGCGATCGAGGTCCGCGATGGCGTCAGCACGATGGTCGTTGACGGCCAGCCCGTCCCGCCGATGCTCTACAAGGTCTCCGGCCCGGAGAAGGCACACTACGCCGATTTCGCCTACGCGGGCGTGGACCTCATCACCGTGCCCGTGGAGCTTGGCAACATTCCGAATCGCCCCGGAGTCTGGCTGGGCGAGGGGCAGTATGACTTCACCCTCGCAGAGACGATCATCCGCACCGCCCTGCGTCGCAACCCGAACGCCCGCATCATCCTCGATGTCTGGGCCTACCCTTACGCCACCTGGGGCGATGAGCACCCCGAGGAGTGCTGGACGGACGCCGCGGGCCAGCGCGCCTACACCGACTTCTTCAACCTCCAGGGCTTCAGCGATACGCTTGAGGAACTCGAGGGCGGCCGCGGGAAGTACTTCTGGTACCCCTCGTACAACTCAGACCTCTGGCGCGAGGATGTCTCCGCCGCCACTATGGCCCTCATCGAGCACCTGAACGGCACCCCACTCGGCAAGACCATCTGTGCGGCCTTCGTCACCGGCGGCCATGACGGCCAGTTCGTGAGCCTGCGGCCGCATCACGACTTCAGCAAGGGCAGTGTCGCGAAGTGGCGTCAGTGGCTGCGCGAGACCTACACGCTCGATGAGCTTGCGGTGCGCTGGGGCCAGCGCTACGACAGCTACGAGGCCATTCCCGTGCCGGATGCCCCGCCAACCGCGAACGGCATGGAGACCAAGCCGCCCTACCAGGGCCCGAGTCCCGACATCGACTACCGCACCTTCGCCGAGGACCAGACGTGGGTGCTGCGCGACCACATCGCGCAGGCAGCGAAGCAGGCCATCGGCCGCCCGATCTTCACCCTCGCATATTCCGCGGGCAGCGATGGCATCTTCGACACCGAGTATGTCGACGTCGCCGGCCACATGACCTACTACCCCTATCGCCGCCCCGGCCTGCCCACCGGCTACGAGATCTCCGACGCCTACGCCCTCCACGGGAAGATGTTCATCCAGGAGCTTGACGTGCGCTCATGGGTCGGCTCGGTCTACCCGGAGGTCTATCAGACCTGGATCGGCGCCGGCCTCACGCCCGAGGAGTTCCGCAACATCCATCGCAAGCTCGTCGGGCTCTCGCTCACCGGCGGCCATGGCTGGTGGTACTATGATATGCACCACTACTTCGCGGCGCCTGAGATCATCTCGGAGATCGGCCGCGTGCGCGAGATCGCTGCGGAGACATGGCCGACCGGCGACACCTTCCGCCCGGATGTCTGCGTCGTGCGCAAGCCCGGCCAGGACGCCTACGTCTCCGCGCCGCTCTCCTCGATCATGGCGGGCGAGACCTTTCAGACGATGCTGCTCGACACCAGCGGCGTCCCGTATGACAGCTACTTCCTCAGCGACATCCTCGCCAACGAGGAGCTGCAGGACTACCGCGTCTACATCTTCGCGAACACGCGCTACCTCTCCGAGCAGGAGCGCGCGGCGATCCGTGAGACGCTGATGGGCGGCGACCGCGTGCTCGTCTTCCTCGCCGATAGCGGCTACATCACCGATGCCGGCCCCTCCGCCGAGGCTCTCTCGGAGTTCGTCGGGATGGCCGTCACGAGCGATGGAGGCTACTCCCGCGCTCCCGCGTTCGTCGATGTGCAGCACACGCTCACGCAGGACGTGCAGCCGCTCCAAGGGATGAGCGAGTTCCTCGTGGGCCTCATGACGCAGAGCGGCGCCTCCAGCTTCACCGGCCGCCCGCAGCGCTTCGACGTAGTCGATCCCGCGGCCATTGCGCTTGGGCATTACGACGACGGAGCGGTGGCGATGGCCACACGCAACCTCGGGGGCTGGACGAGCGTCTACCTCGGTGTGCCGAACAGCCTTGACGGCGCGATGCTGCGTAACATCGCCGATGAGGCGGGGGCGTATGTGCTCGGCGCGGAGGGCCATGAGACGCACATGAGCGGCCGGATGGTGTCGCTGCACGCCCGCAAAACAGGGCCGACAACGCTGCGCCTCCCCGATGGCACGGAGCGCACGCTGGACGTGAATGCACAGGAGACCTACTGGATCGACCTGCGTTAGAGGCAACAGGATTCGTCGCTTCGC
>DHPY01000020.1 GCA_002411015.1 Armatimonadetes bacterium UBA5352 | reverse complement strand
GAACACAACCTCCTTGCCCGCCCGCCGTTGCTGCTGTTCGCGCATGACGAAGCGACTACCCCCGAAACCGCATCTGCACCAGGCCGACCTCGATCAGGTCGCCATCCTGCAGCGTGATCTCGCCCACCTCGGTCGCGTTCACGAACGTCCCGTTGCTGCTTCCGAGGTCACGTAGCACGTAGCCCTGGTACGTCCACTCAATCTCAGCGTGACGCCGCGACACCGCCGGCTCGGTCAGCACAACCTCACAGCCTGGATCGCGCCCGATCACGGCCCTCTCCCCGACCTCAAAGCTCCCGCCGCCGCTCACCCCGGCGACCACCAGCAGCCTCGCACCCGGCGCGCTTTCGTCGAAGGTATGCGTGACGGCCACGCGCCCATCGCGCCCGCCGCCCTCCATCTGCACCCGCACCGCATCGCCGAAGGCCCAGCCCTGCTCGATCGCGTCGTCCTCGAGCTTGCGCGCGATCTGCTCGCCGATCTCCCCGGCCAACTCGCCGAGCCCCGCCAGGTCGCCGTCGCCGAGCTTCACCGTGTAGCGGTTCGGCACGTAGGGCAAGTCGGTGCCAAGCAGCCGGCTCTCGGTCATGTCGGTCTGCAGCCGCCGCGCAATCTCCAGGGGATGCACACCGCTTCCTTCGAGCCGTGCAAGCCCGCCATCAATCGCCGACGCCAGCGCGTCCTCGACTCTTCGCAGGAAAGCCAGCCTGATCGCCTCCTCTCCAGCGCGCGAGCGCACTGATTATAGCTTGCCGCCTACGCGCGCGCAAACGCCTCCACGGCGCCCGCCACACGCCGCCCCAGTTCGCGTGCCTGCTCGGCGCCGATCGCCGGGAAGCAGGCGCGCACCGACCACTCACCCGCTCCGAAGGCTTCGGCGGGCGTGACGATCGCCCTCCAATCGCGCGCCAGTGACACAATCAGGTCCCAGACCTCTCGACCCTTCAGTGCCTCCGCAAGTTCCACGCCACCTCGCGCGGCGGCAACCTCGTAGAGGTCGATCGCGGTGGCGTAGCGGCTGCTCGGGCCGCTCGCCCATCCGGGCTGCGGGAGTCCGAGGCCGTCGTAGAGCGCCTCCACCCGATCCGCCAGCACTCCGCGCACCCAGCCGAAGTACGCCTCGCTGCGCGGCTCGATGATGTCATACGCGCCGCACAGGCACGCCAGCACCTGCAGAGACGTCGAGATCCCGCTCATGTGCGTGAAGCTCACGCCGCGGCTGTCCGCGACGATCCGGTCGGTGAGGTCCATCTCAGCCGGCGCCATCGCCCGGCGGGTGTAGCGGGCATCCGCGCAGGCGCGGTCCTCGCCGGTCAGACCCGCGAGCGCCTTCTGCGCCGCACCCTCAGGGTGCATGAGCAGCATCCCGAGGCGCATCCCCGCCAGCCCGAAATCCTTCGACACTGAGTAGACCCCGATGGTGTTGTGCGGAAGCCGCCCAAGCTCAGTCTCCACCGGCTCGTCGAGGAAGTGGGCGTAGACATAATCCGCGACGATCAGAAGATCCGGGTTCATCTCCGCAGCGCTCTCGAGGGCATCGAGGCTGCGCGGGTCGGTCACCACCGGCACGGGGTTCCCCGGGGAGACGATGACCGCGAGCCGGATCGATGGGTCCTGCAGCTTCTCAAGCTCCTCGGGCAGCGCCGCCCAGTTGGACGCCGGATCGCGCCGGATCGGCACGACCTCGCAGCCAAGCTGGCACTCCATGAGGTCCCGCAGCGGCTCGTAGGTCGGCCACCAGACGGCCACGCGATCGCCCGGGCGGACGATGCCGTTGCGGGCGAGCGTCCCGGCGGCCATGGCGAGGCCGGTCGTCGCGCCCTCGCAGCCGATCACCTCGAACTGCCGCGCAAGCTCCAGGTCGCCGCCGAAGAGCAGCGGCGCGAGGTAGCGCGCGATGATTGGCTGCACGAAGTCAAGCGTGGGCGGAGTGGCGTATGCGCGACCGGCGACGGCCTCGGCGAACTGGTAGATGATGCGGTCGCGGGAGCGATCCGGCAGGACCTCCTCCGCGAGCCACGACCAGGTAGCATCCAGCAGATCGCAGCCCTCGCTGAGCGGCCGGCTGCCGCCCGCGACCGAGGAGCGGAACTCTGCGAAGCGCTCGGCGTGCGGTGCGTGCGGATCAAGTGCCAGGGCGACCTCAGATTCCCGGGGGGGAGTCCCCGCAGCCCACGCCGAATAGACACCGAGGGCATGCCAGGCGTTCAGCACGGGGCGGAGCTGCCAGTTGGCCGCGCCACGTGATGCGTCTATCAGAGGAAGATCATCCCGCTCCGACTGCGCCGCGTGCTGAAGCAGCAGGTCGCGCAGAAGAAACGGGCTTTTGGTTGTGATTGACGGTCGTGCGTCAGCTTTCAAGAGGATGCGCCTCCGGTCCGGAAACGAGTATCTGGAGGTGCGAGTGTAGCGCGTCAGGTCGCGCCGGTCAACTGCGGGGAGTGCGGGGTCAGGTGGAGAGCAGCAGCGAGACCTCATCCACGTCGCACATTGCGGCCATCCGCACCCACCCTCCGTGAGCCATCCCTGTCATCGTTCGTTGTGCAGGCATTCCTGCCTGCAGTCGTTGTCGTCCTCCCCCTCATCCGGAACGGAGAGGAGGCCGGGGGGGGAGGTCGCCGTCAGCCGTCAGCCGTAGCTGTTGT
>DHPY01000096.1:27814-76677 GCA_002411015.1 Armatimonadetes bacterium UBA5352 | reverse complement strand
TAAGCCGAGTTCTGTCTCCTGCTTCCGCAGGTGATGGTCATTTCGCTAGGACGCCTGTCGCCAGTCGCCTCATGCACCCTACCCGGGAGCTCAGCGGGCCGCCTCATCGCTCCCCTATTCGGGCTTGCTCCAAGCAGGGTTTAGCCAGCCGGTATGTCACCACACCGCTGGTGGGCTCTTACCCCACCTTTTCACCCTTACCCATGACACCAGCCAAGTCTGGCCACGGCCGTCTGCCACGGGCGGTGTCGTTTCTGTGCCACTTTCCGTCGGATCACTCCGCCTGGGCGTTACCCAGTGCTCTGCCCTCTGGAGCTCGGACTTTCCTCAGATGAGCGCCTCGCAGCACCCACCCGCGACCATCCGACACACTCTCCGCATCCACATTATACCCCGTTCTCGCCGCAAAATCCAGCCCAGCCCGACGTTCCTGAGCTGCACTAACAGACCAGGGCCGGGCCTCTGCGGAGACCGCTCCGCGCATTAGAATCCGAGAAGACACTCGGCGAGAAGAGGGTTCCATGTCGCTGCCGGCGCACTATCCCACATCAGCCACAGCGCGTGCCACATCCGGAGGATAAACAGGGCATGCTATCATCCGCAGACATCAAGCAGGCCGCCAGAGCCATGGGCGCCGACCTCGTCGGGATCTCACCCATGGAGCGCTTCGAGGGCGCGCCGCCGCAGATGGACCCGCGCTACATCTTCCCCGAAGCGAAGGCACTCATCGGCCTCGCCTTCCGCATCCCACGCGGCTACCTGCGCGGGATTGAGGAGGGCACCCACTTCTATCAGTACCCATCCATGGGCTACGCGAACATCAACGAGGTCTACGCTCCCATGGTACTTCACGAACTCGCCTGCCTCCTCGAGGACAACGGCTACGAGGGCGCGGTCTTCCGCAACACTGGCAGTCGCATGGCCATCTCTGATACCACCGGGGACCCGGATGAGTCCTCCGAATACGGTCGCCGCATCCGCTACTCCCGGCCCGTCGCGGAGGATCGCCCCGCGCCTGATGTGATGTTCCACTTCCGCATCGCTGCCTTCTGCTGCGGCCTCGGGGAGATCGGCTACTCCAAGCTCTTCCTGACGCCCGAGTTCGGCCCGCGCCAGCGCTTTGCGTTCGTGCTCACAGACGCGCCGCTCGAGCCTGATCCGCTCTACGATGGTCCGCCGCTGTGCGACCGCTGCATGGCCTGTGTCGCTGACTGCCCTGTCAGTGCGATCAGCGGTGATGAAACCGTGCGCGTGACCGTCGCAGGCCGCGAGATCGAGTGGGGGAAGATCGCCGAATGGAACTGCTTCCACGGCTACATGGGCAGCAACCGCGAGACCAACCCGTTCCTGCCTGAGGACGCGTTCGACGAGATGCCCGAGGCTGCGGAGATCCTCTCAGGAAAGGCAGACCTTACCCCGAGCCGGGCGCTGCAGGTAATGAGCGTTCTACGCAGCCACTACGCCAACGTCGGCGCGTACAACTCCGCGCTCTGCGGAGGGCGTGGGTGCATCCGAGCCTGCATGGTGCATCTCGAGGAGCGAGGGGTGCTGAGCAACCAGTTCGAGACGCCGTTCCGGCGCCGCAAGCCGTGGCGGCTGTCCACACGGGGTGACGGCTGAGGATGCGCGTGGAGCGCCCGAGAATCCCGCAGAGCCTCCTCCACCGCCTGATGGCCGTCCTCACCCGCTTCGCCTCGCACGTTGGCCTCGGGGCCTCCCGTAAAGGCGCCGAGCGTCACCGGCTGTCGTGGCTCGGGGAGCGGGGGCATGCGCGGCATCAAGCCGGCTGGCGCGCTGAGGAGTATGCCGCGCGGGAACTCCGCCGGCGCGGCTACGCGATCAAGGGCCGCAATGTGCCCGCGGGTGCCGGGGAGATCGACATCGTCGCGCAGCATGAGCGGCGCCCGGTGTTCGTCGAGGTGCGGGCGAGAACCGTCGGATCGGTGATGCGCCCGGTGGATACGGTGCGCATCAAGAAGCAGCGGCAGGTCATCGCGTGCGCGCGCGCCTACATGCGTGAGCACGGGCAGGACCCGCGCGATGGGCAGCCGCGCTATGACGTCGCCGAGGTCTGGCTGGACCATGACGGGCAGCCGTGCGAGTTCAACGTGGTGCAGGATGCATTCCGCGAGAAGCCTCCGCGCAAGAGGCGCCACGCACTCGCCAACGCGCCGGGGCTCCAGCGGAGCGCGCGCAGCAGTGCCGGGAAGTGGCGCGCCACCGGCGGGCGCCGGTAGCGCGGTCGCTCCGCCTACGGGCCCTCGATCTGCCAGAACGCTTCGCGGATCGCCGCGAACTCTTCGCTGCTTAGCTCTACCTGCATCGCACCCGCGTTCTCGCGCGCCTGCTCAGCGTTGCGCGAGCCTGCCAGCGCGCAGGTGATCCCCGGCGCGGCGATCGTCCATGCCAGCGTGACCTGCGCCACCGTCGCGTCATGAGCCTGCGCGATGGGGCGCATTGCATCATCTATCACCGTGTTGACCCGCACGACGTTCTCCCGCGTGAACCACGGCCGCGTGTTCCGCTGATCGCCGGCGCTGAACGCGCGGTCAACCGTGACCTTCCCCGTCAGCATCCCCTGCTCCATCGGCGAGTAGACGATGCTCGCGATGCCATGCTCATCGCACCACGCAATCACGCCGTCGTAGTTCTCGCGTGTGAGCAGGCTGAACTTCGGCTGCGAACAGTGCACCGGGCCATACCGCAGGCACTCCTCGATCATCTCCGGCGTGAAGTTACTCACGCCGATCGCGCGGATCAGCCCCTGGTCGAGCAGCTCCGTCAGCGCGCCCATCGTCTCCGCGATCGGCGTAGTCGCATCCGGCCAGTGGCACTGGTAGAGGTCGATCTGCTCGATCCCAAGGCGCTCAAGCGATTGGTCGCACTCGCGGAGGATGTTGTCGCGGGAGAGGTTGCGCACGAGGCGGACCGGGTTCCCCTCGGCGTCCTCGGTGTCGTAATGGTGCTGGCCCTCCTCGAGGTCCCAGCGGACGCCGCACTTGGTGAAGATGAGCACCTCATCGCGCCGGCCGCGGATTGCCTCGCCGACGACGCTCTCCGAGTGGCCGAAGCCGTAGACAGGTGCGGTGTCTATCGCGTTGATGCCCGCGTCGATCGCGGCATTGATACCCTCGATGGCCTGCGCATCATGGGTGCCGCCCCAGAGCCAGCCGCCGATAGCCCATGCGCCGAAGACGATGGGGGTCGGGCGAACGTTGGACGAGCCGATCTGTCGCAGTTCCATGAGATGCCCTCCTCGGTACGGATGCGCGTGATGGACGTGTTCGGCGGGGGATGCCGCCGCACCTGCCCGCTACACCTCCACCGTCCTCCCGGTCTCGCTGGAGCGGTAGCAGCCCTCCATGATCCGCGTCGCCTGGATGCCGTCGCGGGCGGTGAACTCCGGCTCACGGCCCTCCACGAGCGCGCGGGTGAAGTCGGCGATCAGCGGAACATGCCAGTTCGCCTCCGGTGGGAGGTCGAACTCCTCGATGGCGTCTCCGCGCGCGAGGACGAGCGGATCGCGGTCGTAGCCGCGCACCGACAGCGTGCCCTCGCTCCCGCGGATCGCCACGTCATCGGCGCGGGTGGCGATCGCCCAGGTGGCGGTGCAGTGCAGGTGCGCGCCCGACTTCATCCGCGCGAGCAGGCACTCGATGTCCGGCACCTCCATGTCGTCGCGCACGACGGTGTCCGCAAAGCCGCAGACCTGCCGCGGCTCGCCCAGCCAGTAGCAGGCGAGGTCGAGGCGGTGGCTGCCGACGTCCATCAACGCCCCGCCTCCGCCCTGCTCCGGGAGCGTGCGCCAGTACTTCGGGTTGTCCGGCGTGATGCGCGCCGAGCTGCCGATGGTGATCTCACAGACGACCGGCGTCCCAATCGCGCCGTCTGCGATGAGGTCGTGGATCCTGCGCGACTTCGGGAAGAAGCGCCGGTAGTAGGCGACGCTCAGGTGCACGCCCGCCTCATCCGCCGCTGCGATCATCCGCTCGCCATCCGCGACCGAGAGCGCCATCGGCTTCTCCACGATCACGTGCTTCCCGGCGCGAACCGCCGCCAGGGTCTCCTCCGCGTGGCGGAAGACCGGCGATGCCACGTAGACCGCGTCAACGTCATCCGCGCCCACCGCCTCCGTGAGATCGGTGGTCGCGCGTTCCGCGCCATGGGCGCTGCGAAGCTCCTCGGCCCGCTCGGGGGTGTGCGAGAAGAGGCTGACGAGTTCGGCGTCGGGATGGCCTGTGATGGCGGGAGCGACGGCCTTGTTCGCGATATCACCGCAGCCCACGATTGCCCAGCGGACAGGCATGGGAAGCACCTCCATGGGATGGAGCCCGATCTGCACCTGCCTGTTCGGCGGAAGCGGAGCCGGTTCCTGCCCTCTGCGCTGGCTTTGCACGCTGTGGATGTTGACAGGTGAGTGAGACGGCTATACGATGCGTGGCAGATAGCCCCCATGTTGGCCCAGAAGGGGTGCGGGAATGTCTGGCAGGCTCTCCATCGCAGCACTCATCCTGGCGTGCACCGTGGCTGGCGGTGTCTCGCTGGCACAGAACACCGCCCTCCCCCCGCCGCGAATGATCGCCGACGGCGTCAGCAGCCGCAGCCTCGGGCTCGTGCCGTATGACCACTGGGCGTATGATGCCGTGGAGGCGATCCTCTCGCAGGGCATCATGATCGGCTACGCCAACAGCGGCTTCCACGGCGACCGCCCGCTCACCCGCTACGAGTTCGCGATGGCACTCTCGCGGATGCTCGAGGTGCTGGCGGAGCGTAGCTCGGAGCTAGTCGGCCCTCCCGGATCGCAGGGACCGCGCGGACCGTCGATCGCCCCTGGAGACGCACCCGGCCCGCGGGGGCCTGCGGGCCCCATGGGACCGCCCGGACCTCCCGGACCCGCAGGCCCGCCAGCCACGCTCTCACCGGAGATAAATGAGCTTGTGCAGGGCCTCACGCGCGAGCTCGCGGATGAGCTGGCGACGCTGAGGGACGCGACTGCCGACGTCGAGGCCGATCTGCTGGACCTCCACGATCGCGTGGGCGAGCTTGAGGGGCGGCGGGCCTTCCCGGTGTCCTTCGGCTACCTCGACTACCGCCTCGGCACGGTCTGCGGCGATGTGAGCCTCGACAACGAGTTCGACGCTCTTACGATGCTCGTCGGGATGGAGGGCTACGTCACAGACAACACCTTCGGCCGGATCACCGTCAAGATGGCCGACGGACGCGAGCCGCTGGCGGCGCTCGGCGTCGAGCTCGGCGAGGTCGAGACTCCGCTGCCTATTACCGGCGGCACGCCCGACCCCGAGCGTGGCTACCTCGGCAACACGCCCTACGTAGACGAGGCGTGGGTGCGCTATGAGGCCGACTGGCCGATTGACGGCGAGTGGACGCTCGGCCGGCAGTTCCAGCAGTACGGCCTGGGGCTGGTCGTCAGCAACGAGCGGCTCTCCCAGCAGGGCATCCGCGCGCGCTTCGAGCCATTCCTGGCGGATGGGCTCAGCCTCGATGCCTTCGCGGGTGCGGCCCAGTACCAGCACTCCGGCGGCGAGTTCGCCAGCAGCAAGGCGAACCACTACGAGTCGCTCTATCTGCAGTACCGCGCGCCGCGCTGGTCGGTCGGCATCCCGTGGCTGATCCACGGCTTCGGAATCACCCAGAGCGATGGCAGGGAGTACTACGAGCGCGCCTGGGGCGTAGACGGCTGGTGGAACTACTACAAGAGCCTGAACCTGTGGTTCGAGTACGCTCAGCTTAGCGCACACGCGAACCGGCACCTGTATCAGCGAACCTCCGAACCTGAGGCCTACATGGTCATCCTGGAGTTGCTCGACACGCCGGACTTCAAGCTGACCGGGATGGTCAGCGACGTCCAGGCCGAGTACGATATCGTCTACTCCTCGCTGAACCCGTACTACGAGGTGCTCTGTGAGCGGGAGGGCTCGCGCCTCATCCCCTACGAGCGCTGGCTGCGCAGTCCGCTCGCGATCCCGAACCTCGAGGTCATCGGGGGCGAGGCCACCTGGCATGCCTGCGACGGCCGGCTGCCGCTCGACCTCTTCTACTACGGCCTCTCGAGCAACAGCGGCTGGTGGGAGGCCTCGCCGCTGGATGGCCTCTGCTACGACGCCCTCTACGGCGCCCGCCTCCGCGCGAAGGTGCGGGAGCGCGTGGAGTGCTCGCTCACATGGGCGCACCAGGCGGCCGTGGATGAGAGCACGGACGACGCAAGCGATCTCCTGCAGTTCCAGACGACGCTCTCGTTCTGAGAGTCGTGCAACAGGCGCATATCGGAAACGACCTCGCTTCATGCCTCCCGAAGGAGGGGCCGCACGAGCGTTCGCGACGAATGAGCGGACGCGAGGTCGGCCCTCGCTGAACGCCTGACGCGGCTGCATGGGCCGACCTCGTGCGGCCCCTCCACGGCAATATCCAGGCCCCCGTTCGCGGGGGCCTCGTTCATGTACCGACATGGCACGCGAGTTGCAGGAGCCGCATCAGGTTCCAGCCTGCGCGTGAGATGGAGCGTCCGATGGAGCGATCGAAGATCAGGGAGGCCGCGATCGTACTGGCGAGCCTCGACCTCGACGTGGCAGTGAAGGTCTGCCGCCACATGCCGGAGATGGAGGCCGAGCAGCTTATCGCCGAGATGGCGCGGCTTGGGAGCATCGACGCCTCCGAGCAGCAGGAGGCGCTTCAGGCCTTCGACCAGCTTCTGGACCGCCCGGGCGGTCTGCAGGCATCCCGCAACGCGGAGCGGCTGATGACCGCGGTGCTCGGGCGGCAGTCGCTATCACCCGAGGACGAGCGGCGACGTCAGGCCCTCGCACGGCTGCGCGGGCTCAACAGCGCCGAACCTGCGAGCATCCGCCGGATGCTCGTGGAGGAGACGCCGCAGATGGTGGCGGTAGTGCTCAGCCAACTCACGCCGCAGAAGGCCGCGCGGGTGCTCCGGGAGTGGCCGCCTCAGATGCGGCCCGACCTTGCGCTGCGTGTGGCGCGGATGGAACGGCTCGCGCCGGGCGCCATCGAGGCCATCGGCGAGGTGCTCGGCCGCCAGGCATACCGCACCGACGAGAGCGGGGAGGCCGACCGCGGCCTGCAGTTCGTGGTGCATCTGCTCGAGGACATGGACCGCGGGGCGAGCAAGCGCCTGCTCGATGAGCTGCGCACCCACGATCCGGAGCTTGCCGAGGAGGTCGAGGGGCGGCTGTTCACCTTCGAGAACGTGGTGCAGCTCTCCGACCATGACCTGCAGACGCTGCTCCGGGGGCTCGATCAGGCGACGATCGCGCGGGCCCTCAAGGGCGTGGATAGTGCGATCCGCGACCGGATCTTTGCGAACGTATCGGAGCGCGCGCGGGAGATGCTCCAGCAGGAGATAGAGTTCCTCGGCCCGGTGCTCGTGCGCGACGTGGAGAACGCGCAGCGGGAGCTGGTCAACCTGGCGCTGGACCTTGAGCAGGCCGGGGAGATCACGCTCACCACGGAGGAGGCGCAGTATGTTCAGTAGCGCGCAGACGAACGCGTGGCCGCTCGAGGGGCGGGGAAGCTGATGTCACAGCCCGCGCGCCACCTGGAGGATGCTCGGCCGCCGCAGCCCACACCGCGCTCGTATGACTTCCGGACCGGGAGTGAGCTGTCGCGCGAGGCCCTGTCGCAACTGCGCGCGCATGCGGAGCGGCTGGCGACCGCTCTCGGGCGGATCATGACGGCCTACCTGGGCGCGCCCGTGCGCTTTGAGGCGCAGGCGGCGGCCGGCGAGAGCAGTGAGAAGCTGGTCGAACCCCGGCCAGGGCATCCCGCGTTCGCCCTTGTCGGCCTGAACGGGAACCTGCCGCCGATGGTCTGGGAGGTGGACCAGGAACTGGTCGGGCCGGTGATCTGCCGGATGCTCGGGGGCCCCGCAGAGCCGATCGAGCGGCCCGTGACGGTGCTTGAGGCGGCGCTGCTGCGGCGGTTCGTGCAGGAGATGATGGACGTCTGGCGCACCTCATGGGAACACCTCTCGCGCCGCGAGCCGACGGTGACGGAGGTCCTCACGGAGGCGGTGCAGCTTCGCGGCAAGCTTCGCAGCGAGGAGCTGGTGGTGGTGACGCTCGCGGCGGAGGTCGCGGGCGCGGCGGGCCTGATGCGAGTGGCGCTGCCGGTGGCGACCGCTCAGCGACTCCTGTGCGACGAGGCGCCCGAGGACGAGCCGGCGCCGCTGAATATGGAGCGCCTGCGGCAGCGTGGCGAGCACATCGTGGTGCCGATCACGGTCGAACTGCACCGGACGCGCATCTCACTGAGCGAGGCGACGCGGCTGGGGGTGGGTGACTTGATACCGCTCGGCAAGCCGACGACGGAGCCGATGACCGTCTGTGTGCGCGGGCGGCCAAAGTTCCTCGCTGAGACAGGAATCAGCAACGGGCGGCTTGCAGCGAAGCTGATCGGGCACTGCCGCGGGTAGGCCGGAGAAGGCCGGAGCGGGCCTCAGGGGAAACACTGATTGACAATCCTATGCGCTCTGCTGTACCCTTTACGGGCGTGAGCATCCCTTGGCGTGAGGTGCGGCGGATTTGCGATAGCACTGTCTTGACATCGACCGAGGAGCCCGGAAAGCCTCTCTGGACGCGGCTCGTTCTGTACTTCGTTCTTCTCAGTCTGGTAGGGTCCTCCGTCTACGCGATCATCGGCTACCTCAACGCTCCCGAGGCAGAGGTCGCGGTGAGCGATCCGGGGAACGTGAAGAGCGACTACCTCCTCATGCTGGTGCAGTGCATCCTCGGGATCGTCGTGATGATCCTTCCCGGAGTGATTGAGAGACGCCGCTGCATCGAGATCCCCAACTCGATGTACGTCTTCTTCCTGTTCTTCCTCTATGGCGCGATCTTCCTCGGCGAGGTGCGCAGCTTCTACTATCGCATCCCGAACTGGGACCTGATCCTCCACGGGTTCAGCGGCCTTCTGCTCGGGGCGCTCAGTTTCTCGGTCGTCCGCCTCCTCAACGCCAGCGATCGGATCGTGCTGAGCCTCAGCCCTGCGTTCATGGCGGTCTTCGCGTTCTCCTTCGCGATGACCGTGGCGGCGCTGTGGGAGATCTACGAGTTCGCGGTGGACGGCATCCTCGGGCTGAATATGCAGAAGTTCGCGCTCAGAGACGGCGAGCTGCTGATGGGACGCGCCGCCGTGGCCGACACCATGGAGGACCTCATCGTTGCGGCGGTCGGAGCGGCCATCATGGCCGTCGTGGGCTACGTGTCGATCAGAGAGCGCAAGGGCTGGCTCTCAGGATTGGTCGCCACGCGTAGGGGCGCCACGCCTCCCGATACCGACTGAGCCCCGGGGCCCCGTCGCGCAATGGACTCAAGTTTCGCTCTGTGCGGCCGAAGTACATGCGCTCATGACTTCGGCAGCACGAAGGGATGCCCTCCGCAGTGTTCGATCTCCGCACCGACCTCGTCTCCCGCGCCGATCAGCTCGCCACCGTGAACTGCCAGCTCATCGTGCGAAGCGAGCTGCTCGAGCTTCCATGCCTCGACCTGATCGCCCGCATCCGCGCTGAGGCCGACGAGAACCCGGCGCTGGAGGTGGAGTGCGACCTCCCGTGGGAGGAGCCCGCCTCCATCCGCGTGCCCTACGGAGCGCCGCGCCCCGTCAGCGATCTGCAGAGCGATCTCGGCGCCAGGACTCCGGGGGAGCTCGGCCTGCGCGATGAGCTGCATCGCCGGGTAGGCTGGGTGGCGGAGGGCCGCCGCCGTGAGATCGCGGCGTGGCTGATCGAGTGCATCGACGAGCGCGGCTACCTCACCACGAGCACCTTCGAGGCGGCGCTGGAGCTTGGCGAGGCGCACACGGAGGTGGACGCCGCACTGCGGGCCCTCCAGCGGGTGGCGCCGCCGGGCGTGGCCGCACGGAACCTGCGCGAGTGCCTGCTGCTGCAGCTTGACGAGCTTCCCGAGGTTCCGGCGTACATCCGCGAGGTCGTCGAGCACTGCGACCGCGCCCTGGAGCATGGTGGTTGGCCCGCGCTGTGCGAGGGACTTGGCCTGACGCCCGCGCAGTCGCGCGAGGCGCTACGCGTCATCCGCTCGCAGCTCACACCCTACCCAGGCGAACAGTTCCGTACCCGCTGGCATCACCTTGCCCCGGCAAACCCGCACGCGACACGGCCGGATGTCGCCCTGAGCGTGCACGGAGCGGAGATCGAGGTCGCGCTGACGACATCCGTGGCGCTCAACGTGCGCGTTGCGGAGGCCTACCGCCGCCTCGACGAGCGGATGCGGCAGTCAAGTCTGCGCGCGGATGGGGATGCCGCGCGAGAGGCCCGCGCACAGGTGCGCTCCGCGAGGCAACTCATCTGGTCGCTGCAGGAGCGGGAGCGCAGCCTCTCTCGCATCAGCCGCACGATCGTCGAGCAGCAGCGCGCGTTCATCCTCGGCGGCCCGCTGGACCACCGGCCGCTGACGCACAAGCGCATCTCCGAGCTGACCGGGCTGCACGAATCAACGGTCTCGCGCGCCACCACGGGCAAACTCGTGCAGATGCCCTCCGGCGACTGTGTACCCTTCACGATCTTCTTCGACGATGCGCTGCCGGCGAAGACGGTTCTGCGCGGCATCCTCGCCGGAGAGCCTGCCGCCGCGCCGCTCACCGATGAGCAACTGCAGGCCGCGATGCGTGAGGAGGGCTACCCGGTGGCTCGGCGGACGGTCAACAAGTACCGCCGCATCCTGGGCATCCCGAGCTCCACCGAGCGCCTCCGCATCTACCAGGCCGCATGAACGGCTGGGGGAGGGTGAGGGGGGGCAACGGCTCTGTTACTGAGACATCACGTGGTACGGAGGGGCCGGCTTCAGTCACCGCGTCGTCTGCGGTGACCGAAGCCGGCCCGGAGATGGCATGGCAATTGCGGCAGCGACGCAGGAGGCGATGAACGATGGCGGAAGCGGTGACGGACCTGACGACGCGTGCTCTGGAGGCGGCGCTTGGCTGCGTGAGTGTGCAGCACGAGGTGGCCGCGAACAACCTCGCAAACGCGGAGACCCCCGGCTACCGCGCCTGCACCGTGAGCTTCGAAGGGGCGCTGCGGGCGGCCATGCGGTCCGAGCGAACCGGTGGGCGGCGCGGTGCGCTGGGGGCGGTGAGGCCAACGGTCTCCCCCACAGGCGACCCGGTCGGGCCTGATCGCAACAACGTGAGCCTGGAGGCGGAGATGCTGACGCTGAGCGAGGCCTCCACCCGCTATCAGCTACTCACACGCATGGTGGACCGCAGGCTGCAGATGATCGGGACCGCGATCGACGGGAGGAGCGGCTGAGCATGAGCATCTTCGACGGAATGCGCGTGAGCGGCTCCGCGCTACAGGCAGAGCGCACGCGGATGGACGTGATTGCTGAGAACATCGCGAACGCCGAGACGACCCGTGCGGCGGATGGCGGGCCGTGGCGCAGGCGGCAGGTAGTGCTGCGAGCGGAGCAGATCAGGGCCTCGGGCAACTCGTGCAGCGGGGTGCGTGTGGCGGCGATCGAGGCCGATGATCACCCGCCGATGCGTGTGCATAACCCCGCGCACCCGGACGCGGACGCCGATGGCTACGTCTCCCTGCCGAACGTGGACCTGCCGACGGAGATGGCAGACATGGTGCTCGCCGCGCGAACCTACGAGGCGAACGCCGCCGCACTGCGCTCCGGGCGCGAGATGATCCGGGCAGCGCTGAACGTCCTGGCCTGAGGAGGCCCTTCCTATGCGCATTGACAGCGGCGTGATGCCACTCGCGGTCCGGCAGCCGGTGGCGCAGGAGCGCGCCGCCGAAGCACTCCGGCCGCTGAAGCCGCTCGAGCTATCGTGCGCGCAGCCGCCGGAGAGGGCGAGCTTCGGCGACTTCCTGCGGGAGGCGCTCGGTCGCGTGAATGAGGCGCAGACGACGGCGGACGCAGCAGTCCAGCGAGTCGCCACCGGCGAAGCGGATGACCTCCACGAGGCGATCATCGCCCTGGAGAAGGCCGACCTCACGCTGCGGCTGACGTCGCAGGTGACGCAGCGCGCGGTGGAGGCGTACAAGGAGATATCGCGGGTGCAGATCTGACCCGCTGACGGGACAGTGCGAGGACAGGGCGAGGCCGGAGACGTGGAATGATGCTGGAGCAACTGAGGGAGAGCTGGCAGCAACTTGAGCGGCGGCAGCAAACCTCGCTGGCGGCGCTTGCGGTGCTGATCGTGGGCGGGATGATCGCGGTCGGCGTCTGGGCCACCCGCCCATCGTGGACGGTCCTCTACTCGGATCTCTCCGCGCAGGACGCGCAGGCTGTCGTCGAGCAGCTCAACGAGCGCGGAGTGCGCCACCAACTCGCCCAGAGCGGCACGACGGTGCTCGTGCCGCAGGAGAAGCTCTACGAACTGCGCATCGACCTCGCGGGACAGGGCATCCCGGAGGGGCCCACGACCGGCTTCGAGCTCTTTGACCGCACCAGCTTCTCCACCAGCGACCTGCAGAACAACGTGAACCTCCAGCGCGCGCTGCAGGGAGAGCTGGAGCGCAGCATCTGCACGCTGGATGAGATCACCTCGGCGCGCGTTCACCTAGCGCTGCCCGAGGAGCGCCTGTTCTCCGATGATCAGGAGCCACCGAGCGCTTCAGTGGTGGTGGGCCTGCGCTCGCGGCAGCTTGCCACCGCCCGGGTGGCGGCGATCACCCAACTGGTCGCGAGCGCGGTGCCCGGCCTCGAGCCGGATGCGGTGACGGTCGTGGACACCAGCGGCGCGATGCTCACCGGCGGCCTTGATGGCGTCGGCGGGCTGCAGACGCTCGCGCAGCTTGAGGCGACCCGCGCGTGGGAGGAGCGCCTGCGCGGCCACCTGCAGTCCATGCTGGACTCAGTGCTTGGCGCGAACCGCTCGGTGGTGCGTGTGCAGGCCAGCCTCGACTTCCAGAGCCAGCAGATCACCCGCGAGACGCTGGAACCGGCGGATGGCGAGGGCGTGGTGCGCCGCGAGGAGCTGACCACAGAGAAGTACGATGGCGACGCTGGAACGGAGGTCGGCGGGCCGGCGGGCCTTGACGGCGAGGTGAGCGCCGACCGCGCGCGAAACGGTGGTAGCTACGAGCACCGGCAGGAGACGCGCGAGTACGACTACGCGCGCATGCAGGAGCAACTCTCCAGCCCCCCTGGCGCGCTGCAGCGCCTGGCGGTCGCCGTCGTGGTGGATGAGAGCCTCGGCCAGGGCATGATCAGCCAGGTACGCGGGATCGTGGAGGCCGCCGCCGGCACTGACCGCCAGCGCGGCGACGTCGTGACGGTGGAGATGATGGAGATTGAGGCGGTGAAGGTGGCGGAGGAGGAGCAGAAACTCGCGGAAGCCGCCGAGGCCGAGCGGAGCCGCACGCAGAGCATGAGCCGCGCGATGCGGTACGGGAGCGTCATCGTGATGCTGGCGATGGTCGGTGCAGCGATGCTGATGGTGACACGCAGGCTCCACACGCAGCCGGAGCCGGACGTGGATGCGGATGATCTCGATCTGGTTGCGCAGGCCTCACCGGCGGAGGAGGCGGAGACGCTGGAGTTCCAGCCTCTGAGTGTGCAGGAACTGCAGGCGCAGGCGCCTGAGGACTGCGGGTCCGACGCTCCGGAGCAGGACAGCCACGAGCGGATCATCCGGCGGCTCGGCGATCTGAGCAGCCGCTCGCCGGAGGACGTAGCGCGGCACCTCAGCGGCTGGATCCGTGAGGCCACGCCCGCCGACGGCCTGCGCGATCCCGGAGATGGCGGCCACTGATGCCCGACGCGACCGCGCGCGCCTGGAACTGGCCGAGCCTCGATGCGGCGCCCGGGATAGCCGGGGTCGCCGAGCCGGTCTCCGATGAGCGTGAGGCGGGCCAGCGTGAGGAGGCCGAGCGCGTGCTGGCCCGGGCGCTGGAGGAGGCGGAGCAGCTCCGCGAACAGGCCCGGCGTGAAGCGTGGGAGCAGGCGCGCGAGGAGGCCACTGAGCGCTTCGCGGCGGTGCTGCATGCGGGCCTGGCCGAGCAGACCGCGGCCTTCGAGGCAGCCCGCGCGGAGTTCATGACTGCCGCGCAGGCCGCGGCGGATGAGCGTCTGCAGCTGATCGAGCGCGACCTGGCGGGGCTGATCGCAGCGCTGGCGGAGCAGGTGATCCGGCGCACGGTGGCGACGCAGGACGACGTGGTGCTCGACGTGGTGCGAGCGGCGCTCGCCGAGGCCGCGGGGGCACACCACCTCGCCGTGCGCGTTCCCGCGCCGCAGGAGCCGCTGGTGCGCGAGGCGATGGCGGATCTGCTCGCCGCCGCCGACGGCGCGGAGGAGATGGAACTGATTGCCGACACTGCCATCGGGCCGGGCGGATGCATCGTGGAGACGGAGCGCGGGCGCTTCGACGCGCGCATCGAGGCGCAGATCGAGATGCTCGGGACTGAGGTCGCGCGGCTGCTGGGCACTCCCGAGGACGGTTCCGGGAGGGGCGAGCTTCCTTGCTCACCCGGTTCCGGGAGGGGCGAGCTTCCTTGCTCACCCGGTTCCGGGAGGGGCGAGCTTCTTTGCTCGCCCAGGAGCGGCGAGGCATGAGCACCATCTTCCGCGAGCTTGGCGGGCGCCTCGGCGTGGTGAAGACGATCAGGCGATCCGGGCGCGTGACGAAGTCGGTCGGGATCGTCATCGAGTCCGACGGCCCGCCGGCGCAGGTCGGGGAGCTGTGCGAGATCCGGACCGGCGGGGAGCCGATCCAGGCCGAGGTGGTGGGCTTCCGCGACGAGCGCCTGCTGATGATGCCGCTGGGCGACACGCGCAGCATCTCCGCCGGCAGCGAGGTGGTGGCTGCCGGCCGGCCGATGATGGTGCCGGTGAGCGAGGCGATGCTCGGTCGCGTCTTCGGTGGCCTGTGCGAGCCGCTTGACGGTCGCCCCTCCCCCGCGCCGGAGGCGCTGCTGCCGGTGGAGACTGCGCCGCCGCCTGCGCTGGAGCGGATGCGCATCACGGAGCCGCTGCCGATGGGCGTGCGCGCGCTGGACGGGCTGCTCACCTGCGGCCGCGGCCAGCGCGTGGGCATCTTCGCGGGCTCGGGCGTCGGCAAGAGCACGCTGCTCGGGATGATCGCGCGCAACGCCGCCGCGGACGTCAATGTCATCGGCCTGATCGGCGAGCGCGGGCGCGAGGTGCGGGAGTTCATCGAGGCAACGCTCGGCGAAGAGGGCCTCGCGCGCTCGGTGGTCGTCGCCGCCACCAGCGATCAGCCGCCACTGGTGCGCCTGCGCGGCGCGCAGGTCGCGACCACGATCGCCGAATTCTTCCGCGACCGCGGCGCCGACGTGCTGCTGATGATGGACTCGGTCACGCGAGTCGCCTGGGCCCAGCGGGAGGTGGGCCTCGCGGCCGGCGAGCCACCCACCCGCAACGGCTACACCCCCTCCGTTTTCGCGGAGCTGCCACGGCTGCTGGAGCGCTCGGGGATGGGCGCGCGCGGGAGCATCACCGCGCTCTACACGGTGCTCGTGGACGGCGATGACATGACCGAGCCGGTCGCCGACGCCGTGCGCAGCATCCTCGACGGGCACGTCGTCCTCTCCCGCAAGCTGGCGCACCAGGGGCACTACCCGGCGATCGACGTGCTGCAGAGCGTCAGCAGGCTGATGGACGGGATCGTGGAGGACGGGCACCGGCAGGACGCGCGGCGAGTGTGCTCCGCACTCGCGGCGTGGCATGAGCACGAGGACCTCATCAGCCTCGGCGCCTATGAGCACGGAAGCAACCCCGAGGTTGACCGCGCCATCGCCCTCCGGCCGCAGATCCTCGAGTTCCTCCGGCAGGCCTCCAGCGACTGCCCAGCCTTCGAACAGACGCGCGAGGCGCTCGCGAGCTCGCTGCAGACCTCAGCTCGCCCGGCGGCATGCCCGCCCGTGCAGAGCATCACCACGCCGCGCCGGCCGAGCCTGCCTCATGCGCTGGCCAGCTTCGAAGCGACCGCGAACGCTGGCGCGCCGGGCGAGGGTGCAGCTTCCTCGGAGATTCACCTCACAAGCAGCTAAAGATCCCGCGACTGGCGACGATGAATCCGCGCCACAGATGAGCCAGAGGCGATCAGCGGAGAGAGACCTTGCCGGTATACACCTTCCCCCTGCAAACAGCCCTCGATCTGCGAGCGCATGAAGAGGAGCAGGCGCAACGGCGGCTTGCGCATGCAGAGCGCCTTGTCACCGACCGGCGCAGGGACCTCGAGCGCAGCCAGGCGCGGCATGATGCCATCCTCTCGACCCTTCGAGGGGGTAGCGGCACGGGTGCGACCGTCATCATCGGCGAGATGGAGCAGGCCGCGCTCGTGATGAGCGAGTTGCGACGACGGATGGCACAGCAGCGCAAGCGGCTCGCGGAGGCGGAGCGCGTACGTGACCTGCGCCGGGCCGAGTTGCTCGAGGCGGCCCGCGCCCGACGCACCCTCGAACGGCTCTCCGAGCGTCGCGAGGAGGAGTATCTCCGCGAAGAGACGCTGCGTGAGCGGAGAGAGCTGGATGAGGTCGCGGTCACGCGCCATCGTGCCGGCGCCGGACTGCTCAGCGGGCTGGACAACGTCGCGTGATCTGATGGAGGGACGCAGGTGCTCAGCAGGCTCCCGACGACGATGGCGAGGATCGCGGAGATCGAGGCGCGACTTGGCGTTGTGCACGCGGCAGGCCCTCAGCCGGCGTCGCCACGCATAGGCGGCTTCGCGCAGGCGCTCGATGCCGCGCAGAGGCCTTCAGCCGCATCATCCTCGGGCACCGGACGTGGCTCCGCGGCCTTCGATGCGATCATCCGCGACGCGGCGCAGGCGACCGGCGTCAGCGCCGACCTGCTCCACGCAGTGGTCCGCGCCGAGTCCGACTACGATCCAGCCTGCCGCTCGCATGCCGGGGCGATGGGCCTGATGCAGCTGATGCCCGGCACCGCGCGATCGCTCGGCGTCGGCGACCCCTGGGACCCGGCGCAGAACGTCCTCGGCGGCGCGCGCTACCTGCGCGAACAGCTTGACCGCTTCGGCGACGTGGGCCTTGCGCTGGCCGCGTACAACGCCGGGCCGGGCGCCGTCGGGCGCTACGGCGGCGTGCCGCCCTACGCTGAGACGCAGCACTACGTCAAGCGGGTGCAGCAGTACCTGCAGGAGCGGGTGAGCGCGCGATGATGATCGGGACGCTCATGCCCGCGCTCTGCCCGACGCAACCGGCGCTCGCCGATCGTGAGGCTGAACCCGTGAGCCTCGCCTGCGATCCGGCGGCCTTCCTCGCGCTGATGAACGGCTGCCTGGCGGCCGCGCCCGTGAGGAGTGTCACCTCGGAGCAGCAGGTCGCGCATGCGGGCGCCGTGCCGGCGGTGGTCGAGGCGCCGCCGAGCGCGGATGTGAAGGTGGCGATGCTCCACCCGATGCGCACTGCGCCGCCCGCACTCCTGCCGATGACCGACGCTCAGCCGCAGCGACTCCCGCAGGTGACTGACCTTCCGGCAGAGCGTGAGCCACTGCCTGCGCCTGTTCCTCCGAGCACCGCCCGGGTGGAGGGGGACCTTGCGCTGCCTCAACAGGCACATCAGGCGGAGCCGCTGCCGCCGCGATTCCCTGCGAACATGCCGGTGATGCCCCGAATCGAGGCCGGCCCTGCCGGGCGCGCGGAACCCTCCACGCCACGCCCGGCGACCGTCCCGATGGGCGCTGCGCAGCTTCCCTCGCATGAGCCGCTGCCGGCCCCTCCGATCGAACGCACGCCGCCGGTCGCGGCGCCGGTACGCGCTGCCGCCGAGGTCGCGCCTCCCGGCGATGGTCGGGAGATCACGGCTCCCGAACGCGCGAGCCAGCGTGAACTGCCCGCTCCACCAGCCCCTCTGCAGTCGGCGCAGCCCGCCGCGCCTGCAGTTGAGCCCGTGGCGCCGAGCAGTCCTTTGCCGCAGTCACCGACAGGAGAGCCTGACGCCGCGTTGCAGCCCGAGCAGGTACCTGCACCGCGCCAGAACGTGCAGGCGCCGCGAGTTGATCCGGCGCCCGCGGGCGAGCCGCAGACGCCCGAGCGGGTGCTCGCCACGCCTCCTGTCGCGCAGGTCGTCGCAGACGCAGTGCGGCAGCCGCTGCGTCCAACCGGGGTGGCCCCACTGCCTGCGGCTGCCCAGGCTGCCGAACCCGGACCACCTGTGCTCCCCGAGGCGCCCGCGCTGGAACCCGAGGCACCGCAGGCGGATGAGACTGCACTGCCGCTACGCGAGTCGCAGCCAAACGATCCGCCGAGAGAACTCGGCGCCGATGAGCCTGCACTGGAGCGCGCGGAGACGCTGCCGCGGGGCGTGCCGGGCCCGGAGGTCTCCCCCGCGCCGCAGCACACGGAGAACGGCCGCCCACCGTTCACGCACGATGCAGGTCACGCTGCCGTGACTATCCGCGGGCCGCTTCGACTGCATGCGAGCGAACAGCGCATCGATGCGCCGGAGCGGCTGGTGGTGGAGGTGGACCCGCCGGAGCTTGGGCGGTGCGAGCTTGAGCTGTCGCTGCATGAGGGCCGGGTGCGTGCGGTGCTGGTGGCGGAGCGGCCCGAGACGGTGGAGGCGCTGCGGTCGGTGGAGGGACAGGTGCGCGAGCAGCTTGCCGCGCGGGAGCTGCAGGTCGCGACGTTCGATGTGCGCCACGGCCCCGGGCAGGAGCAGCGGCAGGGAGCGCGGGGCGGACAGGACCGGCAGGAGAACCTGCTGCGCCGGCCCGCTGCTGCTGCCCTGATGAGACTGCAAGGCGACGCCCCGATCTCCCGGGCGCCGACCGGCACGGGCCTCGTGGATGTTGTCGCGTGAGAGGAGCATGGACATGCGCGTTGGGAGCACGACCGGGAGTACAGGCACGGCACCCGCGGCGGACCTGGCTGGAGGCACGAATGACTTCATGACGCTGCTGGTGGCGCAGCTCCAGGCACAGGATCCGCTGAGCCCGATGGACCCGTCGGAGTTCATGAGTCAGCTCGCGCAGCTCCAGTCGGTGACTGAGTTGCAGGCGATCCGCGGGCTGCTGGGCGAGCAGGTGGGAGCTTCACTGACGGACGCGGCCTCACTGCTCGGGCGCACCGTCGAGTGGCAGGATGCCGCCTCCGGAGAGGTGAGGCACGGGGCGGTGGAGCGCATCAGCATCTGTGAGGGCAGCCTCGTGCTGGTCGTAGGCGACGTGCCACTCGCGGCAGAGGATGTTCTGTCGATCAGTAGCTGAGGAGGCGGCATCGTGGCGATTGAGATCCTCTCAGCCGAACCCGCCGTTGCCGAACGCCCGGGCCTGAGTGTGCCGGAGCTTGAGCGGCTCGCGCGGGCGGCAAGCAGTGGGCCGGTAGCGGCCGCGGCCGAGACCGTTGCACTCGCGCCGGAGCTTCTGCACTGCGACGCAGCCCTGCTGCTGGGGCGCGACGCCGACCGCGAGACGCTTTCGGTGACGCGCGCGCATGGCGCCACGCAGCCGGCGCTTCACGAGCAGTGGCAGCTCAGACCGGCGGTAGCTCAACTGCTTGAGCGCCCCTGTCAGGACGCCGATGGCTGGCGGGAGCCGTGGTCGGCGCTGCGGATGCGCCTGCAGGCCGTCGGCGTCCGCTCATGGGTCTGTACGCCGCTTGGCCCGGCAGGCGCGCTGGTGGTCGGCTCGCGCGCGCAGAGCCGCCGTCCGTGTGAGCGAATGCACCGGCTGCCCGACTTCGCATCTGCCTCGAGCGCGGTGCTGGCCGCCGCGGACGAGTGGTCAGATCGCGCCGACAGTGATCTGCAGCCGGCGGAGGCGCGGCGATGCGCGGATCTGCAGCGCGTCGGTGCCCTCTCGGTGGCGGTGGCTCACAGGCTGGGGAATATCTTCGGCGCGATCCTCGGCAACCTCGACCTGCTGTCGATGTGCGCATCATCTGAGGAGCAGCGCCACCTTCTTGCGCAGGTCGCCCAGTCGTCGCAGCACGGCACTGCCCTCATGCGCGACCTGCAGTTTGCGGCGGCGGTGCCGGCAGGCGCCGGGATGGGTCCGGTTGATCTAAGCGCGCTTGCCGCTGAGGTGGCCGGGCTCGCGACCCGCCTGTGCGGGCGCTGCCTGGATGCGCGCGAGGTGGCGATCGAGACCGATCTCGTCGACCGGGCTCCCGCGTGGGGTAACGCGCGGCAGCTTCGCGAGGCGGTGATCGCGCTGGTCTTCAACGCGATCGAGGCGGTCGGCCGCGAGGGACGCGTTGTCCTCCGCACCTCGAACCGCCGCCGGTGCAGCGAACTGCGCGTAAGTGATGACGGGCCGGGCATGGTTGACGAGGTCATGCGGCGGGCCATCGAGCCATTCTTCACCACGCGCCCGAAGCTCCATCAGGGACTGGGCCTGACGCTGGCGCGCGTGACGGCCCTCGGTCACAGAGGCTCTCTCACGCTGCACCGCGGGCCCGCCGGTGGCACGGAAGTTGCACTTCGACTCCCGCAGGACCCACCGGCCGAGGAGCGCTTCGAAGCGCCGTGGGGCGCAGCGCCATCGGCCATGGAACGTGGAAAGGGGTACATACGATGAACAGGGCTCTCTTCGCCGGCCTCTCCGGCACAGTCGCCTTTCAGGAACGACTGGATGTCGTCGGCAACAACATCGCCAACGCGAACACGGTCGGCTACAAGGAGGGGCGCGCCACCTTCCAGGAGGCGCTCTACGAGACGCTGCAGGGCGGGCGCTCCGGCGCGGGCGCGACGATCGGTGGCGCGAACCCGATGCAGATCGGCTCCGGTGTCGCGCTCGGTTCGGTGATGGTCCAGCACACCCAGGGGTCGCTGGAGCCGACCGGCCAGCCGCTCGACTGCGCGATCTCCGGCGAGGGCCTGTTCGCGCTGCAGGATGGCGAGGGCGCCTGCTACTCCCGCGACGGATCGTTTTGCCTCGATGACACGAATACGCTCGTGGCGAGCGTGAGCGGCCGCAGGGTCCTGGGCTGGACGGCCGACGCGAACGGCTCCGTCATCACCACCGGCCGCCTCAGCCCGCTGAGCTTCAACCTCGGCCAGCTCTCCCCGCCCGAGCCGACCGGGAGTGCCACCGCGCGCGGCAACCTCAGCCGATCCGCGGCCACCGGCGACTCCATCGCCACCACCATCTCAGTCTACGACTCGCTGGGCGAGGCGCATGAGGTGGAGCTCACCTTCACGCGCACCGCCAACCTCGGCGAGTGGCAGTGCAACGCCACCTGCGGCGCGAGCATCGCATCGGGACTGGCGCAGTTCGACGGCTCAGGCGCCCTGACGGCGGGTGGCACGCTGACGGTGAACCTCGCGCTCACCAACGGCGCCACCACCCCTCAGCCAGTGGCCTTCGACCTGAGCGAAGTCACCTCGCTCGCGCAGGCGCACTCGGTGGTGATCGACTCACAGGACGGCCGGCCCGCGGCCTCGCTGGTGAGCGTGGAGATGGCGGATGGCGGCCTCGTCGCGGGACGCTTCTCAGACGGCCGCATTCGCACGCTTGGCCAGGTGGCACTCGCCTCCTTCAGCAACCCAGCGGGGCTGCGTCATGAGGGTGGCAACCTGTTCACAGAGGCCGCATCGTCAGGGGTGCCGGAGATCGGCGCCGCAGGCAGCGGCGGCCGGGGCGGCGTGGTCGCCCGAAACCTCGAGATGTCCAACGTGGACCTGACGCGGTCGTTCGTGGAGATGATCACGACCCAGCGGGGCTTCCAGGCCTCCACGCGCGTGATCGCCACCGCGAATGAGATGCTGGACGAGGTCGTGCGGCTGGTGCAGTAGGCAGGTCCGGACCGCCGGCGACGGCATGCGAGTTGCTGAGGGGGCAGTGCGATGATACGTCTCACAACACTGGACGGACGTGAACTGGTCGTGAATGCGCTGCTGATCGAGCGGATGGAGGCCGTGCCCGACACGGTCATCACGCTCACCAACGGCAGAAGCGTCGTGGTCCGTGAGGACGTGGAGACGGTGGTGGAGGAGGCGGTGGAGTACCTGCGCTCGCTGCGCTCGGGCGCGGACTCCACCCCGGTCACCGTCGCCCAGATTGCCCGCACCCTCAGATAGCAGTAGCGAAGGAGCAGTCACGCAGTGAACCCTGCGACCACCATCGGCCTCGTCATCGCGTTCGCTTTCTGCCTCGGATCGGTTCTCGTCGAGGGCGGCCACATGTCCGCACTCATCAACCTGCCCGCGGCGATGATCGTCTTCGGCGGCACCTTCGGGGCGGCGATGGTCAGCTCGCGCATGGATGCCGTGAAGCGGCTGCCGGTGGTGGTGCGCATCGCCTTCGCGTCGCGGGTGTTCGAGCCGCTGGCGATCTGCCGCGAGATGATCGAGATGGCCCAGGTTGCACGACGCGATGGCTTCCTGGGGCTTGAGCGGGAGATCCACCGGGTGGCCGGCGAGAACCGCTTCATGGCGCGCGCGCTGCAGATGATCGCCGACGGCGCCTCGCCGGAGATCGTGGAGGATGTGCTGCAGACGGAGGTCGCGCAACTTGCGGCGCGCCACGCACAGGGCGCACGTATGCTCGAGCAGATGGGCGGCCTGGCCCCCACCCTCGGCGTCACGGGCACTGTGATGGGCCTCGTGCACATGATGGGCAAGCTCGATGACCCAAGCGCGATGGGGCCCTCGATCGCCGCGGCGTTCCTCGCCACGCTCTACGGAGTCGCCTCGGCCAACCTCGTCTTCCTCCCGCTCGCGGGGAAGCTCAAGACGCTCAGCAGGATCGAGCAGAGCGCGTGCGAGATCGTGATCGAGGGGGCGCGGGCTATCCAGCGCGGGGACAACCCGATCCTCGTGGCGGAGCTGCTCAAGTCGTTCCTGCCGCCCGCGGACCGGGCGAAGCTTGAGACGGCGAGCAGACCGGCGGGAGGGGACCGTGAGCAGGCACAGGCGGCGTGAGGCTGAGGAGCACGAGAATCATGAGCGCTGGCTCATCACCTACGCGGACATGATCACACTGTTGATGGCTTTCTTCATCATGATGTACGCGATGTCCGTGGTGGACCTGAAAAAGTTCGAGGCGCTCAGCAGCGCCGCCCGCCACGTCTTCGGCGGAGACGCCGGAGAAGCCGGCGAGAGCAGCGGGTCTCGTGGCGCATCGGCTTCGGGCAGTGGCCTGCTTGCAGGCGGCGGCGAGCTTGCCATCAACCGCGCATCGCTGGTGAATGAGATGAACCGCGCGCTGAACGCGGCGCTGCCGGAGCAGTTGCGGGAGCACGTGGCGATCACGCACAGCGGCGCGCGGGTGACCGTGAGCGTCCGGGCAGACAGAATCACCTTCCCGGTGGGGGCCGCCGAACTGACGCCGGAGGTGCGGCAGATCCTGGACGCGGTCGGTCCGGCCCTGCGGGAGACGCGCGCCCGGGTGCTGGTCGAGGGGCACACCTGCAACCTGCCGATCCGGACCGCCCGCTACCCCTCGAACTGGGAGCTTTCGGCGCAGCGAGCCGCCAACGTGATGGTGCATCTGGTGCGGAAGAGCCGCGTCGATCCGGACCTGATCAGCGCGAGCGGCTACGCGGATACTCGGCCCGTCGCGACCAATGAGACAACGGAAGGCCGCAGGCGCAACAGGCGCGTGGACATCGTGGTCCTCGGCGACGAGACACGGGCAGGCGCCGGGGACGGCTCGGGGAGCACAGGCGTCCCAACCGCCGGCCTGCCGTCGCGGATTGACCTGCGCGAGCGCCACTATCAGCAGACCGGTCGCCAGGGCGTGGACCAGCCGAGCGGCCTTTGAGGCGGGAGACTGGGCTTATGAGATCGTCAGGAGCACGTCGAGGCACGAGTACGGTCATTCTCATCCTGCTCATCGTGGTGGTGCTGCTGCTCAGCGGCGGCGGTCTGCTCGTCTGGAAGAAGCTCGGGGGCGTGGAGGAGCGCGCACTGGCGGCGCTTCCCGGAGCCGCGGGCGAGCGGGCAGTCACGACCCAGACGCTGTCGCTTGGGGAGTTCCTGGTGAACCTGCGCAGCTCCGACAGCGCGCTGCGCTACCTGCAGACCGAAGTCAGTATCGTGGTGCTGGCGCCGGAAAGCGCTGGTGAGGAGGAACGTGAGGCAGGCGAGGATGGAGCGGCCTCAGGAGCCGCGGAGGAGGCGGCCGAGCTCCCACCATCGAGCCAGCGATACGCCCGGGATGTGACGATCGAGGTGCTGTCCAGCCAGAGCTTCGAGCACCTGCGCGAACAGGCGGATCGGGCGAAGCTCAAGGCGACGCTGCGGGAGAAGCTCGATGCGGCGCTGGAGGGCTACGAGGTTCAGGAAGTGCTGTTCACCGCGTTCGTGATGCAGTGAGGCAGGCGGATAAGGGGGTCGGTAGGCGTGCCCGATAGCGATGCTGCACAGCAACTGACCGAGCCGGGCGAGGGACAGATGCAGCCGGAGGAGCCGCTGCCGGCGGATGATGCCGGGGTGCACCGGCTTCGTCCACTGGATGATGAGGCCCTCAGCCAGGCCAGCGGGCCACGCGGGCACTCCCCGTGGTCGAACCTCCACCGGATGATGGACGTGCCGCTCTCGCTGACCGTGGAGCTTGGGAGCACCGAGCTGCCGCTGGCGGAGGTGTTGCGGCTCGACAGCGGCTCGGTGGTCTCGCTGGACCGCCTGCCGGGCGAGCCGATCGACCTGCTGGTCAACGGGCAGCTCTTCGCCCGGGGCGAGGTGGTGGTGATCAACGACACCTTCGGCTACCGCATCACCGAACTGGTGAACGAGGACGAGGTCGTGCCCGCGATGGGGGCGGATGGATGATGAGGCGCACGCGGAAGTGGCTGATCGTGCTGATGATGGCGCTGGCTGTCGGGATGCAGATCTCCCCAGCTCCGGCGCAGGACTACGATGCGCCCGCGGATGAGGGTGGCTACGTGCCGCAGCGCAGCGGCGGCGAGGTGGCGCTCTCGGTGCTGGACGTCGCGGGCAAGCTCGTGATCGTGCTGGCGGTCACCTGCGGGATCATCAGGGGGCTGCGCTGGTGGAAGGACTACCGGCTGAACGCGGGCGGCGAAGGGCACGGCGGGAGGCACATGTGGCTGGAGGAGACGCTGGCCCTGGGGGCGGAGGCGCAGTTGCATCTCGTGGAGGTCGAGGGCCGGCGGATCCTCCTGGCAACGACGGCCGGCGGCGTGACGCAGGTCGGGGAGGTAGCCGAGCAGCCGGTCCGGCCGGAGGCCTACCGCTCCGTGCGGAAGCGCTCGGACGGCTCCACCGATGAGCTGAACGTGGTGCAGGCAGGGATCACGACCCGCGCGGTGCGGCCCGACGTGGTGGCGAGCGATGAGAGCTGGGAGCAGCGGCGCGG
Source organism: Armatimonadetes bacterium UBA5352 (assembly GCA_002411015.1). GTDB lineage: Bacteria > Armatimonadota > Zipacnadia > Zipacnadales > UBA5352 > UBA5352. Next base: position 51,432 of record DHPY01000096.1, on the reverse strand, counting down.
GCGGCTGCTGCGTGAGCTTCAGGAGCAGCGGTAGGCGATGGCGCGCACCTGGCCCCGGCGGCTGATGATCGGCGCGGCGCTCCTGCTGGTGGTGGCCGGGAGCGCCTGCGCCCAGCCCTCGGTGTCGCCGATGGTCCCCGCACTCCCGACCTCGTGGGCGAGCGATCAGCCCGATCAGATCGTGCTGACGCTGCGGATCCTCCTCGGGCTGGCGGTGCTCTCGCTCGCGCCGGCGCTGCTGATGACGCTGACGGCCTTCACGCGCATCGTGATCGTGCTCAGCTTCCTCCGCAGCGCCCTCGGCACGCAGCAGACGCCGCCGAACCAGGTGCTGGTGGGCCTGGCGCTCCTCCTCACGCTCTTCGTGATGCACCCGGTCTTCGACGCGATGAACGCGGACGGGGTGCAGCCCTACCTGAGCGGAGAGATCGGCTATGAGACGGCGCTGGAGCGGGCGGGCGAGCCGCTGCGGGAGTTCATGCTCAAGCAGACGCGAGAGAAGGACCTTGCGCTCTTCTATGAGATCTCAGGCACGGCCCGCCCTGCGAGGCCCGACGAGGTGCCCTTTCAGATCCTCATGCCCGGCTTCGTTATCAGCGAGCTGAAGTCCGCGTTTCAGATCGGCTTCGTGCTCTTCGTGCCCTTCCTGGTGATCGACCTCGTGGTGGCAAGCTCGCTCATGTCCATGGGCATGCTGATGCTGCCGCCGGTGATGATCTCGCTGCCGGTCAAGATCCTGCTCTTCGTGCTGGTGGATGGCTGGCACCTGGTCACGAAGTCGGTGGTCCTGAGCTTCACCTGACCCGCGATCGGAGGCCTGTCATGCCGACGGACATCTACGTGGCGCTCGCGCGGGATATGTTCATCGCGACGCTGAAGCTCGCGGGGCCGCTCTTGCTGGTCGCGCTGGTGGTTGGGACCCTCGTGAGCATCCTGCAGGCCGTGACGCAGGTGCAGGAGATGACGCTGACCTTCGTGCCGAAGCTGATCGCGATGGGCCTGACCGTGCTGCTGTGCGGCTCGTGGATGCTGCGCTCGCTGGCCGCCTTCACGATCGAGCTGATCGCGGAGATCCCGCGCTACGTGCAGTGACCCTGCTGACCGGAGGTTGACCGTGCCGATCCTCGCACGCGTGCTGCGGCAGACCGACGCAATGATGGCGCTGGGCATCATCGGCCTCGTGGCGATGATGCTCATCCCGCTGCCTGAGCTGCTGCTCGACCTGCTGCTGACGGTCAACTTCGGCGCCGCCCTGTGCATCCTGCTCGTGAGCGTCTACGTTGCTGAGCCGCTGGAGTTCGCGGTCTTCCCGTCGGTGCTGCTGGTCGCGACGCTCTTCCGCCTCGCGCTGAACATCTCCTCAACGCGACTCATCCTCCTCAACGCCCACGCGGGCAAGGTCATCGAGGCCTTCGGCAGCTTCGTCGTGGGCGGCGACCTCGTCGTCGGGCTGATCCTCTTCCTGATCCTCGTGATCATTCAGTTCGTGGTCATCACAAGCGGCTCCCAGCGCGTGGCTGAGGTCGCCGCGCGCTTCACCCTCGATGAGATGCCGGGCAAGCAGATGGCGATTGACGCCGACCTCTCTACCGGGCTGATCACGGAGGACCAGGCGCGCGCCCGGCGCCGGACGATCGAGCGCGAAGCGGACTTCTACGGCGCGATGGACGGCGCAACGAAGTTCGTGCGCGGTGACGCGATCGCTGCCATCATCATCGTCGTCATCAATATCGTCGCCGGTATCATCATCGGCATGACGCGGCTGTCACTTGAGCCCGGCGAGGCGCTGCGGCGCTACGCCCTCCTGACCGTGGGCGATGGGCTGGTCAGTCAGATCCCCGCGCTGCTGATCTCGACCGCGACGGGCCTGGTGGTGACGCGCGCCGCCTCCGAGGGCGATCTCGGCACGGATGTCATCACGCAGGTGCTCGCCCAGCCACGCGCGGTCGCCATCGTCGCGGTGATGCTGGTGGTCTTCGGGATGGTGCCCGGTCTGCCCACGGCAAGCTTCTTCGGCGTCGGCGCGGTCATCGGCATCATCGCGTGGCTGGTCTCCCGCAGCCGCCGGGAGCAGTCATCAGAGGACACGCTCGCGCAGACCGCCGGACCTGCCGGGGATGAGCCGCTGAGCGTCCCGCCGCCCGACCGGCTGGCGGTGGAGATCGGCTACGGGCTGATCGGCCTCGTCGAGGAGGGACAGCATGGCACACTCCTGCAGCGTATCGCGGCCATCCGCGAGCAGATTGCGGCGGAGCTTGGGCTGACGCTGCCACCGGTCCGGATCAGGGACAACATGACGCTGCGGCCGACCTCGTATGAGATCAGGCTGCGCGGCGCGAGGATCGCCGAGGGGAGCCTGCAGCCCTCGCGGGTGATGGCGATCGCCACGCGCGAGGGCCTCGATGGCCTGCCCGGGTCGGGCGTCACCGAGCCCGCCTTTGGCCTTCCGGCGTGGTGGATCGAGCGCGAGCAGCGGACGCTCGCCGAGGCGCGTGGATACACGGTCGTGGAGCCCGAGGTGGTGCTCGCGACGCACCTGAGCGAGCTGGTGAAAACACATGCGGCGGAGCTGATCGGGCGGCAGGATGTGCAGGTGATGCTCGACGGGCTGCGGCAGGAGAACGCGGCCGCGGTGAACGAGCTGATCCCGGACTTGGCCTCGATCGGGCAGCTCCACCAGGTGTTGCAGGGGCTGCTGGATGAGGGCGTGCCGATCACGGACCTCTCCACGATCATCGAAGCGCTGGCCGACGGTCTGCGGATGACCGGCGACCTCGCGGCTGCGGGCGAGTGCGTGCGGGCGGCGCTCGCGCGGACCATCTGCGAGCGCCACCGCGATGGCGACGCGCTCACCGCCTACGTGCTCGATCCGGCGCTTGAGGCACTGATCGCGGAGTCGCTGGTGGACACGCCGCGGGGAGGCGCCTGCCTGCTCGACCCGGACGCGCTCCGGGCGATGCTCCGGGCGGTGAGAGCGGCCGTGGATGAGGCCGCCGGCCGGGGTCGCAGCCCCATCATCCTGACATCACCGCCCGTGCGCAGGCACCTGCGGGCGCTGCTCCGGCGCGGCTTCCCGGAGGTGGCGGTGCTCTCGCACGCGGAGATCGTGCCGGAGCTGACGCTGCACGCCGATGGCGTGATCGCGCTCGACCGGGAGCCTGCGGAGGTGCCGGCGTGAGCGCGCTCGCGGCAGCGTTGATCGCACAGGTGACGGCGCTGCTGCCCGCGGGGCTGAGGGTAGTCGGCCTGGCGGCTGTCGCGCCGGGGCTGAGCTATCAGCAGGCTCCGGCGCAAGTGCGGCTGGCTCTGGCGCTGAGCCTTGCCGTGGTGATCGCGCCGGTCGCAGGGGCGCCGCCTGCCACTGCCGATCCGCTGCAGTACATCGGCCTCTGTGTCACGGAGCTGCTCTTCGGGATCGCCCTGGGCTTCGTGGCCTCGGCGGTCTTTGAGGCGCTGCGGCTGGCCGGGGAGGTGCTCGACCTGCAGATCGGCCTCAGCGCCGGGCAGCTCTTCGATCCGGCGAGCGGTACGCAGTCGGGGATCCTCAGCACCGGCTACTCTCTGCTCGCGCTGCTCTTCTTCGTGACGCTCAACGGTCATCACTGGCTGGTGCGCGGCATCGCCGGCAGCTTCGCCGTCGTGCCGCTCGGGGCCGCGCAGATCGGCGCGGAGATTCCCGCGCTGGTCTCCGGCCTCGGCACCAGCGTGCTGGTGATGGGCCTGCGCACCGCGGGACCGGTGATGGGCGCACTGCTGCTGGCGGACCTCGCGTTCGGGCTGGTGGCGCGCGCCGTGCCGCAGATCAACGTCTTCCTCGTCGGGATCCCGGGGAAGATCGCGCTCGGGCTGGCGATCGCCGCGGTCGCCGCGCCTGCGCTGCTGACGAACGTGGAGCGGGTCACTGAGTGCGCCTCGCGCTACCTCGACGCGACCATGCGGGCCTTCGGGGGGTGATGAGCGGTGGCGACGGAGGAGCGCACTGAACAGGCAACGCCTCGCAAGCGCCGGCAGGCGCGCGAGAAGGGTCAGGTGGCGGTCAGCGCGGACCTCTCACGCGCGCTCTCGCTGCTCGCAATCTACCTCGTGTGGCGCTACGCCGGCACCGGGATGCTCCAGCGGCTGCGGGAGGCGACCGAGCGCGGGCTGCAGGCCGCCGCCTCGGCCGAGCTTCAGCCGGAGGACGCCGTTGCCGCGTGCGGCGAGGCGATGCAGGTCGTGGCGTTGGTCGTCGGCCCGGTGATGCTGGCGGCGGTCATCGGCGCCGTAATCTCCGGGGCGGCGCAGACGGGCGGCCTCGTCTCCGCGGCGGCCATCAACCCGGACTGGTCGCGGCTCAACCCGGCGAACGGCTTCAAGCGGCTGTTCAGCGCCCGGGGCGCGGTCGCCACGCTCAAGAGCATCCTGAAGGTCGGCGCGGTGGCGCTCGTGGCCGCGCTGGTCCTCCGGGCGCATGCGCAGCAGATCGTGCTGATGGCGGAGATGGAGCTTCGGCCGATGATGGCCGCCCTCGGCGCGATCGCGATGGAGATGCTCGTGAAGTGCATGGGCCTGCTGCTGATCATCGGCGCCGCGGACTACGCCTTCGAGTGGTGGGACCACGAGAAGCGGCTGCGGATGAGCCGCTCGGAGCTCAAGCGCGAGCTGCGCGAGAGCGAGGGCGACCCGCAGATCCGTGCGCGGCGCCAGCAGCTGCGGCGGGGGATGCTGGCGCAGGGGATCTCAGCGGAGATGCCGCTGGCGGACGTGGTGGTGACGAACCCGACGCACTTCGCGGTGGCGCTGCGCTACGACGCCGGGAGCATGGGCGCACCGAAGGTCGTGGCGAAGGGGCAGCGGGCGATGGCGCGGGAGATCATCCGCCTCGCTCGCATGCACGGGATCGAGGTGCTGGAGAACCCGCCGGTCGCGCGCAGCCTCTTCAGGTCCTGCCAGGTCGGCGGCGCTGTGCCTGAGGCGCTGTACGTGGTGGTCGCCGAGATCTTCGCTGCCCTCTACCGCCGAAGGCGTCAGCGACGCAGCGTTCAGATGCCTGGTTCGCAGAAAGATCATCTATGACCCGGCAAATTGCTGCAAGATGATGAAGGTGTTGCTCAAGCTGCAAGGAAATCGCGGCGTAGCCGGCTCGACAACGCATGTGACGTCGAGTATGAGCAGGGGGATCGGGTGTGTTTGAGACCGCGGGGACTGCTGAGCTGTCACAACTTGAGCGCGAGCAATTGATCACGGCCAACGTGGACCTGGTTCGGTATGAGGTCGACAGGGTCGCGGCGGGCCTTCCGGAGCAGGTAGACCGCGAGGATCTGGTCAGCGCGGGGATGATCGGCCTCATCAGGGCCGTGGATCGCTACGATCCGGGGCGAGGGGCCAGCTTCCGCACGTACGCCTGCACGCTCACGCGCGGCGCGATCCTCGACGAGCTGCGCCGGATGGACTGGGCGCCGCGCGGACTGCGAGGCCGCTACCGGGAGCTGGAGGCGGTGGTCGCACAGCTACGCCAGCGGCTGGGCCGCCAGCCCGACGAGACGGAGATCATCGAGCGCCTCGGAATCACCTCCGCCGAGTACCACAAGCTGCTGCAGGACGCATCAACAACCGCCCTCATCTCCCTGGAGGGGCTGACCGAAGCCGCAGGCGACGCCCACGCGCCCATCATGAGCACCTTCGGCGAGGGCCGCGCGGAGTGGGTGCCGCATGCGGTGGTCGATCGCGCTGAGCTGCGCAGGCTCCTCGCGCAGTCCATCCGTGAGCTCTCCGAGCGCGAGCAGCAGGTCATCAGCCTCTACTATCAGGATGAGCTCACCATGCGCGAGATCGGGATGATCCTGGATGTCACCGAATCGCGCATCTGCCAGATCCACACGCAAGCGATGGCGCGTCTGCGGGCGGCGCTTCAGGCGCGGCTGAGCGGATGACCGGGGAGGAAGAGATCACCCGCCTGTGCATCACGAGCAAGTTGTCTGGAGAAGCGACCGCCCAGCCGTTGGAGGGGCCGCCGCGCGCCAGGAGCGCCAGCGACTGCGCGCGGTCAGGTCGTTGCGAGCGCCAGCGAGCGGCGGCCTGAGCCGCTGTGCCGGCCCCTGTCGTTTCGTGCGAACGGCGGGCCGGCACGGCGGCTGATCCGGCTGGTGCCGGATCACCCCGAGCGCCGCTTTTCAGCGGCACTCGGGGCGGCCCCTCCACGACAACGGCAACGACCCGTACCAGGCTAGTGCAGTCGTTGAGATGTGCGGATTCATTGACCACCCGCAGAGGGGGATCGCTCCATCGTGACAGAGAACCGATCCGTCCTGATCGTTGACGACGACCCGCAGATTCGCGGCAGCATCGAGCGAATGCTCGGCGCGAGCGGCCACTGCGTGCAGAGCGTCGCGGATGGCGCTTCGGCGCTCGCCACGGCCACTGCAGACGGCCAGCCTGCGCTGCTGATCCTCGACCGGATGCTCCCGGACACCGATGGCGTGGAGCTGCTCGAGCACCTGCGCGCCCGGGGCGTGCGCTCGCCCGCAATCATCATCACCGCGCACCCGACGCTTGATACCGCCATCGAGGCGCTGGGAATGCAGGCGCCGCACTACCTCAGGAAGCCCTTCCGCGCAGAGGAGCTGCTGGCCGCGGTGGAGGCTGCGCTCGGCAAGGCCCGTCACGGCTCAGGCGAGGCCGGCTACCTGTGGGAGGCGCTGCGCGAGAGGCACGGCTTCGACCACGTGATGAGCCGCAATGCCGCAGTGCAGCGGGCGTACGCGGCCGCGGCACGGGTCGCGCGCACGCCGGCGCCGGTGCTGATCGAGGGGGCGACCGGCACCGGGAAGGACTTCCTCGCGCGCGCCATCCACTACATGAGCGACCGCGCGGAGAGGCTGTTTGTGCCCGTGAACTGCGGCTCACTGCCCGACCAGCTTCTCACAAGCGAGCTGTTCGGCCACGAGAAGGGCGCGTTCACCTCGGCGACGCAGTCGAAGAAGGGCATCTGTGAGGTCGCGGACGGGGGGACGCTGTTCCTCGACGAGATTGGCGAGATGAGCATGGAGAGCCAGGTGAAGCTGCTGCGCTTCACGCAGGACCTGAGCTTCACGCGGCTGGGGGGCACGAAGCCCATCGAGGTGGATGTGCGCCTGATCTGCGCCACCAACCAGGACCTGCAGGCGGCGGTGCGCGAGGGGCGGTTCCGCGAGGACCTCTACTACCGGCTCGCGGTGATGCCACTGCGCCTGCCGCCGCTATGCGAGCGCCCGGAGGACGTGGAGCCGTTCGCTCGCTTCTTCCTGCAAAAACACCTCCGCCGCCACGGCCGGGGGCCGCGGGAGATCGCGCCCGAGGCGCTGGAGCTCCTGCGCTCGCAGCAGTGGCCCGGCAACCTCCGGCAGCTCGAGAACGCGATCCAGCTCGGCCTGTTGATGGCGCATGGCGACACGCTGCGGCCCGAGGATCTGATGCTCGACGGATAGCGCGGCCTACGCCGCCTGTGCCCGGCGGTAGGCGCTGTGGGCGTCCGCTCCGAGGTGCGCGGTGGTAAGCCGCCGGCGCATCTCCGAGAAGCTGCGCTCAAGCAACGCGTGATTGTGCCGCCGCACCTCGTAGAGCGCGGAGAGCGCCTCCGAGGCCTCCCGGGCGGAATGCGACAGGTGCTCGCCGCGGGCCGCGGTCAGCAGCTCTCGCCACAGCGCCTTCTGTCCCTCCAGGATCTCGTCCAGCGCGTTCCAGTCCTCAGCCGCAATCGCCGCCCGCTCCACGCGACCAAGCTCCAGGACCCGCTCCACGGCCGAATCCGCTACCCGACTCTCTGCTGCTGCTCCTGATGCCGACATCGCTTCAGGGCCTCCTCCCACGCCTCGACCAGCTTCGTGGCAATCTCGGTGACATGCGCAAGCCTGTCCTGATCGTCCTGCAGGTCCACGTCCACGAGCTGCAGTTGCAGATGCGCGTAGAGGTCGCGCAGCCGCAGGGCCAGCTCACCGCCGACCTCATCGTTCAGCGAGCAAATCAGCTCAGAGAGGATCTGCTGCGCCCGCACGATCGCGGCCGATTTCGCCTCATAGTCGCGCTGCCTCATGGCGTTGCCCGCGCGTACGAGGTTCCGCACGAGCGCCTGGCAGAGCAGTATGACAAGCTCCCTCGGGTCTGCGCTGAGTACCTGCATATCCTGGTAGGCCTGTGGTGCAAAGCGTGGCGCCATCATCGGTCCTCCCGTCCCTTGCTCCGGCCACTGCATGATCCGTGCCGCGTCAACTCCGCGATCTTCCGCCGGGCAGGTAGTCCATCTGGCTCTCCATCCACTTCAGGAGCGTCGTCGATTGGGCCATCTTCGCCTCCATCACCGCGAAATCAATCTGCAGCTTCGCGATGTAGCGATCCACCTCAGCCTCGATGCCCGCGATCTGCTCGTCGATCGCCTCGATGTCGGCGGTCACGCCCTCAGCGGCTCGCGTGAGCGAGCCCGAGTCACCGGTGACGCTTTCGATCAGGTCGGTCAGCCGCGAGGAGATGCCCTTGCTCAGGCGGACGATCCCTGCGCTGCCGGCTGCCTCCGCGGTCACGTTCAGTTGCAGCCCCGCCACGGCCGAGCCGCCGTCGCCGGTAAGCAGGCGCCCCCGGCCGGTAGCGGCGTGCCCGCCGATCGTCCCGGCGATATCGAGGCCGCGCGATACCGCCGACTCCCCGGCAGTCGCGCCGCCGAGATCGGTGCCACCCGCGCCATCATCGAGCGACGAGGTGATGCCGATGGAGTGCGAGGCCCCGTAGGCCTTGTGCGTGATCGCGAGACGATCGCCTTCGACGGACGCCGTCATCTCCATCTTCTGCGCGCTGAAGAGCGCGTTGAGCCGCTCGGAGGCCTCCGTGAGGCTCATCCCGGCGGTGAGGCTGACCGGCTTCCCGTTGATCGTGACGATCTCATCGGCCGTGATGCCACCGGCCAGCGAGGCGCTGGTGGCGCTCGCACGGGTGGCCGCCTGCGTCACCTGCACATCCCACCCGGCGGGCCCGGAATCGCGCGTGGCGGAGGTCGAGCCGACCACCTGCACCGCATCGCCCTGCGCGTCGCTGCGCACTCCGAAGAGCCGCCGGACGCCCTCCGGGTCGCTTGCCAGCGCGGACAGCAGCTTCGAGCGGTCGAGCGAGAGGGCGTCGTGGGAGTCGAAGCTCAGGCCCACCTGCGAGGCGAGCTTCAGGTCGCCGCCGAGGGTGCCCACGAGCCCGCTGACCCGCTCGCGCAGGGCGGACTCGAAGCTCATAATCGCGGGTGAGCCGAAGAACAGCCCGCCCTTCTGCGCGTCGCTGTCGAAGCTCTGGTTGGCATTGATGAAGCTGACGACGCGGTTGTACGCGGTCACGAAGCTCTCGACGGCCGCGATGGTGGCCGAGGGGTTCGCGCTCACCGTCACCCGTACCGGCTCCTCGCCGGTCTCTCGGAGGAGCTGCAGTTGCACGTTCTCCAGCACGTCATCCACCGCGTTGGTTGAGCGCGTCATCGCGACGCCATCCACCGTGAACTGCGCGTCCTGCGCTGCATCTGTCTCCTGCAGACTGAGCGCGGCGAGGACGCCTGAGCCCTCAGCCTCGGTCAGCCCGATCGCACCCTCGGAGCCGGTTGTGAGGCTCGTGATCGTGAGGCGATGGTCGCCGGCGGAGACCTTCATGATCGAGGCGCTCACGCCGGCCCCCGCTGCGTTGATCGCGTCGCGGATGGCCGCCAGGCTGTCGCCCGCGCTCACAGTCACGGCCTTCCCGTTGACCACGAGCGCGCCGGATACCCCCAGCGCCTCCGAGGATGAAGCGATCGCCGTGGAGCCGAGCTTGTGCGCCTGCGCAAGCTGTGTGACGGTCAGTTCATACTCACCCACCGGCCCCCCCGCGGAGGCGCCGACGATCACCGAACTCGCGTCGCTGCTGGTGGCGGTGACCTGGCTGAACGCGGTGCCATCGGTGAGGGCCGCGGCGGCGGTGCTCAGCGCCAGCGTGCTCGCGAGGAGTTGCTGGTGGGCGCCAAGGCGCTGCGCGTGCTCCGCCTGGCGGCTCTCAAGCAGCGCGATCGGCTTCGACCGGATCTGCCCGAGCTGAGTGATGACCGCCTGGATGTCGAAGTCGCGCGCGATGAGCCCGGTGATGGAGATGTTGCCGACGTTCATTCAGGTCGCCTCCTGCCGTTGGCGCGACTTCGGGGGGCGCCGCGAAGGCGCCCCCCATAGTGCGAGCCGAGCGCGCGCCGGTCATCCGGCTTCGCCGCTGTGCGGCCTACCCGCGGATGAGCTGCAGCACGTTCTGCGGCAGCGAGTTCGCCTGTGACAGGAACGAGGTCGCGGACTGCACGAGGACCTGGGCGGTGGTGAACTCCGCCATCTCGCGGCCGAAGTCCGTGTCGCGAATGGCGCTCTCGGAGGCCGAGAGGTTCTCCCGCGCGACGCCAAGCGACCGTGCCTCCGCCTCCAGCTCGTTCACCTGGAAGGCGCCAAGGTCACCACGGAGCGTTGAGACCTGGTTGATCGCCTCATCAATGATGCCGAGCGCGGTGTTCGCGCCCTCGACGGTGGAGACGTCCACAGTGGCGAGGGATGCGGTCCTGCCGAGGTCGGTGGCCTTGACCGAGCGGATGTTGGTCGTGGCGACCTGCCCCGCGTCGTAGCCGACCTGGAAGGAGAGCTGGCCGTCCTGCGCATACATCACGTCGGTGTAGTCGCCGGCGCTGGTTGCGGCGGCCTCGCTGAGAGTGATCGAGCCGTAGGTCGCGTGGCTGATCGTCAGCCCGCTGCCCGCGCTGAACGTGACATCGACGCCGCCGCCCACGCCTGCGGTGAGGGCGTTGCCGCCGAAGGCCACGTCCGCCACGCAGTCCACGCCGTTGTCCGCCGCGAGGGTGCTCGCGGAGCCGTTGACGAGCAGGTCGGTGGTGGCGGTGGCGGTGCCGGTGAACTCGACCGAGACGTGGGCGGCGGAGCCGTAGGTGTCGGAGCTGAGGACGAGCTCGCCGCCGCTGATGGAGGCCGTGACGCCGCCGTCGAGGGCCGCCGTCGTGTTGATCGCCGTCATCACGTCGGACCAGGTGGTCGTGGCGCCAATGGCCAGCGCGCCCGCGCCATCCTGCACCTGGACGCCGTTGATGTACAGGCTCAACGAGTCGCCGGCGGTGGAGAGGTCGATGCCGCCGGTGCCGGTCACGGTGTTGCCCGCGACCACAGCGCCGCCCGTGCCGGTGCCGACAGAGGCCTTCTCCGCGGCCGTGGTAACCTGGAGGGAGACGTAGCCGTCGCTCTGCGTGCCGAGCGTGGTGAGGCCCGAGCTCGTGACCGCGCTCCTGTTCACGATGTTGACCTTCGTGCCCGCGGAGCCATCGAGGAGCGCGCGACCGGCATACTTGGTGTTCGTGGCGATCTGGTCGATCGTGGTGAGCGCCGAGTTCACCTGCGACTGGAGGGCGGCGCGGGCATCAGCGTTCTTGTTCGAGTCCGACGCCGCGTCCACTGCGAGGTCCCGCATCTGGCGGAGGAGGCCCGAGATCTCGTCGAGTGCACCTTCAGCGGTCTTGATGAGGTTGACGCCCTGGGAGGCGTTCTGCTGAGCGACGTCGAGGCCGGAGACCTGCGCGCGCAGCAGCTCCGAGATCACGAGGCCCGCAGGGTCGTCCCCGCCGCGGTTGATGCGCAGACCGCTCGACAGCCGCTCAATCGACTGCCCGATGCGGTTGGAGTTCCTCTCCAGGTTGCGCTGCGCATTCAGTGAGCTGATGTTCTGGTTGATACGGGTCAGAGACATTGTGTTCCTCCTTCTCTGCCTGAACCGGGAGCAGCCCGGGTCCCCGATGATCGGGGCGGTGTGGTGTCCTCCGGCGGGTCTGCGCGAGACGCTGGTCTGTCGCCGTCTGACATCGGCACTATCGGCACGGCAGTTCCAGGGCTTTAGGCCATCTTCTGAAGAATCTCCCCCTCGCCGCCGCGCACTGCTACCCGTTCGCTCTGCCCTTAAGATATGCGGCCTCCGGCCGATATGCGCCACAGGACGAGACACGAGGCTCAGGAGGTCGGGTGCACGATGGGAAAGCTCACAGGCAGACCGGAACACGCCAGCTTCCGCCTCACAGGTGCGCGATCAGGTGAGGCGGTGACGATAGACGGCGAGACCATCGTCCGCTTCTCGCACCAGTTGCGCTGCCTGCTGACGTCGGTTGGCGCCGCCGCCGACTTTCTGCTGCACAACGAGTCGGAGCGCTGCGTGCATGACGAGATGCTCGGGATCATCCGCCAGCAGTCCGGCCGGATCGAGGGGCTGTTGGAGGACTTCCTGGTGATCGCGCGCGACGCGGCCGCCGATCAGCGCGGCAGTGCCGCCGAGGTCAATCTGTACCATGTCGCGCGCGAGGCGGTGCGTGAGCTTGCCTCGGAGGCGCAGTCCATCGGCGCGTGGTTGGTGCTCGACGCGGCCGGGCCGGTGCCCCCCGTGCTCGGCTACCACCAGCCGCTGCGGCGGGCCGTGGCGGGGGTGCTGCACGCGCTGGTGCTACTCACGCGGCCGGGCGAGCGCGTCGTGGCGCGGCTCGAGGATGCGCGCGATGAGGTCGGGCAGGAGCTGGTCGAGCTGTCGGTTACCGTCCAGTCGGATGACCCGGCGCTGCCCGATCGCGCGGGGGGTCTCTCGCCGACGGACCTGGCCCTCGAGGCCGCGCGCAGGATCTGCGAGCGCCACGGAGGCTCCTTCGAGCTGACCGAGCACGCACCCGGGGTCATCTGCCGGCTGCCAGCGGCGACCATGCGCCTCGGCGGCGTCGTCGCGGCCAGCGGCGGGGCGTGGCTGGAGCTGTCGGGGAGCTGACCGCGGGCAGGAGTGGCTCTGTGGATCGCGAACCCTGAGGTGGTGTCGTGAGGGTGTGCGAGGCGGAAGGGGATGGCGATGAGCGTCACGATCTACGTCGCGTTCTACAGTCGCTACGGCAGCATCGAACAGATGGCGAAGTACGTTGCGGAGGGAGTGCGTGAGGTCGAGGGTGCGGAGCCGCTGTTGCGCTACACCGGCGACCCCTGCACACCGGAGGACGTGCGCCTGGCGAACGAGCGCTGGGCCCGGACGCATGAGCGCCTGATGGCGGAGTATCCGCTTGCGACAGGCCAGGAGCTGGGCGAGTGCGACGGCGCCTGCTTCGGCTCCCCGACTCGCTTCGGCAACGCCGCCGCACCCATGCGAAGCTTCTTCGACAGTCTCGCCGGCCTCTGGACGGGTGGACAGCTCATTGGGAAGCCCGGTGGCACCTTCACCGGGACCGCGACCCTCCACGGAGGGCAGGAGGTCACCAGCCTCACGATGTGGCCGCCTATGATCCATCTCGGCATGGTCATCGTGGGCATTCCCTACAGTGTCCCGGAGATCAGCAGCACGAGGACCGGCGGTTCGCCGTACGGACCGTCACACTTCGCCACGCCATCCGAAGACCGTCCCGTGGACGAGACAGAGGCTGCGGTCGCGCGCGTACTCGGCCGACGCGTGGCGGAGATCGCCGCGAAGCTCAAGAGCTGACCGCCACTCACAGCATGCTCAGCACGTAATCGGCTGATCCATCGGCAGCCGGCGTCAGTTCGATCATCATGCCCTTCTCCAGTCCCGGCCAGGGCACGAAGTAGTGCTCATGCGGCTTTTCCGGGCCGTGGCAGGTACACGGTTCAGCCTCGACGCACGTCTCTTGCGCGTCTTCACCTGAGATGATCGTGAAGCGCTCGCCGATCGGCGGGAAGAATCCGAGGGCGCTCTTGAGGACCATGAAGCGCCCTGTCCTGGCCTCGGTAGACGATATCTTCCGGCGGTAGCTCTTGCTCATCGCTCATCTCCTGACCCGCAGCAGGGCCGGTGAGGCGGCCTCGTCGCCCTGCATCGCGAGGTAGAGGTAGGCCGGGTGTCCGTCGCGCAGCAGCACCTGCGGGCGCTCGAAGCGGCGGACCGGTTCGCCCTCGAAGTAGACTTCGGTGGTCTGGTAGCCGATCTGCGGCTCCGACCAGTGGATGCCGTCCTCGCTGGTGATCAGCGCGCCCCCGTGCTGGCACACGACGCCCTCATTGTCGTCGGCCATCAGCATGTAGAAGAGCCCGTCCTCGAACCAGACGTAGGCGTCCTCGACCTGCTTGCCCTGCGGCGAGTAGTCCACGATGGGGTTGTCCGGGTGCTTGTGGTATGGCCCGAGGATGTGATCCGCGACCGCGAGCCCCATCTTCCGCTTCAGATCGGCCATGTCCCAGCTCTTGTAGTAGAGCCAGAACTGCCCGTTCGAGTGGCGCAGGAGCGCGGGGTTCGTGGCCATCAGCCAGTCCCACGCACGGTACTGGCTTGGCCCGAGCACCGGGTCGTCCAGGCGTGTCCATGGCCCGTAGAGGCTGTCGGAGACCGCGACCCCGATCTGCTGGGTGAAGGGCCGGCCGTCGAGGTTGCCGATGTGGAAGAGATAGTAGCGACCCTCATGCTCGTGAATGGTCGGGTTGTGGACCATCGCCGCGTCCCAGTGGCGCCCGCCGCGACCGGTGAGCACGACGTCGACGACCTCGAACGGGCCCTCAGGCTCGGACGCGACGGAGTGCACGATCTGCGAGTGCGTGGACCAGCCGCCGAAGCCGGTCTCGACCGGCCAGCGCGCGCTGAACAGATGGACCTTCCCGTCGGGGCCATCTATCGGCGACGAGCCCCAGACATGCCAATCCGGCAGCTCAAGGATGCGCCCGACAGGCTCAAGCCGCTGCGCAAAGCCAGACAGCAGCGCGGTCATGGTGTGGCCTCCTCTCACCCAATCCTCAGCCTCAGCAGCCTCGCGCCCTCGAAGGCATACAGCCACTCGCCCGAGAGCGCGCAGCCCTGAGAGCCGGGGTAGCTCGCCAGGAGCCTCTGCTCGTGCGTCCGAGGGTCGATCCGCACGATCCAGCCGCCCATGTTCGAGTAGATCATGCCATCCTCCGGGCGGTAAAGCAAGCGCCCGCTGCCATGATCGAGGTAGGGCAGGTGCGTCAGCTCCTCCGTGCCAAAGTCGTAGACCGCCACGCGGCCGTCCGGCGCGCCGATCATCCAGAGCTGATCCCCCAGCCGCAGGAAGGAGTTCACCTGCACCTCATCTTCGAGCCTGGTGAAATCGGCGGGGTCAAGCTCATCCTGCCATGGCGTGAACTCGCTGAGGGCCTCGCCGGTGCGCCAGTTCCACAGCACCACCCGCGCGAGCGTCACGATCTTCTCCGTGCCGGTGCCGCTGTACATCGTGGTGCCGATCGCGATCACATCCGGGTCGGGCGTGTCGGAGAGCGACCACGGGCTCTGCGGCGCGACCACGTCATCGTGCTGCTCGAAGGTCTGCGCCTCCGGATCAACCACCGCGATCCCGCCCGCCTGGTGCCCGTAGCCGGGGATGCCGCAGACGAGCGTGTGCCGGCCGTCGGGCGCGGCGATCAGGTCGCCCGCGCGCTGCACATGCGGCCGGGTATCGCCGAGCCGCCGCGGGTTGCTCTCCGGCTCGGTGCCGAAGCTCCACTCGCGCGCCGGGTCCCAGACGGTGTAGGAGCAGTCCGAGTAGGCGGCCATGTGCAGCTTCCCGTCGATCCACGTGGAGGCGTAGACCTGCCCCGCGTGGCCCACCGGATCGCCATAGACCTGCGTCTCGCCGGTCGCCGGGTCGTGCGCGAGGAGCGTGATCGGCGTGTGCGTGTTGCCGTAGATGCGGCCGTCCGGGCCGGAGAAGATGTCCCACAGCTCGGGGCCTTCAGTCTCGTAGTCGAAGCTGACGGTGTACTGCTCGCCGCCGCGCGGAGCCACGATGTACTCGCGGTCGGGCCCGGCATTGTCCCACGCGTACAGGCGTGTGCCATCCGCAAGCTCCTCGTAGCGCAGGTGCGGAAGCTCCTCGACGCGCTCGAGTTCGAGGCCACTGACGCGCCACCCGCCCTCGCCGTTGCCCCAGATGTAGACGCGGTCGTCGATGCGCGTCATCGCCCGGCCCCAGCCGGGCCCCTCGCGCGCCTCATCAGGCAGGATCTGCGTCTTCTCGCCCGTGGGGATGTGATACGCCCAGACGGAGGGCCGCGTCACGCCGCAGCCGCAGTAGACGTAGTCGCCCTCAACGGCGATCGTGCGCACGTACATCTGCTCCGGGTCGATCCGGCCGAGGTCCTCGATCTGGTCGGTCTCGAGGTTCACGCGCACGAGCTTCGCGCTCGGGTAGGTTCCCCCGTAGATATGCCCGTCGGAGGCCTCGTACAGCTCCCAGATCACCGTCTCGCCCTCAGGCGGCGTGCCGATCTGGCGCTGCTCGCCGGTGGCGGCGTCGAACTCGAAGATGCCTCGCAGCCCGCAGGTGGCGTAGGCCTTGCCGTTCGAGTGGGCGCAGATGTCCCAGATCCACTCCTCGCCGAAGTCGAACTGCCCGCGCGGCCCCGCGGGCTTGCCGGTGAGCGGCTCGAGCGCGAGCGCAAAGCCGTTCATGCCGAGGTAGTAGACCTCGGCGCCGGCGGCGCTCCTGCCGACCTCGCGGGAGAAGATGCGGGAGCGCTGGGCCTGCACGCCGAGGTCCTCCCAATCCCCGGTGATGCCCTCGGGAGGGCGGCGCGCGAAGGCTCCCGTCGCGATGAGCAGCAGGGCGGTCACTATCAGTGCGCAACGTCGGGCCATCATCATCCAACTCCTGACCATGATCAGATGCGCCAGAGTTCGGCGCCCGGCAGGTGTCGGCCTCCACCCCGGCGCATACTGAGGCTGCCATCGTCCCCCGATGACTCGCACGGAGGCTTCGCGATGAGGACCCACCTGCTGCTCGTGACGGCCGCTCTGACCGCGTCTGCGCTCGCTGCGCACGCCGCGCCGGGGCATCCACGTATCTTCATCACCGCCGGAGACCTGCCACGTCTGCGCGCGCTGGCGTCGGATACGGACGAGAACTCCCTCGGCTGTGTGCCGGCCGAGGCGTGGGCGAGAATCATCGAGCGCGCGGATGAGTTCGCCGACGCCCCCGCCTACCACTACTCGGTCATGATGCCCGGACAGGAGGGCGGACCATCGAAGCAGTGGGAATACACGCTCTCAGACGAGCGCCCTCCGCGCCACGATGACTACGCCCATTACCCGCCCACCACCGCGCTCTTCCAGGAGCGCAGCGACTCGATCACCACGCGCCTGCAGTACTTCCTCGTGGCATACATCGTGACCGGTGAGGAGCGCTACTACGAGAAGGCGCGGGAGATCGTCTTCCACCTGTGCGCGTGGGAGGGCTACTGGAATGACCCAAGCCTCGGCGAGCAGCATGCTGGCCTCGACACCTCGCACGCCGCCATCTGGGTCGGCGTGTTCTACGACTGGTGCTACGATCGCCTGAGCGACGACGAGCGCGAGACCGTGCGGACCGCCCTGGTAGACAAGGCGCTGGTGCTGCTGCAGGAGGCGACGACCAGCGGTGCGATCTACCACAACATCACCGTGCTCAAGCTCGTGGGCCTCGGGATCGGCAGCATCGCGCTTCTCGACGAGGAGGAGCGCGCGCAGGGGTGGACCGACGCGGTCATCGCGCGTCTGCGCGAGAATTTCGACGCGCAGGGGGCCGACGGTGGCGCGATGGAGGGGCCGATGTATGGCACCTACGCCGCCGGCGCCATCGCCGATTTCCTCTGGGCCACGCAGAGCGCGGGCATCCAGCACGACCTCTTCGCGCACCACTACCTGCAGACGCTCCCCCGCTACTGCATCAGCCTCCTCGACCCGGGCACCGGCCAGCTTCCGTGCTTCGGCGACGGCGGCCCGGGGCTCGCGTTTGAGCATACGAACCTCGTGCTGGCCCTCGGCGGCGACAGCGATGCCGCCTGGTACTGCCGCGAGATCGGCATGTTCGAGACACCGAGCCCCCGCACGTTCATCGCGATGGACCCGGAGCGGATCCGGCCAGAAGCGCCTCAGTTCAGCCCCTCGGAGTGCTTCCAGGATGTCGGCTACGCGGTCATGCGCGACGGCCTCAACCCCGACGCAGCCTACCTCGCATTCAAGTGCGGCCCGCCGGTGGCCCAGATAGGCCACAACCACTTCGACCACAACAGCTTCATGCTCAGCTACGCCGGGTCGTGGCTGGCCTGGGACCCCGGCTATCGCGACTACTTCCACCCGCAGCGGCGCAAGTACAGCGTGAGTTCGCTCGGCCACAACACGGTGGTCCTCGATCTCGATGATGAGTACCTCGCCGACACCACCGTTACGCTCGGCGGACATGGTCAGCTTCGCCTCAACCAGGGACGCGTTGACGAGTTCTTCACCAGCGACGGCTTCGACTACCTGCTGGGCAATGCCGCGGCGGCCTACAACTCCGACGACCGCACGGTGCTGGAGCGTTTCGACCGACAGGTAGTCTTCGCGAAGCCGAACGTCTTCTTTATCCGCGACACGCTCGCGGCGCCCGAGGCGCACACCTTCAGCGCTCTCATGCACGCCTCGGGGCAGGACACGCTGCTGCTGGAGGACGATGCGGCGAAGATAGTCAGCGCCGAGTCACTGCTGCAGATCCACCCGTTCTCGCCGCAGGGGCTGGCGATGAGCACTGCCGTCTATCCTGAGGCCGAGGCGCGCGGGCCCTATCTTGCGGCCACCACACCGAGCGTGACCGGCGCAACAATCCTGACCGTGCTCGTCCCGCGTCCGCACCTTGAGCTGATCGTGAACCCGGGCTTTGAGATGGGCATGGCAGGCTGGACGCCGCGCACCGCTGAGGGGCAGCTTCCGAACCACGTGATCGACACGGAGGTGGCGCACTCCGGCAACGCCTCGGCGCGCATCGACAGCAACGGCTACTACTACTCGCGACCGTTCTCGCTGCCGCCCGGCACGCGCTACACGATCCGCTGGTGGGGCAAGTGCTCCGGCACCGGCGCGCATACCTACGTCTATCACTCCGCGGACGGCGTCAGCACCGGACGGGTGGAGCTGCCCGGGCCGACGACGGGCGAGTGGGAGCAGTTCGAGACCACGGGGACGGTCCCGGAGGGCACGAAGCAGACGCGGCTGGCGCTGCAGATGTTCGGCGAGGGACAGTGCTGGTACGATGACGTGGAGATCATCACAGAGGTGGAGAGCGGCCCCGCCGAGCCGGCGCAGGTGACGGCGCTCGATGATGGGGCCACCGGCGCGGTCGTGGAGGTGGACGGCGTGACGCACGTGATGCTTTGCGCGACAGATGGCCCCGTGACCGCGGAGGTCGCCGGGCATGCGCTGGCGACGGACGCGGAGATGGCGGTGGTGACCTTCACCGCCGATGGCCCGCGCGCGTTCATGCTTCGCGGCACGACGCTGACGCTGGACGGCCGCCCGCTGGCTCCGGTGGAGGGCGAGTGGCGCGAGGGGCCGAGGTAGGCCGCTGGTCTGGAAACGGGGACACGCAGGAGGGGCCGCACGAGTGTCAGGCGCGTCAGCGGCTGACACGAGGCCGGCCCTGCGGTCGTTGGCTAACGTGCGGGGGGACCTACGCGGGCCGACCTCGCGTCTCCTCCTTCGTCGTCGACGCTCGTGCGGCCCCTCCGCCTGCCGACGCGTCATCGGCCCGGTTCTGTGCGCCATTTCGCCTACCGCTCCAGCACCCACGCGCGGGCGTCGCCGGGCGCAAGCTCCAGCGAGACCTGCTCGCCTGACGTGGCGGGCTGTCCGCTGAAGAACTCCGTGCAGCGCGTGTAGCCGCCGGGAAGCGTGAGTGCGAGCGTCCGCGGTGTCGTCGACGTGTTCATCATCGCCACGATCATCGTGTCGTCGAGCGCCCTCGCCGCCGCCCAGTCAGCGCCGAGTTCGGCCTCACCCACGCCCGCGAACTCGCCCTCCGCGAAGACCTCATCGTAGGCCGCTGCGAGGCGTGAGACCTCCGCCGACGCCTGCCACGAGCGGCCCTCCATCGGCATGCGGTCGTAGACCAGCACGCCGCCGGTGCAGTCCATCAGCCGCTGCAGCATCACCGCCCGCGTCAGAGGCGTTACGGCCTCATCGGAGTTGCGGTCGTACGGGCGCATCAGTTGCCCGACGATCAGCGGAATGCCCGCCAGCGCCTCATGGGTGGCCGCCACGGTCTCCCAGCGGCGGCCGTAGCCGCAGCCGGCGATGTCACAGGCCTGCAGCTCACCGATCATCGCCCAGTCCACGCCGTAGCGCCACTTCGTGTCCTCAGACTGGTAGCCCGAGTAGATCTGCAGGCGCGCGGGCGGCTCAGCGCTGTGGCAGGCCTCCTTCATCCGCAGCGCGACCTCCGCCATCCGCCGGTTCATGAACTCCGTCCACGCGGGCAGGTGCTCGCGCTCAATCGTCTCGGCGTCCAGCGGCACGTTCGCCGCGATTCCGGCCTGCTCGCGGAACGCCTCCAGGCAGCGTGGGCAGAAGCATGACAGGTAGCCGGCCATCACGCCTGACTCGAAGTCCCACGTCACCCAGTCGGGTCGGCGTTCGGCGATCTGCGCCCGAATGCTCTCCTGCATCACCTCACAGGCATCCGCCAGCAGCACGGTGGTGCAGACATACTGGTCGCTCTCAGCGCCCGTGCGGTCGACCAGCGCCGTCTCCGGGTGCTCCTCCAGCCACGGAACCATGTTGATGCTCCACGGCTCGAAGTTCACCGACAGCACGTTCTCGATACCGTACTCGCCGCCGATCTCCGAGGTCTCACGGTCTCCGGAGACCATGTTGTTGAAGCCCGCGGCCTGCATCGTCGCCATCGACAGCCGCTTGCAGTCAGCCCTGTTCATGTTGCTGAAGAAGCTCCCCCACATCTGCCACACGAGCCGCTCGGGCTGAGCACCCTCAAGCGCCGGCAGCGGCCGGACCGTCACCTGCCGCCGCGCCTCGCGGATGCTCCCGCCCAGCGCCTCGGAGGCGTAGTGGATGACGTAGTCGCGGTCCTCAGGCGCGAAACCATCGCGCCATGCGAAGAACGCGTTGAAGACCTCGAGGATCCGCACGTCCTGGCTGTAGCGGATCGGCTGATCGGCGCTCACGATGTAATGCGTGTGCGGGACGCCATTGATAGCGACCTCGCCGGCCGCCTCAATCGTGTACTCCGGCTGCTCCTCGCGCGTGTTGTAGTAGCCGGTGGCGCCCACAAGCTCCAGCGGCTCCGGCAGCCAGAAGTGGCAGCGGTAGCCCTCGACGACGTGCCCCGGCAGCCCGCGCGCGGCGATCATCAGGTGCTGCGAGGTGCCCTGCGCGACGTAGAGCGCGGGCTGCGAGGTCGGGAACGCGCGGGTGTCCTCCCAGAGCACCTCGAAACGGAACCGCCCCGGTCCGAGCGCCTCGCCAGCGGCGACCTCCCACGCGCGCGGGTCCACGGCGGGCGCGGAGAGATCGGCGTCCTCAGGCGCCACGCGCCATGGATCGGCGGCCGTCACGATCACGTCGCCCGCCTCGATCCGCACCTGCGCCTCTCCCTGAAGCTCCAGGCCGAACGCGTTGACACCTCTCTGCAGGAAGACGGTGGCGGGCTGATCGAGCGCGGCGGACGCGCCTGATGCCACGCGCTCGCCATTGACCAGCAGCGTCCACGGCGCGTCAGTCTGCAGCGCCACGGTGGCAGTGCTGGAGCGCACCTGGCGGCTGTACTGCGGTGAGACGAGCAGCGGGGTGAGCGTGGCCGCATCGAGGAGCGCATAGCGGAAGCGAAGCTCCCCCTCGCGCTCGACGGGCAGCGGCGTGCTGATCTCACCCTCGGCCCCGAACGACCACTGCCGGGCGCCCGGGCCGTCGGCCGCAACGCTCGTGCCCAGCAGCACTCCGCCCGCAGCATTCTCAATCTGCGCGCGCACATCGTTGCTCCCGGGCTGCAGCGGCTCGGGGAGGCTGATCACCGCGCCCGGTGCCTGATCCACGAACGCCAGCGTCGCGAAAGCCGAGGGATCGTGCATCCCGGGCACGCAGAGGTTCCAGGCGCTGCTCTCGCGATCCGCTTGCGCTATGCGCCCGGCGATGAAGCGCCAGCTCGCCCCCGCCTCCGGCGCCCCACCGAGGCTCGCGAGGCCGATGCGCGCCTCGATCGTCCAGAAGCCGTCGTCTATGGCCGTCGCGACCTCCACGTCCGCGTCAAAGCCCTGATCGCGGCTGCCCCACATATCCGTCAGCTGCCCGATGCGCGAGTCGTTCACCGTGCCGAGCGCGTTCACGAAGAGGTCGAAGAGCCCGTCGCCGGTGTCGAGCACAAGTGCCGCCGCATCGTCGCGCCAGACGTCGCCATCGCGCTCAGTGATGCTCCTGCGGAAGTCGCCGATGCGGTTCATCTCCGGCCGCAGCACCGGCTCCTCACCGCGGAACCACCAGTAGAGGGCGTCATCGTCGCGGCAGAGGCGCATCTCGGTCGCGTGATCAGCGGGTGCGGCCGAGTTCACGCGCGTGAACCCCGTCAGCGCCACTGCCTGCTGCCAGCAGGCGTCATCGCCCACGCCATCGAGCGCCGGGGGCGTCTCCGCGCGCCCTACCGCCAGCAGCGGCGCGTCGAAAGCGACCGGCGCGGCGGCGTCAAGCTGCTCGGCAGTCGGCTCGGCCTCGGTCGTGAGGACGATCGCGTCAAGCTCGGTCTCGCCCGCTGCGTCGCGCGGCCCGAAGAGCTGCAGGCGGAAGCTGTCGCCCACCATCGCGGCGGTAAAGGGCGCGCCGGTGATCCACTGCCACTCGCGCGTATCCTCGCCCGCGAGCGTGTTGATGCGCTGCGTGCCACCGCCCGTGTCCACCATGACGCCCCACGAGGACTGCGGCCCCGCGAGGCGCGTGCGGGCGAAGAGGTAGATCGGGCGGCTCGTGCGCGGGCACGGGATGCCTGAGAGCAGCGCGAAGTCCGCACCGGAGACGACCGCGGCGCCCGAGGCCCCCTCCACCTGCCGAAGCTGCCGCGCATACGCTGAGAACGCCTCCGCTTCGAGCTTCACAGGCTCGACGGCCACGTCTGAGACAGCAGGCGCTGGCTCAATGGCCACGGACAGCGAGCGAAGCTCGACGGTCATCGGGCCGATCTCGCGCGTCACAAGGCAGATCGTCATCCGGTCATCGGTGAGGCCCAGCGGCTTGGTGAGCTGCAGCGACTGCCACTGATCGGTGAGCGCGGCCACGCTGCGGCTGTAGAGCCAGCCATTGCGGGAGTGCGCGATCAGCCAGAGGTCGCCGGAGCCGCGGACCTCGGTGCTGATCGTTGCGCGTCTGCCGCCGGGGAGGGCGGGCGCGGTGACGATGCTGAGGCCCTCGAGGCGCTCGGTGCCCGGCGCCACCGCGCGCACGATGCGCTCGCCGGCGTCCTCGGCCGAGGTCACGGCCACGGCCGCGTTGTCATTGTAGGTGCCGAAGCCCCCGGTCGGCGCCGACAGATCGGCCTGCCAGACGGGCTCCTGGGCGTGGGCGGAGACTGCAATCAGAAGAATCAGCGCGATCAGCACGGGCCTGTACATCATCGGTCACTCCCCTTTCGTATCAGGGCAGAGGATTGACCGGATGCGTCTCGCGCACCTCCGAGCGGGGGTGCGCTCATGCGTGATGCGGGCACAGCCAGACATTACGTCTGCATCTTCGTCCGACGCGGTGCTTGCCGTGCCGTGGAGGGGCCGCTCCGAGCGCCGCTGTCGTTTGGCGGCGCGAGGAGTGAGGAGGCGTCCGCGTCGTGTGCGGACGCCGACGAAGCCGCTGTGCCG
>DHPY01000096.1:0-27692 GCA_002411015.1 Armatimonadetes bacterium UBA5352 | reverse complement strand
GCTGTGCCGGCCCGCCGTTCGAGAGGCCGACGACAGGGCCGGCACAGCGGCTGAGTTCCGCAAGCGGAACTCACCCTCGCTTCGCTCGGGCGGCCCCTCCACGACGTGAAAGAAGGCTGGGGGACGCAGCAGGTGTGTCGTGGTACCGGAGGCGGGATTCGAACCCGCACGAGGGGGTGACCCTCAGAGGATTTTAAGTCCCCGGCGTCTACCGTTCCGCCACTCCGGCTTTACGGCAGCAACGAAAGCAACGACAGAAGCGGAAGCAACGACAGCTTACGGCAGCAACGGCAACGGCGTTAAATGGAATGGAGGCGGCAGCCGGAGTCGAACCGGCGAATAGCGGTTTTGCAGACCGCCGCCTTAGCCACTTGGCTATGCCGCCTCACTGCGCCCCGCCGCAAAGAGACCGCGGCGGGAAAGCCTCTTATTCACCGACGAAAGAAGCGGGCCGGGCAATGCCGGGCCCGCCTCCGGGGGAACAGATGGAGCGGGAGAAGGGATTCGAACCCTCAACCTTCTGCATGGCAAGCAGATGCTCTACCGTTGAGCTACTCCCGCATCAAACCGATTGTGTCCCTCTCGCCGCCGATCTCTCTCGCAGAGCCCCGCCGATCTTCTGGAGCGGGAAACGGGATTCGAACCCGCGACCCTCAGCTTGGGAAGCTGATGCTCTACCAGCTGAGCTATTCCCGCTCGCTTCGGCCATCCCGGCTCACGCCATCGGGCCAACCTGCAGCCCGTCTGATCCGATCATGGTGGGCGATGCAGGATTTGAACCTGCGACTTCTTGCGTGTGAAGCAAGCGCTCTTCCCCTGAGCTAATCGCCCGGAAGGCAGCGACGAAAGCGACAAGTGCAACGGAAGCTACGGCAAGGATGACTATCCGCAGACGACTGTTTGGTGGTGCCGAGGGCGGGACTCGAACCCGCACAACCTATAATGGTCACTAGCCCCTCAAGCTAGCGTGTCTGCCAGTTCCACCACCTCGGCTTGCCGAGTGCACTGTATGATACACTACCCCCCCACCCGAGTCAAGACCCAATGCCGCGGTCGGCAGCGATGCTCGCAGCACACTCTCTGTGACGAGGCGCGGAACGCGCAGGTTCGCCTCCCGGCGGCCCGTACGCTATAATACCCTCTGATCTGTCAGAGTGAAAGCTACATCCCAGCAGATCCTGTCGGAGGGTGCGTATGGCAGTCTTGCGTATTGACGGCGCGCAGATCATCACGATGGCAGACGGTGACAGCCGCGTTCAGGATGGCTGGGCGCTCGAAGCCGTTGACGGCACCATCACCTACGTCGGCCCCGCTGATGAACTCTTGCCCGCAGGCGAGCCCGATGAGCGCATTGATGGCACAGGCTGCCTGCTCCTGCCCGGCTTCGTCAATGCTCACACGCACGCCGCCATGACGCTGTTCCGCGGCATCGCCGATGACATGCCGCTCGATCCGTGGCTGAGGGAGAAGATCTGGCCAGCGGAGGCGATGCTCACTGAGGACGATGTCTACTGGGGCACGCTGCTTGGCTGCGCCGAGATGCTCCGCGCCGGTGTGACCTGCTTCAACGACATGTACCACCTGCCGCGGGTGGGCGCGCGCGCGGCCATGGGCTGCGGCATCCGCATGTGCCCCGCCGGGGTGCTGCTCGGGATCGTCCCGAACGCTGAGGATATGTTCGAGGAGGCGAAGACGTTCACGCGCGAGTTCGCCGCGCGTGATGACCTGTGCATCCACCCGATGCTGGCGCCTCACGCCCCCTACACGGTTCCGCGAGAGATGATGGAGCGCGTCATCGAGGCTGCCGATGAGATCGGG
The DNA here is from genome assembly GCA_002411015.1 of Armatimonadetes bacterium UBA5352. Lineage (GTDB taxonomy): Bacteria > Armatimonadota > Zipacnadia > Zipacnadales > UBA5352 > UBA5352. Next base: position 25,874 of record DHPY01000096.1, on the reverse strand, counting down.
GTCCCGATCCACATCCACCTCGCGGAGACCGCCGACAACGTGGCCGCCGCTATGCAGACCTACGGCACCACCCCGATCCAGGCGATGGACGCGATCGGGCTCTTTGAGGTGAACGTGCTGGGCGCCCATTGCGTGCACCTCGACGACCGCGATATCGAGATCGTAGCCGCGAAGGGCGCCGGTGTGGCGCACTGCCCGGGCAGCAACCTCAAGCTCGCGAGCGGCATCGCCCGCACCAGTGACCTCCTCGGGGCCGGCGCTCGCGTGGGCCTCGGCACCGATGGCGCCGGCTCCAACAACAATCTGGACCTTCTGGAGGAGGCGCGGCTGGCGGCGCTGATCGCGAAGGTCAGCACCGGCGACCCAACCGCCGTCTCGGCCGATGCGGCGCTGCAGATGGCCACGCTCGGTGGCGCCCGCGCGATCTTCCTCGAGCACTGCATCGGGAGCCTCGAGGTCGGCAAGCACTGCGACTGCATCCTCGTGGACCTCGATGCGCCCCACCTGCACCCGCGGCACAGCCTGGTCTCGCACATGATCTACGCGGCGCAGGCCGCGGATGTGCGCGACACGATCGTCAACGGCCGCGTGCTGATGCGCGACCGCAAGCTGCTGACGATCGATCTCCCGAAGACCTATGCGCGGGTGGCCGAGTGCGCAAAGCGGTTGTTCCCGGAGCACCGGTGAGGCACGCGACCTCCTGCGGTGCGCGTGAAGTGGCGGGAGGAGCGTCTGTCTCCCCCGCATCATCTTCTCCATCGCCTCGCCGCAACTGAACCCCGTCCATCTCTGCTGCGTCCTTGCAAAACATGACGCGCGCAAGCTATACTTCCTGATGCCGCGGCCGTACGCAGATAAGGAGCAGCTTTGCGATGCAGCAGATGACAGGCGCGTGGGCGTGCCTCAGGCAGCGGTTGGCTATCGTCGCGGTAGCGGCGGCACTGTGTGTGCCGGCGCTCGCCGCGGTTGATGTCCAGGTTCTCGGCTCCTCGCTTCAGGTGTCCCCCTCACCCGTGCTCGAAGCCGGCACGCTCATTGGCCCACCCGCGGAGATCGCGAAAGCCCTTGGGTGCCGCGTCACTTCGCCCGGTGAGGCCACGCTGCAGATCGTCGCGCCGGCACGCACCGAGGTCCGCGTGAAGGCCGGCAGCGACCTCCTCGTCGTCAACGGCGCTGAGGTGAGAATGCCCCGGATGGCGCTCATCGTCTCGGGCCAGATCGTCTGCCCGCTGCGCCCGGTCCTCGATGCCATCGGCGCCGGGATGCAGTGGAACCCCGCCGCCCAGCGGCTCAGCGTAGTCGTCCCGATCACCGCGATCCGCGTCCATGCCGACGAGGAGGGCGCGCGCGTGGAGATCACCACGCCGCTGCGCTCGCAGGCCACACTCTACCGGGTGAACGCGCCGGAGCGCGCGTACGTGGACTTCGCCGGCGCCACGGTGAAGCTGCCGCAGGAGTTCACCCTCGTGAGCTGCGGCGAGGTGCAGCGCGTCCGCTGGGCGCAATTCACCGACGACCCGCCGGTCGCGCGCGTGGTGATGGACCTCAGCAGCACCGGGCAGGTCCGCTGGCAGCCGCATCCGCAGGGCCTGGGAGGCTCGATGGTGATCGGCCAACTGGACGGCGATGAACCGCTCATCGAGCGACGCGTGCCTTTCATCACCGGGATAGACGCGCGCAGCCCCGATGAGGACACCACGCTCCTACGCATCGAACTCAGCGACCTCGTGCGCCCGAAGATCAGCGTGCGCAGCCAGCCGCCGACGGTCACGCTGAAGTTCCCGGACGCCGCGCCGGCGGCAACGACGGGGCCGGTCGGCGTCGCCAGCCCGTTCGTGGGCGCAATGAAGCTTTCGGGCACGCCAGGCGCCGCGGGCGCTGAGCTCACGCTGCAGATGAAGCAGCTCATACACTTTGAGTTGGACGAGTCGGTCAGCCCCCCGGCGGTCACTGTGATCTTCAAGCGCGGCCGGATCTCCGACAAGCGCATCGTGATCGACGCGGGGCACGGCGGGCGCGATTCGGGCGCTCGCGGTAACCGCCTGCTCGAGAAGGAGATCAACCTCGACGTGGCGCGGCAGGTCGCGACGAAGCTCATCCAGATGGGCGCGCAGATCACCCTCACCCGCGACGGCGACTACTACGTGGACCTCTACGACCGCCCCGGCCTCGCCAACCGGATCAGCGCCGACCTGTTCCTGAGCATCCACTGCAACGCCATGCCGACGCGCAACACCGGCTTCGGCACCGAGACCTTCTACTACCACGACCGCAGCATGTGCCTCGGCGCGGTCGTACATGACCAGCTTGTGAAGGCGCTCGGCCGCAAGGACCGCGGGCTCAAGTGGGCCAACTTCTGCGTTACGCGCGAGTCGGATATGCCCGCGGTGCTGGTTGAGCTGCTCTTCCTCAACTCCGACGTGGAGGAGGGGCTGCTGGCGAAGCCGGAGGTGCGAACCGCGGCCGCCAACGCCCTCGTTGAGGGCCTGCGCCAGTACGTGGAGGGCACCGGCAGCACCCTCGAGACCGAGATGGGCATGTGAGGGCGCGGCCGCCGCAAGCACGGTGTCTGAGGTCGCGAGCCGTCGCGTAGCAGCAGGCGCACTGCGGCAACTTCCGCGCCTGCAAGGAATACCGCCCGGCCGAGGCGAACCCCCCTCCGACGACCGCCGGACTTTGTGCCCCACGGAGGCTTTTCACGTGCTGCGAGAGGATGGACGCTCCAACGCCGAGCTTCGCAAGTGCCGCATCACCCGTAACATCAACAAGTACGCAGAGGGCTCGTGCCTCATCAGCCTCGGCCAGACCCGCGTTCACTGCACCGCGTCGGTCGAGGACTACCAGCCCGGCTTCCTGCGCGACACCGACCAGGGCTGGGTGACCGCCGAGTACGACATGCTGCCGCGCGCCACCTCCGATCGCAACCGCCGCTCATCGGATACGGGCGTCTCCGGGCGCACCCACGAGATTCAGCGGCTCATCGGCCGCTCACTGCGCGCCGTCTGCAACATGGACCTCCTCGGCCCGGTCACCATCAAGCTCGACTGCGATGTGCTCCAGGCGGACGGCGGCACCCGCACGGCCGCCATCACCGGCGCCTGGGTCTGCCTCGCGGATGCCTGCCGCTGGCTGATGACCAACCGCAAGCTCAAGCGCTGGCCGCTGCAGACGCAGGTCGCGGCGATCTCGGTGGGCGTGGTCGCGGGTGAGATCATGCTCGACCTCGCCTACTCCGAGGACTGCCGCGCGGGCACCGACATGAACATCGTCATGACCGGCGACGGGAACCTCATCGAGGTGCAGGGCACCGCGGAGGGCACGCCATTCACCGAGAAGCAGCTTCTCGAGATGCTCGCGCTCGGTCGTGAGGGCTGCCGGACCCTCTTCGAGATCCAGCGCGAAGTCCTCGGCGACGTGCTGCCATAGTGACGAACGAGGCTCACCGAAAGCCGATGACGATGCGACTGATCCTCGCGACCGAGAACGCGCACAAGGTGCGCGAGATCCGCGAGCTGCTCAGCGACCTCACGGTTGAAGTGGCGCACCTCGGCGAGCTTGACGACCCGCCACAGCTCGCGGAGACCGGAGCGACCTTCGCGGAAAACGCGCGCGAGAAGGCGCTTGCCTGCGCCCGCGCCACCGGTGAGCTGAGCCTGGCCGATGACTCCGGGCTGATGGTGGATGCACTCGGAGGCGCGCCCGGCGTCCGCTCAGCGCGCTATGCCGGTGAGGGCGGCACGCAGCAGGACCTGATCGCGAAGCTGCTCGCGGAGCTTGCGGGGGTGCCCGAGGCAGAGAAGACCGCGCGGTTCGTTTGCGCACTATCGCTCTGCGCGCCGGAGGGCGAGATCGGGCGCTGGGAGGGCCACGTGGAGGGCCTCATCACGCGCGCGCCGCGGGGCGAGGGCGGCTTCGGCTACGACCCGGTCTTCCTCTATCCACCCGCGGGCGCGACCTTCGCCCAGATGCGGCCTGACGAGAAGAACGCGGTGAGTCATCGCGCGCGGGCGTTGGCGCAGTTTCGGAACGATCTGCCGGCGATCCTGCGCGCGTACGGGAGTTGATCCGTCACATGAGGACGATACAAAAGGGGTTGGGAGTACGATGAAGAGCGATGACGGAACGGAAGGAACCGGCCTGGCATGGCTGGTGATCATCTCCGGCGTCTTCGCGCTCCTCGCCGCGGCACTTGTCTGGGTGCTGCGGCTTGAGGTGAGCGAGCAGGCGGGCGGAGGGGTGCCGGTGGTCTGGGTAGCAGGCTCAGGCACGCGTTATCACCGCCGCAACTGCGCCGCGCTGCTGCGCAGCCAGCCGGAGGCGATCACTCTGGTGCAGGCGCGCAAGCGAGGCCTGCCACCGTGCGACCTGTGCGGGCCGCAGCTGTAGCAGATCGGAATCGCGTAGATCGGGCATTCATGCGAGGGATAGGAAGATGGAGCTCAAGCTCTCAGGACGCGAGTATCTCAGCCGCGGCGACAGCTACGAAGAGAAGATGCAGTACATGGTGGACGCGGGCTACGACGCCATCGAACTGACAGGCCGCCAGGACATCCTCGAAGTCACCGACGTGATTGCCGAGGCCTGCCGCAACACCGGCTGTGCCGTCAGCACGATCTGCAGCGGCGGGCGAGGCGCGCTGATGGCCGCCGAACGCAATCAGCGGCAGATCGCCATGGAGGACCTGAAGAGCTTCCTCATCGCCGCAGGCCAGCTCGGCGCAACCGGCGTCATCTACGCCCCGCTGATCGCGGTGAAGATGGGCCCGGACAAGTACACGCGCCTCCCGGACGTTACGCCGCTGAGGAGCCAGCAGGAGCTTGAGATGGACCTGCTCGCGGAACTGTCGGTGGAGATCGCCGAGCACGCCGAGAAGCACAACGTCTGCGTCCTCTGGGAGCCGCTGAACCGCTATGAGCAGTGGTGGTTCAACCGCCTCAGCGACGGCGCCGCGCTGTGCGACCGCGTGAACCGCCCGGGCTGCAAGATCATGGCCGACTTCTTCCACATGAGCATCGAGGAGGACACGATTGCGGGCGCGCTGCGCGAGTACGCAACCGGCTACGTCCGCCACATCCACCTCGCGGACAGCAATCGCGCCACTCCCGGGCACGGCCACACCGACTTCGCGGCCGCCTTCGCGGTGCTCGAGGAGATCGGCTGGGACGGCTACATGGCGCTTGAGTGCAGCCCGCGCGGCGACGCGCGCGAAGACATTAAGCGCGCAGCCGCCTTCCTCCGCGGACAGGCATGAGGTGTCGAGGTTGACGTCTCAGCCCGCGAGCCGCGACCCGCGGCCACTCACCATCCTCACCGTCATCACGCCCTCGCGCTACTCCGGCGCGGAGCGGGTGGCGCTGTACCTTGCCGAGGGACTGCAGCGGCGTGGCCACCGCATCGTCTTCGCGCTCAAACACAACGAGCAGCTCCTGCAGGAACTCGAGCAGAGGGGTATCGAGGCGCATCCCCTCCCGATCGCGGGGAAGGGGAACCTCGTGGCACCGTTCTTGCTGGCGTGGTTCGCGCAGAGCATCGGGGCCGATATCATCCACACACACCTCTCCACCGCAAGCCTCTGGGGCGCGGTAGCGGGGAAGATCGCCGACATACCCAGCTTCGCATCGGTCCACGCGCTGAACGTCAAGACCTGCTACGTGTACTCCGATCTGCTCGCCACCTGCTCGGAGGGCGTGCGCCAACACATGGTTGAGCAGGGGATTCCGGCCGCGCGCATCGAAGTACTGTATAACGGGATCAACCCGCATCAGTTCGAGGAGATCCCGCCAGAGCGCGCGGTGCGAGATGAGCTTGGGCTGACGTATGATGCCCCGGTGATCGGTGAGGTGGCACACCTCTCACCGCGTAAGGGCCAGGCAGTGCTGCTCGATGCGGTAGCGATCCTTGTCAGGCGCTGGCCGCAGCTCGTCTGCCTCCTCATCGGCGAGGGAGAGGACCGAGAGGCGCTTGAGGGACGAGTGGCCGAGCTTGGGCTGGGTGACAACGTGCGGCTCATGGGCTACCGACCGGACGCGCGCAAGCTCATGCAGGCGATGGACGTGGTGGTGCTGCCTTCCGTCGCGATTGAGGGCCTCGGGATCGTGCTGATCGAGGCGGCGTTCCTCGGCAAGCCGACGGTCGGCAGCGACGCGCCGGGCATCCGAGAGGCCGTCGTTGACCGCCAGACCGGGGTGCTGGTGCCGCCGTCTGATCCGGAGGCGCTGGCGGCGGCGATCGCCGAGGTGATCAGCAACCCGGAGGTGGCGGCGGAGATGGGGCAGCGGGGACGGGCCCGGGCGCAGCGGATGTTCAGTCTGGACGGAATGGTGGCGCGCGCCGAGGAGTTGTACCGTAAACTCCTGCGGGAGCACAACCGGCTTTGATATCTTTCCGACACAAAGACCGCCGCAACTCGAGGAATCGGGTCATTATTTTCGACAGGATTTAACAAGACAGCGGATTCGAGCGCGGGCGCAAGCCTTGAACAGGTGGACTGACTGTGGTATAGTACATTTCTGTGGGGCGTAGCACCGCGCTACTGAAGGCATACCCGTTCTGCATTCGTAGGACTCTGTGCGGCGGCCCTGGCGGAGACGCAATTCTCTCTTTTCTCCCCGCAAGATGGCTGGATGCATGGTGGAGGTGTGTGTTTTGGCGGATCTCAACTTCGTCGCACTCACGGGTTTTTCCACTCGTGAGCCCGCTCTGAGGCAGAAGTCGTCCGGTCAGGTGAAGGCTGAGTTCAGCTTTGAGGTTGATCGTCCTTTCCTGCGCGCGAACGGCGAGCCCGTTTCGGACCTCTTCCTGGTGGACGCATGGCAGGAACTGGGCGAATGGGTGATGGAAAACGTCAAGTCGGGCACGCGTCTCATGATCGTCGGGACGCTCAACAAGGAAAGCTACAACAGCCACGGTGCTCGCGAGCACATGACGATCGTGAAGGCGAAGTACATCCGGAAGACCAGCGGGACCCTCGCGGACCAGTGCGGGGAGATGGCGGGACTGCGGGGAGACACCTGGAGCCAGGAATTGCTTCTGACTGCCTGCGACATGATCCAGGAGGCCATCAGGGACAGTGGGGCAGCGGCCGCCCGGGATGCAGTCGAGGTCGCCGACGAGGCCTGAGACCGCGCTGTCAATGCGTATTCGATGACCGGCAGCCCGCTTGATGGGCTGCCGGTTTCTGTAGGGGGAGAGTGGGATCGAGACTACGGTGAGCGAACCACGCACAGATGACGTGGCCTACCTGCATCTCTGCACGGACGGCGCCGGAACGCGCCTCGCCGTCACAGGCGCCTGCACGGCGTCAGTTGGCTGGAAGGCCACGGCCCGCCCGGGGGAGATCGACGGCCGGCTCCTCGAGCTGGTCGCCGCGCTCGGCGGGCGCCCGGTCCTCGTCTACGACGCCCGCCTGCCTGTCGCGCTTCTTTCCCGTGATGGCATTGCGGACGAGGCCGCGGACCTCCGCTCGCGCATGAGCGATGCGATGTCAGGTACGCTCCTGCTGTGCCCCACGCTGCGCGATCTCTCCCTCAGCGCCGTCGCGCGCGCTCTCGGCGTTGCGGACGAGAGCACGCCCGCGGTGATCGTCCATCCGGTCGAGGGCGCCACGCTCTCGCGCGCGGTCGCGGAGGCCCTCCGCGAGCGGCTGCCAGGGCTTGCGCCGCCGGCACTCTCGCTCATGCGCGACCTCGTCGGCAGCGACCGGGAGCTCGCGTGGCTCCGCTGGGATGCAGTCGAGGCGCCGGTGCTGGAGTATGGCGCGCTTGAGATGCTGCTCGCCGCGCGCCCGAAGGCCCCGGCCCAGCGCCGGCGCGAGCGGCTGGAGCTGGAGACGCCGCTGGTCGCGGCCGCGGCCGGGCTGCTCAACACCGACGGCCCGGTCGCGGCGGCCTTCGAGCGCTGGGAGCATCGCGCGGGCCAGATCGAGATGGCCGAGGGCGTCGCGCGGGCGCTTGCCGATGGCGAGATTCTGATGGTCGAGGCGGGCACGGGGGTCGGCAAGTCGCTGGCCTACCTCGTCCCGTCGCTCCTGTGGTCGCGCGCGAACGCGCAGCCGGTCATCGTCTCCACGAACACCAAGAACCTGCAGGAGCAGCTCACCGAGAAGGACCTGCCGCTTCTGCGCAGGACGCTCGGGGTCGATTTCGAAGCCGCGCTGCTCAAGGGCCGCTCGAACTACCTCTGCCTCCGCCGCTTCGTCACGCAGCTTCGCGATGCCACCGTGTCCATGCTCTCCGAGGATCGGCAGGCGATGGCCTACCTCGTCGCGTGGCTTGCCGAGTGCGACAGCGGTGACCTCGACATGATCCCGGCGGAGGCGAAGATCGTCTTCAGTGGCCTCCGCCGGCTGATCGAACGCACGCGGTCCGACCGCGCAAGCTGCCTCGGGCGCGGCTGCCAGTACGCCACACGCTGCCCGCTGCGGGTGGCGCGTGCGGTGGCGCGTAACGCCGATGTCGTCGTCTCCAACCACGCACTGACGCTGGCGGCCACGCAGGTGGATGTGCTGCCGGAGGCGGGCCGGGTCATCTTCGATGAGGCGCACAACCTCGAGAGCGTCGCGACCGATCAGCTTGGCTACGAGATCACCAACTTCAGCTTCCGTGATCTGCGCCGGACGCTCTCCGGCGGCAGCCGCCACGACGGCTTCAGCAACTCACTTGCGCGAAAGCTCCCGGAGATCGCTCCGGACAGAGCCTCCGCGATCGGCGGCGCCCGCGCGACGCTTGAAACTGCCACCGATTCGCTCGAGCACGCGGGCGAGGAGCTGGGCGTGGCGGTGATAGACCTGTGCGTGGCGCTCGACGAGGAGGCTGGCGCGGGCCGCGCGCGCATCCGCCTCGGCGGCCGAGTCTACGCAACGCCGCAGTGGCAGCGTGTCGGCGAGGCAGTCGAGGCGGTGCGGATACTGCTCGACGCCACCGACGACGCCCTCGGGAAGATCGCCGAGACGATGGGCGACGGCGCCGAGCGCGCGACACCCGAGAGCGAACTGGCGCTGGAGGCGGCAGGCGCGCGGGCGCAGGTTGCCGAACTATACATGGCGCTCGGGACTGTGATGGATGACGACCCCGGCGCGGGCTACGTGCTGTGGGCGGAGACAGTACGCACGCGCTGGGGTGAGCTCTGGCGGTTGGCCGCCGCGCCGGTTGACGTCGGCCCGGCCCTGCGACGAGCGGTCTACGAGAAGCGCGAGTCGGTCATCATAACCTCCGCGACGCTCACGGTGGATGGCTCGTTCGCCTACATGAAGCAGCGCCTCGGGCTGAACGGCCCTGAGGTGGTGCCGCGGGAGCTGGTGGTGCCATCACCCTTCCACTACCGCGAGCAGCTTCTGCTGTGTGTGCCGCAGGATATCCCGACGCGCGGTGAGGTCGGCCGCAACGAGGCGCTTTCCGAGGCGCTGATGCAGATCGCGCGACTTGCAGGCGGCGGGACGCTCCTGCTCTTCACCTCGCGCAGCCAGATGGAGCACACCTTCGAGCGCATCCGGGGGCCGCTGGCCGAGGAGGGCCTCTCACCGATCTGCCAGCACATCTCCGGGCCGCGCACCTGGCTCCTGCAGCAGCTTCGCGATCGCGAGAAGACCGTTCTCTTCGGCCTGAAGAGCTTCTGGGAGGGCGTGGACGTGCCCGGTGAGGCCCTGCGCTGCGTGGTCATCACGAAGCTTCCCTTCCAGGTGCCGACCGATCCGATCGTCCAATCGCGCTGCGAGCTTGCCGCGAAGCGCGAGGCGCTCGGCGGCAGCGACTACTACATTCCCGAGACGATCCTGGCGTTCAAGCAGGGCTTCGGGCGGCTGGTCCGCTCGATGACCGACCAGGGCGTCGTGTTCGTGCTCGATAACCGGCTGATCACACGCAGCTACGGCCAGCGCTTCTTCGCGTCCATCCCGGACTGCAGCATCTACGTGAGCGACTTCCACGAATGCCTGTGTGAGGCGGAGCGCTGGCTCAAGCGAGCCTGACGAGGAGCATGACGATGTCGGAAGCTGAGATGGTCTGGACTGACGATGGCTGGTGCATGGCCTGCGGGCGGAACAACCCGCGCGGGCTGCACATGAAGTTCCGCCACGAGGGCGACCACTACGTCTGCGACTTCATGCCCGAGCGCTTCCACCAGGGCTGGGAGGGCATCGTGCATGGCGGCATCCTCGCGACACTGCTCGACGAGGCGATGAACGACATGCTCAGCCGCAACGGCACGACCGTCGCGACTGCTGAGCTGAACGTGCGCTACAAGCTCCCGGCGAAGACCGGGGTGCCGCTGAAGGTGCGCGCGTGGATGACGCGCGAGCGCCCGCCGCTGTGGGAGGCCGCGGGCGACATCACCGACGCGGACGGCCGCGTCGTCGCTACCGGCACCGCGAAGTTGATGCGCGTGCAGGCGGATATCTGACTGGCGGTCAATGCCAGGTCCGCCCCGTGCGGGCGCGGGCGCCCGCACTACTGGAACGGTAGCCATCTGAGGAGTCCCCGATGATCGTAGACAGCACATCATTTGCGAGGCTCGTGGCCGAGGCGCGGGAGTACGCCGTCGGCCTCGTGATCCGCGGCGTCAGCCAGCCGCGCCACGACCTCGCGGCGCTGGAGCTTGGCCGCTCCGGGCCGTGGGCCTGTCTGCTCATCGACTGGTCGCCCGAGTTCGGGCGCCTGGGCCTCGCCGCCGCGATGCCTGAGCCGGGCCTGCGCGATCAGCGCTTCAACGGAGCGCTGCGCAGGCAGCTTCGCGGCTCGCGGATCGAGGCGATCCGCCAGGTGGACTTCGACCGCATCGTCGAGATCGAGTTCAGCAACTGCGAGCAGCTTGGCCCGCAGTGCCGCCGGAAGCTCGTGGCGGAGCTGATGGGCCGGCACTCGAACGCGGTGCTGCTCGATGAGGACGAGCGGATCATCGAGGCTGGCAAGCATGTGACGCTGCGCGTGAACCGTTACCGGCAGACGCTCCCGGGGCTGGCATACGTGCCGCCGCCGGAGTTCGGCCGCGTGCCGCCGCAGCACGCCGATCGCGATCAGATCGCGAAGAAGGCGGCCGCTGTGCTCGATCAGAAGCTCGCGGAGTTCGTGCGATCCACCTGGCACGGTGGCAGCGACCTGTTCGTCGCGGAGGTCTGTGCGCGGGCGGAGCTGATGGGAGCCGCCCCCCTGCGCGATCAGCCCGATGGCTGGGAGGAGCGGCTCGCGGAGCAGCTTCGAACGATCCCCGCCGAGGCCGGCACGCCGGGTGGCGCGTGGATCTACTGGGACGAGGCCGGCGAGGCGCCGGAGTTCGCCTACCCGCTGGAGCTTCGCCATCTGCCTGACCGCCGCCGCGAACCGCGGGAGTCGCTGAGTGCTGCGCTCGACGAGGTGCAGGCGCAGATCTCCGGTGACCAGCGCATGAACCAGGTCCGCGATCGGCTGATGGGTGCGCTCGGAGCAGCCGAGAAGAAGGCGCGCAGGACGCTCGAGAGGCGGCGCGACGCGGTCATTGAGGCGCGAGAGGCCGAGCTTGACCGCGAGCGCGGGGAGCTGCTGATGGCCTGGCAGCACCAGGTGCCGGCGGGGGCGAAGGAAGTCACGCTCCCGCGTTTCGACGGCGATGGTGAGGTCACGATTTCGCTCGATCCGCACGGCTCGGCGCTGGAGAACGCGCAGGCGTACTTCCGGCGCTACAAGCGCAGCGCGCGGCTGACCGAGCGGGCGCCGAGGCTGCTTGCCGCCGCCCAGCATGAGCTTGACTACATCGAGCAGGCGCGGACGCAGGCGGAGCTGGCCGAGGGCCTCGATGACCTGCGTGCGGTGGAGGAGGAGCTTGTCGCGGAGGGCTATCTGAGCGCGAAGAAGGCTGAGAAGGGGCGTTCTCGCCCGGTGCGGCGCGGGCCGCGCAGAGCGGAGACGGCGCAGGGCTTCGCGCTCATCTACGGCGGCAGCGGCACTGAGAACGATGAGGTGCTGCGCGCGGCGCAGCCGGATGACCTGTGGTTCCACGTGAAGGGCGGCGCGGGCTCTCATGTGGTCCTGCGCACGAACGGGCGGCCGGAGGAGGTTCCGGAGGAGAGCGTCATGGAGGCGGCTCGCCTCGCGGCCTCCCTCAGCAGCCGCCGGCGCGACAGCAAGGTCGACGTAGACTGCACCCTCGCGAAGAACGTGAATAAGCCCCGACGCGGACGGCCGGGGCTCGCGTACTACCACGCGGATCGCACACTGCTCGTGGAGCCATCCCGAGCAGTCGCCGGTGGTGAGGACGGCGCGCTGCACTAGCTGGTGTCGTAGGCGACGGCTATCACGACATCCTGGATATCGCGCATCCCGCGGAATGTATCCTCGAGGTTCTCGAACACCCTCCTGAGGTCCGTCGGGGCGCCCGCCGATCGCATGGGGCTGACACGCCCGTCGATGTAGACTACGCCGTTGATGACGCTGCAGTTCATCAATGACGTGTCCATGTCATATTTCGCGATCTCGCGCATGATCCTGAGCCGAGTCGCCTTATCCTCAAGCGGCATGTGGCTCACTCCCTTACGCAAGCGACAGCATCATACCTGAGGTCACCCACCATCATACACCCTTCTTAACTAATTCTCAAGCACCTAAACACCGAGCCACAGCCGACTGTACATCGCCTCAGGTAGCCCGGCTTCCTCCATCTGCCGCACGGATTTCGCAATATCATAGGCGATACGGTGGATTACGATCTCTCCCAGCTCGGAATCGTAGACTGCGAAGCTCGCGAGCTCGTTCCCATCGCGGGGCTGGCCGACTGCGCCGGGGTTGATGAGGTAGCGCCTGTCATCGCGAAGCTGCACTGAGCCGCCGGTGGGCATCGGGAACTCCACCGGCAACTGCCCGTCGCCGCTGTCCACAAACCACTCGGCGTAGTGCGTATGGCCGAAGAACGCGACGCGCGTGGTCATCTCGCGGAAGCTGAGAAGGGCGTCCGCGGGGCTTACGGTGTAATGATCGGGGTCGGGCACGGAGCCGTGGCAGATGGTGATCTGATCGTCAACGATGCGTCGCAGGGCAAGTTCGCGGAGGCACTCGAGGTTGTCTTCCCTCAGTTGCTCCCGCGTCCAGTGGATGCACGCCCTCGCAGACGCGGTGAACCACTCCGCCTTCTCAGGGCTCACCGCCGCCTCGTCGTGATTGCCGCGCACACAAACGGCCTGGACCTCGCGCATCAGGTCACAGCACTGGTTCGGACGCGCGCCGTAGCCAACGATGTCACCGAGGCAGAGATAGCGGTCTATCCGCTCATCGGCGAGCACCGACAGCACAGCCTGCAGCGCGACCAGGTTGCTGTGTATGTCTGACAGCACCGCGTAACGCACCGGGACCTACCCCCTTATGGCGCTGTTCCCTTTCGCTCGCGCAGTGTCCTGTTCCTCCTATCCACCGGCCCACGGAAGTATAAGAATCTGTGACAGAACCCGGCGCCTTCCCGGGTCAGCCTGCGCGCGCCTCGTCATCACCGGCGCGGGTGAGTTGCACGCATGGTACCTGGGCGAGTGGCGGCAGGAGTTCTTCATCACGCGCCCGAAGGACTACCGCATCATGCTCCGGGCGCTCGACGGGCTTCGCGTCATCCCGGATGACAGCGCTTTCGGGGCTTCGGAGGCTGCGCTGGGCAGTGGCGGGATCTCACGCTCGGGCAGATCCAGGGCCTCGGGAGCGGGCGCACGCCGCCGATGGTTGTGCAGATCGACTGGGCGGGGCCGGCGGCATAGACCGGCCTCTGCACCGGCTCCCCGGACAGCGCGACCTCGAAGCGTTGGCGGATGGTCTGCTGCACGGTGGCCGACCTCCCTCCCGGACTGCAGTGCTCGTGCCTTCGCGGGAACAGTGCTAAGTCCTCCTCCCGGGCCTGGAGGAAACGGGGACTCCAGCGCGAAAGGCCGGGCGTTCTCTGCAGCGGCACAGATCCGCGAGGTGGCGATTGCGATGGGAGAGGCGCCTGACTGGCGATTTGAGGTCTAGCATGCCGAGTGGGCGACACGGGACTCGTGCGGCGAGGTCGTCCACGATGGCCGGGGCGGTTGCCCGTGTGGAGGGGCCGCACGAGTTTCGGCGACGAAGGAGCCGAAGCGAGGTCGGCCCGTCGGTTGTTCGCGCGACCGACGGCCGACCTCGCCCCTCTCGCTGCGCTCGCGAGGCTCGTGCGGCCCCTCCGTCTGACAGGAACCTACGCCCCGACTATCTCCCCCACCGTCCTTACATTCTCCTCGATCATGTCGTCGTTATCCCCGCGATACATGCCCACGTTCACCACGTCGCCGGGCTTGATGCCCGAGAAGGCGCGCTCGAAGGCCGCCCGTGGCTCCACCCGGCCCGCCGCCATGATCTTGTAGGCGATGCACGGCTTCTCGATCTGCTGGATCGCCTCGATCGCGTGCGGCGGATCGTCCTCCCTGAACTTCTCGCCCTTCCCGTCGTGCAGGCTGCCGCAGTTGTAGAAGCAGACCACGTGGAAGTTGAGCGGCAGGTCAAGCTCATGCGCCCACAGATGCGCCTCAGGAGCGTGCCCGGCGGTCCCGACCGGCACCCCGCCCTCGCGCAGCGCATCCACGAGGCGCGCGAAGCCGTCGGCGTCGCGGTCGGCGTAGCAGGCATCGAGCAGCCCACCGTGCAGGTATGCGGCCTTCGCGCCCGCGGCGGCCATCCTGCGCACCTCGGCGGCGAAGCCCACCAGCGAGCGATCGCCGGGCACCTGCGCGATCCACTGGATCTTGCCGCCCTCGTTGTAGTACTCGCGCAGGAGCCGCTGGATGTGCGCGTCGCAGCGCATGATGGCGGTGTTGATCCCGGCGGCCTCGGCGCGCGCGAGGGTCTCCTTGATCCGCGCGACGGTGTAGTAGTCGAGCATCTCGGCATCGCGCTCGCGGCTCTGGTGGCTGAAGCCCGAAAACGGGTTCCCGCCGATAATCAGGCGCGTGACGTCCAGCCCGGCGAAGTTGACATGGGGCAATGATGGCATGGCTAAGCCTCCTGGTCTTGTCGGGCGACGCTCCCGACGCGTGGCTGCCGTTGTCGTTTGGAGGGGCCGCCGCGCGAAACGGTTGTCGTTCTGGAGGGGCCGGAGAGCGAGCCGCGTCGTCTGCGGCTCCGCGATGCCGGCCCGGCAGTTCTCCGTCGTCATTGTCGTTCCGCCGAACGACGAACGGCCGGGCCGGCGTCGGGCGAGACAAACGACGTCTCGCCCTCTCCGGCCCCTCCAAACGACTACAGAACCTCAACCCCAAGCATCCCGCACAGGTCCCTCAGCGCCTGTGTGTTGTCGCCGTAGCTGATGATGTAATGCTGGCTGAGCACCTGCGCGATGAACTCCTCGACCGGGCTGTCGAGCACGATCTCGAGGCTTGGAAGCTGCGGCGCGGGCGGCGTCCAGCCCGCCTCCTCCCACGCGCGCGGCGTATTCGCCTCGCCGGTCACGATGTGCATCATGTAACGATCGCCCGTGTGCGTCAAGCGCGCGAGCGTCACCGGTCCGGTCCTCACCGACGAGACGTTCAGCAGCCCCTCGCCGAACTCCCCGAACGCCGTCGGCATGACGCGCACGGGACCCTCCACGACCTCGCTCGGCACGTAGTCCGGCACGCCCATCAGCATCCCGTCGCGCTGAAACTCGTAGAACTCCATATAGGCGCCGATCTGCCCAGTGAGGTAGCGCACGATAAGCTGCGTCACCGCGCCGGGGATGTCGTTCTCAGGCACGGTGGGGATGCCGTCCTCCTCGTGCAGCAGCATGAAGACGCCCGCGGGCGCGAACCCGAGCAGCTTCTTCACGCCATCCACGTCGATCAGCGAGATCGCCTCGAAGCCGCGCTCCTGCACCTTCTGGTGCACCGCGAGGTAGAGACGTACCGTGTTCTCGATCGTGCCCGGCTGCGGCTCCTTTGTGAACTCCCAGCGTTCCCGCACCTGCGCCGCGAGCGCCTCGACCTGAGCCTCATCGAGCGCCTCGATCGCCTGCGTCATCTCCAGCATCTCGAACGGCTCGACCTCGGGCCCGATCCTCGCGCGCAGCGAGACTCCATCGTGCTGCGTGCCGTAGAGGCGCATGTCACGGCTGCCCATCGTGCCGATGCGCGCGCCGCGAAGCATGTTCGCCGCACGCGCCGCGCTGGCGTAGGCCATGATGCGCTCGACCGGAAGCTCCTCGCCGCGAAAGGTCGGGATGTACGTGAATGTGTAGCCGAGGTCCTGCATCGGCTTGCGCAGCGCGGTGGTGCCGGCCTGGTCGGCGGTGGTGACGAAGCGCCCCGTCTCCTCCCAGCCCGTCAGCCCGAGCAGGATCATCGGCGTGTGCCGGAAGCGGTCGGCGATCGCGATCACCGCGTGAGACGGGATCCAGCCCGCCAGGCAGAGGATCAGCAGATCGAACTCCTGCCCCGCGAGGTCCCTCAGCGCCTGTGCAACGTCCTCGCCCGCCGGGTCATCGCTGACGGGCGCCGTGGTCACAAGCACGAGGCCCTGCGCCTCAAGCGTCTTCTGCGCCGCGGAGACTTTCCGCTCGATGATCTCGCGCGGCGTGTTGATCTCGCCAAAGCCGATGAAGCCTGCCCTGATCGGTCGCATGATGAGAGCCTCCCGCAGGTTGCGTGTGTGCTGCGCGGTTCTTCGCCGAGGGAGCGCGCAGGGCCTTCACGCGGCGTCGAAGCAGGTCCCCTCCTCCCGGCGGCGAACCGCCACGGAGACGAGCCGCCCTGCGCTCACGATCGCATGGAGGGACCAGCCATGGTCGTTGACATCCACGTTCACACGCGGCACCAGCCCGGGCCCAACCGCCCAGGGACCGATCAGTCCTACGCAACACCCGAGCAGCTTCTCGAGATGTACGATGAAGTCGGGATCGACCGCGCGGTGATCCTCCCCGGCACCAACCCCGAGTGCTCGCATCACATCCAGTCGGTGCAGGATGTGCTGGAGATCTGCGAGCGCTGGCCACGCTTCATCCCGTTCTGCAACATCCACCCACTGCAGGTGAGGAACTCGCCCGAGGCCGATCTCGGCCACCTCATGGCGTGGTTCAAGGAGGCGGGCTGCAAGGGCATCGGCGAGCTGACCTTCAACCTCGGCTTCGACGACCCGCATGTGCGCAACCTCTTCCACCACGCGGAGCAGTCTGAGCTTCCCGTGACCTTCCATGTCGCCACGCAGGTCGGCGGCACCTACGGCATCGTTGACGACCTGCACCTCCCGCGGTTCGAGCAGGCGGTCGCCGACTTCCCGGACCTCGTCTTCTTCTGCCACTCCCAGGCGTTCTGGTCGGAGATCAGCGGCGATGTGACCGAGGAGACCCGCGGCGGCTACCCGAAGGGCCCGGTGGTCGAGGGCGGGAAGGCCGTCGAGCTCATCATGAACAACCCGAACGTCTACGGTGACGTCTCCGCGGGCAGCGGCTTCAACGCCATCAGCCGCGACCCGCAGTTCGGCTACTGGTTCCTGAACGAGTGCCAGGACAAGCTGCTCTTCGGCACGGATGTCTGCGCGCCGAAGAACCGCAACGACGTGCTGATCAACCTCAAGAACTTCATGGACGAGGCGGTCGGGGACGGGCATATCTCGCAGGAGGTCTACGATAAGGTCATGGGCGGGAACGCGGTGCGGCTGCTGGGGCTGTGATCGCCCCTCCCCCCGCCCCCTCCCCCTGGTGCCGCCACACGGCAGGCGGCACTGGCGGGAGAGGGGGAGCAACGACAACAACAATGCCCTGGAGGCGAAGACCATGTTCATCGACATACACATTCACATCGCGAGGATATCCGACATCGGCTGGCGCAAGGGCGAGGACGGCCCCGCGTCACCGGAGCAGTTCATCGAGATGTACGATGAGGCCGGCGTGGATATGGGCGTCATGCTCCCGCTAACCATCCCCGAATGCAACGCCCTCACGCAGAGCAACGAGGACATCCTGATGATCGCCGAGGAGTACCCGGACCGCTTCATCCCCTTCTGCAACATCGATCCGCGGCTGAGCAACAACTCCCCGGAGTTCGACTTTAGCTGGGTGCTGGAGCACTACAAGGAGAAGGGCTGCCGGGGCATCGGCGAGATGACCGCGAACCTGTGGTGGGACGATCCGCGCGTGACGAACCTCCTCGATCACGCGGAGCGCGTCGGGATGCCGATGACCTTCCACGTCGCCACCCGCGACGGTGGCATGTACGGGCTGATCGACGAGTACGGCCTCCCGCGGCTGGAAAAGCAGGTGGCCGACCACCCGAACATGATCTTCCTCGCGCACTCGAACCCGTGGTGGTCATACATCAGCGGCGATGTGACCCAGGAGACGTGGGGCGGCTACCCCAAGGGCCCGGTTACCGAGGGCGGGCGCATCCCGGAGATGCTGCGGCGCTACCCGAACCTGCATGGCGACATGTCCGCCGGCAGCGGCTTCAACGCCATCAGCCGCGACCCGGAGTTCGGCTACGCGTTCCTCGAGGAGTTCCAGGACCAGCTTCTCTGGGGCACGGATATCTGCCGACCGAGCAATCGCAGCGATATGCTCGTCTATCTGAAGGACTTCCTCGAGGACGCGCTGGCCAAGGACAAGATCAGCCAGACGGTCTTCGATAAGGTCACCCACAAGAACGCGCAGAGGGTGCTGGGGCTGTAGGGGGCGTGTCGTTCGGTCGTCTGGAGGGGCCTGAGAGGGCGAGATGCCGTTTATCTCGCCCGATGCCGGCCCGGTCGTTCGGCGGAACGGCAACGACAACGGCGAACGGCCGGGCCGGCGTCGCTCGCCCGCAAACGACGCGAGCTGCGCTCTCCGGCCCCTCCACAACGGCGATCTGCGTGCCACAAAGGAGCCAACCATGACCATCCGATCGATCACTCTCGTCCTGCTCGCAACCGCGCTGGTGTGTACGTTCGCCGCCGCCCAGGAGGTCACGATGGTGAAAGCTGACTTCGAACCGCTCATTGGCGGGTGCGGGGGCGTCTACTTCATGGCCGAGCCGGGTGAGTTGGTCGTGGAGGTCATGAAGCGCGATCGCAACCGCACGGCGAGCGCCACGGAGTTGCGCGCGCTGCTCGTCGGGCCGGATCGCGTGGTGCTGCAGGAGGAGTTCATCCCCGATGACGGCGAGCCGGTCGGCGAGGTGCTCGGGCCGCCGCAGACGGTGACGCTGCGCACGCAGGTCGAGCGCCCAGGAATCTACGCGCTCAACGTGACCGTCTCGAACGATCGCTACGGCAACAACATGCGCTGGGGCTTCCGCACGAACTGCCCGCGCTACATGGTGGAGACCGCGCGCGGCCATCGCGACCAGCGCCATGAGGAGCCGATCGTGCTGGGCAGCCCGGAGGTGCCGGCAGTCGTCGCCTTCCAGCCGCGCGCGGGCGAGTTCAGCATCGAGGTCGGCGAGCTTCCGGCCGGCTCCGACACCCCGGTCCTCTACGCCGCCGATGGCGAGCAGGTCGGGGTGCTGCAGAAGAACGAGGAGGGCCTCTACGCCCTCTCGGTCCCGGCGAGCGTCCATCGCGCGGCAGTCCCCTGGGAGCTGCAACTCTCATCAGCCTATGGCGCGGTCTACGCCGATGGCCTGACGCGCTGGGAGGCCGGCGACCCGATCCGCGACTCCTGCCTCTGGACACCCGACCCGCAGTCGTGGTTCCCGCTGATCGAGAACCGCTGGCTGCTCACGCCTTACCGGCGCGTGGTCTACGCCGCGCCCGGACGGGCAGGTGAACTCACTCTGCGGGCGCACAACAATGCCGGCTACGAGCGGCGCCTGGACCTCACCGTGGAGTTCGACGGCGACCGCTGCCCGATCGAGCTTGCGAGCTACGAGCTGACGCTCGCTGGCGGGGAGGCCGCGCAGGTGCCGGTGCGCTACATCATGCCACAGGGCGACGGCCCCCATGTCGCGCGGGTGCGCGTGACCCCCGCCGATACGCCGGAGGTCGCGACGTACTCGACGATCATCCTCAGACCTGGGGAGGCCCCCGCGGCTCGGCTGCTGGACATGCCGATCGAGCTGAAGCCGTACGCGCACGAGAACGAGCAGTTCGGCTACCTCCCCGACTACCCGACGGGGAATCAAGCCTACTTCGACCCGCGGAACCGCCCATACATGCGCACCGCGGCCGGGATCGCAACCTGGCGGGACGAGCAGTGGGTCGAGACGCGCGTGAACGACGCCATCAGCGAGCGGCCAGAGGTCTTCGAGGGCGGCACGTTCAGCCTGTCATCCACGAAGCTCGCGTTCGACGCCGATGGCGGAATCTACCTGCCTGCGACCTGCAACGGCCGCAACGTGATCCTGCGCTCTGCCGACGGCGGCGTGAGCTTCGCGGCCTACGAGGTGCCGGGCGCGCGCGGGAGCATCGACATGGAGAGCTTCTCCGGCCACAACATGCCGGAGGGCCCGCCGCCGTTCGTGCGCTTCCGCCGCACCGCGAGCGACCCGAACCTCCGCTGGCGCAGCCTCAACGATCTCGAACTGTTCCTGCCGGAGATGGTGGACGGCGCGCTCGTGATGGGCGAACCGATCCTGCTCACGCGCGACTGCATCGGGCTCTCGGCGCACTCGGGGATGCCCTCGGCGATCGTGTCGCGCGGCGACCTGGTGCATGTCGCGTGGGGCGAGGCGACCGATCCGCAGGCGGAGGTGCCGGGGGTGCCCACCTACGTCGGCGCCTACGACCGCGCAACCGACACGCTGCGCGAGCCTGACCTGATCGGCTACGGGCCGCCCGCGAATGACGGCCATAACTCGCCAAGCATCACGATGGACAGCGCCGGGCGGCCGCACGTGCTCATCGGCACACACGGGCGGCCCTTCGGCTACTCAGAGCGGCTGGAGGACGGAAGCTGGACGGAGCCGGTGTTGCCCGGCGAGGGCCTCAGTCAGACCTACATCGGCATGGTCTGCGGCCCGGATGACACGCTGCACGTGGTCTTCCGGCTCTGGCGCTCCGGCGAGCCCTACCCGAACGCGAGCCACGCCACCCTCGCCTATATGCGCAAGCGCCCGGGGCAGCCGTGGGAGGAGCCGAAGATCCTGGCGCGCGCGCCCTTCAGCGAGTACAGCGTCTTCTACCACCGCCTCACCATCGACCAGGAGGGGCGGCTGTTCATCTCGTATGACTACTGGTCCACATACTGGTTCTACCGCAACGACCACCCGGGCGACCGCCGCGCGGTGATTATGTCCCCCGACGGCGGCGACACGTGGAAGATGGCGGAGACGAGGGACCTGGTGGGGGAGACGGGGTAATGTTCAGGTGCGTCGCATGAAGTAAGGAGAGCCTATGACTGACCTGCGAGTCGTGGGGACGCTTCTGCCGGTCATGCTTGGCCTCATCGCCGCCACGGCGGCGTGGGGGCAGGACGTGCCGCTGCCGGAGTGGGGGCCGCTGTGGCAGGCGCAGCTTCCGGCGAGCGAACGCCACCCGTTCCTGTTCTTCGACGAGAGCAGCCGCGATCGGATGCTCGAGCGCACGGCCACGCCTCCGAGCGACTCCTGGTGGAAGAGCTTCAGCACATCAGGCTACCGCAGCGCGCCGGCGGTCCGCTGGTGGCTGCTGGGCGACGAAGACGCGGCGCGGCAGGCTCGCGACGACCTCGTCAGCAACCCCATCTGGCGCGAGGCGACGCGTGGCTACCTCGAGCCCAGCTCGCACCGCTTCGCAGACTATGTGCTCGCCTACGACGCGCTGGCAAGCTGGCCGGGGTTGAGCAAAGAGGACGCACAGGTCATCCGCGACAGGATCGCCGCGGAGGCCGACCACTACTACAACGTCATGGACGCCGTCCCCGGCGGCTGCAACTACGGGAACCAGCGCACCCTGGCCTGCTCGGCGCTTGGGATGGCGGCGCTGACGCTGTGCGAGTACACCGGCAGCGAGCACACTCCGGCGGAGTGGCTGGCCCGGGCGCTCCATCAGATCCGCCGCGATGAGAACTGGTGGTTCTTCCGCCCCGGCGGGCACTTCATCGAAGGCCTCGGGTACACCAACTACATGGGCTGCCTGTTCGCGCCCTTCGTGCTGGCGTACGAGCGCGCGAGCGGGCAGTATCTCTTCGCCGACGAGCGGCTGCGCGAGTGGCTGACCTTCGCGGCCTATCAGACGACCGCGCAGGGCGAGTTCATCCCCTGGGGGACCTGCGAGAGCGGGCGGGTGGTGCGCTTCTTCGCGCTGCTGTCGAATGAACGCTACGGGCGCGACCTCGCGCCGCTATGCAACTGGGCCTTCAACTGGCACACCGCCAGCCCGCACGGCTTCCACGTGCCGCTGGCGCTGGCGGTGTGGGAGCCGGAGGTCGCCGGCGAGATGCCCTCGCCCTCGCGCAGCTTCGGCGGCTCTGAGACGGTGGTGCTCAAGGACAACTGGGGCCACGACGCCGTCACCGTGTGGTTCGCAGGCAAGGACCCGACGTGGCCGCTGGAGCACCGCTACGGCACCTACAGCCAGGGAGACTGCGGGGGCTTCGTCATCGCCGGGTGGGATGAGATCCTCGCGGGCGACTCCGGCTACGACCACTGGAAGAGCCGCGATTACTTCGGCCCGGAGTTCCACAATGTGCTGCTGGTGGATGGCGAGGGCCCGCAGCAGGACACGACCGGCGTGGTGTCGGACGTGGTGACTGACGGCGCGGTGCGGCGCGCGACCGTCACGACCTGCTACGGTGGCTGCACGATCCATCGGACCGTGGCGCTGGTGCGCGGACGATACGTGCTCGTGGCCGATCACGTCACCGCCGAGGACGAGCATGACTACACCTGGCAGGTGCGCTCGACCTGCCCGCCCGATAGTGCCGGATCTGCCGTGCACGAACGCAGCGTGACCTGGCCGGGCCTTGACGCGCTCAAGTGGGGCGACCTCACCCTCGGCAGGACGCAGCTCACGACGGTCGTGCCGGCCTTCGCGAGGCTGTCGGTGGAGCCGGGGCGCTGGATGCCGATCTCCAGCAAGCCCGAGTTCGCCAACCAGGTCGCGACGGCGCGCTGGCGAGGCGCCTCCACCACGGCGCTCTTCGCGCTGATCCCCAACCTCAAGGACTCGCCTGACGTCTCGTGGCAGGCGCAGGCGGATGGAGGTCTGGCCATCGCAGGGCCCGGTTGGACCGACGACGTGCGGGTAGCAGGCGACGTCCTGCAGATCACCAGCGACGGTGCCAGCCAGCAGGTGCCGCTGGCGCCGTAGGGCGTCGGCCGGCTAATGGATCACGACAACGGCCGGGCCGGCATCGTGCCGCCCGCAAACGACGCGGGCGGGCACTCTCCGGCCCCTCCACAACGGCGTCCCCGCCCGTGCGCCGGTTGCCGCTCCTTTCCTCCCCCCTCGTCCTGCGGGCGCGCGTCGTCTGCGCGTCCAAGGAGAGGGGGCCGGGGGGAGGGGCCGCCGTCCCCCCCCATCGCCAATTGCCCATTCCCGCCGTTGAGCCGTTACCACCCAAACAGCGGCACATCCCGCCAGTTGCCGTCGCTCATCGCGGACTCGTGCGCGACGATGCCGGGGATCGTGAAGTCCATCGAGCGCATGACATCGATTGGCGGCTTCACGCCCGCCTCGAGCGCATCGAGGAACTCGCGGATCATGTAGTACTCGCTCGTCCCGTGGCCGCCGTGCTTCGCCTCCTCGGGCGCGTCCGGGTCCACCACCGGGCAGTCGATCACCTCTGCCTGCCGCTGGCCGTTCGGGCCGTCGGGCGTCTCGCCCTCGATCCACTGGAAGCCCTGGGTGTTCGAGCCTGAGCGCCCGTTCTCCACGTAGCCCTTCGTGCCGTAGAGCGAGTAGTAGACCATGTGCGGGTAGCGCGGGGCGACCTGGCTGCGCGCGATTTTGATCAGCGCGCCCTTCTCCGTGCGGAACATCCCGATCTCCATGTCGAGGAAGCCGAGGTGCTCGGACTGCTCGGGGTGCTTGTGGAAGCCCGCGGAGCTTCCTGAAGCCGCCACAATCCGGTCCTCCATGAGCGTCAGCAACGGCCCGAGGCAGTGCGCGCAGTACCAGATCGGCGGGCGCTCGTGCCGCCAGAAGTACCCTCCGGTCTCCGGGTCGATGAGCAGGCTCTCGATCTCGTGGACGTACTCGGCCTCGGCGTGGAAGATCGTGCCGAGCTTCCCGGCCTCGGTGAGCTTGCGCCACTCGCGCACGTAGTGGAAGTAACAGTAATTCTCGGCCATCATGTAGCCGCGGCCGGTGCGCTTGACGGCCTCCACGATCTGCTCGCACTCCTCGACCGTGTACGCGGCGGTCTGCTCGCAGAGCACGTCCTTCCCGGCCTCCAGCGACGCGATGGTATGCGGCGCGTGGAAACGGATCGGCGTCGCGACCATGACGATGTCGGTGTCGGCGTTGACGAACTCGTCGAAGTCGGTGAAGAGCGCGCTGTCTGGCAGATCGAAGGCCTCACCGAGGTCGCCCAGGGACTTCTCGTTGATATCGCACAGCGCGGTGACATTCACGCGCGGATGTGCGCCGAACACGTTCACGAAGCCGCGGCCGCGCCGCAGTCCGACGATCCCGACATTCCACGTCTTCATGGAGCGGTCAACTCCCGAGGGTGCATGGTGGCTTGGAGCGCGGGAGTATTCGACGGGGGGAGGACGCGGACCTTCGCGGAGCAGCATGTCCCTCCGTAGTGCGGGTGCCCTCGCCCACACGAGTTGAGCGCAACCCATTTGAACTTCTCGCGCCAGACGGTTACATAGAGAGCGGGAGGCACGAGATGCCGCGTCTTGAGCAGATCCGCGAACAAGTGGACGTGATCCGGGCGCAGCTTGGCGACGATGAGGCATTCATGCGCCTCGCCGATAGCTACTACCCGCGACTGCTGCACTACGTCCGGCGGCTGCTGCGCGATGCGGAGACCGCCGATGATGTGCTGCAGGAGACGTGGGTGGCGGCATACCGCGGTCTGCCGCGCCTCAAGGAGCCCGAGCGGCTGAGGCCGTGGCTCTACGGCATCGCGCGCAACCAGGCGCGCAACGCCCTTCGGCGCGAGGACCGCGCGCGGCTGGACTACGTGGAGGACGAGGTGCTCGAGGCGGTGCCGGCGGACGAAGAGGAGACGCTCGACCTGCGCGCCGAGCAGGCCGCGCAGGTGCATCGCGCCCTCGACCGGATCAGCACAGCGCATGCGGAGGTGCTAATCCTGTGCTGCGTCAACGGGCTGTCGTATGAGGAGATTGCTGAGATCACGAAGATGAAGCTGGGCACGGTGCGCTCGCGGCTGCACTACGCGAAGCGGGCGCTGCGCGAGGCGATGGAGGCTGATGAGCAGTGAACGAGCACGAGGAGCTGTCGCGGAAGCTGCTGGAGGAGAATGGTCTGCGGGAGGGTGCGCTGCGCGAGGCGGATCGCGATGGCCTGCGGGCCATTGTGGAGGCGGAGCGGCGGCGAGGGGCGCACGTGCGGAACATGATGCTGTTGAGCTGGACTGCCTTCATACTGCTGTGCGCGCTCTTCGTACTTGCGTACTTCGGGGCCGAAGGCACGTCGCCCACGGTGGAGATCAGAGGCGGCACGTGGCATTTCTGGGGCCTGGTTGGCCTGTTCTCGATGCTGCTCGCCTCAATCGCATTCATCGTGGCCCTGGTGTCAACCATCGCCTGGGGGCTGCGCATGGCCTTCGGACCGCGCGGAGTCGAGGAGCGCCTGGAGCGCATTGAGGCGCAGCTTGCGCGGCTTGAGGCGGCGCAGACCGGCAGCCATGAGAGCGAGAGCGGGAGTGAGCGGTAGGTCGACCCGCTCGCAACGGCAGACTGCAAACGACCGGGCGGCCACGTAGGTTGTGTTCAGAAAGAAAGTGTCGTGCCCGTCTGCGTGGAATCATGCGTCCGTGTGATAGTGCAAGTTGTCATCGGAGCAACGTTCATGGTTTGCAAGCGTGACGCCACACAATACGGCTTCCTCAACCCGCCTCCGCCGAAGGGCGAGTCGCGCGTC
>DHPY01000106.1:55534-66151 GCA_002411015.1 Armatimonadetes bacterium UBA5352 | reverse complement strand
GGCTGTAGTCGGTCTCCGCACCGTCATCGGCCATGCCATCGCCATCGCGGTCTTCCTCAGGCGTGAGGTCGAAGCACATGAGCGATCCCGTGAGCGGTCCGCCCGTGGTTGAGGGGATGCTCAGCGCGTACAGCAGGTTGCGGCTCTGCACGGGTGTGGAGACTACAGCGCCGATGGAGACGGCCGCGGGATCCTCGCTGCGGTCAGGATACTGCCAGGCGATATCCAGCGGGAAGGGAGCCCGGGCGACGGTGGTGGCACTTGCGCGGGGATTGCCGCGCGCCTGCTGCCAGCGGTCGTTCCAGCGGATCGCGTTGAGCGCGAACTTGACGTCGGGCGCCTGCAGGAAGTCAGGAGTGGGGCGCCACTGCCCCGTGCCTCGATCCAGCAACCACTCGGCAACGTCGCGCCCCACTCCGCCGGCGGTAACCAGGACGCTGCCGGAGCCGTAGTCGGCCGCGACCGCCCATGCGGCTGCACGCTGAACCACGCCCGTGTCGTCATACTGCACGTTCTGGATGACCTCGCGGAACTGGACGCCCAGGGTGGGGATGAAGAAGCCCTCGCTGAGCGTGCTGTTGGGATCGATGGGAAGGGCGGGATCGGGCGGGACCCAGGTGTCATACTCAGGGCGGTCGGGCCGATCGCCAAGACGAGTGACTGAAAGAGCATCGATCGGGTGCGGCTCGCGCAGGAGCATGTGGCCAGGATCGGTGGCCTTGAGTGCCCAGGCCCGGTTGGCCGGGGTGGGCTCGAAGTCGAAGCCCAGGACCCACGGGAAGTTCGTGACTCTCGTCCAGTCGGTCGGGTCGCCATTGGCATCGCGGAGGATGGCGTTGTCCACCCAGAGGACCGCGCCCGCCTCAACAGCGGCCTGAAGACCTGCCTGCTGGCGCGGGGTGAGGTCAAGGTCGGGGGCCGAGATGAAGATCAGGTCCATGCCGACAAGCTGGTTGGCCGTCTCATCGGTGAGCGACACGAACCAGTACTCCGGCTTGCCCTTGACGACGAAATCAGCCGCCACATCGCCCTCGACCACGGTGGGCGGCGCGAGAGCGTTGACGAAGTTCCAGTCCTCGGGAGCGAGGTCTGAGCGCCTCATGCCCTCGATGATGTAGGGACTGGGGTGATCAGCGAGCGTCTGACCGTTCACGCCGAGCACACAGGCGTTGATGACGCGCTGGGTGGCGTCGTAGCGGAAGGCAGTCCCTGCCGCCGAAGCGGGCAGTGACGCCGCCAGCGCGACTCCGATGAGTACTGTCAGCAATGATGACGTGCGGCCGAACCGCATCTCGATGACCTCCGTGCAATGCCCGAGCGAACAGCCTGTTGCCTGCCGTCACTCACCGTAGTAGACGAGGTCCGGGCTGACGGGCAGCAGGGGCAGTCGTGGTTGGTTCGCCGCCGGGTGCGCCGGGTTGCTGACCGTCGAGTGGAACCGCGCCAGGCGGAGCGTCTCGTCGAAGTGGTACTCGATGGTGCCCCACTCCGCCAGATCGCCGCCGGTGTACGTCACGGGATACGCGAGCTTGTCGTGCCAGTCGCGGGCGGCCTCGACCGACGCGGTGAAGTTCTCCGCGATCGTGCCCACGAAGGTGAGGCGGTAGTTGTACCGCAGGTTCTCGATGACGTCGTCCACGGTGGTGTTGGTGGCGGCGTTCACAGCGATCCGCGGGTCGAAATGACCGGGAGAGAGCACATACCAGCACCCGCGCTCCGCGAAGACGGCTGCGTTCACGCGCGCGCTGATCGCGCCCACCGGCTTCCCGTCGGCACTATACTCAGCGATCTTCCAGTGCTTGAGCCAGTAGCTGGTTGAGCCCGCGCCGATGTGCGGGTCGGCGTGGCTGAGCGTGATGGCGTTTGTGCGGCCGATTGTCGGGTCCAGGTAGGTCGCGAGGTCCCATGGCAGGCTTGCCGCGGGGTCGCGATAGGGGGCCCACTGCGGCGCGACCGCCACAATACCGTAGTTCTGCGGCGGGAGGCTGCCGTCGGGGAAGACTGTCGCCGGCGGCACCAGCGAGAACACCTCATTCACCATGGGCGGCGGAGCCGTCGTGGTGAACTCGTATGACTGATAGCCGGCCGCTTCATTCCACAACACGAGCGAGACACCGGACGGGCCCGGATCAGCAGCCGTCTGCTGCACGACCAGTCCCACGGAGTCGCCGACCGGCGCTTCGCCCCAGAAGAAGGTGCTATAGCCGCGGCCGTCGCCACCGGGGGCAAGCTCCCAGTGCTTGTTCGGGTCAGCCGGGTTCAGCGGGTCGTCCGGAACCGCCGCGGCGGTACCGACCGTGTCCTGCGGGACGATCTGCGTGGCGTTGAGGCAGACGCAGTCGCGCGCGAGCAGGGCGACCTTCGTGTTGAATGCATCCGGAACCGCTGTCACGAGGTAGTCGTTCGGCGCGAGCAACTGGCCGTCTATGTAGATGGTGCCTCCGGACACCACGGTCATGTCGTATGCGCGGGTGAGGTCGCCTGCGGTGTTCGCGGCCGCAGGAAGCCGCCCGGATACGCGCACATTGCCCTCGGTGACGATCATCGGGTAGCGGACCTCGTCGTCGGTGCCATCCAGCCACGGCGTCGGGTAGTCAAGGATGATCGTGCGCAGGCCGGAATCCGCGCCTGCGGGAGTGCGCCAGGTGCGGTCATGGCGGGTGATCCTGATGCCGGGTTGGCCCGTTTCGTGGTTGGGCCACCAGACTGTGTTGGTGGCCGGATTCTCCGAACTCGGATCATCAACCGCAGTGAAGCCCGAATCATTGGGCAGGAACTCGATCTCCACCGCGGGCGGCGCGTAGGTTGTGTAGAGCGCGTTCCAACCGCTGTCCGGCGGAGGCGTTCCGGCGGTGGCCGCCGGGCGCTGCCAGTCAGCGATGAGCTGGTTGATGTCGTGATCGAACTGGACATCGCCGTAGTTGTCTATGTAGATGCCACGGCCGAAGCCCCACTGCCCGTTGTTCTCAAAGGGGGCGCCCACGCCTGTCTGCACAAGCTGACCGGTATCCCGGGCCAAGCGCTTGTAGCGCTCGAAGTTACTGGTTCCGCCGCCCAGCGTCAGCGTGCCCGGGTTCACCTGCGAGACGAAGCGCGACTCACCGCCGGCCATCCCCTGCTGGTTGTCGAGCACGCGCCCGCCGAAGGTGTCGAACGCATCGGGATCGGGATCCACGTCATCGCTGGTATAGCGCAGGAAGTCAGCTGGATAGGCATCGTTGATAACAACCTGTGCGGGCACGTCAGTGTCATCGGCGACGGTATCATCGGGCTCCTGCCAGCGGTAGATGCCGCCGGTTGCGGAGATGGTGTCCCTGCGGAGGTAGCCGGCAGGGCTGAAGCCGTCTGTCAGCAGGAACTTTGTGCCGGATTCCTCGGGCGTGCCGACGTTGTCTGCCCAGACGCCTCCGGCCACATGCAGCGCACCATTCACATGCACCGGACCATCAATCGCTGTGGCGAGCCAGTCGGGGCGCAGGGCGCCGGTGCGGATGATGTTTCGGTCGCGATCCATGTCCGAGTACGAGGGCACGCCGAACTGGGCCGGCTGTCCGTCCTCGGTCAGGTTGTGCACCAGGCGAGCGTAGTTGAGCATCGGGATCGGCTTGTAGGCGACGAGTCTGCGGTAGACCGGAGAGCCCTCAACGCGGCCGATGGCCTCGATCTTGATATGCCAGTTCATCGGATCGGGCGTGGCGGTATCGCCTGGCTCCCACGGGTCGTAGCTGACGCGCAGCATGAAGTAGCCGCGCCCGGCGTTCGTGGGCATGATGGCGGCGGTCGATCCGCCGGGATGGCGGGTATCAGGGAAGCGGCTGAACCCACGCCGGCTGTAGCTGGCGGGTGCGGAGATGTCATCCACCACCGGCGCCCACCCGCGAGCGAGGGCGACGTCGTCGTAGTAGTCGTCCTCGGTGCCCTCGGTGAGGTCCGCACCGTAGACTTCGGGGTCCACGTTGCCCAGGCTGTCTACTGCCGGCGGCTCGGCGGGCCGCCAGTCGGCGCCCTCGGGCGAGTTCTCCAGCATGTACGCCGCGTAGCGCACAGCCGATTCTGCCATCGCCTGAGCGAGGAGCGAGTCCTCGTGCCGGGTGGACTGGTCCTGGTTGTATGTGACCAGGGCCACGAACAGGATGCCCACCAGCAGGATGGCCATCATCAGCAGCACGGCCACCATCAGCGCCTGCCCGCGGCGCGCATGTGCGTGGGTTGTGAGATGTGATCGGCGCATTCCCTTCGGCCTCCGCCTGCCGGCTCTGTCAGCGCGCATGGCTCTAATTGAGGTTCCTGACCTCGACCTGATCTTCCAGCGCGACCCTGTCGGGCGAGCTGCCCGGCGGGAGGATCAGTGCGTCCGGGTTGGCGGGATCCGCCTCCGGCTCGATGTAGCGCTGGAGCGCAAGCCGCAGATTGATGATCTCCTGAGTGGAGTAATCCACCCGGATGACGTAGTCGCTATCCGGCGCTGTGGGGTCGTAGTTGCGCCGGTAGTAGTACTGGATGTAGACGCCAAAGTCGGCGAGCGTGATGCCTGCGGAGGTCAGCATCGTCGGGCCGGGCGGGTTCAGCTCATTGAACCGCACCTCCGCCCGCTGGCCGAAGTCGCTCAGCACCACCGAGAACTGCTCCCGGCCGATCTCGGACTGCACCGTATTGGTTGTCTCCGAGTAGGCGGTCTGATAGATCCGGCCGTTGGTGTCAACGGCCCAGACGACGACGCGAACGCTACCGGGCACGATCTTCGCCGGCGCCCAGGCTCCGCCCATCGTCGGGTCGATCCGGTAGGCAATCGGCATCGCCGGGTCGCCTGCCTGCGCGCTCGAGACGAGGACGCCACAGGCCGCTCCGCCGCTCGGACAGGGATCGCCGACGTTGTAGGAGGCGGGATCCCAGGTGCTGCCGCAGCCGCTGCACTTCAGGACGCCTGTCGCCGGGTAGATCGGGACGATGTCCCACGCGCGTACTGCGGCCAGGGCGCCACTGTCGTCGTAGACATCGATGGTGGCAGCGGCCTGATCCGGGCGCTCGTTCTGGATATTGAGCGTGTAGTACTCGCCCGGGTCGAGCGAATCGCCATCCCCTGAGGCGTTGAGATCGTTGGGGTTGGTCACGCTGACCCAGCGGCCGGTGGTGGCGCCGACCTGGATGACACCACGGTCCGAGTCCCACGTCAGGATCGTGTTTGAGTTATCGGTGGTGGCCCACGAGTCGCGCACGACGCTCCAGTCGCTCGGGTTGAGCATGACGATGCGCGGGTCGAGCTCCGAGGCGCCCAGCGTCATGAGTTCCTTGCCGGGCGAGCTTGGCACCAGGTCGTTGAGCTCGAAGGTGCCACGGTTGTAGAAGCCCGCCCACGCCCCGTGGCGCGACTGGAAGAGCGTGTTGTTTGCCATCGCCTGCAGCGTCTCGCCCGAGATGCGCTCGGGGAGGAACTGCAGGTTGTCATGTATGTAGAGGAGGTCGGAGCCCGCACAGGTGGGGCACTCAGTCAGGTAGCCCTCATGGACCCGATCGGCGCAACCTGGAGCGGTGCAGACCGTCCGGGAGGCCGGGAGGTCGTAGCCCATGCGTGGCGAGAGGACGTTGCGCACCGGGTCTGCCGCGCTCACGTTGGTGAACTCCCACCAGACGCTGCTCGCGTCCTCCATCCGGTCGTAGTAGCCCTCCTCGCGCACAAGCACGAACGGGTTGTTGCGGCCGTAGACTGCGGCCTCATCGGCGAGAGAGACCCGGATGCGGGTAGCGATGATCCGGCCGGTGGCGTCGCTGCGGGGCGCAAGCGGCTCAACCAGCTCACCGGTGGTGGTGCGCGCGGGCCCCACGAAGACGATCTCCGACGGGTTCGGGATGCTGACATCATCGGGAGTGCCCAGCAGTCCGTCGGCTCCCTTGAGTATCAGGCCCGGCACCGGGTAGATGTACATCGCGTTGGAGACCTCGCGCCGGATCTCATTCAGCGCATTGCGCGCCGCCGTCTGCATGGTGACCTTCGACTGGCCGGCGCTGACCATGTCGAGGCTGGCGATCATCGGCGCGAAGAGCATCGCGAAGAGGATCACCAGGATCGCCAGCACAACGAGGACCTCAACCAGCGTGAAGCCCGCGCGGCTGCGCTGTCCTCTCATGACCGAACCTGGCTTGTGTGCTGCGCCTCGTGCCATCATATCCTCTATCCTCAGCCGCGCATCGTCGGCTCTCGCCTGAAATCGCTGGCGACCCTCGGAGTGTTCCCGGTTGTGAGTATACCCGTCATGCATGACTTCTACCCGGCGTCCGTGAATCCGACTTTCCACGCGGCGTCCGGGCCGACCGCAGGGTCGGTCATGACGCTCGCGCGCACCCGCTGGACGCTGCCATCCCAAAAGAGCACCTGATAGGCGCCCTCTTCCTGTATCTCGATCTCGTTCACGTGGAACGGACACCACGTGATGACTGCCTGATCACCAGGGCGCCAGCCCGGCATGTTCACGGGCACCGCAGGCGTCGAGGCGTCGCCGTCAACGTCGGCGGCCGGCTGAAGCTGCCTGCGGTAGAACGGATCGGTATCGAGCGAGATGCCGCGCGTGCTCAGGTATGAGTACTTGTTCAGAGCGACGTCCGCGGCGACATCGCTATCATAGCGCTGGTAGCTGTAGAAGTACTCCGCGCTCCCCGGCTGCGTGTAGTTGTCAACCGGACAGTGCAGTGACTGCTGCCGGCTCAGGTAACCTGCGTCATAGAGCGCCATGAGCCCTGGGCCGAGGGGAGGGCTTCCTGCAGGGTCGTCGGGGTTGCCGGTCTGGTCAATGTAGAACGGAGGTACGCCACCCTCATCGAGTGCGTACGCCTTCACCGCCACACCGATCTGCTGGAGCTGGCTCTTGCAGGTCATCGCGCGATTGCCGGCCCGCAGGGCTCGTCCTGTCGGGACGAGCAGTCCCATCAGGATGACCGCGATCGCGATGACCACGAGCAACTCGATGAGCGTGAAGCCCGTGCGCGTGCCCCGGAGCCTCGTCCATGT
This sequence comes from Armatimonadetes bacterium UBA5352, assembly GCA_002411015.1. GTDB lineage: Bacteria > Armatimonadota > Zipacnadia > Zipacnadales > UBA5352 > UBA5352. The sequence continues at coordinate 59,148 of DHPY01000106.1, read as the reverse complement.
TGTGTGCGCGTCACGCCTCACTGCGCCCATCACAGACCGCCTCTCCTCATCCGCCACTAAAGCAGCGGCTCCGGTGTCAGGAAGCTGTTGATGCTGACCGACTCGACCCGGCCGCTCTGGCTGCGCCACCAGCCGCGGACGGTGAGCGAGACGCCCCGGACCGCCAGGATCCCGGTCACATTCGGCTCGTTGAGCGTGAAGCTGAGCGTGTCCACGGGTATGACGTGCAACTCGCCGCTGACGCGCCGCGGCGGGTCATCCTGGGCGGTCGGGTCCGGGTCTATCATGTAGTCCACTACGACCATCTGCTCGGCTGAGGACATCGGGAAGCGAAGCTGCGTGTATGCAGGGGCGTCGGGGTCGGCGGCCACCTCATAGTAGCGGTAGTCCACCCTGTCGGTGAGCCCCTCGGTCACGTAGGTATCGTAGATGTAGTCCTCGATGAACCACGACGGCGCCTTCTCGACCACGATCGTGTGGCCCGCGATGGTGCGGTAGAAGACGCGCAGATCGTGCCCGCGCGCCTCCACGTCGGTCATCGGCGCGGATGCGGCGGTCCAGTCGAGGGTCAGTCTGCCCTCGATGAAGTCGAGGCCAACCCAGTCCTCGGCGTCGGTCCACGTCTCACCGGTGGCAAGGTCAACGATCAGCGCGTAGACCGGATCAGTCAGTGCGGCGCCGGTGACATCCTCGGTGAACAGCGGCACCTCGTCATTGATGCCCCGCACCGCCAGATCAACCTGATACGGAGGCTGCGTCGGCGCCGAGAACTCCTCAGTCATGAACGGCACCCGCCGCTCGCTGCCCATCGTGTCCGGCTCGGTGATGAGCTGGTAGGTCACCCGTAGCGTTGCGTTCGCATCCGCAGGTGACAGGAGCAGGGCCGCGCCGTAGGTGCTCTCAAGGACCGCGAAGCCTGGCGCCACATCTGCCGGCTGCCCTACCGCTGAGGTGAAGGGGATGAGCGCGGTCGCGCTGCACTGATCGGGCAGGACGTTCACGAACGCCGGAGGCCCGGTGACCGCACTGCCGCGCACCGGGGCGGCCGTCGGAACCGCGTCTACGTTCTCGACGACCTCGCCCGGCACCCCATGCCGCTGGCCATCCTCGTCCACCCAGACGTAATCGACCTCGGCCGAGGCGAACTGAGTCGGCGCGTGCAGGTAGCCGTCCTCGTCAACGAAGAACTGGCCGGGGCCGAGAGGCATCCCAACCTCAGTGCGCTCGAGGGGCACAAGCGCGGTCACCTGGAGGTAGTCGCCGATCGCGCTCATGTCCTGGATGCCCGCGGGCCCCATGCTGAACGGGTGTACCGAGTACGTCTCTCCGGCCTGCGTGATCGGGACGGTGAAGGTCTCGCCAATCACCCATGTCAGGTCATCGCGCGGGTTACCCGGGATCGGCTCCTGGTTCTCGTCCGGGTACAGGTCGGGCGGGATGACGGTTCCATCGAGCGGGTCATGGCCGACTATGGCCTCCGGGACGGCGAAGGCGGCGGTCTTAAGCCCCTCCATGCGTCCCTCGAGGCGCCGGGCCATCTCCGTTCGGATGCGCTCGCTCTCGAGGTTCCCGAAGAGCGCCGGGAACCCGGTCGCCACGGCGTAGATGCCCACGAGCAGGATGACCATGGCCACGAGAAGCTCGGTCAGCGTCATACCACGTCGTCGCCCCATGACCATGCCTCCGTTCATTCCTCTCCTCACAGCGCTATCTGTTCGCATCAGCCTGCTCCTGCTCCCGTGTGCGTGTCATCGCCCGCCGCCTGCCGGCCGGCTACTGCTCCTGCTTCTCGAACAGACTGGCGCCGCTGGTTGTATCCTGCCAGGTCTTCACGAGCAGCGTGTCGGTCTCCGAGCCCAGGTTGACGCAGGTGTCGCGCACCTCGTCCTCGTTGGAGTAGAAGGTGCGATGTGCAGTGCAGTGCGTGACGACCGTGTACTCCGGCGCGTAGATGTTCATCAGCCGCGGGTAGTACTTCCATCCGCGGTCAAGCCACGCCGGCTTGGGGCTCGATGTCGGCGGGCGGGGATCGAGCGCGACGTCCATGTCCCAGCCAAGCTCATCATACCCGTTGTAGTTGTAGGTGATCTTCTGATTGCCTGTGGTGGAATCCACCGCGAACACCCACGGGTCTGCCGCGCTTGGGTTGTCTATGAGCTCGATCACGCCGTTGTATGTGCTGTAGCGCCGCTGCTTCGCCTCCTCATTGCGTGAGGCGATAGCGATGTCATCCGGGCACACCAGTGCGCTATAGTCACTGATGAAATCGGGGTAGAGCGCCGAGAAGCCGCCCGTGTAGATCTCGAGCGTGGCGTCGTACGCCGGCCGAGGTGGGTAGCGGTGGTACTGGCGCTTGTAGTCCTGAAGAGCGCCGACGATCTTGGAGAGATTCGTCTGGCACCTCACCTGGCGAGACCGCTCCCGGGCGCTTGAGAACACCGGGAAGAGGATCGCCACGAGGACGACGATGATTGATATGACAACGAGCATCTCCACCAGCGTGAACCCGCGCCGCTTGTCAGTTCGCGTCATTGTCGCGTGCCTCCCACATAATGCTGGCGGACCTTTCGACTCCTCTGCTACTTTGTGACCGATGCGGCGCGGTCGTCAGAGATGACTCCCGCGCCATCCGAAAGGTATCTACCCGGTGACGGGGGGCAGCTAAACCTCTCGGCGGCGGCCGCCAGCTCGTTATCCCGGCAGTCTCTCAAAGCACGAGAAACCGCGACATCACCACCGGGGTGATGATGTCGCCAAAGTAGACCATAGCCACGCCCGCCGCGGCCATCATCGGGCCGAACGGGATGTAATCCCGGCGGCCCACCGCGCCCGCGGCCATGGAGATCACTCCCACGAGTGCGCCGACGACGACTGCCAGCATGAAATACGTCAGGAACTGGTAGCCGGGCCCAAGCAACGCGCCCATCGCCCCGGCCAGCTTCACATCGCCCCAACCCATGCCGGGGCGCCTGAAGACCTTCTCAGCAACGTAGGCAATCACCATGAACAGACCTGCGCCCATCGCAATCCCGACGAGGGAGCGCGGCAACACCACCGTGTAGCTCAGCGAGGAGCTCAGTCGCTCGTCAAAAACCACCAGGCCTCCACGCGCGCCCTGCAGCGCCCCGAGCAGTTCGATCAGGATGCCGATCCCCGCAATGATCGCGACGGTCTCGTCGGGGATGATGTAGTGATCGAGATCGATGAAGAAGATCACTACGAGGCAGCAGACGACGAGGAACGCGAGCGGCGCATCTATCGTGGGCCCGAAAACGTACAGCGCCGCAGTCGCCGCGACGCCGGTGAATGCCTCAACGAGCATGTACCGCGGTGAGTAGGGCCGTCCGCAGTGTCTGCAGCGACCGCGCAGGCCGATGTAGGTGAGCACCGGGACGAGGTCGACGACGCCCAGGTCGGAGCCGCAACTGAGGCAGCGCGACCTCGGGTGCACGAGCGATTCTCCCCGCGGCAGGCGGAAGATCACCACGTTCAGAAAGCTGCCGATAGATGCCCCGATGAGGAAGATCACAATCATCAGGGCCACTTCGGTCGGGCCTGTGGAGATCATGCTCACCTCGGGACGGCGGCGTACGGCAGCAACGGCAGCAACGGCA
>DHPY01000106.1:434-55252 GCA_002411015.1 Armatimonadetes bacterium UBA5352 | reverse complement strand
CGGCAGCAACGGCAGCAACGGCGGTTGCGGACGAGCACGGTTCGGCGGCCGGTTCATACCGGCCGCCGAGACACTACTTCATCCGCACCGCAGTGTGCGACTACTGGCTCAGGTTCTGAATGACACCGATCAGCGGCAGGAACATCGCGATGACGATGAAACCGACGATGAAGCCCAGGACGACGATCATGATAGGCTCGATCGCCGCCGTAAGGCTCTCAACCGCCGCGTCGACCTCGCGCTCGTAGAAGACCGCGACCTTCTCCAGCATGCTGTCAAGCTGCCCCGTCTCCTCACCGATCGTGATCATCTGCACGACCATCGGCGGGAACATCTTGCTCTCTGCCAACGGGTCCGCAATCGTGTCTCCCTCGCGGATACTCGCACGCGAGAGCAGGATCGCGTCGGCGATAACGTCATTGGCGACCGTTCCGGCCACCGTCTCGAACGCCTGCAGGATTGGAACGCCCGATGACAGCAGCGTCGAAAGCGTGCGCGCGAAGCGCGACACAGCGATCTTGTGGTTCAGCGGGCCGAAAACCGGGACCTTGAGCGTGATGGTGTCGTAGTAGCGTTTCCCGGTCTTCGTCCGTTTGATCCGGCCAATCGCGATCCACAGACCAACCACGATGCCGATCATCAGGTACCACTTAGACAGAGCGAAGTTGCTGATCTGCATCAGGATTCGGGTCGGGGCCGGGAAATCGCTCTCCTCCATCCCGAGCTCAAGGAACAGCGCCATGAACTTCGGGAGGATGAACATGACCAGGAAGCTCACGATAGCGACGGCAACGATCAGAACCAGGACCGGGTAGGTCATGGCCGACTTGATCTTCTGCCGAAGCTCGAGGTCCTTCTCAAGGAAGACCGCCAGGCGCTCGAGGGTGTCGTCAAGCACACCACCGACCTCGCCGGCGCGGACCAGACCTACCGCCAGTTCGCTGAAGACCCTTGGGTACTTCGCCATGGACTTGGAGAGCGTGGCGCCACCCTCAACTTCCATCTGGATGTCGCGGATGATCTCCTTGAGGCCCACGTTCGAGGTCTGCTGCTCAAGAACATCGAGGCAACGGACCAGAGACACACCGGCGTTGATCATGGTGGCGAACTGCCGGCAGAAGATCGAGAGGTCCTTCAGACCGACGCGTTTGCCGAAGCCAAACTTGAATGACTTCCCCGCAGCTTTCTTTGCGAGCGCTGAGGTCTTCTGCTCCTCCACGCTCGTCGGAAAGAGGCCCTGGTCGCGCAGGGACTTGATCAGCGCCTCCTTGGAGGACGCATCCTGAGTCTTCTGCACCTCCTGCCCCATCTTGTCCTTAGCCGTGTAGGCGAAGGTCGGCATCTATGACCACTCCTCGTCCGCGGACTCGCGATCCCCTCATACAGGATAGTCAGAAATCCTCCGTGCCAAACGGACTTCATCAAACCTTAACAATCTGCCTGCCCGCGGCCCCCCGGGCAGGCAGATGACTGCCGGCGCGGGATGCGGCGCCTCCAGCCCTACCCTCGGCCGGATTCCTCTTCCGAGCTGCCGTGGATGAGCTTCTCCAACTCGATCGGGTTCTGCGCGCGCCGCATGGCATCCTCGTAGGTGATCATGGAGGCATGGTAGAGATCGCGCAACGCCTGGTCCATCGTCTGCATTCCGGCGCCCGCGGATGTCTGAATGTGCGAGGTGATCTGGTGTGTCTTACCCTCACGGATGAGGTTGCGGATGGCGGAGTTGGCAATCATGACCTCGATCGCGGCGATTCGCCCGGGCTGGCCCGCCCTGCGCATGAGCTGCTGGGACATGATCGCCTGCAGGTTGTTCGAGATCTGGATGCGTATCTGCTCCTGCTGCGCGGGCGGGAAGACGTCGATCATGCGGTCAACGGACTCAGCCGCGCTGTTGGTATGAAGCGTTGCCATGACAAGGTGACCGGTTTCGGCGCATGTCACGGCCAACTGGATGGTTTCAAGGTCGCGCATCTCACCAACCAGGATGACGTCGGGGTCTTCGCGCAGGGAAGCCCGGAGAGCGTTGTTGAATGTGTGGGTATCCTGCCCGAGCTCGCGCTGGTTGATGACTGATCTGTTGTGCGAGTGCAGGTACTCGATCGGGTCCTCGATCGTGATGATATGCTCGGCCCGCTCGCTGTTGATCTGGTTGATCATGGATGCGAGCGTGGTGGATTTGCCGCTACCGGTTGGTCCGGTAACGAGGATGAGACCACGGACGCGGCGCGAGAGGTCGAGTACGACGTCCGGGAGGTTCAGTTCCTCGATCGTCGGGATGCGCCTTGGGATGAGACGCAGGGCGGAGGCGACGGTGCCGCGGTCGCGGTAGACGTTGACGCGGAATCGGGCCAGGTCCTGGAATGAGTAGGCGCAGTCGAGTTCGAGATCGGTCTCGAAACGCTGGATTTGGTCGTCGGTGAGGATATCGTAGATCATCCGCTGGGAGATCTCCGGCGAGACCACCTCGTAGCGTGTCTTCTTCAGCTCGCCGTCGATCCGCAGCACCGGCGGGAGTCCGGATGAGACGTGCAGGTCGGATGCATTGTGCTCGACAACGAGTTCGAGCAACTCGTCAATGTGCACATCATGTACCGGCTTGACCTTCCGCCTGGCGGGTGCGGCCTCCTGTGTCGCCATCAGCTGGCCTCCTGGGGTCACGGCTGTTCGCCGCGGCCTCTATGATAGCGCCATGACCGGCGCATTATCTGACGGTCGAGACAACGCGCAGGATCTCGTCAATATCGGTGATGCCCTCCATAGCCTTCCGCAGCGCGTCCATACCGAGGGTAATCATCCCGTTGGCCAGGGCGGCCTCCTTGATCTGGTCGGCGGATGCGCGCTTGACGATCAGTTCGCGGATCTCCGTGTTCATCGTCATCATTTCGTAGATGCCTATGCGGCCCTTGTAGCCGGTATTGCGGCAGGCGGGGCAGCCGCGGCCGGTGTAGAAGACGATGTCGCGGTTCTCCGGCGCGTCGGGGTCGAAGCCCAGGCCGAGGAGCTGGTCGCGCGAGGGCTGGGTGGGTTCCTTGCAGTTCGAGCAGAGCTTGCGCGCGAGGCGCTGGGAGACCGAGGCGATGACCGAGGAAGCGATGAGGAATGGCTCAACGCCCATATCGATCATACGCGTGACGGTGGATGGCGCGTCGTTGGTGTGCAGCGTACTGAGTACAAGGTGACCGGTCAGAGCGGCCTGGATCGCGATTTCCGAGGTCTCCAGGTCACGGATCTCGCCGACCAGGATGATGTCAGGGTCCTGCCGCAGGAAGTACTTCAGGGCGATCGCGAAGGTCAGACCGGCTTTTCGGTTCACGTGGACCTGGCTGATGCCGTCGATTTGGTACTCAACCGGGTCCTCGATGGTGATGATGTTGGTCTCGACGTCGTTGATCTTGTTGAGCACCGAGTACTGCGTTGTGGTCTTACCGCTTCCGGTGGGTCCCGTCGAGAGGATCATGCCGTTGGGCTGGGAGATGAGGTGGTCCATCGTGACCATCATCTCGGGCGAGAACCCGAGGTTCTCGAGGCCCAGCATGATACCGCGCTTGTCCAGGATCCGCATGACGCACTTCTCGCCGAGGGTGGTCGGGATAGTGGAGACGCGCAGGTCGAAGTCCTCGCCTGCGTGCCTGATGTGGATGCGACCGTCCTGCGGCACGCGGCGCTCGGCGATATTCATGTTCGCCATGATCTTCAGACGCGAGATTAGTGGCGCATGGACGTACTTGGGGAGGGTGAGGATCTCGTGCAGCACACCGTCGATGCGGTAGCGGATCCGGACGCCCTCGCGGCCGGGCTCGACGTGGATGTCTGAGCCCCGTTCCTGGATAGCGCGCTGGATGACGACCTTGGCGATGCGGATGATTGGCGCCTCGTCGGCGACATCGGCGATGCGGTCGGTATCGATACGCGACTCATCGCCTGCGTCCTCTTCGGCGGCGAGCATCCCGCTGTCGCGGACGGACTGCGCAAGCTCCGCCATGTCGCTCATCCCGAAGTCGGCGGCGCCGAGCGCGCCCCCACCGCCGCCCCTGGCGCCGCCGCCACCGGCCGGCGCGCCTGCGTAGACCTTCTCGATCGTGCTGTCGATGACGTCGCTCCGAGCCAGCAGCGGCTCGACCGTCACTTGCAGACGCATCTTCAGGTCGTCGAGCGCGATGACGTCGGTCGGTTCAGCCATTGCGACCCTGATCCGGCCCAACTCTCCACGGTCCACTGGAATCGCTGTGTAGCGCTTCGCCACGTCCTGGCTGATGAGCGTGGCTACGTTTGGATCAACCGCTGTCTTCTCGAGGTTGATGTAGCCAACGTTCATCTGCTCGGCGAGGGTCTGGTAGAGCGGCTCCTCCGCGACGAAGCCAAGATCCATCAGAATCTCACCGATGCGCTGCGTGCTCTGCTCCTGTGCCGCGAGCGCCTGTTCGAGCTGCTCATCTGTGATGTGACCCTTCTCGATGAGCATCTGCCCGATCAACTTTCTGCCGCGGGACCTGCGCATTCTCCGCACCTCTTGCCTGTTGGCTATGACGAACCTTACATGCGGAACGATCCGGGCCGGAGGCCCGCCTGATTATACCTGCGGCCGAGTCATCAAGTCAAGCCGGGGGATCTCCTGGCCCTGACCCGTCCTCTCCTGATGCTCGTTCCGGATACCATTCACTACAACCTGCGTCGTCACAGAAGCTTAACGTGGCGAGTGACGCGAAGCTCGACTCTTTCCCGCCGCACGCATCAGCCATACCCCCGCCAAAGGCTCAGTCCTCTCGCCTGGCGAAGCTGAGCATGGTCACCGGTTGGGCGGCAACTCAAGCTCGAACCGCTCGCCCTCACCCGGGAATGCGTCGCTGGAGAGGGCGACGGCGTCGGGTGTGCGCTCCGAATTCGCCGCGCACGCGTCCGCTCCTCCAAGCACTGACCGCTCGATTCCCCGCAGGCTCTCGTTCGCGACGATAGACGCGGCAGCCGGCTCTGACTGTTGGCGGTTCACCACGGCGGCGTCCAGCGACACATTCCATTCGTCGAAGGCCACCCCTGGCCTGCCGTTCGGTCGCCGGAAGCCCTCGAGGGTGTCCGTCACCATCCGGAGGCGCTGCTCGACATCCACCGGCGAGGCCACGATGGCGTTGTACTGCCGCTCGCGCTCGGAGTCGTCGCGCCGGTGGGGCACGTAGCGGTGGACCGAGAGATGGTCTACCTGATGCCCGGCGATGCCGAGCACCGTCCGGTTCCAGTCGGCATGGCCGAACGGATCGGCCCCGACCGCGACAAGCTCGATGGAGGGATCCTCCGCCCGCATCCGCTCAGCGAAGCGCAGGAGGAGCCGCGCATAGGCCTCCGCGGGCACGCCGCCGATCTCCCGGCCTCCGTAGGTCTCATTGCCGATGCCCCACCAGTGCACGGCGAGATCGCGTTCGCGGCACCAGCACCGTGAGACCGGGGTGTTCGATCCGATGGGGCTCGGGCGTGCTGCGCAGGCAGCGCAACGTGAGCCACCCGGGAGCATCCGGGCCGGGCGCCTCGGCGAGTGTCTGCGAGTCTTTGCCGGGCTTCCGCCAGGGATCGGCGATGCCGTTGTGATCGTCATCGAAGCCTGTGAAGCGGCGGGAGCGCGGCATTTCGGGGCTGATCCCGCCGGTGGTACAGCGGTCGAGCTGCTCGATGCAGTGCCCGTAGATCATCGGGCTGACCGGACCGAGGGTGCGAGAGGTGTCGATTGTGATCGTTGCCTCAAGCATCAACAGCGCCTCCTGCGCGGAGGTGTGGCAGCGTCTGCAGATGCGGGTGCCAGCTCGGCACGGCGCGGGTGACCGTGAGCGCGTAGACGGCCGCGGCCCCGGCGTACTTCAGCACTCGCGCGCACTCATCGAGCGTGGCGCCCGTGGTCATGACGTCGTCCACGAGGATGAACGAGCCGCCGGCGACGCGCCATTGCTTGCGCGTCTCAAAGGCCCCGCTGACGTTCGTGCGCCGCATGTTCCCGGGCACGCTGACCTGCGGGGTGGTGTCGCGCACGCGCACGAGCACGTCGGTCCAGACGGGGAGACCGAGCGGCTTAGCGAGGCCGTGGCAGATCGCTTCGGCCTGGTCGAAGCCCCGCCAGGCCCTGCGCCTGGGGTGCAGCGGGACCGGGATGATGGCCGCGCAGCGGTCGAGGGGCAGTCCGGGCCCGCGCGCCTCAGCGCACGTCAGGTCGGCCAGCATCTGCGCGAAGACGCCCGCAAGGCGTCTGCGGCCACGGAACTTGTAGGCGATGACGGCGTCGCGGAGCGACGTTGCGTGCAGACCGACTGATCGCGCTCCGCTGATCCAGCGGCGCTCGCGGCAGTCGGGGCAGAGGCCGCCGGGCAGCGACTCAGGCGGGCTGTCGCGCAGAGGCCCTCCGCAGCAGGCGCAATGCCGCTGGCCGATGAACAGCACGCCGCGGCGGCACGTCTCACATAACAGGTCGCGGGACAGGCTCCGGCAGAGCTGGCACCGTGGCGGGAAGATGAGATCGAGCAGTTGCGAACAGATTCGTCGCGCCGACATGGTTGTGGTGCGTTTCGGCGGGAAAGTGGGTATACCTCCACAGCGCGATCGCGGGCGATCACACGGCCCGCTAAGCCTTGATATTCATTGACTTTCGGCCTGCGCGTATGCTACGCTTCTACGCGATGCGCGCGGTCCCGGTATGCTGCCGAGACTGGGCGCGATTAATTGTTTCTATGGGGATCTTATGAATCGGGCGCGATGGGGACTGATGGTCGCCGCGCTGGTGCTGCTGCATGGACTGCAGATTGCGGCGGCCGAGCCGGTGGTGGAGACGTTCGACAATGGCTGTCAGGTTGCGGTGGAGGTGGACCGAACTCGTCCGGTGGCCTCCTTTCGCGTGTACGTGCGGGCCGGATCGATCTATGAGGGCGAGCATCTCGGCGGCGGCATCACGCACTTCCTCGAGCACACCATCAGCGAGGGGTCGCGGAGCCGGACTCTCGCTGAGATAGAGGCCGAACTCGACACGCTCGGCAATACCTACAACGCGTACACGACCAAGGACCATACCTGCTACTACGCCACGACATCCGGCGACCAGATCGGGCGGCTGATCGACGTCATCTCCGACTTTGTGCTCCACCCGACCTTCCCGGCCGACGAGGTAGAGACGCAGCGGGGGATCATCCAGCGTGAGATGGCGATGGTCGATGACGAGCCGGGCCGGCGGATAGCGGACCTGACATACGAGACGGTTTTCAGCGCGCACCCGGAGCGCTATCGCATCATCGGCTACCCGAGCGTCTTCAACAGCATCACGCGCGACGACATCGTGAAGTACCACTCGCGCCTCTACGTGCCGGACAACATCGTGGTGGCGGTCGTCGGTGACTTCGACGGAGAGGCGGTCCTTGCGCAGCTTCGCGAGATCTACGGCTCTCTTCCCCGCGTTCCGCCGCCTGCGGTGCAGCTTGAGCAGGAGCCGGAGCAGATCACTGCGCGGCGCCGGGTCGAGGACGACCCGCGCGTCTCACGGGCCTACATGCGCATCGGCTGGCCCACGATCAGCCTGTTCAGCGAGGACCTCTACGCGCTCGACACGCTCTCAGGCTATCTCACCGGCGGCGATTCCGCGCTGCTCGTGCGCAGGCTGCGAGATGAACTCGGCCTCGTCGACTCGATCGCCAGCTACTCCGCGACGCCGGCGTATGATGCGGGGCACTTCGGCTTCGCCGCGACGCTCGATCCGGCGAACCTCGAGCGCGTGGAGCAGGAGATCATCTCCGCGATCGAGGAGATCAAGCGCACGCCCCCGCCGCGGCGGGAGATCGAGCGCGTCCTCAAGCAGGTCGAGGCGGGCGAGATCTTTGCCCAGGAGACCGCGGAGGGCCGCGCCTCGACGCTCGGGGCGAATCTGCTCCTGGTCGGCGACGCGAAGTTCAACGAGCGCTACGTCGAGGGCATCCGCCAGGTCACGCCCGGGCAGGTGCGGCAGGTCGGGCGGAAGTACTTCGCGCCTGATCGGATGAACGTCGCGGTGCTCCGGCCGCCGGTTGGTGAGGCGCCGGGGGCTGCGCAGGAGGTCGCAGGCGGCGAGGCGCGCGCGCACGAGCGGACGCTCGACAACGGTCTGCGCGTAGTCGTGCGGGAGAACCACTCGCTGCCATCGGTGAGCATCGCCACCGCGACGCTTGGCGGCCTGCGCTACGAGACCTCCGGGAATGTCGGCATCACCTCGCTGATGGCGCAGATGCTCGTGCGCGGCACGCAGCATCATACACGGCAGGAGCTTGCAGAGCGTGTGGATCGGCTCGGAGGCAGCCTCGTGCCCTACTCCGGCCGCAACAGCTTCGGGCTGATGGCGCAGTTCCTCTCGGGTGACTTGCCCGCGGCGCTGGAGCTGACGGTGGACGCTCTGTTCCGCCCGACCTTCCCGGAGGGGGAGCTTGAGCGCGAGCGGCAGCTTGCGCTGGCCGGCATTGCGCGGCAGGGCGATGACGTGCAATCCGTGGCGATGCGCGCACTGCGGGAGGAGCTCTTCCGCGAGCACCCCTACCGGTTCATGCCGATCGGGACGCAGGCGTCGGTCAGCAAGCTGACGGTCGCTGACCTGAAGGCATTTCACGCGACCTACGCGCGACCGGCCGCTACGGCGCTCGTGATCGCGGGCGACGTGGACCCGGAGGCGGTGTTTGCTGAGATCCAGCGGCTGACGGAGGGCCTGAGCGCGGAGGCGCCACAGCCACCGGCTACGCCCACCGAGCCGCCGATCACCCAGCCGCGCGAGCGCCTCATTGAGCGCCCGCAGGAGCAGGCGATCGTCGCCTACGGCTTCCATGCGCTGAAGGTGGACGATCCTGATCGCGAAGTGCTCGATGTGATGGACGCGGTGCTCTCCGGCGCCGGCATGCCCGGCGGACGGCTGCATACGGCCCTGCGCGGGCAGCAGCTTGTGTACTTCGTGCACGGGACACCGATGCTGGGCCTCGACCCGGGCGCCTATCTCATCCAGGCGGGCACGGCGCCGGACACCGTCGCCACGGTGCGCGCACAGGTGGAGACGATCGTCCGCTCGCTCGTGGCCGAACCACCGACGGCCGAAGAGCTTGACCTGGCGAAGCGCGCGGTCATCGCCAACGACCGCGCCGCGATCGAGACGAATGCGGCGCTCGCGCAGACGATCGCGCTGGACGTGATCTACGGGCTTGGCGCGACAAACTGGGAGACATATGAGGAGCGCATAGAGGCCGTGACGGCCGAGCAGGTGCGGCAGATGGCGGAGCGCCTGCTCGATCTGCAGCACGCGGCCGTTGTTGTCACGACGCCTGCGGTTGCAGGCGCACTGAACGAAGGCTGATTGACGATGGGCGACGCCGAGCGGCGCGGGGCAGGTGCGAAACAGATGACTGCGCGGGACTACTCGCAACTGGTCGGGCGGGAGATATGCGACGCACTGGCCCGAACTGATGAGCAGCAGGTGGAGACGCTGCTGGATATGATCGAGGCCGCGGGCTGCATCTTCGTGGGCGGGGCCGGGCGCAGCCTCATGATGATGCAGGCGTTCGCGATGCGCCTGATGCACATCGGCTTTGACTCGTACGTGGTCGGTGAGACCACCACGCCGGCGATCACTGCAAATGACCTGCTGATAGCCGGTAGCGGCTCGGGCCGCACCCGTATGACCCTGGCACTGGTCGAGGCTGCGGCGGCACGGGGCGCGCGCACGGCGGTCATCACCGGTCACCCGGATTCGCCACTCGCGGCTGCGGCAGATCACTGCCTGCATCTGCACGCGCCGGTTGTCTTCGTGAACGCGGAGCGACCCACCAGGCAGCCCCCCGGCACGCTTTTTGAGCAGAGCCTGCTGGCCCAGGGGGACGCGATGATCCTGATGCTGATGCACCGTCGCGGCACAACCGAGGAGCATATTCGCCGCCGGCACACGAAGTTTGAGTAGCAGCCGCCGGAAGTGCGTATACTAAGGGACAAAGATGACTGTGCAGTCTGATCTGGGCAAAACCGACGCGCTGTCGGCCGTGGAGGTCGCAGAGCCCTCTTCCCATGGCCGCGTCAAGCTGATCGCGCTCAAGGTCGCTGTCGCGCTGGTGACGATCCTGCTGATCGGCACTGTCACGCTCGCGATCGCCACGAACTCGTGGGTCAAGAGCGGGAGGATCGCGCCGAAGGTGACGATAGGCGGACTGGCCGTCGGCGGGATGACCGCAGACGAAGCAGTCGCGGCGCTGAACGACCAGTGGCTCACCTCGCTGCCCCAAACGCTCAGCATCACGTTCCCTGAGGGGCAGTGGGAGGCGGAGCGTGAGGAGCTTGGCGCGCAGTACAAGCTCGAGGTCGCAGCACAGCAGGCGGTACGAGTCGGCCGCGAGGGTGGGCTGCTCGATCAGATGAAGGCGCGCCTCAACTCGCGCCGACAGGTCAACGTAACCGTGCCGATGGACATTGACGAGGAGATGCTGGCCGACGCGATGGCCGAGCTCGCCGAGATGGTCAACCGCGATCCGGTTGATGCCGACATCGAGGTCTCGGGCACGAAGGTTGACGTCATACCGGGCGTCGCCGGGCGTCGTCTTGATGGCGAGGCCACCGGCGAAGCAGTAACGGCGGCACTCGCCGATCCTGCCTCAACGACGGTCGAGGCGGTTGTGCAGACCGTGGAGCCGGCCGTGACGGCGGAGGACCTCTCCCACATCGAGGTCGTGCTGGCGGAGTATTCGACGAAGTACCGCGCGCACCAGACTGACCGGACGCACAACCTCGGCATCGCGGCCGGGAAGCTCAATGAGCACGTGCTGCATCCGGGGGAGACATTCTCCTTCAACGGCGTCGTCGGCCAGCGGCTTGCTACCGACGGCTACCGCGAGGCGCCAATCTTCATCGGAGGAGAGGTTGAGCCATCGCTCGCCGGGGGGATCTGCCAGATCGCCAGCACTTTGTATAACGTCGCGTTGCTGGCCAACCTGGACATGGTGGAGCGCCACCATCACTCGCGCCCGGTAGACTACGTTCCGACCGGCCGGGACGCGACCGTTTACTGGGGCGTCTACGATCTGAAATTCCGCAACCCGTTCAAGCACCCGATACTGCTGCTTGCGGATGTCGGCGGCGGCTACGTGACCTTCAAGATTCTCGGCAGCGCCGACGACAACGCTGAGGTAGAGATTCCGCGCGAGGGTCTGACGCGGATAGGCCGTGAGACAAAGGAGATCAAGGATCCGGAGCTGGAGGAAGGAAAAAGGGAAGTCGAGAAGGAAGGCAGGGACGGCTGGCGGGTAACCGTCTATCGCAAGGCTACTCGCGATGGGAAGCTGATTCGCGACGAGAAGCTTCATACGGACGTCTATGCGGCCCAGGCGCAGGTGATCCGAGTCGGCGCCAAGCCGCCGGAGAAGCCCGAAGAGGGCGCTGCCGGAGCCGCTGCGAGCACGCCCGCGAAGCCGGGCGCTGCTCGTCCCGGTGCGCAGAGTGCTCCGGGCGCATCGCAGTCGCGAACTGGCGACTAAGGCTCTCCGTCGGCGGCAGCGAAGGCCGCTTGACTTTGCCGGGAAGCGTCAATATACTGTGCGGTGACATCCGGCTTCGCCCGGTCACCGCCAGCGGAAGCAGAATCTGTTTCGCAGCAGAGGTGGTTGCCTGTGCGTGAACCGCGCCAGGGACGTACCATCCTGAGACTCGTAGCCCTGATCTCGATCCTCAGCATCTTCGTCTTCCTCGGGCAGCCGTTCGCCCAGGAGCCTGGGATGGAACCTCCCATGGACCCGGGGATGGAGCCCGGCATGGAGCCGGGGATGGGTATGCCAGGGATGGGCGGCGGCGCAGCAGCCGGCGGCCTCACCTGGAGCCAGCAGGAGATGCCGGAGGAGCTGACCAAGACCTACGACGCGTTCCTCGCGGAGACCGGCACGGCGCGTGCCGCCATCCCCGAGAACTTCCTCTACGATGACCAGGGCGAACCGCGCGAGAACACCAACGACCAGTGGCGGCAGCTTCAGCGCATCTACGCCGCGCGCGCTGTCGGCGGACCGGCAGCGGCAGGAGCGCTTGCCGGCAAGCCTGGTTATGGCCTCGCGACGCGAATCCAGAACGAGATCGCAGTCAAGTCCTCCGAGGTCGCCGACGTCCAGTTCCTCTATGAGAAGGGCCTCGACAACTTCTCGTTCGAGATCGGCTACCCGCAGTATGAGCACAGCGCGATCACCCCGGGCGCCAATGTCGTCCCGGTCAGCATCGGCGTCATCATGAAGGTGAAGCCGAACGTCGCGCAACGCTATCCGAGCCTCGTCTACCGCAAGCTCAAGAAGTACGACTTCTACGGCACCGATCGCGAGATCTTCCACATCCACGACTATGAGGGTGGCATCTGGAACCCGAAGAAGATATACCTCTACAGCGGTGCGGTCTCCACGTGGAACAGCCTCTGGAGCGGCAACGCTGTCCGGCTGACGCTCTACGATGCGAGCGGCGATCAGATCGCGTCCGCGACGCAGTCGGCCGGCCACACCGGCGGCATCTGCGCGAAGCTCCTCTACCCCGATGAGCTCAACTACGCGCCGATGCACGAGACGATCATCCCGCCGCGCGACAAGAGCTTCGAGGGCGGTAACCTGAACCTCTCCTACAAGAAGGGCTGGTACTACAACTTCAGCTTCAGCATTCCGATAGGAGAGCTTGCGGCGCTTGATCGCGCCGAAGCTGTCCTCGTCGGCTCCGGTGGCCAGGAGGGCTCGCGTGGCGCGAGCAAGCCCGCCCCGCTTGATACTTCAGGCTACGAGGGCGAGGCCTCGCGCGCCGCGGTGCAGGCCGGCGTAGACCGCGCAACCGCGACCGCCCGCCGCGGCGTAGCCTCCTCGGGCTACTCCCTCGGCCCGCCAATCTACACCGGCCCGGTCATGTACTGATCGGTGCCAGGCAGACACCAGGCGCGCCGCGAGCAACCGCGGCGCGCTTTCGGTTCTGCACGAAGGTCCCCCACCTGCCGCGGCGAACCTCCCGCCCAGACCGCATCACGGGAGGTCGTCACACATGGTCATTGACTGCCATGTTCATGTTCAGAGCGGGCTCGGCACCGCTGAGGACCGCATGGGCTACCTGCTCGCCTACGCCGGCAGGCTCGGCATCGAGCGCCTCTGCCTGAGCCTCGGCACATCGCGCGATCAGCGGCCCACGCCCGAGACCGTTCGCGCGGACAACGACATGGTCCGCGCGGCTGTCGAGCGCTACCCGGACCGCTACCTCGGCTTCTGCTACCTCAATCCCTGCTACCTGCGCGAGTCACTCGATGAGATTGAGCGCTGCATCGTGGATGGCCCGTTCGTGGGCATCAAGCTGTGGATCGCGCTGCAGTGCGATCAGCCGAACGTCGACCCGATCTGCGAGCGCGCCGCCGAGCTTGGCGTGCCAATCCTGCAGCACACGTGGATCAAGGTCACCGGGAATCAGCCGTGGGAGTCCACGCCGTGGGAGGTCGCGACGATCGCGCGGCGCCACCCGGAGGTCACCTTCATCTGCGGCCACTCCGGCGGCAACTGGGAGCTCGGCTACCGGATCGTCGAGGAGGTGCCGAACGTGCTCTGCGAGGTCGCGGGCGGCGATCCTGAGCTTGGCCAGACCGAGACGGGCGTTGCGATGCTCGGCGCCGAGCGCATCGTCTACGGCTCCGACGCCCCCGGCCGCAGCTTCGCCTCGCAGATCGCAAAGGTCCGCGGCGCGGACATCAGCGAGACCGATCGCGCGCTGATCCTCGGCGGCAACATCCAGCGGGTGCTGGGCCTGTGAGCGCGCACGGAAGCATCATAGACTGCCACGTGCACCCAACCGCCGCGCGGGGCGACGGCCCCGCCGCCTGCGCCGCGGAGATGCTGCGCTACGCAGACCGCATGGGCATCGAGTGGCAGGGGCTGAGCCTCGGGCCGGTGTTCATACAGCAGCCCACCGAGGACGAGATCGTGGCGGACAACGACTTTATCGCCGAGATGATCGAACTCCACCCGGACCGCTTCTTCGGCTACGCAAACCTCAATCCGAACCTGCTCTTCCACTCCCTGCGAGAGATAGATGAGCGCATCGCGAACGGCCCGTTCGTCGGGATCAAGCTCTGGGTGGCGCTGTGCTGCAACCACGCGAACGTGGATGCAATCTGCGAGCGCGCTGCCGAGCTGCGGGCGCCGATCCTGCAACACACGTTCTTCCGCGCCGGCGGCAATCTCGCAGGCGAGTCCAGTCCGGCTGATGTAGCCGCGCTGGCGTCGCGCCATCCGGAGGTCACGTTCATCGCCGCCCACGCCGGCCTCAACTGGGAGCGCGGGATCCGCGCGGTGGCCGATCAGCCGAACGTCTGCGTGGACACCTGCGGCTTCGATCCTGAGGCGGGCTTCACCGAGATGGCGGTGCAGTGGCTCGGCGCCGAGCGCGTGCTCTACGGCTCCGACGCGGCCGGGCGCAGCTTCGCCTCGCAGCTCGCGAAGGTGCACGGGGCGGACATCAGTGATGACGACAAGCGGCTTATTCTGAGCGGCAATATGAGGCGGGTGCTTGCGCTGTGAACAGGACAATCATTGACTGTAACGCAAACCTTGGAAGCTGGCCATTCCGCCGAACGAGCTACAACACCCCGGAGGACTTGCTGGAGCGTATCGGGCGCGTGGGCATCACGCAGGCGTGGGTGACAAGCCTCGACGCGGTGGTGCTCAAGAACGTGGCCGCCGCGAACGCGCCGCTGGCGGAGGCGGTGGCCGAGCACGACGCGCTGCGTGCCGTCGGCACGGTGAACCCGTCGTGGCCGCAGTGGGAGCGCGACGTGGCGGAGTGCGCGGAGCTTGGGATGATCGGGGTGCGCGTGAACCCGAACTACCAGGCGTGGCTGCCGACCGACCCGATCTTCGGTGAGCTTCTGAGCGCGGCGGGCGAGCTTGGGCTGTTCGTGGAGCTGACAGTGCGGATGACCGATGAGCGTCATCACCACCCGCTGATGATGGTGCCGCCGGTGGCGCTGGGAGGGCTGCTGGACCTCTGCGCGCGCCATCAGGAGACCACGATCATGGTCGCGAACGCGAATAACGCGCAGGTGCTGGGCGTGGCGCGCGATGCGGCGGGCCCGCTGCCGGAGAGGCTCTACTTCGAGATGTCGCACATCGAGTCGGTAGGCGGGGTGCAGGCGGTGGCGGATCAGATCGGCGTCGAGCACCTGCTCTTCGGCACCCACGCGCCCTACTACTACCCGGAGGCGGCGACGCTCAAGGTCTTCGACGAGTGCGACTTCAGCGAGGCGGAGCTTGAGGCGCTGACGCACGGGAACGCGGAGGGGCTGCTGGCGGCAAGGTGACGTCGACCCTTTTGATGACTCTGGCGGCGCCGGGCGATCTCCGGCGCCGTCATCGATTCCGGCTGATCGCCTCCGCCGCCATCGCCAGCCGAAAGCCGACGTCGTTGCAGGTGGCGTCGGGTGACTCGAAGGCCTGGAACCAGGTGCGCGCCGCGTCCGGGCCGTAGCCATACGCGCCGCCGCGGATCAGCCCGCGCGGCTGCGGCCGCCAGGACCACTCCAGCGGCGGGCGCGGGTCCACGTAGAGGTCGCTCACCCACTCCCAGACGTTCCCCGCCATGTCCAGTGCGCCATACGGGCTCGCCCCGCACGGGTAGCTGCCGACCTCCACCTTCACGCGCGGGCCGCGCACTCCGCACTCGATCCCGCGCGCCGCAAGCTGCGCCCGGGCGTCCGCATCCAGCCGCCCGGTATTCGCGCGCTCGGGCCGGAACTCATTCCCCCACGGCCACTGCCGGCCGTCGGTCCCGCGCGCGGCTTTCTCCCACTCCGCCGCGCTCGGCAGATGCCCGCCGAGCCTCTCGCAATACTCAATCGCCTGCAGGCGCAGAACCGCGGAGGCCGGCATATCGTCGGTAGTTCCCGGGTATTTGTGCTCGGGGAAGACCTTAGCGAGCTCCGCATTGGTCACCTCGTGCTTCCCGATGTAGAATGCCGGGAGGAAGACGCGCTGCAGTGGAGGAACGTCGGCATCGGTGTCAGGCAGGTTGCTGCCGATCCAGAAGTAGCCTGCGGGCACGAGGACCATGCCTGGGGGCGGAGACGGGTAGTCCGCCTCCATCAGGGCCTGGCGATGGCGCTCGACGGCCAGCCAACGGGCGGAGATGGCCGCGGTTGTGAGCAATACCATGATGCCGAGCGCGAACCAGGTGCGGCGCCATCTTGACGCGAAGAACCATCTCGGGTTCATATCATGATATCTGACGCTCTGCCGGGGCCGTAGTTCGGTCTGACCGGGAGGGTCAACAATCGGAACGATAAGCAGACGCTCTTTCCTCAAGAGGTTCGGTATGGCAACAGCGGGGGTGGCAATCGGCGGCATCGGCCTGGATGCGGGCTTCGAGCGAAACGCAATCGAGGTCACGAGGCCGCGCGTGGCGATACCCGGACTGCCTGCGGCATTTCAGGGCCTTCGCGTCTGCCAGATCACGGACGTCCACCACGGCCCGTTCCTGGCTATCGAGCACGTCCATGAGTCGGTGCAACTCGCGCTGGAGCAGAAGCCGGACGTGTTCGTGCTGACCGGCGACCTCTCTCACAAGAAGGAGTGGTCGGTGCCGCCGGTGTGGGACGCTATGGCGCCGCTCGAGGCGCCGCTCGGCACCTGGGGCGTGATGGGCAACCATGACTGGTGGCACGGGATTGACGCCAGTCTGGAGGGTGCGCGGCGCGCGAAGGTCGGGATGCTCGACAACCGCGCGGTGCCGATCGTGCGCGGCGGGGAGCGCCTGTGGCTGGCCGGCGTGGGCGATCTCTGGGCCGACGAGCAGGACCTGACCGGCGCGCTGGCGCAGGTGCCGGCGGATGAGCCGGTGATTCTGCTGACGCACAACCCGGACTACGCCGACGAGATGCGTGACAAGCGCGTGAAGCTGATGTTGGCGGGCCACTCGCATGGCGGCCAGGTATGCGCGCCGCTGATCGGCCCGCTGACGGTGCCGAACAAGGCGAAGTACACCGCGGGGCTTGTGCGGACCGCTGCGTCGCAGATCTACATCAGCCGCGGGATCGGCATGTCGGCGGTCCCGTTCCGGTTCAACTGCCGCCCGGAGCTTCCGGTGTTCGAGCTGGTTGCCGCGTAGGACGGGCGAGCATCAGGTATTCCTCCCGCGCGCCGCGATCCGCCACGCGTCCTCCACGACGCCGCCGCGGACGGCGTAGAGCCAGTCATAGAGGTTCACGCAGGTTGGCGCGCGGGCGGGGATGACCTGAACCTTCTCCCCTATCTCCAGCGGCCGCACCGCCTCGCGCACGTCCACGAAGCCATGCTCGTCGTTGATGCGCACGACCTTCGCCCCCGGCACCTCCGGCAGCCAGCCGTAGCCGTCGGAGACCGACCCCACCTGCTGCGAAAGGCCCTTCGTGCCCGCGTCTATGATGGCGCGCTCAGGCGTGGGCGTGGCCACGACCGTCGCCAGCACGCTCAGCGCCACCTGCTCCATCGGCGCAGCCCCAAGGTCAACCTGGTTGCGATCGTAGAAGACGTAGCTCCCGGAGCGGATCTCGGTGAGGCCGCAGCCCTCCTGGTAGCGCCCGGCGGTGGGCGTGGAGCCGCCGGAGATGCGGTGCATCTCGTGGCCCGCGGCAGCGAGGTCGCCCGCGATCTCGCCGATGACCCGCCCCTCCTCCGCCGCGCCCTCAGCCAGCGCCGCCTCTCCGCGGCGCGTGTAGGCGAAGTGCGACGCGTAGCCCATCATGCCGACGATGTTCAGCGCGGGCATCTCCGCGACCTGGTCGGCGAACGCCACAGCGCGCTCGGGCTGCACGCCCGTTCGCCCGGCGCCCACGTCCACCTCGATCATCACGTCAAGCTCGATGCCTGCCGCGTCGAAGGCCGATGAGGCCTGGCGGGCGGCCTCGAGGCTCTCCGCGGAGATTGAGAGCCGCGGCGTACGCTTTGCGAGCGCGACGAGGCGGCGCATCTTCGTCTCGCCGACCAGCGAGTAGGCGATGAAGATGTCCTCGATGCCCGCGGTGGCCATCACCTCGGCCTCGCCGAGTTTCGCGCAGGTGATCCCGACCGCGCCCGCGCGCACCTGCATCTGCGCGATCTCCGGGGTCTTGTGCGACTTGATGTGCGGTCGGATGTCGAGGCCTGCATCGAAGGTCGCGCGGTGCACGCGGAGGATGTTCTCCTCCAGCTTGTGCATGTCCACGATGAGCGCGGGCGTGTCGATGGCCTCAAGTGGCTTGCCGATGAAGGTCATTGCGGAGGCTCCTCATTCGGGACGGCGTCGGTCTGTCGGCGGTGGCTCTTCCCCGTCACGGGCGGCCGCACCTGCCCCCGTGCTGCGTACATGAAGAGGCGGCACCCGTGCGGGCGCCGCCTCACTGGTGACTGACGGCCCTGGTCAGCCGAGATCGGCGATAATCTGCGCCGAGATCTCAGCGGCCTTCTGGCCTGAGAGCAGCATGCCGCCGAAGATCGCGCCCATGCGCGGAGAGCGGCTGACCGCATTCGCGGCCATTCCCGCGACGACGACGCCCGGGTAGATCTCGCGCGTGTTCGCGATCAGCGCGGCCTCACCGGCGCGCGCGTTCATCGATGCCTCGCCCGGCACGCAGGTCTCGCCCGTATCGAGCCGGGCGCCGGGGATCTTGCGCAGCAGCACGTCGCCGACCTCACAGGGATGGCCGGTGCTCTCGATGAGGACCTTCGAGTGCACGGCGAGCGGGTCCACGTGGAGCTTCGCCGCGGTGACGGCGCCCCAGTTGATGACGACGCCGCAGACGCGGTCGCTGTCGTCAACAACGACGTCCTCGGCCTCGATGCCGACGAAGATACGCGCGCCGGCGTCTATGGCGGCGGCAGTCATCTTCGTGGCCGACTCGACGGCGTCGGCGATGACCGTGCCATCCTTCCACGGTCGCAGCTTCACGCCCGCGGCCTCCATGAGCGGGGCAGCCTCTTCCTCGATGACGATCCGCGGGAAGAGCATGCCGCCGCCCCAGATCCCGCCGCCGATGTGGAGGTTGCGCTCGAAGATGCCGACCCTGTGGCCCTGGCCGGCGAGGATGCGCGCGGCGGTGATGCCGGATGGGCCGGCGCCCACGACGGCCACGTCAAGGTCGATGGAATCGAGGAAGTCCGCCATGAAGGTCTCCACGATCCCGCGCGTGACGGTCAACTCGTCCCACTTGAAGCTGTCCTTCTCGAAACTCATGCTCTTTGTCCCTTTCTGTGCCCGCCCACCGGCGGCCGCCATACATGAAGGCGCCGCCGGCAACGCGAGGCCGGCGGCCGGATGCCGCGAAGCCGCGCTTCCCTACGCCGGTGCTAACCGGATCAGGTTCCGGGGTCGGTGGGGCGCAATGGCGCCGCCACCCTCTCAGGTGGGTCCCGCGGGACCCATGGCCTCCCCCAGCGAGGCACATCTGTTATGGTTGTCCAACGGTGGGAAGCGTACACGCGCGGCGCGTGAGAGTCAAGGCAGTGCGATGGCCACTCGGGCCTTCGCGGCTCGTTTGACAGTCCGCAGGGGCGGTGGTAGAATCGTACTTACTGTGTTTTCCGGCCTCATTCGCCCCGAGCGTTCAGGAGGCGTCGTCATGGTTGATGACCGACTGCTCGCAATACTCGTCTGCCCGCAGTGCAAGGGCGACATCCGCCTCAAGGACGATCGGCTAATCTGCGATACCTGCCGCCTCAGGTACCCCGTCAGGGACGGCATCCCGATCATGCTGATCGACGAGACTGAGCCGCTCGAGGCCGACGCCGAGAAGAAGTAGCGCCTCACCGCGTGGTACCGCCAGCACCCCCTCCGCGAGGCCCCCATAGTTGGCGCTTCATCGAGGGATCGAGCGACCATGAACGCACCCGATCCGGCAGATCGTGACCATGCGCGATACCCCTCCCGACGTCAGCGTCTGCATCGTGAGCTGGAATGTTGCCGGCGACCTCCGCGCGTGTCTTGTGTCCATACGCGCACAGCAGACGCCTCCCAGCTTTGAGGTCATCGTCGCGGATAACGCGTCGTCGGACGATTCTGTGCGGATGCTCCAGGAGGAGTTCCCGGAGGTCCGGCTGATCCTCAACGCGGACAACCTCGGCTTCGCGAGGGCCACCAACCAGACGCTGCGCGCCGCTCAGGGCCGCTACCTGATGATGCTCAACCCGGACACTGTGCTGCAGCCGGACTGCCTCGCGAAACTCGTGGCGGTCGCGGAGACGCATCCGGAGGCGGGGATCGTCGCTCCCAGGCTCGTCTACCCGGACGGCTCGCTGCAGTTCTCCTGCCGGCGCTTCCCGACGATCGCGGCCGCGATCTACCGCAACACCGTCTTCGGCCGGCTCTTCCCGCGCGCGCAGGCTGCATCCGAGTACATCATGCGCGACTGCGACCACGACACGGAGCACGACGTGGACTGGGCGTCCGGCGCCTGTCTGCTCATCCGCCGTGAGGCCTACGTGCAGGTCGGGGAGCTTGATGAGGGCTTCGTCTGGGGCTCGGAGGACGTGGACTACTGCTTCCGCATGCACCGCGCGGGGTGGAGCGTGCTCTACTCCCCCGTGACGGACGTCATCCACGCGGTCGGGCGCAGCACCGACCAGGCGGTCGTGCCCACGATCGTGCGCACCCATCGCGGCATGTACCGCCTCTACGCCAAGCACTTCGCGCCGAACGCGCTGGCGCGCGCATTCGTGGCGGTGGGCGTGTGGCTGCGCGCGGCGTTGCTCATCCTCAGTTGGGAGACGAGGCGCGTGATCCGCAAGGCCTGGCGCGCGCGCCCCTGGGCGGGTGCCCTCGGATGAGCGCGGCCGGCCGCTTGACAGACGCCGCGCGCGTGCTGATACTCGCGCTGCTCGTGGCGCTGCCTTTCACCGCGGGCTACATGTTCGACGAGCACCTGCTCGGCACGTCGCTGGTCGTGCTCGTGGTCGCGCTGATCGTCTTCGTTGGCGGCGCGCTCGCGGGGCGCGCTCCCCTGCGGACAGACCGGCCGCTGCTCGTGCCGCTCGTGCTCCTGATCGCCTGGTACCTCATCTCCACGCTCACCAGCGTCTACATCCATGCGAGCCTCGTCAGCCTGCTGCAAATGGTCGCCTACGTGCTGCTGATGCTGATCTGCGCGAGCCTCTTCGAGGATGAGCGCTGGCGGAGGGCTGCGTGGATCGCCATCGCCGCGGCGGGCTCGATCGAGGGCATCATCGGCCTGCGCGACTGGACGCAGACGGTCATCTTCCAGGGCGACCCGCGCTGGCGGATCTTCGGCACGATGTACAACCCGAACGTGCTCGCGGGCTACCTCGTGGTTGCGCTCGCCGCGGCTGCGGTCGTGCTGGCGCTGGCGTGGCGCTACACGCAGGAGCGCACGGATCGCCCGCGGTTCGCGCTGATAGCCGCGGGCTTTGCGCCGCTGATCCTCGGCGCAGCGCTGCTGCTGACGGCCTCGCGCGCGGGGATGCTTGGTGCGGTGGCAGGAGCCGCGACCTTCGCGGTGGCCGCGCCCACGCGCATCCGCGCACGGTGGTTCGTGGCGGCGGGGCTGGCGCTGGTGCTCGTGGTGGCCGTTGCGCCGCCGCTGCGCAACCGGCTCATCTCGGCCACCGCGCAGTCGAACTCGGCGATCTTCCGCTGGTACACATGGGTCGGCGCCGCGGAGATGATCCGCGAGCGGCCGCTGCTCGGCTACGGCCCGGGCACCTTCGAGCACGCCTACCCGCAGCACGCCATCGTCGGCTTCACGCGCATGGCGCATCAGACGCCGCTGCAGATCGCGGCGGAGGCCGGGATGCCCGCGCTGCTGCTCGCGCTTGCGACGGTCACTGTGATCGCGCGGAGGCTGATCTTCGGCCTGCCGCGCGGCGGACCGCGCGCGGTCGAGTGCGCGGCGGCACTGGCGGCGCTCGCGGCCGTCGGCGTGCACAACCTCGCGGATTACACCTGGTATGTGCCCGCGGTCGGGATGACGCTCTCGGCGATTCTCGGGCTGGGGCTGGCGTCCGCATCGGAGGAAGCGCCCAGTGTCGAGCGCACGCGCAGATGGCCGCTCTGGCTCGCAGCGACGCTGACGCTGAACGTGGCGCTCCTCGCAGTCAGCGGCCTGCAGGCGCAGCGGCTGCAGGCGCAGGCGAAGGCGATGGTGGCGCGGGGGCGCTACCAGCCCGCGGCGGCGGCCCTGCGGCGGGCAGCCGAACTCGACCCGCTGGATGCCGGGATCGCGGGCGATCTCGCGCAGGCGGTGGCGGTGACCTCGATCGGGCCGCCGACCCGCGCAGTGGAGATGCGGCTTCGCGCGGCGGAGCTGAACCCGCTCGACGGTGGCAACTACGTTGGCCTCGCGGAGCTCTACGCGCGTCTCAATGACGAGCAGTCTGCGCTCGCGGCGGCTCAGCGGGCAGTTGAGGTTGCGCCAAACAGCGCGCGCTCATACGTGACGCTGGCGCAGTTGCAGGAGCGCTTCGGGCACGAGGCTGAGGCGCTGGCGACGTGGCGTGCGCTGGATGAGCTGTATGAGTCGCCGGTCGGGCAGATCGCGGCGATCGAGCAGCCCACCGACTTCCTCTGGGCCTACGCATGGCTGCCGTTGGCGGAGGCGGCCGAGGAGCGTGGCGATCGAGCCGAGGCGATCAGGTACTTCCGCCTGGCCGCCGAGCTGACCGGCGGCTACGCAGGGATGCAGCGCGCGAACGAGGAGGCGCTGAAGCTCCTCGGCACGTGGAATGAGGCGATGGTCGCGGAGGCCGAGAGCATGCAGCGATCCGCCGAGGCTGGACTGAGACGGCTTGGGGAGAGTGATGGATGATGCAGATCGCGGTGATACACGGGCCGAACCTGAACCTGCTGGGGGTGCGCGAGCCCGACGTCTACGGGACGGTCACGCTCGCGCGGATCAACGAGCGTATCGAGGAGCTGGCGGAGGAGCTTTCAGTGGAGGTCAGCATCTGCCAGCTCAACTCCGAGGGCGCGATCATTGACGCCATCCACCAGGCGGGCTGCGAGGCGGACGCGATCGTGATCAACCCGGCGGGCTACACGCACACCTCGGTGGCGATCCACGACGCCCTCAAGGCGGTGCCGATCCCGGCGGTCGAGGTCCATCTGAGCAACATCCTCGCGCGGGAGGAGTGGCGGCAGCGCTCGGTCACGGCGCCCGCATGCGTGGGCGTGATCGGTGGGCTCGGCTCGCAGAGCTACCTGCTCGCCCTGCGCGCGGCCGTCGGGCTCACCGCGGAGAGCGCGGAGGCGGAGTCATGACGGCGGCGGGCGTGATGGAGACGCGGACGGCGAGCGCGCGCGAGTGGATGGCCGAGGAGCAGGTTGACGCGCTGCTGGTGAGCGCGGAGCCCAATTTGCGCTGGCTGACCGGCTTCACCGGTGAGGGGCTGCTGGTGCTCGACGCCGAGGGCGCGCTGCTGTGCACCGACAGCCGCTACACGCTGCAGGCCGCGGAGGAGGCTCCATGGCTAGAGGCCGCGGCGGCGGGCGGTCACCTCGAGCAGGCAATCGCGCGGCTCAATGCCGGTGGCGTGAAGAGCGCGGGCTTCGAGTCCGCGCACCTGACCTACGCGAGCTATCAGCGGCTGCATGAGGCGCTCGAAAATGCCACGCCCAAGCCGCTCGAGGATCGCATCAAGCGGCTGCGGGCGGTCAAGGATGAGGGCGAGATCGCGCTGATCCGGCGTGCGGCGGAGATCGCGGACGCGGGCTTCGTCGAGCTGCGCGGGCAGATCGCGCCGTTGATGACCGAGCGGGAGGCCGCCGAGGAGTTGCGGCGGCAGATGGTGCTGCGCGGCGCGGAGAAGCCATCGTTCGAGGTGATCGTGGCCTCCGGCCCGAACGGCGCGATGCCACATGCGCGGCCGGGCGAGCGCGTGATCACCGAGAACGACCTGATCGTCATTGACTGGGGCGCGGCCTACCACGGCTACAGCTCGGACTGCACCCGCACGGTGATCGTGGGGGAGCCTGACGATCGGCAGCGCGAGGTGTGGCTGGCGGTGCGTGAGGCGCAGATGGCGGCGCTGGAGGGGCTGCAGCCGGGGATGGAGGGCCGCGAAGTGGACGCCATCGCGCGCGGTGTGCTGCGCGAGAACGGCTTCGAGCGCGAGTTTGGGCACGGGCTCGGCCACGGGGTGGGGCTGGAGGTCCATGAACTTCCGACGCTCGGGCAGAAGAGCGAGAACACGCTGCCGGTGGGGGCGGTGGTGACGATTGAGCCCGGGGTCTACATCGAGGGCTGGGGCGGTGTGCGGCTGGAAGAGCTCGTGGTGGTGACCGAGTCGGGCTGCGAGATACTGACCGCGGCGCCGTATGATCTGTAGCTCACGGTGGCCCTTCGGCGCGGGGCCGCCTTTACATTATCCGAGGCATTTGATAGGCTACAAGGCACCCCCGCAGGGCGGCGATTCGGCTGCTCGACTCGTGCGGAGGGCGTCAAAGGAGGAAGGCTTAGAGTGATCTCACCGAACGATTTCAGGCCTGGATTGACGATCGAACTTGACGGGCGCGTACTGCAGGTCATCTCCGCGGACCATCACAAGCAGGGCCGCGGTGACGCGATCGTGCGCACGCGGCTGCGAGACATTGAGAGCGGGGATATCTTCCAGAAGACCTTCCGCTCGAACGAGAGCATCGAGACCGCGCACGTAGAGCGGAGGGACTTTCAGTTCCTCTACTCGACCGGCGACGGCTACTTCTTCATGGACGTCGAGGACTACGACCAGCGCGAGCTGGACCGGGAGATGCTCGGCGATAACATCAAGTGGCTCAAAGAGGGCGAGAACGTGCAGTTCGCGCTCTACAAGGGCAAGATCGTGGACATGGAGGTCCCGAAGGCGGTGGAGCGGCGCGTCGTCCAGACCGACCCGGGGCTGCGCGGCGATACCGCCCAGGGCGGCTCCAAGCCAGCGACGATCGAGGGCGGCGCGGTCGTGCAGGTGCCGCTGTTCGTCAATCAGGGCGACATGATCCGCGTGGACACCGGCTCCGGCCAGTACGTCAGCCGGGTCTGAGACCGAGCGCGCGAAGGGGATAGCTGATGGCGATCGATCGTGACGCTGTGCAACGAGTGATCGAGCTGCTGGGCGCATCGCAGGCTGCTGAGATCGAGATCGAGGAGGGCGATGACTCGATCCGAGTCCTGCGGAGCGTGGGCATGCCCGCACCCGTCGCGGCCGCGGAGGTGGCGGATGCTGCGGCCGAGGAGCATGGGCCGGGGCCGCTTGAGGCCGAGGAGATCGCCGAACAGCCTTCAGGCGGCATGGTCTTTGTGAGCGCGGGCCTGGTCGGGCTGTTCCACCGCGGCCGTGGTCCGGAGGAGCCGCCGATCGTGTCCGTGGGCGATAGGGTCTCCTCGGGGCAGGTCATCGGCACCATTGAGGCGCTGCGCAAGCTCACGGACGTTGTGGCGCCGGTGGCGGGCGTAGTTGACGAGGTCCTCGTGGACGATGGCGAGTCGGTGCAGTTCGGCGACAAGCTGTTCGCGATCCGTCGCGAAGGGTGAGAGCGATGGCCGTCGGGATGCGGCGTGGCTTCGTGCTGATCGAGCTCCTGATCGTGGTCGCGATCATTGCGCTGCTTGCCGTCGGCTACTACGGGCTGGCGGGCAACAAGGACGAGACGGGAACGTTGAACGCCCAAACAACACCCGGACAGGCGCTGGAGCGTGCGAAGCTCGTGGAGTGCGCCTCGAACCTCCAGACGCTGCGAGGCGAGATCGAGTTGTTCCAGATAGACAATGATCGCTTCCCGCGGAAGTTCAACCCCTCGCCGCCGGTGGGCGCATGCCCGGTCAGCGGGAAGGCGTACCAGTATGACCCGCAGACGGGGCGCATCTGGTGCACCACACCGGGGCATGAGAAGCTGTAGCAGGTCGTGCAGCCACGAAGAGCTATGATACCGGAGCCAATACATGTTTGATAAGATACTGGTTGCCAACCGCGGTGAAATCGCCTGCAGAGTCATCCAGGCCTGCCGCGAGATGGGCATCGCGTCCGTGGCGATCTACTCCGAGGCCGACCGGGGAGCGCTGCACACGCGCCTCGCCGACGAGGCCATCTGCGTGGGCGCCGCCCCGAATCCATCGAGCTACCTCAACGCGGCGAACATCCTCTCCGCGGCCGTGATCACCGGCGCCGAGGCGATCCACCCGGGCTACGGGAACCTCTCAGAGGACGCGAACTTCGCGGAGGCTGCAGAGGCCTGTAAGCTCACCTTCATCGGCCCGAGCGCAGACGCCATCGCGCGCGTCGGGAACAAGTCCATGGCGCGCAAGATCATGCGCGAGAACGGTGTGCCGGTGGTGCCGGGGAGCCAGGACGGCATCCAGAACGCCGATGAGGCGCGGCAGATCGCGGGTGAACTGGGCTACCCGGTCATGGTGAAGGCCTCCGGTGGCGGTGGTGGGCGCGGGATCCGCATCATTCACAACGATGAGCAGATGCGCGAGGCCGTGAGCCAGGCCGCCAACGAGGCCCGGAACGCGTTCGGGAACGGTGAGCTGTACATCGAGAAGTATCTCGAGGACCTCCGGCACGTGGAGGTGCAGATCCTCGCCGATACGCATGGCAATTGCGTCCACCTCGGCGAACGTGAGTGCTCGATCCAGCACCGCCACCAGAAGCTGCTCGAGGAGTCGCCGTGCCCGGCAGTGAACCCCGCGCTGCGGCGTCGGATGGGCGAGGCGGCCGTCCGCGCGGCGCAGGCAGCGGGCTACACGAACGCCGGCACGGTCGAGTTCCTCCTCGACCGGCGCGGGCGGTTCTTCTTCATTGAGATGAACGCGCGCATCCAGGTCGAGCACCCGGTGACGGAGATGCTCACCGGCATTGACCTCGTGCGCGAGCAGATACGGGTCGCCTCGGGCGAGAAGCTCCAGCATGAGCAGGGCGGGATCTGGTTCAACGGGCATGCGATTGAGTGCCGCATCCTCGCGGCAGATGGTGACCGCGGCTTCATCCCCTCACCGGGCGAGATCACGCGCTGGGAGTTCCCCTCCGGGCCTGGGATCCGGGTGGATACCGGCGTGACCGTCGGCTCGGTCGTCCCGACGCACTACGACCCGATGATCGCGAAGGTGATCTGCTGGGATCAGACGCGCGAGCTATGCATCGAGCGGATGCGCGCGACGCTGCGGGGGGCGCGTATCGAGGGGATCAAGACCACGATCCCGTACCACCTGCGGCTGCTGGGCAACGCGTACTTCCGCCGCGGCGAGATCACGACGCAGTTCATTCAAAGGCGCCTGCCAATCCCAACCGGAGGTGGATTGTAGAGATGGCCGATAACGGTCGCGACTACTGGCGCTGCTTCGCGGGTGCGCTGTTTGGCTTTGCGCTCGCACTGGTCTGGTCACTGCTCGGGGGCGGAGCGTTCGTGCTCGCTCTGCTGCTGACGATCCTGGGTGCTGCTGCGGGTTGGTTCTTCGGTCGTATTCTGCTGTGATGGGGTGTTCCCGTGCCTGAGGGTGCACGCAGGCGAGGGCGCGAACTCGCGCTCTCTGTGCTTTTTCAAGCTGATCTGGGCGGATTCAAGGCCGGTGAGTCGATGGGCCGACTCGCTCCCACCATGGATCTGCTCGCTGAGATCTGGGAGATGCCGCCGGACGAGCGGCGCAAGCTCCGGCCCGAGATCGAGGAGTTCGCGGTGCGGCTTCTTGAGGCGTACTATATGCGCCAGGAGAAGATCGACGCCGAGATCGAGCGGCTGGCGCGCGACTGGACGCTCGAGCGCATGCCCGCCACCGACCGGAACGTGCTGCGCGTGGCCGCCGCTGAGCTGCTGGGGGTGCCTGAGACGCCGGTGAGCGTCGTCTTCAATGAGGCGGTGGAGCTCGCGAAGACCTACGGGACCCCGGCCTCCGGGAAGTTCGTGAACGGAGTGCTGGCGACGCTCGCGCGCGAAGAGGGCCTGACGGCGGAGAAGG
Source organism: Armatimonadetes bacterium UBA5352 (assembly GCA_002411015.1). Taxonomy (GTDB): domain Bacteria; phylum Armatimonadota; class Zipacnadia; order Zipacnadales; family UBA5352; genus UBA5352. The sequence goes on along the minus strand of DHPY01000106.1, from coordinate 27,354 downwards.
CGTGAGCCGGATGGCACAGGAGCGCGCGCCGGGATCGCTCACCGTCTCGCAACTGACCGCCTACGTGAAGCGACTGATCGATCAGGACGAGGTGCTGAGTCAGGTCGCGGTGCGCGGTGAGATCTCGAACTTCACCTCCCACCGCTCCGGCCACCTGTACTTCTCACTGAAGGACGAGGGCAGCCAGCTTGGCTGCGTCTGCTTCCGCGGTGATGCCTGCCGCCTCGGCTTCGACCCGGAGCACGGGCAGCGCGTGATCGCGTTCGGCAACGTGACCGTCTACGAGCCGCGCGGCCAGTACCAGCTCATCGTGCGCTCCATGCGCCCCGACGGTGCGGGCGAACTGGCGGCGGCGGTGGCGAAGCTCCGGGCGAAGCTGGAGGCCGAGGGCCTCTTCGAGCCATCGCGCAAGCGCCCTCTCCCCCGCTTCCCCCGGCGCATCGCGCTCGTGACCTCGCCGACCGGAGCCGCGGTGCGCGACCTGATCAGCGTCATCTCGCGCCGCTTCCCGCCCGCGCATGTGATCGTCGTGCCCACGATCGTGCAGGGCGAGGCGGCGCCGGAGAGTGTCGCGCGCTCGATTGCCCTCGCCAGCAGCGCCTGCAGGGCCGATGTCGTCATCGTGGCGCGCGGCGGGGGATCGCTTGAGGACCTCTGGGCGTTCTATGATGAGAGGGTTGTGCGCGCAGTATTCGCATGCCCTGTCCCGGTGATCAGCGCCGTCGGCCACGAGACCGATGTGAGCCTCTGCGATGATGTCGCCGATCTGCGCGCGCCCACGCCCTCCGCGGCGGGGGAGCTTGCGGTGCCTGATGTCTGCGAGCTTGCGGCCTCACTGGAGCGGCTCGGCGGGCGGGCGTACACTGCGCTTGAGCGGGTGCTGACCGGCGGCGGTTCGCGCCTTGAAGCGATCTGCCGGCGCCCGACGATGGAGCGGCCACTGAGCGTGCTCGAGCCGCGCTGGCAGCGGCTGGATGAGGCGGGGCTGCGCGCCACGCGCGCGCTCGACCTCGCGACGGAGCGGCTGCATGCCCGATTGACGCGGACGGACCTGTCGCTGCGCGCGCGCGACGCGAAACTGCGCGGGCGGCTGCTCGGCTTCGAAGAGCGGCGCCTGCGGATAGCAGACGGAGCGCGGCGGGCGCGGGTGGCGGTGGAGCGGCGGAGCGAGCGGCTCGGAGCGCGCATCGGCGCCGCGGAGGCGTCTCTGCGGGCGCTGGACCCCAACCAGGTGCTCGAGCGCGGCTATGCGCTCGTCTGGCGGCATGAGGACCAGCGTCTGGTGCGGAGCATCGCGCAGGTGCAGCCGGAGGACGGTATCTTTGTCTCGGTGGCGGACGGAACCATCGACGCGCGCGTGACCGGGACGGTTACGGAGCACCCGGATGTCTGAGGGAGACAGGAAGGTCGAGGAACTGGCGTTTGAGGAGGCTCTCGGCGAGCTTGAGCAGATCGTCGGGGAGCTTGAGAGCGGCCAGGTTGAGCTTGAGCGCATGCTGGACCGTTTCGAGCGCGCGATGGCGCTGCGCAAGCGCTGCGCGGTGCTGCTGGCCGAGGCGGAGACGCGGATAGAGCAACTCGTCAATGAGGAGGGGGCCACCGAGCCCTTCTCCAGCGGTGATATGAATGCCGAAAAAGCTTGAGGATATCGATTCCCCCGCGGATTTGAGGGGCCTGAGCGTCTCCGACCTCGAGGCGCTGGCCGCACAGATACGCGAGCGGATCATCTCGACGGTCGCCGAGACCGGAGGCCATCTCGCCTCCAACCTCGGCGTGGTTGAGCTGACACTGGCCCTGCACGCGGTGCTGGAGTCTCCGCGCGACCGCATCATCTGGGACGTGAGCCATCAGAGCTACACCCACAAGCTCCTGACCGGGCGGCAGGCGAATTTCGCAACGCTCCGGCAGTATGAGGGCGTGGCCGGCTTCACCAAGCGCAATGAGAGCGAGCACGATCCCTTCGGTGCCGGGCATGGGAGCACGTCCATCTCCGCGGCGCTGGGCTTCGCGCTGGCCCGCGACCTGCGGCGCTCGTCGGAGCGGGTGGTCGCGGTCATCGGCGATGGCGCGCTGACCGGCGGGCTGGCGTTCGAGGGCCTCAACGCCGCCGGGCACCTCGGCACGGACATCACCGTGGTGCTCAACGATAACGAGATGTCCATCGCGAAGAACGTGGGCGCGCTCTCATCGCACCTCGCGATGCTGCGCGCGAACGTGACGCCCGCGATCCGCCGTGCGCGCGAGGACCTCGCCCGGATGCTCGAGAGGCTGCCGATGGGCCAGTCCATGGTGCTTGCGATGGACCGCTTCCGCGACGGCGTCAAGGGAATGGTCGTGCCCGGAATGCTCTTCGAGACACTCGGCTTCACCTACCTCGGGCCGATAGACGGTCACGATCTCGATGAACTGATGGACATGCTCGGGCAGGCGATCCGCCTCCCCGGGCCGGTTCTGGTGCATGCCTTCACGCACAAGGGCCGCGGCTACAAGCCCGCCGAGGACGACCCGCGAAGCTTCCACTCGACCGGCGGCTTCGACGTGAAGACCGGGAAGTCCGAGAAGAAGCGGAAGGCGCCGACCTACAGCGCGGTCTTCGGCGATGCGCTCTGTCGCGCGGCGGACAATGATGACCGGATCGTAGCCATCACGGCTGCGATGGCCGACGGGACCGGCGTGGAGTGCTTCAACCGCCGCTTTCCCTCGCGCACTTTCGATGTGGGCCTGGCGGAGGAGCACGCAGTGACCTTCGCGGCAGGGCTTGCGGCCGCGGGGATGAAGCCGGTCGTGGCGGTCTACTCCACTTTCCTGCAGCGCTCCTACGACCAGATCATCCACGATGTCGCGCTACAGAACCTCCCGGTGGTCTTCGCGCTCGATCGCGGCGGGCTGGTTGGAGACGACGGGCCGACCCACCACGGTGTCTTCGACATTGCCTACATGCGACAGATCCCCGAGATGACCGTGATGGCGCCCGCGGATGAGGCGGACCTGCAGGACATGCTCGTGACCGCACTGGCGCTTGATGGCCCGACCAGTCTGCGCTACCCCCGCGGCGAGGGCGAGGGCGTCGAGGTAGCGCGCGAGCCCGAGGCCCTGCCGGTGGGCAAAGCGCGGGTGATGCGCGAGGGCACACAGGTCGCGATCTTTGCGCTCGGCCCGCTCGTGTACCGTGCGCTGGAGGCCGCTGAGGTGCTGGCACAGGAGGGCATCGAGGCGGCCGTGGTCAATGCTCGCTTCGTGAAGCCTCTGGACGAGGAGCTTCTGCGTTCGCTGGCGGAGGAGACGCGGGCGATCGTCACCGTGGAGGAGGGCATCCTCGCGGGTGGCTTCGGCTCGGCGGTCGCCGAGGCGCTGGTGGATGCAGGCATGCGCGATGTCCGCCTGCGCAGGCTGGGCATCGGCGATGAGTTCGTGCAGGCGGGAGGCACATCGGTGCTGCTCGCGCAGTGGAACCTGACGCCCGAGGGTATCGCCGAGGCGGTACGAGACTTGTTGCGCTGACGCGCCCGGGGTGGGCAGTGCTGCCCATCTCCTCAGGCGGCGCGGGGCCGCCGCGAAGTGGCTACAACAGGCCGACAAGGAGTGGTCGGAAGATGGGACACCGCAACCTCAGGGGCTGGAGCGTCGCGCTCGTCGCAGCAGCGATCATCGTGCTCGGAAGCCGCCATACATGGGCACAGGAAACCGATGCCGGCCTTGCGAGTTTCAACCAGGGAGTGCAGTGCTACGAGGGCGGACAGCTTGCAGAGGCGCGAGATGCGTTCACGGCCGCTCTGGAGGCCCGCCCGGATGACCCCACCATCCTCGTGTGGCTCGGCTCGGTCTCGCTGCAGCTTGGCGACACTGAGGCCGCGATCGCGAACCTGCGCCGGTCCATTGAGCTCGATCCGGACTACGCGGTGAGCTACAACAATCTCGGCAACGCCTACCTCGCGACCGGCGATCTCGCGGCCGCGGGCGAGCAATATCAGGCGGCGCTGGCGAAGGACCCGGAGTACTTCGACGCGCAGTATAACCTCGCGAACCTCTACGCGCGGCAGGCGCAGTATGAGCAGGCGTTCAATGCGTACAACCGGGCGCTGGAGATCCGGCCGGACGACTTTGAGACGCACGTTTCCTTCGGTCACGCCCTGCGCAAGGCCGGCGATCCGAAGGCGCTGCGCGAGTTCGAAGCAGCGCGGGAGATCAACCCGCAGGACGCGAACGTGCAGACCATCCTCGGCACGCTCTTCGTGAAGGCGGGCGAGTGGGACAGCGCGGTCGCGGCCTACGAAGCGGCGCTCGCGGTCAACGCGGACATCGTCGAGGCTCACATCGGCCTCGGCCTGGCGCTCTACAACAAGGGCCAGGCTGCCGACGCCGCGACGCACTGGACGCGTGCGGCTGAGCTTGACCCGACCAGCTTCGCGGCGCGCTACAACCAGGGCCTCGCGTATGAGGCGCTCGGCGATTGCGCACAGGCAGCGACGGCGTATGAGAGCGCGCTGCAGATCCGCCCCGATGACGCGAACACGCTGAACAACCTCGGATCAGCGCTGCATGCGCAGAAGCGATCCGCCGAAGCGGTGGATTACTTCCGCAGGGCCATCGCGGCGAACCCGGCGCTGCAGGTCGCGCACATCAACCTCGCGCTGGCGCTGGAGGCGGGGGAGCAGCCGCAGGAGGCGCTGGCGCAGTGGCAGGATGTCACCACGCGCTTCCCGGACTCGGCGGCCGCACACTGCGGCCTCGGGAACCTCTACTACGCGCAGAAGGACTACGAGCGCGCGCTGCCGGCGTATCTGCGCTGCCTTGAGCTGGAGCCCGCGAACCTTGAGGCGCACAACAACGCCGGGCTGATCTACTTCCGCCAGAACGAGCTGGCCGAGGCGGTCGTACACTTCCGCGCGGCGCTGGAGACCAACCCGAACTACGTCTACGCGCTGAACAACCTCGGCGTGGCGCTGGAGAAGCAGGATAACCTCACCGAGGCGCTGGAGCAGTACCGCAAGGCGCTGGAGATTGACCCGGAGTATGCGCCCGCGAAGAGCAACTTCGAGCGGCTGCAGAACAAGCTGGGCGAGGCCGCCGCGACCGGGTAGCGGCGACGCGAGGAAGCTGAGGCTTCTTCAGGACAGGTGGAGGGAAGCGCATCCATGCCGGAGCCGATCAGAAGCGTCGCGATCACAACCGCGCTGCACAAGCCCCACGCGCAGGAAGCTACGCGGCGGGCGGTGGAGTTGCTTGAGCAGGCCGGCGCCGAGGTGGTCTTCACCAAGGCGCTGGCTGAGGCCTGCGGACTGCCCGGCTCCACGTGTGATGACGTGGCCGAGGTGCGCCCGGACCTCATGCTGGTGATGGGCGGCGATGGCACGTTCCTCTCCGCGGCCAGGATGATGGCGCCGATCGGCACTCCGCTGCTCGGGGTGGACCTCGGCGGCTTCGGCTTCCTTGCGGAGGAGGAGCCGTCGTGGGTGCTCGATGAGATTGAGCGGATCCTCGCGGGTGAATTCACGATCGACGAGCGGATGATGCTGGCGGTCGAGGTGCACCGGCACGGGGAGGTCGTGGCGAAGTTGCTGGGCCTCAATGACGCGGTGATGGCGACCGGCAGCTTCAGGCGGCTGGTGAGGCTGACGCTGCGCCTGAACGGCAACGGGGAGACGCGCTTCGGCGCCGACGGGCTGATCGTCTCCAGCCCCACTGGCTCGACCGCCTACTCGCTCTCCGCGGGTGGGGCGATCGTGCACCCGAACGTGGAGGCTATCCTGATCACCGCGATCTGCCCGCACACGCTCACCATGCGGCCGCTGGTGATGGAGGCGAGCACGACGGTCAGCGTCACCATCGAGCCATCGCGCGAGCCGCAGGAGGGGATGGCGCTCACGATCGACGGCCAGGAGACGGTGAGCCTCGAGCCGGAGGACGAGGTGCAGGTGACGCGGGCGGAGTGCCGGGCGCGCGTGGTGCGGCTCGGCCGCCGCACGTTCTACGACCGCCTGCGAACGAAGCTCCGCTGGGGAGAAACGCGCTAGCGGGATCACGCCTGACACAGATCGCCGGGAAACGGCAGGAAACCGCACAGATGCTGCGCACGCTTCGGATTGAGAACTTCGCGCTGATTGATGCGCTGGAGATAGACCTCACGCCCGGACTGATCGCCCTCACCGGCGAGACGGGCGCAGGCAAGTCCATCATCATCGACGCGCTCAACGCCGCCCTCGGTGAGCGGATCACCTCCGACGCCATCCGCGGCGGCGCCCAGCGCGCGAACGTTGAGGCGCTCTTCGACCTCAGCGACGCCCCGGCGGCGCGGTCGGCGATGGAGAGCCGCGGGATCGCGGCCGAGGACGGCTGCATCTCCCTCGCGCGCACCATCTCCGCCGGCCGCAGCTCCTACCGCATCTGCGGCGAGGCCTCGACGATGGCCGACCTGCGCGCGATCGGCGAGCACCTTGCGGACATCCACGGCCAGCACGAGCACCAGTCGCTGATCCACGAGCGCAGCCACCGGCGCTTCCTCGACGCCTTCGGCGGGCAGGAGCACCTCGCACTGCTTGGCCGCTTCGCCGAGACGTGGCGCGAGCTGAGCGAGGCGATTCGGCGGCGAGAGAAGCTCGCGACCGACGAGCGCACCCGAGCCCAGCGCCTCGACCTGCTGCGCTACCAGGTGCAGGAGCTTGATGACGCGGGCCTCTCCCCCGATGAGGACGAGGAGCTTGCGGCCGAGCGCGCGCGCCTGATGCACTACGAGAAGCTGCGCGAGGGCCTGCTGGCTGCGTGGGACGCGCTTCGTGGCGACGAATCCGGCGGCGCGGTGGAGCAGCTTCGGGTGGCTCAGGACAATGCCGACGAGCTTGCGAAGATTGATACGAAGCTTGAAGCCGCGGCGGGGCTGCTCCTCGACGCGGTGTCGCAGGCGGAAGATGCCGCCCGGTTGATTCGGGCCTACCTCGAGGCGATGGAGGAGGACCCGGAGCGCATCAACGAGGTTGAGGCGCGGCTGAACCTCATTGCCGGCCTGAAGCGCAAGTACGGCGACACGGTGCGCGAGATGCTTGAGTTCCGCGAGGGGGCGCAGGCGGAGATCGCGGAGCTGGAAGGGGCGGAGCAATCCGCCGGCGAACTGGGCGCGCGGATCGAGGCCCTCAGGCTGGAGGCGGGGAGGCGCGCGGAGGCGCTCTCGCAGTCGCGCCGGGAGCTTGCCGAGGAGCTCTCGCGGCGCGTGGAGGAGGAGCTGCGGCCGCTTGGGATGGACCGCGCGCGCTTCGAGGTGGCCGTCGAGGCCGATGCCGATGAGGAGGGTCTGCCGGACGCGGAGGGACGCCGGTGGTCCGCGGATGCTGGCGGAATCGACCGCGTGCGCTTCATGCTCAGCGCGAACCCGGGCGAGCCGCTGCGGCCGCTCTCGAGCGTGGCCTCCGGCGGCGAACTCTCGCGCGTGATGCTCGTCTTCAAGTCCGTCTGTGCCGCGGGCAGCGAAGTCCCCACGATCGTGTTCGATGAGGTTGACGCGAACATCGGCGGGCGCACCGCCCTCGCGGTGGCGGAGAAGCTCGTCGCGGTCTCGTCGTGGGCGCAGGTGCTGTGCATCACGCACCTGCCGCAGATCGCGTGTCACGCCGACACGCACCTGCAGGTGAGCAAGTCCGTCGAGGGCGAGCGTACGTTCGTGGCGCTCGCTGAACTGACCGGTGAGGAGCGCGTCTCAGAGATCGCACGTATGATGGGCCAGAGTGATACCGCGACGACCGCGCGCACGAATGCGGCGGAGATGCTGGCCGAGGCGCGGCGCACGCGCGAGCGGATGCGGGGCGCACTGAAGAGCAATCAGACTGACTGAGAGATGATCGCTATGCCGAAGGTGAAGGTCGATGCGGAGCGCTGCAAGCAGTGCATGCTCTGCGTCGAATTCTGCCCGCGCGGGGTGCTGAAGGTCAGCGACGAGACGAACTCGCGCGGCTTCTATCCTGTAGAGATGGATGATGAGAGCAAGTGCACGGGCTGCGGCGTCTGTGGCCTCGTCTGCCCGAGCGTATGCATCGAGGTGTACCGATGAGCGAGGAACGCAGGCGCGTCTTCATAAGCGGCAATGAGGCCACGGCCGAGGGTGGCATCGCCGGTGGCTGCCGGCACTTCTTCGGCTACCCGATCACTCCGCAGAACAAGATCCCCGAGTACATGGCCGAGCACATGCCGGAGGTGGGCGGCGTCTACCTCCAGGCCGAGTCTGAGGTCGCCGCGATCAACATGGTCTACGGCGCCTCAGCCGCCGGCGCGCGCGTCATGACCACCTCCTCCTCCCCCGGCATCTCCCTGATGCAGGAGGGGCTGTCATACATGCTCGGCGCTGAGCTTCCGGCGGTCATCGTGAACATGGTGCGCGGCGGCCCCGGGCTCGGGAACGTCGCGGTCGCGCAGTCGGACTACTGGCTGTCGACGCGCGGCGCAGGCCACGGCGACGGGCGCTGCATCACCCTCACCCCCTACTCGGTGCAGGAGCTTCATGACTTCACCGCGCGGGCGTTTGAGCTGGCCGACCGCTATCAGAACATCGTGATGATCCTGGGCGACGCGATCCTTGCCTCCATGATGGAGCCATGCACGCTGATCCCGCGCACCGAGATGCCCCCGCCCGATCGCCCCTACGCGGTAGGGCCGCATGCTCCTGGCTCGCGTGAGCGCAATATCATCAACTCGCTCTGGGTGGACTTCGACGTGATGGAAGCGGTCAACATCCGCAACGAGGAGCGCTACGCGCGCGCCGCCGCGGAGATTACGGAGTGGGATGAGTTCGGCTCCGATGACCCGCAGGTGCTCCTCTGCGCCTACGGCATCTCCGCCCGGATCTGCGAGGGCGCGGTCATGCGCGCGGAGGAGGCGGGGGTGCGGCTGAGGCTGTTGCGCCCGAAGACCGTCTTCCCCTTTCCCACCGCCCCCATCCGCGAGTGGTCCGAGCGCGTCGGCGCGATCCTCGTGGTCGAGCTGTCGATGGGGCAGTTTGTGGAGGACGTGCGGCTCGCGGTGGAGGGCCGCTGCCCGGTGGACCTCCTCGGCAGGGCGGGCGGGAACATGCCCTCCGTCAGCGATGTGCTGGCGAAGGTGCGCCAAGTGGCAGCAAAGGCCGGCGTCTGAGCGCCGGAACGAGCTATCTGACGCAGGAAGGCGTAGAGGACCATGGCTGAAGCGAAGCTGATCAACCCCTATCCGGATGCGCTGACCGAGGTGGAGATGCGCTACTGCCCCGGCTGCACGCACGGGACGGCGCACCGGCTGGTGGCCGAGGTGATCGACGAGTTCGGCGTCCGCGATCGCACTGTGGCCGTCGCCACCGTCGGCTGCTCGGTCTATGCGTATGAGTACTTCAACACCGACTCGGTGCAGGCGTCACATGGCCGCGGGCCGGCGGTCGCCACGGCGATCAAGCGCGTGCACCCTGACGCGGTCGTCTTCACCTACCAGGGCGATGGCGACCTCGCGTCGATCGGGATGGCGGAGATCGTCCACGCCGCGGCGCGCGGCGAGAACTTCACCGTCATCTTCATCAACAACGCGGTCTTCGGGATGACGCAGGGGCAGATGGCCCCGACCACGCTGGTGGGGCAGCGCACAACCACCTCCCCGCGCGGCCGCAGCACCGCTGAGGCGGGCTGGCCGATCCGCGTCTGCGAGCTGCTCGACACGCTCGATGGGCCCGCATACATCGCCCGCGAGGCCCTCAGCACCCCACAGCGCATCCGCAGCGCAAAGAGGTCCATCCGCCGGGCGTTCGAGTTACAGCTTGCGGGCGAGGGCTTCAGCATCGTTGAGCTGCTGAGCACCTGCCCGACGTGGTGGGGCATGGACCCGCTCGGCGCAATCCGGCACATCGAGGACACGATGATCGAGCACTACCCGCTGCGCGTCTTCCGCGATCGGCCTGCCGGGCAGCAGGAGGAGGCTGGTTCGGATGCGTGAGGAGCTCTTCATGGCGGGCCTCGGCGGCCAGGGCGTGAACCTCGCCGGGCAGCTCATCGCACGCGCGGCGATGGATGCAGGGCTGAACGTCTCGTGGTTCCCGATCTATTCGCCGGAGGTCCGCGGCGGCAGTTCAACCTGCACCATCGTCATCGCCGACGGCCGTGTGGGCAGCCCGACCTCCGAACGCCCGAACTCGATGGTGCTGATGGACAGCACCTCCGCCGAGCGGTTCGCAGGCGAGATCGCCGACGGCGGCCTGCTGGTCATCAACAGCTCGCTGATCCGCGAGGTGCCGCGTTGCGAGGGCTGCCGGCTGATCGAGGTGCCGGCGAATGAGATCGCGGCGGAGATCGGCAACGAGCGCACCGTGAACATGTCGCTGATCGGCGCATGGGCCACGGGAACCGGCGTGCTGACGGTGGAGGACGTCGCGCGCTCGCTGCGGGCGATGCTGCCTGAGCGCCATCATGTGCACATGCCGGCCAACGAGGCGGCGCTTCAGCGTGGCGCGGAGATTGCGCGCTCGCTGGCGTAAATGAGGCAGAGACGAGCGAAGGAGGCTCCCATCATGCTCGGGGAGATAGACAGGTTTGCCGACGAGGCGCGCGAGCACCTCGAGACGGTTCACACTGACCGCGAGCGCGCCTACACGACCTCGCGTGAGGTGGTGCAGTCCGCATCAGCCACGATCAAGGCCGTCCATCGCGGTGAGTTCGACGCCGCGCGCGAGCAGGTTGCGCGGACGCGTGAGCTGTGCGAGCAGATGCTCGCGGCGGTCGAATGCAGCCCGGAGATCGGCTACTCCGGCTTCGTGGGCGACGCATCGCGCGAGTACGCGGAGGCGGCACTGGTGCTGGCGCTGATTGCCGAGGGCGACCTTCCGGGGCCGAAGAAGCTCGGCGTGGACTACGCCGACTGGCTCAACGGCCTCGGGGACGCGGTTGGCGAGCTGCGGCGGCATGTGCTGGACCTGATCCGCGCGGATCGCGTCGAGGACGCGGAGCGCTATCTGCACATGATGGACGAGGTTTACCAGACGCTGATGAGTTTCGACTACCCGCAGGCGGTGACGAAGGGCCTGCGGACGCGCTCGGACCAGGCGCGCGGAGCGGTGGAACGGACACGAGGCGACCTGACCAACGCCCTGCGCCAGTCGCGGCTTGAGGCGCGCATGCGCCAGCTCCAGGAGGCGCTGGAGACGAACGATTCGCCGAAATCGCCTTGACGCGCGGCGTCGCATCAGATACAATGATTGTCCGCCGGTCGACGGCGCGGGAGGCACCCGTGCCGTTGACTGTTTGTTATTGTCCGGGCCCGAGTAGCAAGACAAGAGGAGCAGCGCCATGTACGCGATAGTTGAGATCGGCGGGCGGCAGCACATCATTGAGCCCGAGAAGACAGTTAAGGTAGACAAGCAGATCGAGGAGACCGGCCAGGAGATCACGCTGGATAAGGTCCTCGCGATCAAGGGCGACGACGGCGAACTGCGCGTCGGGCGGCCCTATCTCGACGGCGCCAGCGTCACAGCCCGCGTCATGCAGCAGGGCCGCGACCGCAAGGTGCTCGTCGTGAAGTACAAGGCGAAGAAGCACTACCGCCGGAGGGTCGGGCATCGGCAGCCGTTCACGCAGCTTGAGATCCTCGCGATCAACGGCTGAGCATGGCCGCTACCGGCCTGGACAGCCTACGTATTGCATCCCTCCGCGACAGGAGTTGGCGCAGATGGCGCACAAGAAGGGTATGGGCAGCACTCGAAACGGTCGCGACAGCCGGTCCAAGCGGCTTGGTCCGAAGCGTTTCGAGGGCCAGGAAGTGACGGCAGGCAGCATCATCGTGCGCCAGCGCGGCACGAAGTACCGCGCTGGGCGCAACGTCGGCATCGGCAAGGACAACACCATCTTCGCCACCGCCGATGGCTTCGTTGAGTATGAGCAGAAGGGCCCGAACAAGCTCATCAACGTCTGGCCCGAGGCAGCGAAAGTAGCCTCGTAACCTCGGCCAGTCGCTCGAAGTGATTGAGGCTGCCGGCACGCACTGTGCCGGCAGTCTTCGTTTACGGGGACGGTACCGGGAGAGATTCGATGAACGGTTTCATTGACGAGGCGGAGATCACCGTGCGCGCCGGCGACGGCGGCAACGGCGTCGTGAGCTTCCGGCGCGGGGCATTTGAGCCGCGCGGAGGCCCCAACGGGGGCGACGGCGGAGATGGCGCGGATGTGTACCTGGAGGTCAAGGACGACATGCGCACGCTCCTCGACTTCAAGTACCGCAACATCTTCAAGGGCGAGCACGGGAAGATGGGCACGTCGAAGAAGCACCGTGGGCGCAGCGGCGAGATCCTCGTCATCCCGGTCCCACCCGGCACCACCGTCTATGATCTCGACCTGAAGCAGCAGGTTGGCGACCTCGTGTACCCCGGTCAGCGGATGCTGGTCGCGCGCGGCGGCAACGGCGGGCGAGGGAACGCGACCTTCGCCACCCCGAGCCGGCAGGCCCCGCGCTTCTGTCAGCTCGGCGCGCCGGGCGAGGAGCGCCATCTGCGCCTGGAGCTCAAGCTCCTCGCGGACGTCGGCACCATCGGCTACCCGAACGTCGGCAAGTCCAGCTTCATCTCGGTGGTCTCCGCCGCGAAGCCAGAGATCGCCGCCTACCCGTTCACGACCCTGCAGCCGAACCTGGGTGTGGTGCAGTTCGAGGACTACAGCACGATGGTCATCGCCGACCTCCCCGGGCTGATCGTCGGCGCGCATGAGGGCGTGGGGCTTGGCGACCAGTTCCTCAAGCACGTCGAGCGCACCAAGCTCCTCCTGCACATGCTTGACGCGAGCGCGCTGGAGGGCCGCGATCCGCTGCAGGACTTCCGCGATATCAACCACGAGCTTGAGATGTACAGCGAGTCGCTCGTGCACCTCGAGCAGATCGTGGCGTTGAACAAGATGGATCTGCCGCAGGCGCGTGAGAATGAGCCCCAGCTGCGCTCCACGCTCGAGGGCGAGGGATACCGGGTCTTCTCGATCTCCGCGGCGACACGCCAGGGCATTGACCTGCTGCTCGACTACCTGCGCGAGCGGCTGTTCGCGCACGGCCACCGGGTGGAGCCTGAGCCGCCGACCGAGGAGGAGATGAACCTCCAGATCCCGCCGCTGCCGTGGCGGCAGTTGTCCGTGCGCCGCGTGGATGAGGCCACGATGGAGGTCAACGGCTCGCGGATCGAGCGTCTGGCGGCCACGGTGGACATGGACGCGGATGAGGCGGTTGCGTGGTTCCAGGAGCAGCTTGAGGAGCAGGGCGTCATCAAGGCGCTCCGCAAGGCGGGCGTGGAGGAGGGCGACACCATCGTCATCGGCCGGGTGGAGTTCATCTTCACCGACCAGCCCCTCCTGCGGGGACGGAGATAGACTGAGAAGGCGCATCCGCCGCTGATGGCACGGTCGCGCGGCTCGCCAGGGAGCACGATCCTGAGGCGGACGCAGTCATGTATGCCTACGAAGCGACCGAGCAGCCGCCCCGGCGACCGCGGCTTGAGCCGAACGTGGCCACCGGCCTGGCGCCGACCACGGTGAACCTGCAGAAGCTCCAGGAGCTGCATGATGGCTGGAGCGCGATGGGCGCCACGATGATCTTCACGCGCCCCAACCTGCCGCACTACTATCACACAATGGCGATCCCGCTCGGCGATGAGCGGCAGATGTTCGAGGTCTTCCAGATGGCGCTGAGCCATGGCGTGATCGCGGCCGACTACGACTCGCTGACGGGCATGTGGGCGGCCTGCGGGTCCGCCGGTTATGTGCTCACCCGGCGATGTGTGAGCCCGAGCGGCCCTTCGAGTACTGGGAGCAGCATCACTGTGCGGCCTACGGCGCCGCCGCCGAGGACGGCCGCGACTACTACCGCTACTGGCGCGAGGAGGTCTGGGACGCGCGGCTGCTGCCGGACCTCGACGCGGTAGCGACGCGAGGGAAGTACTGCAACTTCGCGCGCGGGCTGACGTGGTCGCTCGACGACTACTACCGCGCTGAGGACTTCGACGAGACGGATGCAATCCTCCAGCGGGCCAGCGCCCGGGAGCTTGCGCCCGCACAGCACGCGCGGCTGGATGAACTGATCCTCGCCAACGAGCACGCGCGGCTGACCCTCAACGCGATCGTTACCACCGGCATCCCGGAGTTCGAGCACTCGCAGGCGCTGCTCGACTTCCGCACCGCGCACCGCGACGATGTCCCGCTGAACCGGATCGGGCTGTTCGCGAACGAGACGCGATTCGGCGACATCACGGGCCTGAAGAGTGCCGCGGCGCTGCAGGAGTACCCGCTGCCGTGGGTGCCGACGGCGCTTGCCTGGCGATTCCGGCTCGACCCGGAGGACGCTGGCCTCGCGGAGGGCTGGCAGGCGCTCTCAGCCGCCGATGTGGCCAGGTGGGAGCTCATGCGCACCGACTTCCAGTGGGAGAACCCCTATGACGGCGAGACCTACCCCTCCCAGGAACCGCGTGAGAAACTGAAGAACTACGATGGCATCGGCTGGTACGCGATAGAGCAGGCCATGCCGGAGGGGTTCGCGGGGCGCGAGATCCACCTCTACTTCGGCGCGGTTGACGAGTCCTGCTGGGTCTACGTGAACGGACAACTGGCCGGGCAGCACATCTTTGAGCAGCCCAATGACTGGAACACGCCGTTCGAGATCAGAATGGACCCGTTCGTGGACCCGGAGAAGGCCCGCCAGGGGATCCGCGTGCGCGTGGAGGACCGTGGCGGGGCCGGAGGGATCTGGAAGCGCGTCTGGCTGGTCTCGCGAATGCCATAGGGCGGGTTCTGCCCCGCGCCGGTAACCGCCTTTGAGACGCGCGCCCGGGTATGGTAGAATTGCCCTCGATCGGGAGTTGCTCGACCCGAGGACCCGCAACGGTGCAAAGAGGAGAGGGAGGTCGCCGTGCCTGAGGTAGAGGAACACGAACTTGTGATTGTTGGCGGCGGAGCCGCGGGGCTCACGGCCGGTATCTACGCGACGCGCTACGGTCTGGAGCTTGTGCTGCTCGCGATCGGCGGGCCGGGCGGGCAGACCGCAACCGCGTCGGTCATCGAGAACTTCCCGGGCTTCCCCGACGGGATCACCGGAGCCGAGTTGATTATGAGGCTGAGCCAGCAGGCGCAGAACTTCGGCGTAACGATCGAGAGCGCCGAGGTGAAGAGCATCGTACCGGACGACAGCCGATGGAGACTCGTCTGTGAGGACCGGGACATCCTCGCCAGCGCGATCATCCTCGCGGTCGGGGCGAGCCCGAGGAGGCTGAAGATCCCGGGGGAGCGCGACCTCTTCGGCAGAGGCGTCTCCTACTGCGCCACCTGCGACGGCTTCTTCTACCGCGGCAAGACCGTCGCAGTTATCGGCGGCGGCAACAGCGCGGTGGAGGAGGCGCTCTACCTCTCGGACATCGCGGAGAAGGTCTACCTGATCCACCGGCGCGATGAACTCCGAGCGGAGATGATCCTCGCCGAGCGCGCGTTCAAGGTCAGGAATCTCGAACTGGTCTGGGATACGATCCCGACGCAGATCATCGGCAACCACGGTGGCGTCTCGAAGATCGTGGTGCATAACAACAAGACCGATGCCGACGGCGAGATTGATGTGGACGGCGTCTTCGTGGCCATTGGCTATGAGCCGAACACAGGCTTTCTGGATGGCCTCGTCGAACTCAAGGACAGCTTCATCGTCACAGATCAGCGGATGCGCACGTCGCAGCCGGGCATCTTCGCGGCGGGCGACGTGCGTGACACGCCTTTGCGCCAGGTAACAACCGCGGTTGGTGACGCCGCAATCGCGGCCGACAGCGCCTACCGCTACGTCGCCATGCGCAGGGCGCAGGACTGACGGCCGCAGCCGCGCGCACCGTCGGCCATGGAGGTGGGTCAGGTGGGATGTAGATGGCGCAGGCTCAGACTTCTCCTGACGGGAGCGGCACTGTTCGCGCTGGTCATCGCCGGCACAGGCTGCGACGAGGGTGACGTCGAGGAGGTTCTCGGCGACATCTCGGCGACCTCGATCGAGTCCGCCTACCCGGTGGACAGCGATCCGCTGATCAACGACTGGCTCACCAACCGCGGTCACACGATCGTCAGCCATACGCCCAGGCAGAACATCCCGTACGAGTTCAGCGTGGTGGAGACCGACCTCGTCAACGCCTTCGCGGCGCCCTACGGCCACGTCTACGTTACCACCGGCTTCCTCGACTTCGCGGACACCGAGGACGAGGTAGCGGTTGTCCTCGCGCATGAGGTCGGGCATATCGTCAACAGGGACTCGATCCACTCCTTCAAGAACAGCCTCCTCTGGGGCGTTGTGACGCAGATCATCAGCGGCAAATCACGCGCCGCCGGCGATGTCCTCGGCATCGGGCTGGGGCTGCTGTCGCTGCAGTACTCACGCGACGCCGAGTATGCCGCGGATGATGCAGGCACGCGCTACGCCTATGCCGTTGGCTACGACCCCGCACGCGGCCTCGACTTCTTCAACCGGCTCATGACGGATGTCGAGAAGCGGCGGCCGAGTCGATGGGAGGTCTACTTCAGCACCCACCCGCGGACTGAGGACCGAATCGCTCGGCAGCTCAAGCGCGAGGAAATGAGCGACACGAGTTCCGAGTCGCTGCTCTGGATCGCCCGCGGCTATCTCCTGCGCGGGCAGCCTTCGAAGGCCAGCATGCTGCTGGAGAAGGGCCTGGAGCTTGCCCCGGATCTCCCGGAGGCGCAGACGCTACTTGGTGATGCGTTGGCCAGGCGCGGCGACCGGGTCGGTGCGCGCGCGGCGTATGAGCAGGCAATGCGCTTGAGCGGCGGACTGCGCTACGTCGAGACGCGGCTGGCGGCGCTTCCGGAGCTTCCTCCGGCGACACTGCCCGGCATCCCGGCAGAGGGCAGACAGCGCGCCACGGCACTGCTCGCCGGGCTTCCGAAGATCAGCACAAGCACCGAGGAGACGGTTCGGAGCGTATCGAGCTACGGAGTGCAGACGGATGCGCGGCTCGAAGGGATCTCCGGCGTGGTGCGCGGGATCAACAGCCGCCTGCTCGACCTCGCTGATGACGACACGAGCGTGAGCGACGGGACGCGCGATCTCGTCTCGCTGGGCAACTCGGCGATCGCGCGGGCGACCGAGGCGGTCTACGTGCTGGAGCGGGTCAATGACAACCTCCACGCGACCTCAGAGGAGATGCAGCGTGTGGTTGGGGACGCGCGCACGGCTCTCCAGCGCGCTCAGGCGGGTGAAGGCAGCCCGGAGGACATCCGCGCCCTCGAGGTCACGCTGAGTGAGCTGCAGCTTGGCGCCGACACGCTCGATGAAGCGATGGCCGAATCACCCGCCACGCTCGGTGACGTGGAGAGCGCGCAGGCGTCCGCGAAGGACGTTACGGATCTCATAGAGCTTGTCGTGCGGCTGAACGATCCCCGCGATCTGAGCGCTGATCAGCTCCGCTCCGCCGCCAGCCGCACCGATGCGCTGGCCACGAAGGCGATGGATTCGGTGCGCCGGGCAAAGCAGCAGAGCGTCAAGGCGAACGCGCACGCGCTCGTTGCGCGGCTGAACCTGCTCGGCGCGCGCGCGACGCCGGCGCAGCAGGAGGTCTTTGATTCGCAGGTGGCTGGGATGATGCTGGTGCCGGAGGCGTCGGTGCGCTCGCTACGCGCCGAGGGCGCGGGCTACGGCGAGGCAGCGCTCGTGCTCGCGACGGCCAAGAGCCTCTCCATGGAGCCGAAGCGGTTCGTTCCCTCGGGACCGGGCTCAATGAGCCTGGTGAACGAGGCGGTCGCGCGTCGCGCAGCCGTGAGCGACGCGAACGTGCTCCTCAAGTTCCTTGCCGCCTCGATGCAGGCGGAGCGTGATGCGCAGGCTGCCGGCTGAACCGCAGCTGAAGAAGGTCTCACGGCCCGCGTCGGTGCACCCGCATCGGGCGGGCCGTTCCATGTACGGGCGCAGACAGGATTCGGGCGCGGCGGGAGGAACCTCCCGTACAGAACGCACCCGCTGCAGTGAAGGGGTGAGATCCATGGCTGAGATGGCTGGTGTCGAGCGCTGCCTGACGGCGCTG
Organism: Armatimonadetes bacterium UBA5352; assembly: GCA_002411015.1. Taxonomy (GTDB): domain Bacteria; phylum Armatimonadota; class Zipacnadia; order Zipacnadales; family UBA5352; genus UBA5352. Next base: position 9,332 of record DHPY01000106.1, on the reverse strand, counting down.
CGCCGCGGGCAGCCCGATCGCGTTCCCGTCTGGGAGCTGATCGTCAACGATCCGGTGGTCCACGCGCTGATGGGCCCTGAGGCGACCTATGACGACCTCGTTGACGCTGAGCTTGATGGCATTACTGTCGTCGAGAACCAGCGCATGGAGGACGTTGACGCGACGCACAAGCGCGATGAGTGGGGCATCGTCTGGGGCTACGGGGAGGACGGTATCCCCTACCCCGCCGGCCATCCGCTGCAGAGCTGGGATGACCTCGCGAACTGGCGGCCGCCCGATCCGGACGCCGACTATCGCCTCGACCGGCTGCAGGAGGTGATCGAGCGCTTCAAGGGCCGCAAGGCGATCGTCTTCCTCGGCCATGACAGCTTCGAGTTCTCCCACTACTTGCGCGGGATGGACCGGATCTTCATGGACTACGTGCTCGAGCCGGAGCGTGTGCATGAGATCTCGCGCATGATCATCGACTACAAGAAGCGCGTCATGGAGCGCGCGCTGCAGATGGGCGCGGATGTTGGCCTGACCGGCGATGACTACTGCCATCGGCAGGCGCCGATGATATCGCCCGCGCACTTCGACGAGTTCATCCAGCCCTACCTCGCTGAGATGGTCGAGGTCACGCACGCTGCGGGGGTGCCGTTCGTGAAGCACACCGACGGGAACATTTGGCCGGTCCTGCAGTCAATGGTGGACGCAGGGATAGACGCCATCGACCCGCTGGAGCCGATCGCGCACATGGACATCGGCGAGGTGAAGCAGGCCTACGGCGACCGCATCGCGCTCTGCGGCAACGTGGACTGCGGTGAGCTGCTCTCGCGCGGCACGCCCGAGCAGGTGGTGGAGGCGGTCAAGGAGACGATCGCCAAGGGCTCGCCGGGCGGCGGGCACATCCTCGCATCCAGCAACTCCATCCACCCGGCGGTCAAGCCTGAGAACTACCGGGCGATGCTCGACACGGCGCGCGAGTTCGGGCGCTATCCGCTCGACGAGGCGATGGTCGAGGAGTACCGCCAGAAGAGCTACATCCAGAGGATCAGTGGCGAGGAGTACGCACACTTCAGCCGCGTCTGAGAGGTCAGGGCATGAACGAGGCACTCACGAACCAGATGGAGCGGGCGACCCGGCTGCAGCACCGCCTGCTGAGGGTTGGGCACCGCTTCTACGACCCGCCGGAGGCGCTCCTGCGGCAGTGGAACGAGTTCTTCCTGCGCTTCAACGGCTACACGATCGGGCAGAACTCGCTGGAGTACGCGATCCTGCTGCTCATGGCCGACGACAACGTCTACGGGATAGACAACGGGATTGAGGGCAATCGGATCATCCGGCGCATCCTCGAGTTCCAGGTGCTTGACCCGGATTCGGAGCGCTACGGGAACTTCATCTGGATGACGCACTGGGATCGCGTGAAGGACCGCAACGCGGTCAGCTTCCTCGCACCGGGGCTCGCGCACGCCTACACGGCGCTGGCGGACAGGCTTGAGGACGAGACGAAGGCGGCGCTGGAGGCGGCCTTCGAGCCAATGCTGGCGGGCGTCTTCGGGCACGGCGCGGTCTGGAGCTACACGAACATCTGGGCGCTGAACCTCGGCGCGATCGTGGCGCTCTCACGCATCCTCGATGACGCCGAAGCGCATGCTCGCGCAGTGGCGAGCTTCGATGAGTGGCTCGAGCACACCAGCGAGAGCGGCATGCACGAGTACAACAGCCCGACCTACTCGCCGGTGACGATGAGCGGAATCGAGTTCGCCTGGGCGTACACGCCCGATGAGCGCTTCCGGGCGCGGCTGGAGCGTACGCTCGACTTCATGAGCTACCAGCTTGCGGTGAACATGATGCCGAACGGCTTCCAGGCGGGCGCCGCCTCGCGAGCCTACTCGCGTGACATCGTCCGTGGCACAGGCGGCGCCTCCTACTGGGCGCACCTGAAGTTCGGGACGCCGCTGCGCGATCGGCCCGAGGACGAGCAGCACCAGGCGCGCATCACGCCGATCAACTTCGCGCTCCACGGCTACGTCCCGCCGCGGATCGCGCGGGAACTGGCGGTCTCGCCACGGACGGACACGATCCTCGATCGCACGGTCACGGTTGACTCCCGACGGACGCATGAGGTGCGGCTCGGCTGGTCGCTCGCATCGCAGAGGGTGCAGCGGGTGGGCGGACACTCACCCTCACCCTACGTGATGCTGGTGCGCAACACGGATGAGGAGCGGGCGAGCGTGGTGATCGCTCCGGACGAGACCTTCACTCACCGGCCCTGCGCGGGCTTCGACAGCGTGCAGGCAGGCGCGCGAGTGCTCGGGCGACTGCACTACCAGCCGACTGACGAGGAGCGCGCGAAGGCAGCCGCTGATCCCGAGTACATCTGCGAGCCGCGGGTGCTCTTCGGCCGACGCGGCGCGATCGAGCAGGTTCGCGTCGGGAACGTGGACTGGGGCGGTCAGCCGGTGACGGTCGATCCCGGCCAGCCGATCGCAGTGCAGTACGCGCGGCTGCAGCTTGGCGTGATCATGCACCCGCTGGACGCCGCGGGCCAGCCGGTTGCGGGGCGGATGGAGCTTGCCTTCGGGGACGATGACGAGTTGCGCCTGAATGTGCTGATCTTCGGCGCCTCGGCGCAGCCGGTCGAGGTGGTGGTGCTCGTGGACGCGCGAGACCCGCAGGGCGATCTCGGCGCCTACGCGCAGTGGCTGCGCGGCTGGACGCTGCTGCGTGAGGGTGCGGATGAGCACCCGCCACTGCGAGCGACGCACCCAGCTGAGGCGGAGCTTCGCTGGCCGCAGGAGCAGGATTCGCTGGGCGACGCGCTGCATCGTTCCTCAGCGCTGACCGTGATGCCGGGCGATCTGATGGCGTGGGTCAATGACGGGGAGAGGCTTGAGGCGCTCTCGGCGAAGTAGGCTGCTGCAGAACGCGTGACGGGCCCGGGTGCACCCGGGCCCGTCGCAGCTCGCTCGGAGGTCGCCGTCAGGCCTGCTCGATCTGGGCCTGGGCCTCCTGCGTGACGTGCTCAGTGGCCTTGGCGGCGTCCATTGCGTGCTCCTTGAGATGGTCCTCGACCTTCGCACGCAGGTCATCGTATTTCGTGGCTACCTGCTCCTTCATATCCACAGCACGCTCTTTGGCGCGATGGGCAGCATCGCCGATGTCCTCGCGCAACTCGGGTCCGGACTTGGGCGCCAGCAGCAGAGCGGCGATCCCACCGAGCAGCACCCCGAGTATCATCGCCCCGAAGACCGCCAGGACGTCCTTGCCGCCGTTATCACCATTCGCCATCGTCTTCCGCCTCCTCAGGCATGCCGAACATATCCTGCTCAGGTCACCTTAATCTTCGCGAAGGTTCGCTTCCCCACCTGCAGGACATCTCCATCCGCGACCTCAACCTGCGCGCCCTCGTCATCAACGCGCCCATCGTTCAGCCGCACCGCGCCGCCCTTGATCAGCCGCCGCGCCTCGGAGTTTGACGGCGCCCCCCCGCAGGCACGAATGAGCTTGACGATCCACACGCGCCCATCCTCCAGTTCGCAGGCGGGAACCGGGAGATCCGGGATCTCCGATGGCTTCTGCCCGTGGCTGAAGACCCGCTCGAACTCCGCCTGCGCCGCGTTAGCTTGAGCCTCACTGTGATACCGCGTGATTATCCTGCGCGCAAGCTCCTTCTTCACATCCATCGGGTGCCGGTCGCCGGACTGCATCGCAGCATCAATGCGCTCCGCGCCCTCGAAGCCCTCGTCTGTCAGGAGCGCCCAGTAGTGCGGCAGCACCTCGTCCGGGATGGACATCAGCTTTCCGAACATCTCCTGCGGTGGCTCGGTGATGCCGACGTAGTTCCCGAGCGACTTGCTCATCTTTTCGGTGCCGTCGGTGCCTACCAGCAGCGTCCACGTCGCGGCCACCTGCGGCTCCATCCCGTAGGCGCGCATGATATCGCGGCCCACAAGCAGGTTGAAGAGCTGGTCGGTGCCGCCAACCTCCACGTCGGCCTCCACGGCCACGGAATCGTACGCCTGCACGAGCGGGTAGAGCAGCTCGCGAATCGAGATCGGCTCCTCCGCCTCATAGCGCCTATGGAAGTCGTCGCGCTCGAGCATGCGGGCGAGCGTGTAGTGGGACGCGAGGCGAATCATCCCATCGCTGCCGAGGCTGTCGAGCCACTCGGAGTTGTAGCGCAGCTCGCAGGCCTCAATATCGAGGATCTTCGAAGCCTGCTCGGCGAAGGTCGCGGCGTTATGCTCGATCTCCTCTCGCGAGAGCATTGGGCGGGTCTTCGAGCGGCCGGATGGGTCGCCGATCCGCGCGGTGAAGTCGCCGATGATGAAGACGATCTTGTGCCCGGCCTCCTGGAAGCGCCTCAGGCGCATCATCGGAACGGAGTGGCCGAGGTGCAGATCGGGCGCGGTCGGGTCTGCGCCATACTTGATGCGCAGGGGCCTGCCGAGCTTGAGCTTCGCCAGCAGTTCCTCGCGCGAGTGGACCTCAGATGCGTCACCAATGAAATGCTCGACCTGTTCTTCGGGCGTCATAGTCGGTTGGTCCTTCCTTGTCTGGTGCGTCGGGCAAGCTACTGCATCCGCTCAAGCGCCGCAAGGGCGTCCTGATGGATCTCCTGCGACGGCTCAGTCAGGTTCACCGTGGCCGTAAACTCCTGGATTGCGCTCTGCTTGTCGTTGAGGCCGATCCATGTCCACGCCAGCAGGTAGTGGGCCTCGGCGTTTGAGACATCGATCTCCAGCAGGTCCTGCAGCACGCGCAGAGCCCTGTCGTACTCCTTGCGCTCCTTGTGCATCCGCGCGAGTTCGAGCATCCCGCCTATCGCGTCGCCGCCGGCGATGGTGCCCGGAGGCGTCTCGGCCACAGGCTCCGGCGCGGGCGCCATCTCCGGGTCAAAGCTCCTCACCGGCGCGAGATCGGCGGTCGTCGCCTCAGCGTGCCGGGGCGCCGTCCAGACGGCCAGCGTGAGCCAGATCGCGACCGGCGTGAGCCAGAGTCCGGCGAGGACGCCGATGGTGACATGCGGCAGGAAACCGGGCAGCGCGGGATCGAGCCGCCGTCCGAGGCGTGGCAGCTTGAGGTCGCCGACGATCCCGAGGCAGACGGTGAACTTCCCGGAAGTCGCGAAGCGGGCCAGTGCCACGATGCGATGCGCGAGACGCGGGGCGATGGCGTGCAGATCCTCCTCGGCAAGCTGCCAGATCGTCTCGTGCGCGCCGTTTGCGAGGTAGCGATGCAGGCTGACGTCACCCGGGTCCAGCTCATCGCGCCCGATCGCGGCGGAGAGCCAGCGGACGACCGGCTCGGGGCCGGCGCAGGCGATGGCCGCAGCGCGATCCGCGCTCAGCTCCACCACGCCGGCCCACCAGCGGAGCGCGATCCATGCCAACGCAAAGGGCGCCAGCAGCAGCTTCGGCGCAAGCCGGGCCATCAGCGGCAGGCGCACGAGCGTCAGCAGGCGCGCATGGTGGCCCTTGAGGTGCGCAAGCTCATGCGCCAGCGCTGCGCGCAGCTCGAGGTCGCCAAGCTCCTGCACCATGCCTTCGGTGACGAAGATCTCAGGCGCGCCACTCCAGGCGACGCTGAAGCTGTCGACCTCATCGAATGGGATGACGTAGATCGGCGGGGTGCCCGGCGCTGAGAGCCGCTTCGCGGCGATCTCGGCCGCCTCATGGACGCGCGGATTGCGCGTCGGCCCCGCGCGGCGTCCGGCGCGGCGCAGGGCTTCGGTATGCCCCGGTATCGCTGCGATGCCCCAGATGACACCCGCATGGAAGACTATCAGGAGCAGCAGCCCCAGCGCGATAGACGTCGGGGCGAAGAACGGCCGGCCGATCAACAGCCAGAACATGAAGCCCTCTGCCAGCGCCAGCAGCGTGATCGCCAGGCCGACAGAGGCAATGAAAGTGGGCAACTCGGCAGGATGTCTGTAATCGCTCGTTCGCAGCCTCATATGCGCGGCGCACTCCAGTGCGGATTCGGTTGGTGCTGGCACGACGAGTTACGGTCTGTCTGCCTCCACGACTTCCCTCGGCAGCAGCAGTCGCTCGGCGCTTGGGGCCATGTAGGGCGGCACCGTCATGAGCATTCGCGCGCCCTGGCAGTTGCTGAAGGCCCACAGGCGGCCGTCCTGTCCCTCGGGCACAGGCACGTTGAAGTAGCCCGGATCGGTCATCTCGCCGAAGTTAAAGATCGGCTGCCCCTCGGCGTCAAGCATCTCACCACTGGTCGCGGCCGCGTAGCCGCCGACGCTCTTCGTGCCCTTCGGCACGTAGAACACCAGCGTCCAGCGGCCCTCGAGACGCATCGGGTGCTGGAGGTCCGAGCGCAGCGTGTTCGGCATCTCCGCGGGCAGCACGATCTGGCTCTGGTCGCTGCCATCGTTCCACTCAAGGCGGTGCAGGCCCGCGTAGGGGCTCTCGAGGACCACCGTGCGCTCCACGCCATCGGGCGGCACGCTCTCGTCGGTGTCCACAGCCTCGAGTGTGGCCTCCTCAGCCGCGTAGAGCTGGAACTTCACGTTCCCGCGGTCGCGGTAGTGCTCGATAAGCCCGCCGGTAACCTGCAGCTCAATCCGCGCGGGGGCTTCGTCCACCCAGAGGTAGCGCACCTGCTGCCCGCGGACGCGGCCATCCAGGCTGCCCTCGACAGGCGTGGCAAGCGCAAGCGGCGTTGCAGGCACCAGGTCCTCGCTGAACTGCACCGCGTCGATGTCAACGATCCTGTTGGCCTCGATCCCATTGCTGACGAACGCCGCCAGCTCCTCATCGCTGAAGGGCGTGCTGTCCTTCCACGGGTTCGTCTCCTCCGGCGCGCTCCACTCCGCCCCGGCGGGGATGGCGACCGCGTTGTCGCGGTTGACCAGGTCGCGGTAGAGCGCGCGGGTGTGCACCATCATCGTCTCGCGCATGCGGTAGGCGTGGCGAATCAGCGCCTCGAAGGCCGCCTGTCGCGCCTCGCCCTGTGCGGACGAGTAGTTCGAGAACAGCTCCACGTAGCGCGTGTAGAGCACCAGGTCGCTGATGCGCGCGAGCGCCGCCGGGTCGCCGGCCGCGGCATCGTGAGCTTCGTCCAGGCTGCGGTACATCCTGCCGATCAGGTCCTCCGACAGCAGCGGATCGTTCGAGCCGTCGATCAGCCCATAGAAAATGCGCATTGGCTCCGCTGCGGGCCCGAAGCAGTCGCTCAGGAAGCGGTCTACGAGTTCATCGCGCTGCCCGGCCTCATCAAGGTCCCAGAGTGTCCGGGCCGCGATGAAGTAGCCGAGGCCATTGGGTCCCCAACTGTCACTTGATTCGGCGCTGTAGAAGCGGGCGCCTTTCGCGTGGAAGTCCGGGATGCTCGTCGTCACGTAGTCCAGATCGGAGCCGTGGGAGCGCCCCGGGAGATCGCGGTCCCAGACGTTCACGCCAAGGTACTCGCGCATGCCGATACTCGCGCCCTGCGCCTGCCAGCCCTCGAGGAGCTGATCGAGCGTGTACCCGCCCCGGATGAACGAGGTCGCTACGCTGATGATCACGTTCGGATGCACTCGGATCGTCGGTGGTGGCGAGTGCTCGGAGTAGGCGTACATGCCGGCGAACTTGCCATCGAAGCGTTCGTTGATCGCCTCGGTCACCTGATTTGCCAGCGTCACGGCGCGATCGGAGACCGAGCCCATCGCCGCGCAGGCATCGCACTCGCACCAGCCGCCACCATCGGACGGGTCCATGGAGATGCTGTCATCATCCGGATTCTGCTCGAAATACCGCAGCGCATACTGCACGACCAACCCGCGCAGGCCCGGGTTCGAGATGCAAAACTTCACGTTGCCGTCGTCAGCGGCCACGCGCTCGCCGTTGATCAGCGCCAGGTACTCCGGATGCGCGGCGAACTCCTCACGGTTGGCGCTGATGGTCCGGCCGTATGAGTGCCCGGTATTCAGCACCATGCCGGAGCGGGCGCGATTGCGCAGACACCACTGCTCGTAGGGCTCGGCGTTGTAGTCCCAGAGCCCTGAGCCGTACCAGATGCGCCGCGCGTGGTAGGCGGGCGCCTCGAAGTCATCCACGTCAATGCTCAGGTCCGGTTGCGGCGGGACGATCTCCCAGCGCTCGCCCGGGAAGTACTGCCGGTATCCGAGGCGGTAGAGGAGGTCCCAGACGGCATGCTCGACGGCGATCTCCGTCGCCCCGAGCAGGACCAGGCGATCGGCTCCGGAGCGCAGGAGGTACTCCTCGCGACGCAGCGAGTCGTCCGGCGCGAACTCTATGCCCTGTGCGAGGGCGGAGAACTGCGACGCCAGCCCGACGACGATGCCGGATGATCCGTCCCCGGTGGTCACCGCGAACTCCGCCCCGCTGATCCGGCCGAGGAAGGTCGCCAGGTCATTCGCCGCCACCCGTAGCGTTTCGGAGGCGTCGGGGACCAGGACGACCGCCATCAGCGCCTCACCGCCCGCGGCCAGACGGGCCGGCTCGGCCGCCACGGTCATCGCCGCACTCATGAGGAGCACCCCGATCAGAGACGCCTGAAGCCAACGCACGTTCAACCTCACTGCACTCTCCTCCTTGCCCCGGCTGCGTGACAGGCATGGGTAGATCGGCGCGTGGCAGCGCGGACGGCCAGGCATGCAGCAACGGGCGGCTTAGTGGCGCGCAGATGCGCTCCGCCGCCCGCTGCGGATGTACCACTTCCCGTCCCGGACTCGCGCTACTGCGCGGGCAGCGGGACGATCAGGAACCGGACCAGCATCGGCTCACCGGTCGCCGGGTTCGTCACCTCGAAGGTGATGACCGCGGGCTGGCCGGTTGCGAAGACCGAGCCCTCGGGGATCGGCTCCACCGTCGGCTGGCCGATGCCTGCGGCACCCGGCTCAACCGTCACGACGTCCGGAGCCGCGGGTGCAGCCTCTGCCGGAGCGGCCTCTGC
>DHPY01000106.1:0-200 GCA_002411015.1 Armatimonadetes bacterium UBA5352 | reverse complement strand
GCCTCTGCCGGAGCAGCCTCTGCCGGAGCGGCCTCTGCGGGAGCGGCCTCAGCGGGAGCAGCCTCTGCCGGAGCGGCCTCTGCCGGAGCGACCTCAGCGGGTGCAGCCTCTGCCGGAGCAGCCTCAGCCGGAGCGGCCTCTGCCGGAGCAGCCTCAGCGGGTGCAGCCTCAGCGGGTGCAGCCTCAGCGGGTGCAGCCTC
>DHPY01000083.1:5094-12541 GCA_002411015.1 Armatimonadetes bacterium UBA5352 | reverse complement strand
GACATGGGCCGGCACAGCGGCTGAGTTCCGCGAGCGGAACTCACCCTCGCTTCGCTCGGGCGGCCCCTCCGGGCTAGCGCGGCGTTGCCGTAGGCACGTGCCGTTCGTGGCGACGGGCATCCTGCCCGTCAGCCGTTGTCGTCGTGGAGGGGCCGCTCCAACGGCAGACAACAAGGACAACGGCGGCCCCCCCGCATGCAGGTCGCGTGGGTCCGTCGGCGAACTCTCCCGCGCTCAAGTCTCTCGCGGAGGTGCATCTCAATGCGCGATATCATCGCCATGTGGCGCTATACGAAGATGATCGTCCTCGTCGCACTCACCGGCGCAGCCTACGTCGCCATCCTGCTGCCCTTCAAGATCGCCACGATCGTTCCGGGCTTCACCGAGATCCGCCCCGCGTCCGGGATCCCCATCGTCTGCGCGCTGCTCTTCGGGCCCGCGGCCGCGTGGGGATCGGCCTTCGGGAACCTCGTCGGCGATATCTTCGGCGGAACGCTCACGCCCGGCAGCATAGCGGGCTTCATCGGCAACTTCCTCTTCGCCTACATCCCCTACCGCATGTGGCGCGCGCTGCGTGGCGCACGGGCCGCCGATGGCTCCGCGCTGCAGCTTCCGTGGCTCGCAGCCTGCGCGGCGGTCGGCGGGATCGCATGCGCGGTCATCATCGCCTTCGGGGTCGCGGCGCTGGGGCTCGTCCCCTACCCCGTGCTCGCCATCGCCATCACGCTCAACAACTCGGTCATCGGCACGATCGTTGCGGCGATCCTCCTGCCGATCCTCTACCGGCTCGCGCGTTCGTTCGGCCTGCTCTACACGGACATCATGGAGCCGAGCGAGTACCGCTCGGGGAAGATCGCGTGGTCGGGGATGATCCTCACCACCGCGGGGGCGGTCTTCGGGCTGCTGGTCGCGATCTCCGTGAGCATCGCCGGGCAGGTCAGCGGCGGCGGCGCGGAGCCGGGCGGGACCGGGCTGTCCGATCCGCAGGTGCTGGCGGGCGGGATCGCGGCGCTGGCGATCCTCATCGGCAGCGTGCTCATGTCGCCGATGGGCGGCCGACCCGCGGGCGAGCAAAGCATCGAAGAAGAGCCTCTCGGGCGGGAGGACGCGTGAGCGATCGCGGCCGGGCGCTCTCCGCGCACAACCTCAGCTTCACCTACCGGGGAGCGGATTCGCCCGCGCTGAACACTGTCTCGCTGGAGGTGCAGGCGGGCGAGCTTGCGTATCTGATGGGCCGCACCGGCGCGGGGAAGTCCACGCTCTGCCTGTGCCTGAACGGGATCATTCCGAAGCTGCAGCCGGGGGAGTTCGCCGGCGAGGTGCGCGTGGGCGGCGAGCGGATCAGCGGCCGGCAGGTCTACGACATCGCGCGGAGCGTGGGCGCGCTCTTCCAGACCTTCGAGGCGCAACTGCTCGCCAGCGACGTGGAGCGCGAGGTGGCGTTCGGGCTGGAGAGCGCCGGTCTGCCGCGCGAGGAGATGCGCCGCCGGGTGAGCGAGGCGCTGGAGCTTGTGGGCCTGAGCGATCTGCGCGGGCGCGACCCTGCGACGCTCTCCGGCGGGCAAAAGCAGCGGCTGGCGCTGGCGGCGGTGCTCGCGCCGGAGCCGGATGTGCTGGTGCTCGATGAGCCGACCACGGACCTCGACCCGATCGCGCGGATGGAGCTGCGGCGGGTGGTGGATGAGCTGTCGGCGCGGGGAGTGACGCTGCTGATCGCCGACCATGAGACGCCTGATGCGCTCGCGGGCGATGCGCTGATTGCGCTCAGCGAGGGCGTGAAGCGCTACGAGGGGCCGCCGGGGGAGCTGCTGCGTGACCCGGCGAGGTGTGCCGGGCTGGGGATCCTGCCGCTGCAGGTGGCGGAGCTCGGGGCGCGGCTGGGGGTGGAGTTGCCGCTGACTGATGACGGAGCGGAACGACCGCAGGCTGGAAGCCTGCGCCACGGGGGGGTGGGCGGCTCGCGTGCAGCGGAGGCCCTGCAGGCGGCGGGCTGGCGGCTGGATGCCGGGGAGTGCGAGGTGCTCGCGCGGGAGTTACCGGAGCCGGGGGAGCCGCTGATCGAGCTTGAGGACGTGGGCTTCACCTACGCCGAATCGCGCGAGGTGGCGCTACGGGATGTGTCGCTGACGATCCGCGAGGGCGAGTTCGTAGTGCTGCTCGGCGAGAATGGCTCAGGGAAGAGCACGCTGGCGAAGCACCTGAACGGGCTGCTTTCCCCCACCTCCGGGATGGTGCGGATCGGCGGGCGGGATACGCGGCGGGCGCCGGTGCAGGAGCTTGCGGCGCAGGTGGGCTACCTCTTTCAGAACCCGGACCACCAGATCTTCTCCTCCACGGTGCGCGAGGAGGTTGCGTTCGGGCCGCGAAATCTCGGCGCGAGCGAGCATGAGGTCGAGGCACGCGTGGCGGAGGCGCTCGCGGCGACGGAACTCTCCGGCTGGGAGGAGCGCGACCCGTTCGTGCTCACGAAGGGCGAGCGGCAGCGGGTGGCACTGGCGTCGGTGCTGGCCTGCCGCCCGCGCGTGATCGTCTTCGATGAGCCGACGACGGGCCTCGATGGCCTGCAGCAGCGCGCGATGATGGACCTGCTCGTGCGGCTCAACCGCGAGGGCACGACGGTGGTCGTCATCACGCACTGCACGTGGGCGGCGGCGGAGTACGCGCACCGGGCGCTGGTGCTCGACGAGGGGCGGCTGGTGGCGGACCGGAGCGTGCGGGAGGTCTTCGGCGACGCGAAGCTCCTCGCGCGGACGGGGCAGGTGCCGCCGGATGTGGCGCGGATCTCACAGGCGATGGGCGGGGTGACGCTGCTGTCGGTGGATGAGATGGAGAGGTGCTTGAGGCGGGGGTGACTGGCCCCTCCCCCCGGCCCCCTCCCCCTTGAGACTGCAAACGACGCAGTCTCTGGCGGGAGAGGGGGAGGACGGCGTACTGATTCACTTGTGGCACGGGCGTCTCATCCGTGCGCCGTTAGTCGTTTGCCCAGCCGTATGGAGCGGAGGGACTTCAGCCGCTCCGACGTTTGGGCCCGACGTGCACACGGAATGCGTGGGAGCCGCTGAAGCGCCTCCCCTCCAGAACGACAAACGACAACGACTACGTAGCGGCGGGCTTCCAGACCGCCATCCGTCCGTCCAGGTGTAGCCGATGGCCCTTTCGCTCTACCGACATGAGGACACGCCCGCGCATCGGAGGCATCCGGTGGCGAAGCTCCTCGCGCTGACGCCGCTGTTCATCGCGCCGCTCGCGTTCAATGACCCGTGGTGGGCGCTGGCGACGCTCGTGGTGAGCTTCGCGCTCGTGCTGATCGCCGGAGCGCTGCCGAACCTCAAGCGCATCTGGGGCCTCGGCGCGATCCTCCTGGCGATGAGCACGCTGCTCTGGGCGCTGATGCTGCCCGACCGAGAGCCCGTCTGGCGGCTCGGGCCGCTCTACGCATCGCCGCTCTCAGTCGCCTACGGCGTCGCCATGGGCCTGCGGCTGAACGCGATGCTGATGCTCGGCGTGGCCTACGTCTCCTGCACGCGGCCGGAGGAGTTCACCTGGTCGCTGCGGCGCGTCGGCGTCCCCGCGACGATGACGCTCGCGCTCTCCCTGACCTTCCGCCTCGTGCCGATGCTCGCGGGCACCGCACAGACGGTGACGCAGGCGCAGATGGCGCGCGGCCTGGACTTCCGCAGCGGAGGGCCGCTGGCGCGCATCGGCCGCTACGTGCCGCTGATGGTGCCCGTGCTGGCCTACGCCATGCGCTCGGCCGACGACCTGACGCGCGCGCTGGAATCGCGTGGCGCAGGGGCGGCGGCATCGGCGCGCACCGAGTACTACGAGTATCGCTGGACCGCAGCCGACACGGTGCTGCTGGTCCTTGCGCTCGCCTACGGCGTGGCCGCGATCTGGCTGCGCGCCAGTGGCTACGGGGAGATCGTCGGCAGAATGTGATAACGACAGGGGAAGGGTGAAGGGTGAAAGGTGAAGGGTGGAACGGCATGGTGCGCGGTCGTTTCCCAATTGCCCATTCCCGCCGTTCGTCGTACCGAACATAAACGAGCCACATAGCTTCCATAGGAGGTCGAGGATCATGCCTGCACTCTACGGAAAGAGCTACTCCAGCGAGGAACTGCGCAAGCGCGTCGGAAGTCTGGACCAGGTGGGCGGTGTGCGGAAGATCGAGCTTGCCGATGGCCCGGAGAGGGGCGTTGAGGCCTTCGAGTTCCGCACCGGAGGAGGCCTCGACTTCACCGTCTTCGCCGGGCGCGGGATGGACATCGGCGCCGCCACCTACCGCTCCTACCCGCTCGCATGGGTCTCGCAGACCGGCGTCCCCGCCGCGTCATTCTTCGAGCCCGAGGGCCTCGGCTGGCTGCGCGGCTTCCACGGCGGCCTCATCGCCACCTGCGGCCTCACCTACGCCGGCGCGGCCGGCCCGGACGGCGACGAGGAGCTTGGCCTGCACGGCCGCATCTCAAACCTCCCCGCGAAGAACCTCTCGCACGGCGCAAGCTGGCATGACGACAGCTACATCATGTACGCGCAGGGCGAGATGCGCGAGGCATCGGTCTTCGGCCCGAACATGGTCATGACGCGGCGCATCTCCTCGATCCTCGGCCACCCGATGCTGCATGTGCAGGACGTCGTCGAGAACCAGGGATTCCGGCCGCAGGAGCACATGCTGGTCTACCACTGCAACTTCGGCTTCCCGCTGATGGACGAGAACACGATCCTCGTCGCCCCGGACGCGGAAGTGCGCGGGCAGACGGACTTCGCGCACGAGAGCATCGAGAGCCACGCGAACTTCGCGCCGCCGACCGACATCGCCGAGCGCGTCTACTACCACAAGCTCAACGCGAGCGAGGATGGCAACACGATGGTCGCGATGATCAACCGCGAGCTTGGCGCGGGGATCGGCGTGGCGCTGAGCTACAACGTGAACATGCTCCCGAACCTCGTGCAGTGGAAGCTGCCGGGCCGGGGCGAGTACGTCATGGGCCTCGAGCCCGCGAACTGCCTCGTGGAGGGCCGGGCGAAGGAGCGCGACTGGGGCACCCTGCAGGTGATGGAGCCGGGCGAGACGCGCACCTACGACCTGACCTTCAGCATCTACGAGGGCCCGGAGCAGCTCGATCAGCTCGTGAACGCCATCAGCGCGCTGGGGGCGTAGCCTGAGGCGACCGCTGCTGCCTGTGCGTCGTCAGCCGTTGTTGTTGTGGCCCCGGCGCCCTCGCCGGGGGCTTCGGCGACTGACGGCGCGCGGGCAGGGATGCCCGTGCCAGGGGTCTGCAGACAGGAGGCAGCCAGATGGCCGATCACCGGACGATCAACGTCCGTTCGCCGCTGCGCGTGGACTTCGTCGGGATGACCGACTACATCCCCGCCTGCGAGGAGTTCGGCGGGAGCATCGTCAACGCGACGATCAACAAGTACATCCACGCGACCGCCAGCCCTCGCGATGACGGCCGCTTCATCTTCCGCGCACCCGACCTCGATGGCACCGTCGTGGAGGTCGCTTCGTATGACGACCTCTCCCCCGACGGACAGCTTGGCCTCGCGCAGGAGATTGCACGGCGCTTCGACCTCGGCGGCGGGGTAGAACTGACCACCTACTCGCAGATGCCCGGGGGCGCGGGCCTCGGCTCCTCCTCGACCATCGCCACCTGCATCATCGCGGCGTTCAACGCGCTGGGAGATCGCAGGCTGACGAACCACGAGATGGCGCGGATGGCGATCGATTGCGAGCGCGTGGCGCTGCGAACGAGCTACGGCTGGCAGGACCAGTACTCGCCCGTGACCGGCGGCGGCGTGAAGTACATGCGCTACTGGCCCGGTGGCCAGCAGCAGGCGGTGGAGGTGGATGAGATCGCGCTGACCGAGGCGCAGCTTGCGGAGTTGCAGCGTTCGCTCGTGGTCTGCTACTCGGGCATCTCGCGGCCAGCCGGGCAGATCCTCCATGCGGTGGCGGACGGCTTCCGCACCGAGAAGCCTGAGGTCATCGGGGCGCTCCAGGGAATGAGCGAGGCGGCGGAGCAGATGCGGCTCGGGCTGCTGGAGGGGCGGCTGGACGATGTCGGCGCGCTCCTCTCGGAGGCCTGGGAGCTGCACAAGCGGCTGCACCCGGACGTGACGAACGAGCGCGTGGAGAAGCTCTACGGTCTGGCGCTCAGCAAGGGCGCAATCGGCGGCCGAGTCTGCGGCGCGGGAGGCGGCGGCACGCTGATGTTCTACTGCCCCGCGCCCGCGGACTATCTGGTGACCCAGGCGCTGACGCAGGCAGGAGCGAACGTCTTCGACATCGCAATCGACCGTTGCGGGCTGCTGGTCTGGTAGACCGCGACGACTGCCGGCCGCAAGCGAACCTCGCCCACGCGCGCGGCGTCCCTGCTATGCGTGTCCGCGATCCAGCGCAACCGGCGGAACATCGGGGTGAACAACGCCGGCGTGCGGCGCGTCTATGGACCAGGCGAGGACAAGACGTCCTCGGTCGCGGCCGCCATATCTCGGGATTCAACGCGATGCGATGAACATGAACGCGCAATCCACGTCAGGAAGAAAGGCCGACCACCGTCGGTTGCACCTGACATCGCCACACCGGGAAGAACGATTTTCTGTTCGTAGAGGCACGTGAGCGTGCCGTAGCGGCGAATCCTCAGAAAGATCCCGAAGAGCCCTTGACAGTCTCTGAGGCTGCTGATATATTACGCAGGCCCTTGGGGGAGGGGCCCCTGCGATGGACGCAGAGCCGAGCAACCCCCGGCGACGAAGTCCGAAGAAACTACTTGACACAGGCAGGGACATTTGATAAGATAACTTCCCGCGACAAGGCGGTAGGTATCGACCACGATCTTTGAAAACTGGATAGCGTGCGAACGCCAACACTAAAGTTCAAGGCGTGAGCTCCGCTCCGGGTCGTTGGCCCGGAGGTGGAGAAACCAGGATTTATCAACGGAGAGTTTGATCCTGGCTCAGGACGAACGCTGGCGGCGTGCCTAATGAATGCGAGTCGAACGGAACATAGAGATCGTGATTGCTTTCGGGCGGTCACCCTTTATGTTTAGTGGCAAACGGGTGAGTAACACGTGGATAACGTGCCTTCAAGCCGAGGATAACAGGGCGAAAGTCCTGCTAATACTCGATGGTCTGCCCCTGCTTTGGCGGGGACCAGTAAAGCTCCGGCGCTTGGAGATCGGTCCGCGGTCCATTAGCTTGTTGGTGGGGTAATGGCCCACCAAGGCGACAATGGGTAGCTGGTCTGAGAGGACGATCAGCCACACTGGGACTGAGACATGGTCCAGACTCCTACGGGAGTTAGCATCCGGGAATCTTGCACAATGGGCGCAAGCCTGATGCAGCGACGCCGCGTGGGTGATGAAGGTCTGCGGATCGTAAAGCCCTGTCAGGAGGGACGACACCCGACTGTACCTCCAAAGGAAGCCCCGGCTAACTACGTGCCAGC
>DHPY01000083.1:4761-4899 GCA_002411015.1 Armatimonadetes bacterium UBA5352 | reverse complement strand
CGGAATTACTGGGCGTAAAGGGCACGCAGGCGGTCTGTAAAGCGGTGGGTGCAATCTCGAGGCTCAACCTCGAAACTGCTTGCCGAACTGGCAGACTAGAGCACGGGAGAGGACAGTGGAATTCCCGGTGTAGCGGTG
>DHPY01000083.1:4272-4431 GCA_002411015.1 Armatimonadetes bacterium UBA5352 | reverse complement strand
CCCGCACAAGCGGTGGAGCATGTGGGTTAATTGGATGCTACGCCAAGAACCTTACCAGGGCTTGACATGTTGGGGCCCGCGTGAGAGATCACGTTTTCTCCGCAAGGAGACCCCATCACAGGTGGTGCATGGCTGTCGTCAGCTCGTGTCGTGAGATGT
>DHPY01000083.1:3789-4105 GCA_002411015.1 Armatimonadetes bacterium UBA5352 | reverse complement strand
GTCCCGCAACGAGCGCAACCCTCACCGGATGTTGCCATCGGTTCGGCCGGGCACTCTTTCGGAACTGCCTGAGCAATCAGGAGGAAGGCGAGGATGACGTCAAGTCCGCATGCCCCTTATGTCCTGGGCTGCACACGTGCTACAATGGCTGGTACAATGGGTTGCCAAACCGCGAGGTGGAGCTAATCCCCCAAAACCAGCCCCAGTTCGGATTGGATGTCTGCAACTCGACTCCATGAAGCTGGAATCGCTAGTAATCGTGGATCAGCAACGCCACGGTGAATACGTTCTCGGGCCTTGTACACACCGCCCGTCA
>DHPY01000083.1:2346-3683 GCA_002411015.1 Armatimonadetes bacterium UBA5352 | reverse complement strand
CGTTCCCGGGCCTTGTACACACCGCCCGTCAAGTCACGAAAGCTGGCAGCACCCGAAGTCCGTTGGAAGGCGGCCGAAGGTGAGGCCAGTGATTGGGACTAAGTCGTAACAAGGTAGCCGTATCGGAAGGTGCGGCTGGATCACCTCCTTTCTAAGGAGCAGTCCGGACGGTTTTGCCGTCTCGGATCAGGTTAGTACTTTAGTGGCTGGTGACGCGCGCTATTCAGTTTTCAGGGATCGTGCGGTTGGGGCGCACTTTTAGAAGCAGTGAGGCACCGGGGTGGGTTGAGCGGCTGTAGAGGGTGGCCGGACCGGCCGGTCCGATGTGATGGAGCGGGATCTGGCCTGGTGCCATCTGGGCGTGCGTGAAGCGTGCGCAGGTCAGGGCCCATAGCTCAGTTGGTCAGAGCGCGCCCCTGATAAGGGCGAGGTCCCTGGTTCAAATCCAGGTGGGCCCACCACAGTTCTCCCGCGAGCTGCCGGCGCACTGGGTGTGGGGACGTAGCTCAATTGGGAGAGCACCTGCTTTGCAAGCAGGAGGTCACCGGTTCGATCCCGGTCGTCTCCACCAGAGCAAGCGGCCCCAGGCGTGTGCGGGTTGCCGGGGCAGAGCTTGAGGTATCGTGGAGCTGGGGGGTGCATCCGGCGTGCTGCCGGCTGCACCCTCGAACCCCTCGGTTCGGGAGCAGGAGAGGTCATTGAAAACTGCATAGCGATCGAGTAGTAGTTGCCGCATCGCCGGCTACATGGCGATGCGTAGCGCATGAAGATTCTCTTTGCGCGGTCAAGCTACTCAGGGCGCACGATGGATGCCTTGGTACTGGAAGCCGATGAAGGACGTGGCTAGCGACGAAAATGCCCCGGCGAGGTGCAAGCAACCTTTGACCCGGGGATCTCCGAATTGGGAAACCACGCGGCCGTAACGGGCCGTCAGCCTCTTACTGAACACATAGGTTTGAGGCGGGTAAGCGGGCGAACTGAAACATCTTAGTAGCCCGAGGAAGGGAAAGCAAAAGCGACTCCCCTAGTAGTGGCGAGCGAACGGGGACCAGCCCAAACCTTGTACGTGTCGAAGCTTGTGGGCGTTGCGTACAGGGTGTTGCGGGAAGAGCTTATCTGCCGCCACAACGGCGGAGGGTGGACGCGGCGTTTAGCCGAAACACCTGGAAAGGTGTGTCATAGCGGGTAATAGCCCCGTAGGCGAAAGGCGCTGGCGCAGCCTGGCTCTATCCCAAGTAGTGCGGGACACGTGAAATCCCGCGCGAATCTGGGAGGACCACCTCCTAAGGCTAAGTACTTCCAGTAACCGATAGCGGACTAGTACCGTGAGGGAAAGG
>DHPY01000083.1:1662-2207 GCA_002411015.1 Armatimonadetes bacterium UBA5352 | reverse complement strand
CCCCGGAAGGGGAGTGAAATAGAACCTGAAATCGTGTGCCTACAAGCTGTGGGAGCCCGGTGGTCCATCTTTTGGTGGGCCCGGGTGACCGCGTGCTTTTTGCATAACGAACCGGCGAGTTGTGGTGTGTCGCGAGGTTAAGCGGTGAACCGCGGAGCCGAAGGGAAACCGAGTCCGAATAGGGCGCCATAGTGGCACGCTGCAGACCCGAAACCAGGTGACCTACCCATGGTCAGGGTGAAGCTCGGCTAATCCCGAGTGGAGGCCCGAACCGTTTCATGTTGAAAAATGTTCGGATGAACTGTGGGTAGCGGTGAAAAGCCAAACGAACCTGGCGATAGCTGGTTCTCTCCGAAATAGCTTTAGGGCTAGCCTCTGGTGATCAGTGGCGGAGGTAGAGCACTGGATGGGCTAGGGCCCTTGACAGGGTACCAACCCCAACCAAACTCCGAATGCCGTCACTTCACAGCCAGGGAGTCAGACTACGGGGGATGAGCTTCGTGGTCGAAAGGGAAACAGCCCAGACCGCCAGCTAAGGTCCCTAA
>DHPY01000083.1:0-1440 GCA_002411015.1 Armatimonadetes bacterium UBA5352 | reverse complement strand
GTGCGTAATAGCTCACTGGTCAAGGTCTTCGGGCCAAGTGCTTCCGCGCCGAAAATTCAACGGGGCTCAAGCGTAGTACCGAAGCTGCGGACTCGAAAGAGTGGTAGGAGAGCGTTCCGCTGTAGGTTGAAGGAGGACCGTGAGGACCTCTGGACGACGCGGAAGTGAGTATGCCGGTATGAGTAGCGAAAAGCTGGGTGAGAATCCCAGCCGCCGTAAGCCTAAGGTTTCTTAAGCAAGGCTCGTCCACTTAAGGTTAGTCGGGCCTAAGCCGAGGGCGAAAGCCGTAGGCGATGGACAGCAGGTTAATATTCCTGCACCACCGCTCCGGCGCGAGTACTGAAGGGGTGACGCAGCAGGGTAGGTCAACCGCGTCATTGGTTGAACGCGGCCGTGCTCATAGGAGGGATGGCAGGGAAATCCACCATCCACTACTCTGAGGTGTGCGGCGAGCCGCCGTAATGGTGGCGAAGTGATTGACCCCATACTGCCAGGAAAAGCCTCTAGGGAATGCCGGACGGTGCCCGTACCGCAAACCGACACAGGTAGGCAAGGAGAGAATCCTAAGGCGCGCGAGAGAACCCTCGTTAAGGAACTCGGCAAATTCGCTCCGTAACTTCGGGATAAGGAGCGCCGCTGGTGGTGATGGAGCTAGCCTCCTGAGCTTCTGGCGGCCGCAGTGAAAGGGCTGGGGCGACTGTTTACCAAAAACACAGGTCTCTGCCAAAGCGCGAGCTGAGGTATAGGGGCTGACGCCTGTCCAGTGCCATACGCTTAAGGGGAGGGCTTCACGGCCCGAGCCGAAGGCTTGGTGAACGACGGCCGTAACCATGACGGTCCTATGGTAGCGAAATTCCTTGTCGGGTAACTTCCGACCCGCACGAAAGGCGTAACGATCCCGGCGCTGTCTCAACGAGGGACTCGGCGAAATTGTAGCGCCAGTGAAGATGCTGGCTACCCGCGGAAAGACGGAAAGACCCCGTGGAGCTTTACTGCAGCTTGGTATTGAGTTTGATCACTCTGTGTAGAGGATAGGTGGGAGGCTGTGAAGCTGGGTCGTCAGGCCCAGTGGAGCCACCGGTGGAATACCACCCTCGGAGTGGTTGGAACTCTAACCCCGACCGTAATCCGGCCGGGAGACAGTATCTGGCAGGCAGTTTGTCTGGGACGGATGCCTCCTAAACTGTAACGGAGGCGCTCAAAGGTTCCCTCAGCGCGGCCGGAAATCGCGCAAAGAGCGTAAGGGTAGAAGGGAGCTTGACTGCGAGACTGACAAGTCGAGCAGGTGCGAAAGCAGGACCTAGTGACCCGACGGTTCTCGAGTGGAAGAGCCGGAGCTCATCGGATAAAAGTTACCCCGGGGATAACAGGCTTATCTCCCCCGCGCGTCCACAGCGACGGGGAGGTTTGGCACCTCGATGTCGGCTCGTCGCATCCTGG
>DHPY01000008.1:1301-79983 GCA_002411015.1 Armatimonadetes bacterium UBA5352 | reverse complement strand
TTTTCAAAGGCGCTGCACTAGTCAGCATCCGTAGGTCATGCGGCGCCGTGCAGAAGAGATGCGCGAGGAATGGCCTCTTCTCTGGAGCGTCGCGGAGAGACGCGATGGCACCATCCGAGAACGGCTCCGAGAAGGGGCGCTTCGCAACGAGCGACCCTCCTGTGGATAGATACCCGTGTAGGAATGTCCGTCGCCGGCCCGAATGGTTCTGAGGAACGCACGCACGACCAGTATCCGCGACGGGGTCAACATGAGGAGTGAGTGAGATGCGATCTGCCGATCAGTACCCTCTGGGCCAGGGGGCCATGAAATGGACATGCGCGCAGTGGCTGCGGGATAACCTCGAGGGTGACTTCCTGCTGCTCGACTGCCAGCCGAACATCCACGACTACATCAAGGAGCACATCCCCGGTGCGGTGTACTTCAACCCGGACCACACGCGCGTCTCGCAGGGCGGCGTCCCGGGCCGCTTCATCCCTGCCGAGGCCGCCGCGGCGCTGTTCTCGCAGGTTGGAGTGCGGCCCGAGCACCCGACCATCGTCTACACCGGCGCAGGCCCGTTCAAGAACTGGGGCGACGGCCTCGAGCAGACGATGATCGCCTACTCCCTGATGCGCTACGGTGCAAAGGAAGTCTGGCTGCTTGATGGCGGAATGGAGACCTGGAAGCAGGAGGGCGGGGAGACCGCGCAGATCTACCCGTCGGCTGAGGGCAGCGACTTCCGCGGGGAGGTGCAGGAGGACTTCTACATCGCCTATGAACAGGTGAAGGAGATCAAGGACCGCGACGATGTTATGGTCCTTGACGCGCGCCCTCCCGATTTCTACGAGGGGCAGGGGCCGTGGCGCAAGCCGGGGCATATCCCGGGCTCGATCAGCTTCCCCTGGAGGAAGCTCTTCACCGATGACAACCCGCGGCTGCTGAAGGAGGACGCGGAGATCCAGTCGCTGCTTGATGGCGCGGGGATCACGCCGGAGCACCATGTCATCTGCTCGTGCGGAACCGGGCGGGAGGCTACGGCGGAGTTCCTGATCTTCAAGTACCTCCTTGGCTTCCCGCACGTGAGGATCTACGAGGGCGCATTCACGGAGTGGTGCCACTACGATGAGCCGACCGCAACCGGGCCCGAGCCGGGATAGCCGGCGATGGGCGTGAGGTCGTAGCCATCGTCGTAGCCGTTCCCGGTTCGTCGTTCCGTTCGTAAGGACAGGCTTCCAGCCCGTCATCCGGCGCCGTTGCCGTCGGCCCCCTCTCCCGCCCGAAACCGCGTCGTTTGCGGTTTCCAGGGGGAGGGGGTTGGGGGAGGGGCCGCCGTTCGCCGTTCGTCGTTTCGTTCGTAGCGACGGGCTTCCAGCCCGTCATCCGGCGCCGTTGCCGTCGGCCCCCTCTCCCGCCCGAAACCGCGTCGTTTGCGGTTTCCAGGGGGAGGGGGCTGGGGGAGGGGCCGCCGTTCCGCCGTGCCGTTCGCCACGGCCGGGCCGTCACGAATACTCGCCCAATCCTCAGCAGGAATCCCGCCCCATCCCGTCAAACCTTTTGACGCGTTGCCCCGACGGCTGGAGACCATGGTCACCCGCACGGAGGCATGACTTGGACCCGCAGGAGGAAGGGCTATGAAGAAGAGACGGTTGTTCATGCCCGGCGTCGTTCTCGCTGTGATCTTCTGCCTGAGCTTCATCGCCGAGAACGCGCTCGCTGAATCGCGCGAAATCGGCGGCTACGTCGCCCAGGCGGAGGACAGGTTCCAGCGCAATGTCTGGAACTTCATCAAGAACTTCAAAACATGGCAGAACGTTGGCGGCCACCAGTGGAAGTACGACCAGTACTACTGGATGGAGCCATGGGTCTTCGAGGGCTCACACACCTCCTACGTCGACAGCCAGGACTTCGCCTACGTCGCCTGCCATGGCGGCCCATGGGTTCTCTGCTGCCATGACGGCATCGGCGATGTGGACCTGCGCAACGCCCCCGCGTACGGCGATCTCCCGAACAATGGTGACCTGGAGTTCCTTGTAGTGGAGAGTTGCGACACCATCACCGCGTTCCCCGAGGGCAGCTTCGACTGGAACGGCTGGCGCAACAACGGCCCCGGTGGCATCATGGGCGGCCTGCACCAGGCGATGGGCTTCTGGACGCTGAGTGTCTCCGACAACCGCATCCCCTCCTTCTTCGCCGGCCAGGTCAAGGGCAACAACGTGGTCTGGCAGGCCTGGTTCACCGCGGTGCAGCTTGAGCGCATGTTCCCGACCTGGAACCCGAGCGACCTCTCGGACAGCAGCCCCTACCCAGGTCTGGCGAGTGCGATCATGCCGCAGAAGTGCAAGTACGACCGCATGGGCTCCTACACCTCGGACCCGGTGGCGGCGGATCTTCTCTACAGCGTGTGGGAGACTGATTAGGCGCCTCCCGACGCCTTATCCCCGCGCAACGAGAACAAGGAGGAGAGAATGATGACTGAGAAGCGAGCGATGCTGTTGATCGCGTTGATGATGGTAGTCACCCTCGTCCTGGCCGCCCTCCCGGCGTTCGCACAGATTGGACAGCCCGGGCAGCGCCCTCCGGTCCGGCTTGACCCACGGGTGCTCCAGCGGCCGCAGTTGCAGCTTCGCGGCCCGGAGATCCAGTTCCAGGCGCGCTTCGATGACAGGATGCTCGAGCGCGGCAGGAGTATGTCGCTCTACCGCCTCCAGGCCCCGCGGGTCAACCAGCAGACGTTGAGCCTGCTCGGAGACCGCCTCGGGATCCGCGGTGACACCGCCCAGGCCGACGGCATGCTGAGCATGGCCAGCGGCAACGGCGGCTTCATCATGGTGGACCAGAAGCTCGGCCGCCTGGTGTTCAACGTCAACCTGGCCGAGCTTATCGACGACACCCCCGGGCAACTCCCGTCCGAACGGGAGGCCGGGCAGATCGCCCTCGAGTTCCTCCGCGGCAATGAGCTGCTGCCCAACGCCGAGCAGGCGGTCGTCGCGCACGTCGGCGGGATCAGTTCCGCCTCCTTCGACCCCGGCACGGGCCAGCAGGGCCAGGCGATGACGCAGGCGCTGGTCGTGCACCTCGCCCGCAACGTGGATGGCGTCCGAGTGGTCGGCCCGGGCTCCAAGGCGATCGTGCAGATCGGTGACGGCGGGAAGATCGCGGGCGGCGGCGTGGAGTGGCGCGCGCTCGGGGATGCACAGAAGCTCGATGCCCGGCAGCTTCTCGGCCTTCCGGCCGTTCAGAGCAGCATCCAGGACAGGCTGCGGCGCGAGTTCTCCATGGCCCGCAACATCGTCGTGGACCAGATGGGCGTCTTCTACTACGA
Source organism: Armatimonadetes bacterium UBA5352 (assembly GCA_002411015.1). Classification (GTDB taxonomy): domain Bacteria; phylum Armatimonadota; class Zipacnadia; order Zipacnadales; family UBA5352; genus UBA5352. The sequence continues at coordinate 76,679 of DHPY01000008.1, read as the reverse complement.
CTCCGGCGATTTCCTGCAGCCCTGCGTGGGCTTCCAGGCGGTCGTGACCTCCGGCGAGGTCAAGTACGCCTACTTTGGCCAGGTCGCGTTGATGCAGCAGCCGCCGGTGCTGGTCGGCCCCGAGGCCATCTTGCCCGAGGCCCGCGAGATGCTCAGAATGGGCGCCCAGGACCTCAAGCCCGACGAGACCAGGGGCGACTGACGCAGAACCTTCCTTCCGTGAGACGGCGCGATCCCACCGATCGCGCCGTCTCCGTTGATGCACATGCGGCTGCCGTTCGTGGCGCAGGCATTCCTGCCTGCGTGGCCGTTGCTGTCGGCCGTTGTCGCTGTGGCCCCGGTGCCCCGCCGGGGTGCGGTTGCTCTGTCACGAACGGAACCCCGAAGCCCCTCGGAGGCGTCTATACACGAGGAGGTGGTACAGATGAGCCTGCGCATGGTCACAGTCTCCCTCGCACTCAGCCTGCTCGCCGTCGGCCCCGGCTCCTGCCAGGAGGAGGCGCTGCCCGAGGGTACGATCACCTGCCCCGGCGATGGCGCCCCGATGGTCCTCATCCCGGCGGGCAGCTTCATGATGGGCAGCGACGACCGCCCGGCCGAGCAGCCGGTACACGAGGTCTCTCTCGACGCACTCTACCTCGACAAACACGAGGTCACGAACGCCCAGTACAAGGCATTCGTGGCCGCCAACCCGCAGTGGAGCAAGGCGAACGTGGACCCGGCCCTCGTGACCGATGACTACCTCAAGAGCTGGACGGGCAACGACTTCCCTGCCGGTGAGGAGAACTATCCGGTGACCTTCGTGAGCTGGTACGCGGCCGCCGCCTATGCGCAGTGGGCGGGCAAGCGCCTTCCGACCGAGGCGGAGTGGGAGAAGGCCGCGCGCGGCCCGGAGGGGAACCGTTACGCCTGGGGCAATGACTGGGACCCGCCGCGCGCGAACGTTGCGCGGCAGGTCGGCCGCACTGCCGAGGTCTGCGGCTACCCGCCGACCACGTGGGGCCTGTGCGATATGACGGGCAACGTGATGGAGTGGGTCGCCGATCGCTATGAAGAGACCTACTACGGCCACAGCCCCGAGGCGAATCCGAAGGGGCCGGAGGAGGGCGAGTCGCGCGTGCTGCGCGGCGGCGCGTGGAACTACTTCGAGGACCGCAGCAGCAACGCCTACCGCTTCTTCCTCGTGGAGCCGATCCTCAACCGCGCCTGCACCGACTTCATCGGCTTCCGGTGTGCGATGGATGTGGTGGCGGAGGAGTGATCCGTCTGCCGTTGCCCAGCCGTATGGAGTGAGAGACTTCAGCCGCTCCCAGGCCTTCCTGCCGAACAACTCGGAGCCGCTGAAGCGCCTCCGCTCCAGAACGACAATGACGAGGCGCCGTCCGCCCCGCCCGGCCGTATGGGAGGGGCTTGAGCCGCTCCCACACGGCCGGAATCTGGCTGGCGGCTACTGGGTGATGCGGCCAGCCTTCGCGGCCGAGCGAGCGGCCTCGGCGTTCGGCGAGGCGCTGACGACCTCGATGCTCTCGATGCGGTCGCCAACGCGGATCGTGTCCGCGACGTCCATGCCGCTCGTGACCTTCCCGAACGCAGCGTAGCCGCCGGCGAGGCTGTCAAGCGCCTGCACGCTCTCGTTATTCGACAGGCAGACAAAAAACTGGCTGCCGGCGCTGTCGAGGGCCTGCGAGCGGGCCATGGAGAGGATGCCGCGCTCGTGGTGGACCTTCCCGGGGCTCTCCAGCGGGATGGCGAAGCCCGGGCCGCCGGTGCCGTCACCGTTGGGGTCGCCGCCCTGGATGACGAAGTCAGGCACCACGCGGTGGAAGGTCAGGCCATCGTAGAAGCCGTCCTCCACGAGCAGCAGGAAGCTCCCCGCGGTGATGGGCATCTCCTCATCATACAGCTCGGCGACCATCTCGCCCTTATTGGTCTTGATCTTGATGACTGTCTGGTCTGCTGCTGTCACCTCTGCATTTCCTCCCTCAGTCGGCTGTGTGTCGTCCGCCACCGGGGTGGCCTGGTCGGCCGCTGGAGGCGCCTCGAGGGCCTCAGGGTCCGGCGTCGGCGTGGCGGCCTGGTCCTCCACACGGTCATCTTTGCAGCCTGCAAAGAGAGCCGTCAGAAGCAGCGCCGCGACGATCACAATGAAGCGTGTCTTGATGGTGCTGGGAACACGTCCGGCCATGGTCATCGTACCCTCCGCAGCTCAGTATCGCTTTCACAACACTCAGCGTCTAGGACCCCGCCGGAGTTCCTGCGGGCCAACTTCGTGCGGCACATGAAGCGCTACACCAATCGGATGCCCGTCTACAGGCGGCGCGCGATTACCAGCAACTCGCGCTCCATCCGGGTGATGAAGAGCACATCCCGGGCGATGAGGCGGGGGACGCAGACGAGCGTCTCAGCCAGCGCGCTGCACATTCCATCGAGGCGCGCCCGGATCAGCAGCGGGTAGCTCAGTGGTTCAAACCCATTGCCAATGAGCAGCCGCGAGATCGTGGCGCGATTGTGGTAGGTCATGTGGAACGTCGCGCGCTTTCCGTGGTAGTTGCGGTAGCTCTGCCGGAGCAGATGTGCCTTGAGATATGCCCCGGATGGGACGATGGCGCCGAGGATTCCTCCCGGCCGAAGCACGCGGTGGATCTCGCGCAGCCCGTCGTCGGTGCGCGGAATATGCTCCAGCACGTTGATGACGGTGACGAGATCGAAGCTCCCATCGGCCGCCCCGGTCGCCGTCAGTGAGCCCTCGGCCACGTCGAACCCGCGCCCGCGACAGCACTCCACGGCGTGCCCGGGGAGATCGACGCCCCGGGAGTTCAGGCCGAGGCGCGTGGCGCCCGCCTCAACCATGCTGCCGAGACCGCAGCCGATGTCGAGATGATCCACCTGCCTCGCGTGAGGCATCTCCAGGTAATGCAGGAACGCCTGCAGGCGGCGGCCGTCATCCCAGACCTTGTGGGCCCGCCGCCCCTGGTACATATCGTAGTAGCCCTCCTGCGCGGGCGCCGGCGGCTCCGAGGATGTGCTTACCGAACACGGATGCCGCACTATCAGGCCGCAGTCCCGGCAGCGGACAAAGTCGCCCGCCTCATCGTGCGTATAGGGCCGGTACGCATCGCCACCGCACACCTGGCAACGCAGTCCTGGTGCTGCATCCCCGTCATCGAGGTCCATCGCAATCGCCGCTTCCTGTCTTGACCGCGCAGTCGGTTCAGCGAGCCCACGCCGGGGGGGCCGGGATGTCCTGCGGCATGGAGCCGTTGCGCAGCGATTCTGCGCCCTTCACGCCCACCGCGACGCTCATGCGCCCCGCCAGCGGCGTCGCGATCGGCTCCTTGCCGGTGAGCAGCATCTGCACGAAGTCGCCGGCGATGACCGGATCGGCGCCCGCGTGCGTCCCCTCGGCGGGCTTCACGTGGTAGGTGCGATCGGAGAGGAACTCGGCGGACCTCCCGCGGCGCGTGAGGACCGTCACGTCACCCACGAGGTCCTTGCACTCCATGCGGCCCTTCGTGCCGATCAGGCAGTAGTTGCGACGGTAGTCGGGCGTGTACTGACACTGCAGGTAGGCCGCCTTGATGCCGCCCTCGAGGTCCATCAGCAGCATGTCGTGATCCTCCACGTCCACCTCCTGCCGGAAGGCGCACTGCTGGCGGGTGTCCACCGCATAGGGGTCGGGGCAGGTGTCGAGGTCCTCGCAATCGGTGCAGCGCAGGTCATTGGGCCTATCGCCGCCGAAGAAGTCAAGGCTGCCCATCGCCACCACGCGGCGGGTGTAGCGCCCCGTCAGCCAGTGGATCATGTCGATGTCATGTGAGCCCTTCTGCAGCAGCAGCGAGGTCGCGTTCTGGCGCGTTGCGTGCCAGTCGTGGTAGTAGAAGTTCCCGCCCTGACCGACGAAGTGCCGCACCCAGACCGCCTTGATCTCGCCGATCACGCCATCCTCGGCGATCTGCTTCATCACGTTGAACATCCGCATGTAACGCATGTTGAAGCCAACCATCAGGTGCTTACCCGAGGCGCGCCAGGCCTCGAGGATCCGGTCGCAGCCCTCGATCGTGATCGCCAGCGGCTTCTCGCAGAAGACGTGCTTCCCGGCCTCAAGCGCCGCAACGGCGTACTCCTCATGCGTGAAGTCCGGCGAGGTGACGGCGACCGCGTCAATGTCATCGCGCGCGATCAGCTCGCGATAGTCATGCGTGAAGAAGACGTCATCGCCATGCATCTCGCGGAAGCCTGCGACGTAGCTGTCGGTGACATCCGCGCCACCGACGACCTTCGAGAGGCCGTCGGCTCGCTTCCAGTGGTTGGCGATGCGCCCGCGGCCGCCGATGCCGATGACGCCAATGCGAATGGGTGTGTCCATGGAGGATCCTCCTGTGCCTGCGAATGCGCGCATCTCCCCAGCGGCGGATGATACTCCGCGGGAAGGCCGAAGGTCAATCGGCGGCGAAGGACGGCGAACGAGGGCCCCTCCCCAACCCCCTCCCCTTGCGCGCGAACGACAGCGCGCTGGCGGGAGAGAGGGGGGACGGCGGCAGGCGAGGACGCCTGCCCCACGGGTGGGACGTCACGGGCTCGAAGCCCGTCGCTACGAAACGGACACGACGAACGGCGGCCTGCAGGGACCGGGCGGGCAACCTGGCGTGCTTTGCGCTGGAGTGGTAGTTGCTGACGTGTGAGAGTCAGTAGAGGGAGGTCGCGAATGCGTGCACTGATGGCACTGGTAGCGATCGTCGCGATGGTGGGAGCGACGGAGGCGGCGGAGATCGAGCTGATCCGCAACGGAGGCTTCGAGACGGGAGCCGCGGCCGAGGGGTGGTCCGCGAGCGTCTGGCAGGGCACCGGCGAGTCGGCAGTTGACACCGAGGTGGCGCACGAGGGAGCGCAGTCGCTGCGGCTGACAGGAGCCGCAGCGGGGACCACGATCGTCGCGCAGCAGCGCGTGGGACTGCTGCGGCCCGATCAGCCGCTGGTGCTCAGCGGCTGGTGGCGGAGCGACGTGGCCGAGGGCGCGGGTGCGCGGATCATCCTCCGCTGGGTGGATGAGGGTGGCACGAAGGTCCTCGACGAGCCGGCGATCGTTGGCGGCGATCCGTTCGACTGGCAGCGCTTCGAGCTGACCGCCACGCCGCCGGCGGGGGCCGCTGCCGCGATCCTCTTCCTCGAGATCTGGGAGAGCGCCGGGAACGTGTGGTTCGACGGCATCTCGGCGACGCAGACAGTCGAGCCGCCGGCAGTCGCGAGCTTCACGCTCGGCAGCACCCCCGATGAGGTGACCGTGGCGGTGTTCGATGCGAACGCCGCAGGCGGGAAAGGCTTCGGCGCGGAGGGCATCCACGAGGCGCTCTCGGCGCTGGAGGGCGTGCGGGCCGACCTTGTGACGGACCTGTCGCTGGCGGCACTCGGCGGCTACGACTGCGTGGTGCTGCCGAACGTGCATAGCTGGGGTGCCGCGGGCCCGACGGGGCTGCTGAGCGAGAGGCCGGAACTTGCCTGGGCGGCCGATCCGCGCGCGAGCCTGCAGGCCTACGTACGGATGGGAGGGGGGCTGATCCTCACGCACCAGTCCACCGGTACCTCGCCTGCGCTCAGCCCCTCGATCGTCCCGAGCGTACTCTTCGCCCCGGACAAGACGCCCGACCCGACAGCGGTCTCGTTCGCAGAGCACCCGGTTACCGTGGGAATCGAGAGGATCGCCCCGAGCTTCGGCGACGCACGGATCGTTGCGGCCGGGCCGGACGGGCGGGTGCTCATGCGCAACGCCGCGGGCGATCCCCTGGCGGTCGCGGGTGAGCTGGGCGCGGGGCGCGTGGTTGGGATCGGGATGTGCCCGGGGATCGACGCCTCCGAGCAGCCGGTGGCGGTGACGGAGGGCGAGGCCGCGCTGCTGGCAAACGCGGTGCGCTGGGCGGCTGCGGACGACGCGCGGCCGTACGCGATCGTGGCGGCGCCGGAGACCATCACGCTCGGCTCGCCGGAGGACCGGCTGGTGGTAACGTTGAGCGCCGTCGCGGCGAGCAACGACGCACCGGAGTTCGCGACCGTGCGGGTGAGGCTGCTGGACGAGGGCTTTGCGCCGATCCGGGGGCATGCGGAGACGGTGACGGTTCGCATGGGCGGCGCCGCGAGCGTGGAGATGGATGCGAGCGACGTCGACGACAGCACCTGCTACCTTGCGCTGACAGAGCCGGAGACTGACGAACCAGAGGTGATCGCCACCGTGCAGAACCAGGCGGGCTATGCGCGCTACGCCGACACTCTGCCGAAGCCCAACTTCGAGTGGACCGCGATGAACGTGCACCAGCCATCGTATCTCGACAGCGAGGAGAAGATCGCGGAGATGGCGCGGCAGGCGAAGGAGATGAACTTCGACGCGGTGCTCTTCGGGGCCAAGCCGCCGAGCGCGCTGCTCTACTACAACACGCAGATCGGCGAGAAGGCGCCGGAGGTGGGCGATATCGACCCGCTGGCGCTCGCGGTGAAGTACTGCCATGAGCAGGGCTTGCAGCTGCTGGTGCAGTTCTGCACATTCCGCGAGGGGGCATCGAGCGCGCCGAGCAAGTTCATCCGTGAGCATCCGGAGTGGGCCGACTGGGACCCGGGCGATGGCCCGGATATCAGCCAGCATCAGAACGGCGTCTTCGGCTGCCCGGATCGGCCGGAGGTGCGGGCGTACGAGCTGTCGCTGATGCGCGAGATGGCGGAGAACTACGACATCGACGGCTTCAGCTTCGACTACATCCGCTACAAGAACGATCGCTGGTGCGTCTGCCCGCACTCGCAGGAGCACTTCGCGGCCTGGTGGGAGGGCCATCCGGAGCTGAACGAGGCGCAGGCGCGCGCCAAACACGCGGAGGAGCAGATCGTGAGCTTCACCTGGGAGGTGCGGGAGATGCTCGACGAGGTGAAGCCGGAGGCGATGCTGCACGGCTATTGCCACCCGCAGTGGGCGAATCGCTTCCCGCTGAACTACCTGTCCTTCCGTGCGTCCGCGCACTGGACGCAGCCTGGACGCGGCGGCCCCTGGGCGCTGGAGCGGGTGCATGAGGCGGCGAAGCGGAACGTTGAGCTTGCGGACGACTACGTGGAGTTCATGAAGGCCGCGCCGATGGCGGACACGGGCTACTTCGGGTACCACAAGCCCTCGGAGCGGTTCCGGAGGGAGTTGCGGCTGATCGGCGACGCGGGCGCGCCGGCGCTGATGGTCTACCTCTACTCGACGCTCGTGCGCGACCCGGAGCTCCGGGCGACGATCGCGGAGGAGTTGGCCGACTGAGTCATCTGCCAGAGGGCACTACCCGCTGGTGAGCCGCCCGCTGAGCCTGCCAATCACCGCGGAGGCCTTGTCACGGGCCTCCGCGGTGAGTTTGGGAGGCTCCTTCTGCGGCGTAGCTTCCTGCAGGTCCTCGCGCTCGAGGAGCACGATGGCGACTGCCCGCACACCTGCGGAGTCGTCCAGCGCCAGTTTCCGGAGGCACTGCACCGTCTCAGGAACTGCGGCCCGCGCAAGTACGTAGGCCAGCAGTTGCTTGCAGCGATCATCAAGATCCTTGGTCACTATCTGTGAGCAGAGCGACGGGTTCCGTCGGAGGATATCGGCGAGCGCCTGGGTGGCAGCTACCGACAGCTTCGGATCGTCCTGTAGTTCGACGCGCGTCAGAGCCAGCACTGACTTTGGACTGGCGAGCATTGCGTTCTCGCGCAGCACGTTCACCGCTCGAATCTGCTCCGAGGTCTCCAGTTTCTCATCCTCGATGATCGCTATCAGAGCCTCCAGCGCGTGCGTCCGCGTCTGTTCTGGCTCTACAAGCTGTCCAAGCCGCGGGATGGCGAACTTGCCCATCTCGACAATATCCTGCTTCGCAAACCAGCGCTTAACGTCATTCTCCTCCTCGCCGAAGTTCTCCAGCGCCTGGCGCAGCCTGGCCTCGGGCTGCTGGACACGCACGTACTGGTAGGTGCCGAGCACTAGAGCGACAATGCCGAGAAATGTGGCGGTATCAGCGGCGATAGTGATGATCTCATTCGCCCTCGTCGGGGCGAGTGAGATCACCGAGGCGATCGCCAGCAATGACACTATTGCAGTCGCCGACCAGAACTGAAGCGACCGCTTCATCGACGCGCGCAGATTCATGCTCAACCCCTCCGCCCCCGCCGCTACTCGATCGTCACCACCTCGTACTGCGCGCTGCCGAGGCCCATCTTCTCGGCCTGGCGCACCTGCTCGTAGGGGTCCTTGCCGTGGATGCGCTCGAAGAGGTGGCCGCTCTCGCCCATCGTCGTGTACTGATCGGGCAGCGTGCCCGGGATGTAGTCCTCGAAGCGGATCATGTCCAGAGCCGCCTGCTCGATCGCGACGATGTTGTCGGAGGCAACGATGCCGATGTCGGGCACGAGCGGCCGGGTGCTGAAGCCCCAGCAGTCGCACAGCGGCGTGATGTTCGTGAGGACCGAGATGAAGTGCACGGTGCGCGGGTCGGGGAAGAACTTGAGCGCCTCCTTGCACGTGGCGGCCATCCCGGCCTGGAAGAGCTCGAACTTCCCGTGCGGCTCCTCCATCGTGATGGCCTGCGTGGGGCAGGAGGTGGTGCAGTGCATGCAGTAGCGGCAGTGATGGTCAGCGATGCGCAGCTCGCCCTCGGGGCTGAAGCTCATCGCGCTCGTGGGGCAGCCGGAGATGCACTGGCCGCAGTGGGTGCACAGCTCGCCATCCCAGTCGAAGTGCCCGCGCATGAGACCGTGGATGCGGCCGCGCGTGGGGTAGCTGACGCAGCCCATCGCGATGTTCTTGATTGCGCCACCGTAGCCGGAGTTTCCGTGGCCCTTGCCGTGCGAGAGGACGATCAGCGCGTCGGCATCCACGACGTTCCCGCATAGCTCAATCTCGCCAAGCTCCTCGAGTTCGGTCTGCGCGGTGCGGTAGTACTGATCGTGCTCGCCGCCTGCGCCGACGACGCGCGCACCGACGACCTCCGGCACATATCCGCGCACGGTGGCGGCGTCGGTGGAGAAGCTGCCGTCGGTGAGGAAGGGCTTCCCTCCGGCCTGCTTCACCGCATCCACGACGAGCTTCACGAAGAGCGGGTGGAGGGTGTAGAAGCCGATGGCGGAGCCGACGTGCATCTTGATCGCGACGCGCTTGCCCTGGAAGCGGCTCGGGTAGTCGCAGCGCTGCAGAAGGCGCTCAAAGCGCGCAGGGAGGGAGATGTTGCGCTCAAGCCGCGGGACATGCGCGGATGCGAAGAGAACTTCGTGCATGGCGAGACCTCCTGGCGGGGCGTGGGTACCAGGAGGAGAGTTTGCCGCGCGAGGGGCCGATTCCTCGTCGGCCCCTGCGCGCGATCGGCGTCGGTGATGCAGCGGAGCTTACATGTAGCGCTGGAGGAGGTCGCGGGTCTTCTTCACGCCGAGCTTCTGGTCGCCGGAGCCCTCGAACTCGATGGAGAGCACACCGTCTACGCCGGCGGCCTTGTAGATCGCCAGCACGCGCTCCATGGAGTACTCGGCGTCCTCACCGTTCGCGTCAAACTCGTGGGTCTTCGCGTGGGAGTGGTGCGCGAACGGGATGACCTTCGCCAGCTCGATGTAGCGGCGCTCGATCGGCTTGAAGTTGCCGAAGTCGGGGCAGGAGCCGATCCAGTCGGGGTCGGTGCCGAGGATGACCTTCAGGATCGGGTCCGCCCACTTGCTCACGCCGCCATGGTTCTCGATCGTGATCTTCACATCAAGCTCGCGCGCGGCGGGGAGAAGCTGGTTGAAGCCGTCAATGACGCGCTCCACGCCCACGGTCAGGTCGCGCTCCTCATCGCCGGTGGAGCCGATGTTGAAGCGGACGGCATGCGCGCCGAGGTCGTGCGCGTTCTGCAGGTGCTGCTTGAACTCCTCGACCTGCGCGGCGTTGGCGGCGGCATCGTCGGAGGCGAGGTTGCCGCCGCAGGTAAGGCAGACGATGGAGCAGCCGGCGTCCTCTGCGGAGTTGCGGACGGCCGCAAGTGTGTCGGCGCTGAAGTCCTCGAAGAACATGTCATTGTACTCGAGCGCGGTGATGCCGAGGTCGGCATTGAAGGCCGCGAAGTCGAGCAGGCTCATCTCGCCCGAGCGCAGGTAGTCGCGGACGCTGTAGGTGCAGTTGCCGATGATCATGGTGCTCTCCCTTTTGACGATGGCTGGCGGATTCCGGGCGGAAGTTGACCGCGGGGGCGGTCGGGACCTTCTTTGGCGGAGGCCCTGACAGGCTGGGAAGCCTGTCCTATGTACGGCTTCTGACAGGCAGGGACGCCTGTCCCACAGCCTGTCCTACCGCACCTCCAGGGTGGTCTCGGCGGTGGCGCCGGTGGCGGCGTCGCGGGCGACGAGGCGCCAGGTGCCTGCCGGGTCGCTGAGGGCGAACGGGATCGTCATGCGACCGGGCCCACCGGCGCAGTCCACGTTGCGCGAGTACTGCCGGTGCGGCTGGTCGGAGCCCGGCGCATAGACGTCCACTCGCACGACGTGGTAGCCGGGGGCGTCGCCAGCCGCCTGCACCGCAGTCGTGACCTCCGCGTTCGCCCCGCGCTGCGCTGCATCCGCCTCGATGGTGACGCCCGTGACCTCGTAGGGCAGCAGCGCGTAGACGAGCGGGTAGCCGCGCGAGAGCGTGACATCCCACTCGTGCACGGGCCCCTCCCCCACCCGGCGCCCAGCGCGCACGTCGTAGACGATCGCGGGCTCAGGCAGGCGTATCCGCGCCGGCTGATCGGCGAGCGCCGGCAGGAGGATGTCCTGCTGCACGCACAGGTAGCGCGCGGCGCCGTCGCGGAAGCCAAACTGGTGCGTGGCGAGCGGGTGCCCGCCGTCACGCAGAGTGATCTCGCTGAGCGGCTCCACGCTCGCCGCGCGGAGGATTGCATGCAGGATCTCCAGGCGGGGCTTCTGCTCAGGCTCCGCACGCTCGGCGGGGTAGCCGTTCATGCCGAAGTTGAGCGTCCACGCCAGCCCGTCGCCGAAGCGGTTGGCGACGAGCAGCGGTGCACCGCCGGCCTGCGCGAGCGCGATGCCGGTTGTCGCCTGCAGGTCAGGCTCGATGATCGGCGCGGTGAAAGGCGCGACCTCCAGCGGCTCCGCGAGCCAGTCGGTGACGAGCGCCCCGATCGCGATCTCGGCGCTCACGCCCTCGCGAGCGAAGGCCTCGGAGGCCGGGAGGGAGCTTACGCCGAGCACCTCATCGAGCGATCGGCTACCGCGCAGCGCTCCGTCGCCGGTGAGCATCGCCGCGCGGCCGTCCACGACCAGCGTGCCGCCGGCCTGCACGTACTCGCGGAGCGACGCGACCTCCTCATCTGAGAGGCAGGCCGCAAGCGGCAGCACGAGCACGCGGTAGTCCTCCGGGCTGATGCCCGCGCCAAGCTGCGTCTCGGAGATGTGCGTTGGCTCATAGCCGAGATCGCAGATGGCCTTCAGCAGGTCCTCGTGCTCCTGGTGGAACGCGATGTCTCCCGCCAGCGGCTGATCCGGCGCGATCTGCCCGTGAATCGCGGCGGCGAACATGTTGCGGCGCGAGTAGAGCACCGCGATCGGCGAGGGCGCGCGCTCGGCGTGGACGATCATCCGCCCGGGGCCGGATGTGGTCTCGCGCAGTGCCTCGAAGAACCACTTCCCGTAGCTGCTCTGCGACAGGTCCGGGTAGAACGGGATGTAGTCGCAGCCCCAGGAGGTCCACCACCAGACGGAGTTGTTGCCGCTCATCAGGCAGGCCCAGGGGAAGGCGTGCCAGCCCGCTTCGTTGTCAGCCACGCGGTTCCCCCAACGGCCCGTAAGGGCGTCCGGGCGCTTGAAGTCCTCCACGAGTCGCCCCTGCAGCCAGCGGCTGATGTAGGTCTCGTTGAGGTCGCACTCCTCGGTGAGCTTCACCAGGTCATAGCCCGACTTCCAGCTATCGCCCATGATGCCGTCCCAGCCGACCTTCGCGTCCGGGTCCTGCGCGCGGATCACATCGCGGAAGTAGTTGTGCGTGTTCGCGAAGGAGCTATCGAGGAAGACCTTGTGGTCTATCCACGGCGCGAGGCTGCGATCCGCGGCGTCGGACTGGAAGCGCTCGGCGACCTGCTCGAGGAGCATCGGCTCGATCTCGCCGAACGCCTCGTAGTGCGTCTCCCAGACGCGGTTGAGTTCCGCGATCGACCCGTACTTGGCCTGCAGCCACTCGCGAAACTCGACGATAGCGGCCGGGTGCCAGCCGACCTCGCCCGGCCCGCGCGTGAGCATGTTCTCGTCGCCCAGGGTATAGGCGGCGGGCTGGTAGGGCGCGGCCTGGCGGCCCTGCGTGGTGAGCCACTCGGCCCACTGGCTGAGGTAGGCGGGGTCGCTCAGCGACGGATTCCGCACGTTATCCACAGGGTTCTCCGCAAAGATGCGGCTGACGTAGGGAACGAGGCGCATGCCGGAGCGGCTGCGGAGGTCATACATGAGCGCGGCCGTCGCGTCGTCGGCGCGAAGGGTGTTCGCGGGGTCGCACATCTCAGTGCCCCACTCGTAGCAGAGCCGGTCGGTGTGGAGCATCAGCGGCGAGGTGGTGGCGGTATTCCACATCAGCGCGGTGAAGTCATCATAGGGGTAGGGCACCGTCATCGTGAAGCGCAGGCGCCGGGTGTCGAGCACTTCCGTGCCCCGCGTGAGGGTCACATCGAGCAGGTGCGAGACGGTGACGGGCGCGGGAAGCTCGAACGCCGCGCGGATCTCGCCGCCGCCCGCCGGAACATCGCCGGTGCCGATGGCGAGCAGGCGGTCGAAGACATCGCGCACCGCCCATGTGAGGGTCGCGCCATCGAGGCGCTGCGGGGCGTCCACGCTCGCCACGCACTCGATCCGGCCGCCCTCGGGCAGGTCCACGAGCGGGGGCGCGAGTTCGTGGCTGCGGCTGCCGGGCGAGAGATCGAGGGAGGCGATGCGTGGCCCGCCCGGCTGCTCGAGCCGTGTAGAGGCCATGCCGAGCGCGTTGCCGTCAGCATCGAGCACGAGCAGATCGGCTGTGCACTGGCGGCTGGGCGGCAGCGACGGGAGCGGGAGCGCGTTGCCCTCAAGCGGCAGCGGAAGCTCGCGCACCATGAGCATTCGGCCGAGGTCGTCCTGGACGCGCGTGCGGAGGCTGGCCCCCTGCGGCGCGCCATCTACCATCACGGACAGCGCGTCGGCGGTCTGCTCGCCGAAGGTGATCGTGGCGGGCAGCGAGCGTCCGGCGGCGACGGTGGCGGCTCGGGCGTAGAGCCCCAGCCAGCGGTCCATCGCCTCCAGGATGCCCTCGGAGCGGCGATGGGTCGGCATCAGCGAGGAGAAGGCGCCCAGTGTCACGTCCACGTTGACGATGCGGCCCGCGCCGAACTCCCAGGCGGAGACGACGGAGCGCGGCTCGGCCTCGTCGAGCCCGGCGAGCGCGGAGGGCTCGAAGCCCGCGGTGATCTGCGCCGCAAGCTCAGGCGCCTCCGACGCGAACAGTTCGGGCGGCCAGGCGTCCTGCCAGCTCCGCGGGCCGACGAGCAGCAGGCCGGCGCCCTCCGCGATGCGCTGGACAATCTCATCGCGCGCCACGCCGGGAACGCCGGATGACTGCAGGCCCGCGATGATGAACAGCTCCGTGTCCGGGTCCGAGGCCAGCGCGGCGGCGCGGCGGGCGGCAATGCCGAAGGGGATGGCGCCGACGCCTGTTGCCGACGCGTAGGGCCACGATGAGGGGTTGGAGAGCGCGGTCTCGCTGTCCCAGTAGAGGTGCTGGACGCGCATCTCGAGCCGCCGCGCAAGCTCCATCGCCTCCCATGCCTCATACCGGCGCACGAAGACCGCGGTGCTGATCGGCTCGCCGGGAAGCTGCGCGGCCCATGGGAACTCCAGGGGCTCCGGGTCCGGCCGCCAGCGCTCCTCCGGGCGGTCCATGAGCTCCTGCCCGGCAGCCATCACGGTCGTAACCCGCTCCTCATCAACCGGCAGCGCGGGCAGCGGAATGGCGAGATCGCCCGCTGCCATCCGCTCCAGCGCCTCGGCCTCACGATCGGCCAGGCGGCCGAAGTACTCGCGAGTCTGGAGGTAGTCTGGCATCGTGGGGAAGTCGTAGAGCGCGAGTGCGAACGAGCGTGCCTCGGGCTTGAGTTCGAGGGTGGTGACGATGCCGTAGCCGCCGGCGGGCGCCTCGATGGAAGAGAATGCGTCGGGGGTGCCGATGATCATCCCCGCAGAGCCCTCGCCGGGGCGAGTGCCGTCCTCGTAGAGGAGCCAGCGCTCGCGCTCAAGGTCCACGCGCACGACCTCACCCACCCCGCGCGTGCCGAGCGCGGTGGTCACGGTGCGCCCGCGGGGCTCCGGGAAGAACGCGGGGTAGCAGACGAACCTCAGGAAGCTGCGCTCGATCGGCGCTCTCGGCTCGTATTCGCCGAAAACGAGGAGCTTGTCGCTTCCCTCGACCATCGCGAACCGGATGGTCACCGACGCGTTGTCCGTCTCCCACGCGTACTCGACCATCGCGTCATTGCCGGATTCGCGCACAACGCGCACCTTCGCGGGCCGCAGGTGGATGCTCTCGTCGTCGAACTGCCAGTTGAAGAACCCCTGGTAGTACCAGTTCGGCTTCGATGGGGCGGTCATCCCGAGCGGTACGTAGCCCTGCGTCCAACCCCAGGAGTCGCTCAGGATGCGGCTGCCGTCGGCGGAGTGCTCGGCGGTGTAAGCCAGCTCGTAGTTCGCCACCGAGTTGGCGATGAGCATGGTCTGCTCCACGCGCTCGCCCTCGGCGGTCGGCGTGACGAGCGGCCTGCTGAGGTTGATGTTGACCGCCGCCGAGGCTGGAGGGGCGAGAACGAGGAGGGAAACGGCCAGTGCGAGGATCGCGCGCGCATGCATCGTAGAGCCTCCCGGAGACGAGCCTGCTGACCTGACGACACGATCTGACCAGGTGGTTCGCCCGGACTCGGGCGGTTCCCTCCGGCAGGACAGACCGCGCGGACCGCCGAAGCTCAGAAGTGACGGAAGGCAGACGAGGAGGGGCTGGGATATGCGTGCGGCTGTAACGACGGTGATAGCGCTGATGCTCTGCGGCGGGATCGTGCTGGCTCAAGGCGAGCGACCTGAGGGGCCCACGATCGCGGTCGTGTCGTTCTACAACGGGGCGATCCCGCAGAACTGGTACTGGTCCTGCTGCGGGCGGGGCTGGACGGCGGGCGCGGGGGTGGCGGATCTGGTCGCGGTGGAGCTTGAGCGCCAGCTTCGCGGCCGGGAGATGCGGGTTGCCGACCGGGGCGCGCTGCACCGCCTGATGATCCGCGAGGACCTCGAGCGCCGGGATGAGCTGCCGGTGCCGGTGGCGCTGGAGCTTGCGCGCGAGCTTGGCGCGGACTATCTCGTGCTCGGCCGGGTGCGCAGCTTCGAGGTGATCGACCTGAGCATCCCGTTCATTGAGCGGGATGATCGCGCAATCGCGCGGGTGACGCTCGATGTGGCGATCTTCGACACGCGATCCGGCGCAGTGGTCGGCGAGGTGCGGGGGCTGGGACGGCGGGCTGCCTGGGTGCCGCCATGGGATCAGGGCGATGCGCCCGCCGACATCGGCAGCACCGGCTTCAGGCGCACGCTGTTGGGCGCGACGATGGATGATGCGGTGCGGTCGGTTGCGGAGCGGATCCGCAGGCAGGTGCGGGCGCAACGCACCGGGGGCCGTTAGTCGGGGAGGGTAAAGAGCAGCGGGCCGTCCTGGGCGCCTGTCACGGCTGCGTCGGCAACAACGATGCCGTGAAGCCGTCGCGCCTCCTGCCGGTGGCGGTGACCGTGGATGACGAGCGCAAGGTTGTCGGCCGCAAGGAGCGCCTCACCGAGCAGAGGGCTGCCAAGGAATGCCTTCGCGTAGGCGCGGCGGGGGCTCTGCAGATGATGGCTCGCGAGTTCGGCGAACGGGACGAAGTGCGTGACGCCAACGACGCGCCTGCAGCCATCTGCGAGTTCACGGATCTGCGCACGGATCCGTGCGGCCATCTCCGCCGCAAGGCGCTCGGATGTCTCCCCCCAATCGAGGTGCAGCGGATCGCTCCAGACGGCCACTTGCGGCCGTTCGCCGTTCGTCTGCCAGACGAGCCCGTTCGCGGCGTAATCCCGCGGCTCGAGCGCCTCCCAGCCGGTCTCGCGCGCGTCCGGGAGGGAGCTGAAGTGCATCTTCCCAGCCTCACCGCGAGAGACATGGATGGGGCTGACCGTGATACCCTCAACAGGCGTCTCCCGCTGGCGCATCTGATAGTCATACCAGCCCATCGCACCGACGAAGCAGGTGCCATCTATGACGAGCGGACCGCTGTCGAGGCAGTGGAACCCGTATTCGGCCGCGATGGCGGGGATGGTCTCCTCGTAGAGGCGGCGCGTGTCGAATGGCGTCGTATCCTGCCAGAGATCGTGGTTGCCCGGCACCATCAGCCTGACGCCGCCGAACTCGCCGAAGAGCGCGAGGGCGTCTGCGAGATGCTCCACGCCATCGGCGCAGTCGCCGGCGATGACCAGCACGTCGGCACGCGCGCTGGCGACCGCCCCCGCGATCGCCTCAGCGCGTGCCCGGCGCTCTTCGGAGAAGTGCAGGTCCGCGATCGCCGCGATCCTCATTCCGCGACCATCTCGGAGGCCACCTGGCGCGCCATCGCCTGCCATCCCGCCGCAGGCGCCTCAAAGCAGCGCAGGGCGACCTCGCCCGTCACGGTGAAGCCCTCGGGCCAGCGATCCTCACCGGTCTCCCAGCGCACGTAGAGCTTGTGATAGCGCTCCTGGTCCCAGTAGCCGGTGAGGGTGACGGCGCCCTCGGCGTGGGCGAGGTGGCGGAACGCGACACCGGTGGCGCGGCCCGGGATGTAGGCGGCCGTCCAGGCCCAGTCATCATGCCACCGCAGCTCGTTCGCCGCGCTGAAGGTCCCGGTCTGCTCCTCGCCCTCAACCGGCGCCGCGATCCAATCGGTCGTCTGCGCGGTGATGCAGTACATGAATGGGTAGACGGTGGTGACTACTACGTCCTCGGTCGCGGTGAGCGCGACGTGCTCGGTCAGGAGGCCATCCGCGAGCGTCAGCGTCACGTCAAGGCGCAGCTTGTCGAGCATCGAGCGCTTCGTGAGCACGATGAGGTCGCCCGAGTAGCTTTCGCCGGGCGTGAGTTCGGCAGGCTGGCCGTCCACCGTGAGGCTGACCGCCTCCACGCGCTCCAGTCCTCCGGCGGTGTGCGCGGAGCCGACCCAGCCGCCGGCGACAGGTACGCAGGCGATCGTGCCGCAGGCGCCGGTGGGCGTGATGACGGGCACGCCGCGGTAGCTGAGCGACTGGATCGTCCACCCGTAGGCCTGCTGCAGCTCGATCGTGACGCCTGCGGAGCGGAGGGTGACCAGCGCACTCTCACGAGGGTCCTCGGCCCCCGCGAGCGCGCAGGCGAGGCCGAGCAGCAGTGCGACCGCCAGCGCCCGTCGGGGATCAGCCATTGGTCGCCCCTTCCGGCTGCGGCGGGGCGGCCTTCGGCTTGATGTTGAACGAGCTGACCACGCGCAGCGGGAGGGCCGGGAAGGGCCCCAGCGCCGCGCCGCCGTCGAAGGTCATGGTCGCCTCGGCCGACTTGATAAGGCCGCTGCGCATGTCAACCACGCGCTTCATTGAATTGACGGTGAGCGTGCCGTCCTTGATCGTGATCTCGCCCGCCTGGATGGGGTTCGTGGTAGTGAAGTCCGGCAGGTCTGCCCGGATGTCCGTCAGGACCGTCATCTCAGCCTCTGTGAGGCTCGCCACGCGCGACTCGGTCCGCAGAAGCACCTCGCCCATCTCCGGGATCTGCTGCCGCCGCTCGACCGCCCAGCTCTCACCCGGCGCGACCGGCTCGGCCGGCAGCTCAACCACGCCCGCCATCAGCACTACGAGCTCGATCGGCACTCCACCATGGGCGAAGAGGTCCATCGCCGCTTCATTGCCGGACTGCACCCCGACGAGCGCCCCGCGCCTGCTGACGCGCAGCTCCATCGGTGCGGGCGTGCTGGCCGGCCGGCGCTCGCCGAGGAGGTTCGCCTGCACCTGGCCGAATGTAGCGCGCAGCGTCGCGGTGCCGTCCTCGGCGATCTTGAGCACGTCGAGCCTCAGGTCAACAGCGGCGTCTCCGGTCACCGCGAGCGGGACGTCGCGGCCCATCTCGACGCCATCAATCACAGCGCTGACACGGCCGGAGCTCGAGGCTCCGGGGGCGAAGGTGTAGGTCAGATCCATCGCGACTCCCGCGACTGCAACACCGGCGGTCAGGGTGAAGACGAGTGCAGCCAGGACGAGTGTGCGCCTCAGCATGATCATGCCTCCGTCTGATCGGTACATGGCCCGTCAGGTATAGACCCTCGCGGACCGCCCGGAGTTTCGCCGGGAGCGGAAGGTCTGCGCAGACCGCCCGGGAATGTGCGCAGAAGAGCGCAACCGAGGGAGCGTCTGCGATGCTGGGTGCGGTGATAGTAGCGCAGGGCGACAAGGCGAGCCTCACAGGGCTGCAGCGGCCGATCGCAGCCCTCACGGAGGAGTGCGAACGGATCCTGATCGTCGGCGAGATGGAGAGCCCCGCGCTGCGGATCACAGGCGCCGAGCATCGGTCGCTGCCCCGTGGCGCGAGCGAGCTAAGCGGGCTTACCGCCGCACTGCGCCTCGCTGACGGCGATCATGTCGCGATCGTGAGCGCAGGCATCGAGCGGCCATCGGCCGAACTGCTCCGTTACATGTGCCGCGTTCGCGGCAGCTTCGAGGCGGTGATCCCCGAGCGCGACGATGGCACTGTGCAGCCACTCCTCGGCCTCTACCACTGCGCGCTTCTTCGCCGTGCCGAGGGACTGCTGGCGGCCGGAGAGGGGCGGATCGGCGCGCTGCTCGAACTGGCCTCCGTACGCAGGATCACCCCCGAGGAGGTCGCGAAATTCGGCGATCCGGACCGGCTGCTGGGCACGGCCGGCCCTCACAGCGTCATGTAGTAGTCGATGTGCGGGCGAACCGGCTCGAACCCAACCTTCTCGTACGCGCGCCGGGCGGGCGCATGGGCCGGGTCAAGGCCCGTCTGCACCCTCGCGTAGATCATGCCGGCCTCGCGCATCCGCTTGAGACACTCCTGATACTGCCGACGGCCCACGCCCTTGCCCTGCGCCTCAGGCGCGACCGCATCGTTGCCAACCACGCCGACCTGGTTGTCGCGCAGCATGTAGGTGCAAAAGCCGACGACCTCCCCGTCAACCTCGGTCACAAAGGCCTGGTCCGGGTGCTCACGGAAGTGCTTCTCGACAACATCGGCCTTCTGCTCGAGCGGGTCGCCGGGATGCTCGCGACTCCACAGGTCCTCCCCCATCTTCTCACGGAAGTAGGCGTAGATCGGCGACCATGCCTGCTTCGCGATCTCCCGGACCCGCGGCAACTCCTCATGAAGCGCGTCACGAATGATGGGCTCGCCCATGGTTGCATTCCCTTCGCCTGGCGAGTTGAGCCGGCGACATGATAGTGGCTGCGAACTGACAGGGGAACCGGATCTCCGGTTCCCCTGCGCACTGACGCTGTGAGGCGGCGTAGCGTTGCGGCCGCCGCCGGTGCTGAACCGTCGGGTTAGATCGTGGGCGGCACCGGGGGCGCATCGATGCCCTGCACGACGAACTCCACGAACTGAGACTGGCTGCTCGCGCCGCTGCGGTCGGTCGCGCGCAGGATCACGGAGTAGCTCTCCTGCGCCTGCACTCCACTGCTCGACGGCGTGTTGTCATTGGCGGGGACGAGGTAGGTCGCGCGGAAGCTCGCATCGGTGTAGCAGTCCGTCGTGCCCGGACAGAGCACGGCGTTGGCGGGATTGGAGACGATCACGGGCAGCTCAATGGAGGTTCCGCCTGCCGGGAGGATCTCGACCGTCACGTCCTGCGCGCGGACGCCGTCACCGTCCTTGATCGCGGCGGAGATGAAGATCTCACCCCCGGAAGCCGGGAGGGTCTGCGGGTTCACGCGGAAGCTCGATATCTGCGGCGGCCGCGGTGCGACAACGGTAACGGGCACGCTGCGTTCGGCATTGCCGGCGAATGCGCGGATCTGGCCCGAACCGACGGCCTGAGCGAGGAAGAGCCCTTCAACGTTGATCTGCCCCACTCCGCCGTCAACGACCCAGGTCGGCTCATAGCCCTCGTAGACCTGACCGTTGGGACCGACGACCTGCGCTCGGTAGAAGAGGCGGCCGTTGAGGTCAAGGGTTGCGGAGCCCGGATCAACCAGCACCTGCTGCGGCGCCGCAACGCCGAGCGGCAGGAGCGCGAGGTTCACGGTTGTGGCCTGATTATCGGAGAGGGTTACGCGCGCGGATGCGATACCATACCGCTCGGAATCTGGCGCATTGGCGCTCACGATGTAGGTCCCGGAGGGCAGGCCGGTGATGGTGAAGACACCCGAGCCATCGCTGGTCCCGGTGCGCCCGGTGCCCTGAACCGTGATCACCGCATTCTTGACGACGGTCGTGACGTCATCCGCGCCTACGACCTTGCCGGTGAGAGTGGCACTGCCGGCAGGACCGGGTGTGATCCCACCGCCTCCGTCACCGCCTCCACAGCCCATCGTGATGATTGCCATAGCTACGGTCAGGCATGTTAGCCAGCCCAATGCTCTGCCGCGATGCATGGTCTGCTCCGCCCCCTCTGCGGGGTTCGTGTGATGCTCCGGCGGGCCGCGTCAGCGCTGAACCGCCAGAGTGCGCACCGCCTGAGTGCGGTTCCCGTCTTCGGTCACGGCTTCGATCTGCATGACATACGCTCCGCTGGGAACGGCCAGGCCCGCATCGGAGCGGCCATCCCAGACGATCTGCGAGGTCCCCGCGGGCATGGGAGTGCCCTGGCGGAGCACTCGGACTGTGCGGCCCGCTATGTTGAGCACCTTCACAGTGCAGGCTGCGGGCGCAGAGAGCGTGAATGTCATCGCTCCGCCCGCTCGGGAAGCGACGGCGCTCATGCCAGAGAGTGTAAGCGCTCCGCCGGTTCGAGTCAACCTCAAGCGCATCGGGCGCTGCGATTCGTCGGGCGCGAGGGTGAGCGAGTAACGCCCACCACGCCGGACATCCACCGCTGATCCGGTGGCCTGATCCTGAAGCGTCACCGCCCAGCCGCTCGGAATCTCCTGCGGCGCGGGACACCACACCTCCAGTCGGCTCCCGGGCGTCCCCTCGATCACCAAGTCCCACTCGAGCTCGCGCGCCTCCACTGCGCTGAACCTGCCCGCGACGCGCCGTCCGGCGGTGTCAACAAAGGACAGGTCTACGCCGTCGGCGGTCGGAGGCGGGCTCTCCAGCGGCTCCATTGCAGCAAGCTGCCCCGAGACGCCGAAGAAGTTGTCACTGTCAACGCCTCCGTCACCGCGCACCGTGAGCTTCGTGAACCAGCCATCCGGCTCAGCCGCCGCAGGCTCAGAGAGGCCGGCGGTGGCGACCGCGCCGGGGCGCGGGAGGATCAGCGCGCATGGTTTCTCCACCCGTACCCAGAATCCTTCCCACGGCGCGATCTGGGTCTCACCGATGCCGAGGAACGGCGCGACGAGGCTGTAGCTGTTCGTCTGCCGGTTGTAGCGCCAGAACACCTGCCTGATGATGTTGGCCGCGTCGGCGCTGGGCAGGTCCATCGTGGTGCCCTGGTGGTCTACCGTGATCCCGCTCGTATTCATGGCCGCGAAGTAGGGGTTGCCGACCTGCTGCCATCCGCGCGCCAGGCTGACGCTGAGGCTACCGGAGGGCGCCATGTTGCCCTCGGGCTCGAAGGTGATGGGGCTGGCCAGCTTGAGCCAGTAGCCGTGGCCGAGTGTCAGAGGCAGCGAGGCGCCGCCGGAGTAGATGGTGTAGCCGTTCGCCGCGGGGAACCACCGGGCGAGCTTGATCTGCGCAGCCGGGACATCCAGCAGCGTCGCAGGGCTGTGATCGGCAGGCTCGAGCGGTGAGCTGAAGAAGTGCATTCCGGCGGGCAGAGTGACGGTCCCGTTGGCGAATGACTGCACGGGTCCAACCGCCGCGACGGTGGTTGCCCGGTTGCCGAAGGTATCAACTGCGGCGACCGCGTACCAGTAGTCGGCACCATCGGTGGTGGTGGCGTCAACATACTGCACCGCGGTTGCGGAGGTGACGCGTGCGATCGGCTGCATGCTGCCGATCGACGTGAAGCGCGTGCGGGCGCGGTAGATCGCGAAGTGGGCGAAATCGGCGGGAGCGGTGTAGCGATCCCAGCCCACGATGATCGCGCCGCCCTGATCGGTCGGCCGATCCTCAGCGTAGACGCCGGTGGGAGGTGCAGGCGCGCCGTCATTGGCAGGCGTAGCGGGACCGGCGATCGCGGAATCGGAGGTCAGCGAGCCGTCCGCTGTGCGGACGATGTAGTAGTAGGCTACGCCATCCGTGACAGCGCGGTCCTGGTATGAAGTGGCGCCGGCTGGGACCCGGCCGATCTCCGCGAAGGCGCCGCTGGTGCCCTGCCTGCGGCGGATGATGTACTGTGTCACATTGTTGGCGCCTGCCCCGTCATCAAGGGAGAGCTGCCATGTCACCGTGACACTGCCGCCATCGTCCCCCGCGGTGTCGGCGGCGGTCACGTCACGCGCGGGACGCGGGGGGAGCTGCACTCCGAGTGCGCGCGCGCAGTTGATCCGGCCCGCTCCGAGCTTCCCTGCGAAGCCCGGGTTGAGGGCATCAATGTTGTCGCAGCCCATCTTGATCGCCTGCATCACCTGATCCGGTGACATGGCGGGGTTGCGCGAGAGGACCAGCGCGGCCAGCCCGGAGACCAGTGGCGCGCTGAATGAGGTGCCCGTGTTCGTGGTGAAGTAGCTCGAGAAAGCGGGGAAACCGGGGGCGTAGTATCCGGGCCCGTACATTCCCACGCCCGGCGCCACGCAGTCCACGAAAGTCCTCGTGGTTGATCCATCATAGTTGCTGAACGAGGCGCGAAGATCGTGGGCGTCGGTGCTGCCGACGCCTATCACGTGGTTGTCCAGCCCGAGCACGCCATCGTTGCAGACGGGCGATTCCCACGATGACTGACCGTCCTTAAGCTCACGACCGGCATTACCCGCAGCTGCGACGACCACGATGCCGGCGGCGTAGGCCTCGGCGATCGGGGCAGTGAAGGAGGCGTAGTAGCCTCCACCGATGCTCAGGTTGATCACGTCCGCGCCCATCATGACGGCATAGTCGATCCCCTGGATGACCTGTGAAACCGGCGCGCCGCCGTCATCCGGGAAGACCTGGATGGGCAGGATCGTGACGTTCCAAGCGATCCCGGCGGTGCCGAAGCCGTTGTTGCCGATGGCCGCCGCAAGTCCGGCTACGAGGGTACCGTGGCTGACCTGCTCATCCGGCGTCCCGTCGTTGTTGTTGTCGACGCCATCAGGTTCGGGGCGCGGATTGTTCGTGTTGTTCTCAAAGTCCCACCCATGCACGTCATCCACGAAGCCGTTGCCGTCGTCGTCTATGCCGTTACCCGGGATCTCATTGCGGTTGGTGAAGATCCTCCCGGCGAGGTCCGGGTGATCGAGATCGCACCCGGTGTCCACGATGGCGATCACGATGTTGGCATTGCCGGTTGTCAGATCCCACGCCTCAGGGGCGCGCACCAGCGGCAGGTGGTACTGCTTCGGGTACTCCGGGTCGTTGGGCGTCAGAGCAGGGTACATCATCCCATCCGGCTCAACGAAGGCGACCGCGGGGTCCATCAGAAGCTGCGAGGTGAATGATGCCTCTGACTGCCCGTCGGGCACATCCATGACGAGGATCTGGCCCCGGGTGAGCGTCTTGCGCACGCGCATGCCGTGCTTTCCGCGGAAGGTCTGAAGCTGCGACGGGGAGGTCATCGGGCGCATCCCGACAAGCACGCGACGGGCGCGGCCGGACTGGGCCTCCACCGGGCTCGATGGCACGCCGATCAGGAGGATCGCTGCGAGAATCATGAGGCCGCAGCGGGCTGACCAGCCCGCCGCGGCCGTGAGGAGACGTTCACCGTACGCGATCGTGCGAGTCAACTTCACGCCGCCACGCTCATCGGCCGAGCTGGAGGCTGCGGATGGCGCTGACCTGCTGCCCGTCGTCGCTCCGCGCGGTGACGCGGATGAGGTATGTGCCGGCCGGGACGCTGCTGCCGGCGGCATTGCGCCCATCCCACGTGACCTGCTGCGGCCCAGCGGATTGCGCGCGCTCGGTGAAGATGCGGCGGACGGTGATGCCGGCGATGTTGAGCACCTCGACGCCCACAGAGGCATCCTGGGAGAGCGCGTAGACGATCTGCCCGCCGCCGCCGGCTGCTCCGGCGCTGAGTGTGTTGATGGCAAGCGCTCCGGCTGCGTCCGCGATGCGGATCGTGAAGCTGCGTTCAGAGGGCTCGTCGCCGACGTCATAGCTGTACCCCGTGCTCGTCCTGAGATAGATGGTGCGTCCGGTTGCGTTGTCAACCAGCATGGGCCTGATGTCGCCTGGAAGCTCGCTCAGATCGGGCCAGCTCAGCCGAACGGTCGTCTGGGGGACGGCGCAGGCCACCCGCACCTCCCATTCCCGGACGCCCTCGGGGGCGACGAAGTCAGTTGCCATCCGTCCGCCATCAGCGGCGGGTCGGACGAAGTAAAGATCAAGATCTGCGTCGGGCCGCAGCGGTGACACGATGCCGGAGACCGCGTCGGGCGCGGCGCAGACGCCGAGGAAGTTGTCGGTGTCCGCCATCTCCTGCGCCTGCGCGACGAGGCGCAACGCCCATCCTTCGAAGCTCGCGGCCTGCTCCTGCGCGCTGGCGGTCGGCATGACCGGGCGCTTGAGCAGCAGCGTCGCCGGGCGGCGTGCCAAGAAGAGTGCACCCCGGCCCTTGTCAAGCGTCTTTGTCGCGAACGGCAGATCGAGGCCCGCGATCAGCCTGTAGCTGTTCGTCCTGCTGTCGTAGCCCCACGCGTAATCTCGGGTGTATCCAAGCTCGTTGGACGCGCTGAGGCTCACGGGAGTTCCCTGGCCGATGCCGGTGACTTCGGTGATGCTGAAGTCGATTGCGCTCGGGAACGGGTTGCCGAGCTGGTTCCAGCCCGCGATCACCTGCCGCTGCACGTCGCCCACCGGCGGCGCCTGTCCGCTGATGTTCACGACGATCGGCTGCGGGCTCTTCAGCCACCATGAGCGGCCGAGCTGCTGCGCGAAGACCGCTGATCCGGGCGTATCCGACCAGAGCACGTACTGATTTGCGGCCGCATCCCAGTACGCCAGGTTCGCCTGGCCCTGCGCATCGAGCCCGAGGATATCGTCAATATCGCGCAGGTTCGGGTCGCTCGGGGTGGCGCCCAATGAGATAATCGACAGGCCGGCCGGATAGCTGAACGAGAAGTTGGGGCTTGAGATGGCGGGGCCCGCCGCCGTGACCTCCTGGTTCTCGTTGTCCGCATCATCAACTGCTGTTACTGCATACCAGTATTCGGTACCGTCCACGGTTGTCCTGTCGATGTAGCGCATGGCATCATCGGGAGCAAGGACGGCGAGCGGCTCGAGGTCGGCGACGTTCGTGAACGACGCCCCCTCGCGGTAGAGACGGAACTCGGCGAGGTCACTCGGGCCGGTGTAGCCGAACCAACTGACGGTGATGGAGCCGCCGCTGTCAGCCTGGGTATCCATGGCCACGAGGTTGGTGATGGGATCGGGCGCGAGGTCATCGCGCGCCATTGCGGGGCCTGCCACCGCGGAGAGGACGCTGTTGGAGGCGTCAAGCGTAGCGACCTGATACCAGTAGGGCGTGTCGTCCGGAACCGGCGCGTCTATATACATCTCGGTGCCGGGAGGGAGCTGCGCAAGCTGTGAGAAGCTCCCGGGCGTGTTCGGGATCATACTGCTCTCGCCCGCCCGCAGCAGCGTGTAGCCCACAACGTCCTTGCCGTCGTCCTCAGAAGCCCTCCAGCTCACCGTGATGCTGCCACCCTCGTCGCCCACGGTGTCGCGGGCCTGGAGGCTGGTGACCGGCGCCGGCGGGACATCAAGGCCAAGCGCCGCGGCTGCGTTCACGCGGCCGGTCCCGAGCTGGCGCGCCGTCAGCGGGTTCTGCGAGCTGATGTCGTCGGTGGTAACCCTGATCTGGTTGATGACATCGGCGGCGTTGTAGGCGCCGAACTGGGCCTTCACGAGCGCCGCGAGCCCGGAGACGACGGGAGCGGCCATCGAGGTGCCGCTCATCAGACCGTAGGGCACATCGTTGCCCGCGAGGGTCGGATCGTAGTAGTAGGTGCTCAGGATCTGCACACCGGGCGCCGAGACGTCCACGAAGCGGTAGCCGGAGTCATCTGTGTTGGTGAAGCCGGCCGCCATGTCGCTGCTGTCGGTGGCGGCGACGCCGATCACGTTGTTGTCAACACCGATGTTCGGACCGTCGTTGCAGACGGGGGACATCCAGGTCCACCGCTCGCTCGTGAAGGTCCACGATTCGTTCCCGGCGGAGGCGACGACGACGATCCCGGCCGCATGGGCGGCCGCGATTGGCGCGGTGTAGGCCTCACTGTAGCCGCCGCCGCAGCTCAGGTTGATGACATCGGCGCCGTTGGCGACCGCATACTGGAAGCCCTGGATGATCACGCTGTCTGACGAGCTTCCCTCGGGGCCAAATACGCGCACCGGCATGATCCTGCAGTTCCAGTCGATGCCGGCCACGCCCAGAGAGTTGTTGGTGGAAGCGCCTATGATGCCCGCGCAGTGGGTGCCGTGGGAGACGGCGCCGCTGTCGTAGGTCTCACCGTCGGCCGGATGGGCATCGGGGTCGTTGTCGTTCTGCCAGAAGTCCCAGCCTGCGATGTCATCGACGAAGCCGTTGCCGTCGTCGTCAACGCCGGCGGTCCCGCCGGCCTCAGACGCGTTCTGCCAGTACCTGTCGACGAGGTCCTCGTGGTCCGGATCGTAGCCACTGTCCACGACCGCGACTACCATGCTGGCCGCTCCCTGCTGCACATCCCAGCCTGCCTCAGCCGCAATCAGCGGCAGGTGGTACTGCTGCGCGTAGAGGGTGTCGTTGGGCGATCCGAGCAGGTAGCGCACCCGGTCGGGCTCGACGAAGTCAAGCGGAGAGCGGCCTGAGAGCAGCCTGACCCCATCAAGGACGCTCATGCCGTTGGGGAGGGAGAGCACCACGAGCGATGTCCCTTCGATGCGCGACTTGAAGGTCGCGCCGGTGGCGGCGAGGAGTTGCTGGAGCTGCTGCTCGGTCGCACCTGGGGCAAGGCCCGCGATGACCTGACCGGAGACGGCCTGATCGGGCATGGGCACGGTGCGGCCGCCGACCATCGCCGGATACATCTGGGGACTGACAATCTCCGTCTTGAGAGGAGCGGCGAAGGATGCGGCACAGAGGAACACGATGAGGAGCAGAGCTGCGCAAACTACCACGGAGCCGCGTCGGCGGAGCATCATCAGGGACCGCCTCCCAGATTGCGGAGAATCACGATACAGCACAGAGCATCCCTCAGAATCGGGTGGATGATAGCAACTTCGCTACGGCATGTCAACCGACCCGGACGCCCCCGCGAAGCGCGCGGAGAGGCCCGAATGGCACTATTCCCCACGAGATACCGGGCTCCTCCTCAAGTTGACTCGCCATTTCCGCTATGCTATACTCGACCGGAATTGGAGAGGGCTTTCCGGCAGGCGAGTCGGGCGCGATCAGCGGGTGAATTCGCGGCCGGCAGAGTGCGCTGGTTCCTCCTGGCATGGCGGTCTGGCGAGGCCGCGCCGCCCCTTGGAGGTAGTCTGGAGGGGCACGTTGCGCCGAGCAGGTCGGCCGGCGCGCCGGGGAGGAGGAACGGCGAGATCGGCATCGATGCCCGCTACAGGGGGCTGGCGTACCATGAGCGGCGCCCTGAGAAGGGTCTTTGGCTGGCTCCAACCGGGTCTGCGTGTCAAGCGATGGCTGCTCCTGCTTTTCATCGGCATGATCGCCATCAGTGGCGGCACGCTGCTCATTGCCAACCTGATGGTCTTCGATCTGATCGGCTCGATCGGTGACACCGGCCGAGCGACAACGATTGGGATCGTGGCGGCCGCGCTGGGCCTGCTTGCCGTGGCCATCTCGCTGCGACAGCTTGTGCGCTCGGTCGCGTGCGCACTTCATCCCGAGGCAGAGAGCCATCTGGTGGACCTGATGCTGCGCCAACGCCGCCTGCAGGGCGGGCCGCGCGTGGTGGCCGTGGGCGGCGGCACCGGTCTCTCCACGCTCCTTCGTGGCCTCAAGGGCTACACAACCAACATCACAGCAATCGCGACAGTGGCCGACGATGGCGGAAGCTCAGGGCGCCTGCGGGCGGATATGAACGTCCCGCCGCCAGGCGACATCCGCAACTGCCTCGTTGCGCTTGCCGATTCCGAACCTTTGATGACCGAGTTGTTCCAGTACCGCTTCAACGGTGAAGCCGGCGGGCTCGGCGGGCACAGCTTCGGGAATCTTCTCATCGCGGCGCTGACAGACATCACCGGCGATCTCGAGCAGGCGGTGCGCGAGACCAGCCGCGTTTTGGCCATCCGCGGACGGGTGTTGCCGCCGACCGCCGATCGCGTGACGCTGTGCGCGAAGATGGCCGATGGTGAGGTCATCCGCGGTGAGTCGGCGATCACCGCGGCGGACAGGCGGATAGACTACGTCTACCTCGACCCGCCCAACCCGCGTGCGGTGCAGGAGGCCATCGAGGCGATCGAGGCCGCGGAGTTGATCGTTGTGGGGCCGGGGAGCACCTTCACGAGCGTCATACCGAACTTCCTGGTGCCCGAGGTGAATGAGGCGGTCCGCCGCGCCTCGGCCACAAAGGTCTTCATCTGCAACATCATGACCCAGCCCGGTGAGACCTCCAATTTCACCGCGGCGGATCATGTGAAGGCCATACAGCGGCATACCGGGGAGTTGCCGTTCGACTACGTGCTGATGAACTGCGAACCGGTCGAGGAGTGGGTGCTGGCGAGGTACCGCGCGACCGGAGCCGATTTTGTTGAGCCCGACTACACCGAAGTTGCGCGCCTTGGGGTGATCCCGGTGCGTGCGGAGGTGGTCGATCTGTCGCCCGATGGGTGGGTTCGCCACGATCCTCAAGCGGTGGCGGACAGGTTGCTGGAACTGCTTGAGGAGAGGGCCCCCGCCCTCATGTGACCGACCGCACGCACATCCTGTTTGCAGGCGCGCAAGCGCCACCAGTCGAGACGAAACGTGCCCACATACCCGAGGAGGGATCTGAAGTGGCAGTAAAGGTAGCCATTAACGGCTTCGGCCGCATCGGTCGCCAGGTCTTCAAGGCGATCTGGGACAACTACCGTGAGGACCTCGAAGTCGTCGCGGTCAATGACCTGACCGACGACGCAACCCTGGCGCACCTGCTCAAGTATGACAGCGTCTACGGCCGTTTCGACGGCGTTGTCGAGGCGAAGGACGGCAACATCATCGTTGACGGCGTCTGCGTAAAGAGCCTTGCTGAGCGCGACCCGGCGAAGCTGCCGTGGGGCGAGCTTGGCGCAGAGATCGTGCTCGAGTCGACCGGTTTCTTCCGCGGCCCCGATGAGGCTGCCAGACACCTCGAGGCCGGCGCCAAGAAGGCGATCATCTCCGCCCCGCCGAAGAAGCCCTGCCCGACCTTCGTCCTCGGCGTCAACGACGACACCTACGATCCGGCGAACGATCACATCGTCTCCAACGCCTCATGTACCACCAACTGTCTCGCGCCGATGGCTAAGGTCCTCAACGACTCCTTCGGGATCGTTCGCGGCCTCATGACCACGATCCACAGCTATACGAACGACCAGGTCATCCTCGATGGTCCGCACAGCGACCTGCGCCGCGCGCGCTCGGCCGCGATCAACATGATCCCGACCTCCACCGGCGCCGCCTCGGCGATCGGCGTCGTCATCCCGGAGCTCAACGGCAAGCTCGATGGCTACGCGATGCGCGTCCCGACCCCGACCGGCTCGGTTGTTGACCTGAGCGTCGAACTGGCGAAGCCCGCTACGAAGGACGAGATCAACGCTGCCTTCAAGGCCGCTGCCTCGCAGGCGCCGCTGCAGGGCTACCTGACCTACACCGAGGACGAGATCGTCCTCCAGGACATCGTCGGCGACCCGTCCTCCTGTGTCTTCGACTCAGGCGGCACCTACGTCGTAGACGGCAACTTCGTCAAGGTGCTCGGCTGGTACGACAACGAGTGGGGCTACTCGAACCGCACCGCCGATCTGATGATGAAGATGGCTCAGATGGGCCTCTAAGCAGCACCCGCCAATCACAGGCGCCGTTCCCGAGACCGGGGCGGCGCCTGTTTCACCTTTCGGGGTTCCTGTGATGGGAGGGTAAGGAAGATGGCGAGGAAGAAGACCGTCAGCGACATAAGCCTCACCGGACAACCGACCCTCGTGCGCGTGGACTTCAACGTCCCGCTCGAGGGTGACCAGATCACCGATGAGACGCGCATCCAGGGCGCACTCCCCACGATCCAGATGCTCCTCGACGCAGGCTGCCCCGTCACGCTCTGCTCACACCTCGGGCGCCCCAAGGGCGAGCGGAACATGAAGTACACCCTCGAGCCGGTCGCGAAGCGCCTGGCGGAGCTGCTCGATGCGCCCGTGACGATGGCCCCGGACTGCATCGGCGATGAAGTCGCGCAGATGCGCGCGCAGCTTGGCGGCGGCGAGGTGCTGCTGCTCGAGAACACGCGCTTCTACCCGGATGAAGAGGAGAACGGCGCCGAGTTCGCTCAGGCTCTCGCGGGGGACGCGGAGCTGTTCGTGGACGACGCGTTCGGCGCGATGCACCGCGCGCATGCCTCGACCGTGGGCGTCACCGAGTACGTAGACACCTGCGTGGCGGGCCTGCTCGTGGATGAGGAGCTCAACGAGCTGAAGAACTGCCGCGAGGCCTCGGGCGACGGCTTCATCGTGATCCTCGGTGGCGCAAAGGCTGAGGACAAGATCGACGCCATCAAGAAGCTCCTGCCGCGGGTGGAGAAGCTCCTGGTCGGCGGCGCGATGGCGTGGGCGTTCTTCAAGGTCATGGGTCGCGAGGTCGGCAAGTCGCTGTGCACCGACAAGAGCGTGGCGGCCGCGCAGAGCGTGATGGATGACGAGACGCTCGCGGAGTTCATCGAGTCGCGGCTTATGCTGCCGATCGATGTGCACATGAAGCAGGTTGAGCCGGACACGGGCGAGACGAAGTTCGCCGATGCGGACGCGATCGAGCCGGGCTGGGACTCACTGGATATCGGCCCGAAGACGCGCGAGGAGTTCGGCCGGCTCATCCGTGACGAGGCGAAGATCGTCTTCTGGAATGGCCCGATGGGCCACTTCGAGAAGGTGCCCTTCAACGAGGGGACGCTGGCGGTCGCGAAGGCGCTGGCGGACACAGAGGCATTCACTGTCGTCGGTGGTGGCGATTCCGTCGCGGCCGTCACACAGATGGGATACGAGGACAAGATGTCGCATATCTCGACGGGCGGCGGCGCTTCGCTGGAGTACGTGCAGGGCGACGTGCTTCCGGGCGTCGAGGCGCTCGACGAGGTATAAGCGCGGCTTCTGAATGAGCATCAGGGAGTGATTGACGTGCGCAAACCGGTCATGGCCGGCAACTGGAAGATGAACTGTGACAACGATGGGGCGAAGGCGCTTGCGGATGGCGTAACCGCGCATGGCGGCCGGGTTGAGGACGCGCTCGTGATCCTCTGCCCGCCCGCCACGGCGCTCACGACCGTCTACTCGTCCATCGGCAACTCGAACATCAAGCTTGGCGGGCAGAACCTGTTCTGGGAGGCAGACGGCGCCTTCACCGGAGAGCTCTCGGCGAGGATGCTGCTGTCCTGCGGCTGCGAGTATGTCATCATCGGCCACTCCGAGCGCCGCGGGCGCTTCGGCACGATGGATGAGGCCGACGCGGACGATCTCGCCGCGGTCTTCGGCGACACCGACGCCACCGTGAACCGCAAGGCGAAGGCGGCGCTGGCGGCCGGCCTCAAGCCGATCATCTGCTGCGGCGAGCTGCTCAGCGAGCGGCAGGCGGGCAATACCGACGAGGTCGTGGCCTCTCAGGTGCGCGCGGCGCTGGAGGGCATCCCGGCCTCCGAAACCGACAACATCATCATCGCCTACGAACCGGTCTGGGCGATCGGCACCGGCGAGGTCTGCGATGCCGATGAGGCTGACCGCGTGTGCGGGATGGTCCGCGCGACCGTCGCCGAGGTCTACTCGCAGGATGTCGCCGACAAGATGCGCGTCCTCTACGGCGGCTCCGTCAAGCCGGACAACGTCGAGGGGCTCATGGCGAAGGAGAACATCGACGGCGGGCTGGTCGGCGGCGCATCGCTCAAGGCCGACTCGTTCGGCGCGCTGATCGACGCTGCTGCCGCGAGCGCGAAGTAGCTTCCCCTCGCGGAAAGCTGTTGCCTGAACCAAAGAGCCGCCGGCGATCGCCGGCGGCTCTTTGCATGAGGGCCGCGATGAGTCCGGGATGTGCTCACTGCGGCGAGGCGGCGGTGCTTCTCGGCTACGTCCATCCGAGCTCGAACAGTGACGGGATCCTGGCAAGCTGTGAGGTCGCGGCGAGCGCGGCCTGGTAGCAGAGCTGCTGGTGCTGCAGATCAATCAGCGCGGTGGCGATGTCCACGTCCTCGGTGTCACCGAGGATCTCGCGCGCGGAGAGTTCAGCCTCACCCGCCGAGTCGATCGCGTCCTCGACCCGCAGCGCCCGCGCGCCAAGCACACCGCGCTCCTCCACGACCTGCTCGTAGAGCGCGTCGAGCTTCTTCCCGAGGGTCGGAATCGCCGAGTCGTCTCCGGTCTCGATGGCGGTCGCGATCTGGTCGAGCAGCGCAAACAGGTCGGTGTCCACGCCCGGAACCGCGCGCGCGCCTGACGAATCCTCGAAGTTGAAGAGCCGATCACCCGGAGCTGTTACCTCCAGCGGCCGGTCCGGCGCCACCCAGAGCTGTACGCCGCTCGAGTCGCCGGAGTAGGCGACGGCGCCGTCGGCAGCCTGCGCGAAGGGTCTGGTGGCGCTGAGTCGGCCAGCGAAGAGGTAGCTGCCCTGCACCGCAATGTTCGCTTCGTCCATGACGCGCTCGCGAACGCTGCGAATCGCGGCGGCGTCAGCGCGGTGAGCGGCAGCGTCCTTACCCGGCTGCGTGGCGCCGAGGACGGTGTCGCGGGCACCGCGAAGGGCACTCGCGATGTTGTCCAGCGCGGCGTCCGCGGGGCCGATCAGCGCCTTAGCGCGCGTGAGCACCTTCTGCTGGTTGAGCACGTTCGCGAGGTCGGAGCGTGCGCTGACGATCCAGCCGACCGCGGTCGGGTCATCCGAGGGGCGCGTGAGGCGCTTTCCGGTGGAGAGCTGGCGGCTGAGGCGGCGCAGATCCTGCTGTGCGCGCGCGAGGTTGTTCTTCGTGTCGGTCATGTACGAGTTGGTGGCGATTCTCACGGTCAGATCCCCCTTCAGGTGAGCTCAATGACGGCCTTCATGAGATCGAGAGCCGTCTGCATGAGGCGCGAGGCGGCGGTGTACGCCTGCTGATAGCGGATCAGGTCGAGCGCCTCCTCGTCGAGCGACACGCCCGCCTGGTCGGCGTAGGCGCTCTGCAGGCCCTCAAGCAGCAGCTCGCGGCTGTCGAGGCGCGTCTGTGCGGACTCGGCGTCAATGCCGATCGTGGAGATCAGCTCGCCTGCGAAGCCGGAGAAGGTCTCCGTGCCCCCGGCGAAGAGCCGGCGGTTGCGCAGCTCGTTGATCGCGAGGGCGTTCGTCCCATCGCTCTCCACGACGTCGCTCTGCGCTGCTGCGATGAGGCCCGGGTCGGCGATGATCGTGCTGAGGACATCGAGCGTCGCGGCGGAGCGCGACGCGTCATAGCTGAAGAAGTCGCCGCCCGCGTTGCCGGCGCGGTCCTGTCCGCCGGAGTGCAACGCGTTCACCTCATCCGCGAGGGTGGTCGCGAGCGTGTCAAGGTGCTGCATGTAGCCCGGGATGAACTTGTCTCGTGCCTCGATGCGCCCGGCGATCTCCCCGCGCAGTCCATCGGGCGCGACCGTCTGTCCGAGCGCGACAAGGTGCATGCCCGGTTGCGCCGGGTCGGGCACGAGGCGCAGTTCGTTGACCTGCGCGTGCTCGACGAGGCGCCGGCCGCCGATAACGAGGTCTACGATGCCATCTTCCTGCTCGATCGCCTCCGCGCCGCAGAGGCCGGCGAGCTCGCCGATCAGCGCCTCGCGTCGGGTGATGAGGTCGTTCCGGGCGCTGCCCGGCGCCGCACCGCCGATCGTCTGGTTGATCCGCGCGACCTCCGCGGCCAGTGAGTTCGCTCGATCGACGCTCGCCCCGAGCCGCGCGTCGATCTCCACGCGCAGGTTGTCCAGCGCGTGCCAGCGTTCGGAGATGGTGTCGGCGGCGAGGCGCGCGCGCTCCACCACGTTCTGCCGGCAGGTGGAGGAGGTGGCGGAGAGGCCAAGCTCCGCCCACGCGTCGAACATCTCCTCGATGCGCAGCGCGAGCCCACCGGCGCTTACATCCGTGAAGACCTGCTCGACCTGCAGGAGCGTGGAGCGCAGCGCCCGCTCGCGGCCCAGCGTGCCGGTCTCCCCACGGATCTGCGTGGCGAGCATCTCATCGCGCAGCAGGCGGATGTCTGTCAGCTCCACCCCGCCGCCAGCCTCGCCGGTGATGGCGCCAGGGATGGATGCCAGCACCGGACGCTGCCGGACGTAGCCGGGCGTCTCGACGTTCGCGGTGTTGTGTCCGATGATCTCCAGCGCCCCACGCTGTGCGAAGAGCGCGCTCCGCGCAATGTTGATCAGTCGCAGCGACATGATGGCCCCCTCCGGTCAGATTGCGTTGGACGTCGGGCGCGACCGCGCGGCTTCGGGAGCGTAGCCGACCTGGCTCACGAGCCCGAGCTTCGCAAGCATCGCGCCGATGTAGGCCAGCCGATCGGCGAGCAGGTCCTGGTTGAGCTGTGCGAGGCGCAGAATCCGGCCCTCGGCCTGGCGGACACGCTGCATCAGGTCGGGCGGCAGCAGGCGGCACTGCCTGTCCTCGTCCAGCGCCCGCTTCCGCGCCTCGAGGAAGATGCCGAACTGCGCCATCAGCGGCTCAAGGTCGCTGCTGATCTCCTCGATGGCGCACAGGTCACGCGCGATGAGCGCTTCACGCTGGCGATCCAGCGCCTCCATCAGCCGCGTTCCGGCCGCAAGCTCCGCCTCAAGGATGGCAACCAGCGGGTCGTCAGTCATCTGCATCACCCCTTCGCAGCGGACGTAGCCGCCACAATGATCGCTCGTGCGAGGTCTCTGCCCGCGTACGCCGCCGCTCCAGTGCTCAGCCGCGCCCGCGCCTGCTCGACGGCGTGCTCGCGCACGTCAGGAGCATCGCGCAAGGCTGCCCGCGCGGCCGCGAGCAGGCGCGCATCTTCGGAGACGGACACGATGTCGGGCGCCTGAGATGCGGCAGGCTCGGCGGCACGCGAGCGGGCGCGGGCGCCATCGGGAAGCGCGCATCGGTGCGGCTGCAGGTCGCTGACGTCAATCCTCATGATCCGCCACCTGCCCTGCTGAGGTCGTCGTAGAGCATCTGCGCGAGGCCAAGGTCGCCGCGCCTGCCCATCTCATCAGCGAGCGCCTGGTTGCGCTGTGCGCGGAATGCGGCTGTTGCGGCTGAGCTGCCGAGCATCCCCTCGCCGAAGGGCTGGCGGTCCATCGTCTCCAGCAGGTGGCTGAGGAAGAGGCCCTCGACCTCCCGGCAGGCCCCCAGCAGCGGCGACGGTGCGGAATGCGCAGGCCTCACTGACGCCGCTACCGGTGCGAGCGTGATCTTCACTGGATCGTCACCTCCGCTTCCAGCGCGCCCGCTGCTTCGAGCGCCTGGATGATCGCGATCAGATCGCGCGGCTTCACGCCCAGCGCGTTGAGCGCCGTTACCAGCTCATCGAGGCTCCCCTGCGGCGGCAGCGCTACCAGGCGCGCCTCGCCCTCCACCACCTCGACCTCATCCGCGGGCACGACTGCCGTCACACCGTCGCTGAACGGTGGCGGCTGAGAGACCTGCCACTCGCCTCGGACGCGGATCGTCAGGCTGCCGTGGGAGATCGCGACAGGCGCGATGCGCACCGCCTCGCCGATCACGACCGTCCCGGTGCGCTCGTTGATGACCACCCGGGCGCGCGCGTCCGTCTCTACTGTGAGCTGCTCGATCTGCGTGATGAAGCCGACCACGTCGGTGGCCTCGCCTGGGAGGGTCACCTGCACCATCGAGGCGTTGATCGCCCGCCCGCCGCCCGTGCCGAGTGCGCCGCCTATCGCCTCGGCGAGGCGGCAGGCCGTGGTGAAGTCGGGATTGTGCAGCACGAGGCACAGTTGCCGCTGCTCGAGCGCGGTGGAGCGAACGGGCGTGATGACCGAGGCGCCGCCTGGCACTCTCCCGACCACCGGGTGATTGCGCTGCACCTCATCGCGCCCGGCGCTGACGTTGAAGCCGCCGATGCTGACGGGCCCCTGCGCGACGGCGTAGGCCTCACCGTCGCCCGCGTGCAGCGGGGTGGCGAGGAGCGTCCCGCCATGGAGGCTCCGCGCGTCGCCAAGAGAGGAGAGCAGCACGTCGAACTCCGCACCTGCGGCTGCGTCGGGCGGGAGATCGCCCACGACCATCACCGCGGCCACGTTCTTCACGCTCAACCCGGTGGCGTCCACCTGCACACCGAAGCGCTCGAGCATGTTCGCGAGCGACTGCGCGGTGAAGATCGCGCGGGCACTGTCGCCGCTGCCATCGAGGCCGACGACCAGCCCGTAGCCCATCAGCTTGTGTCCGCTCACGCCGCTGATCGTGGCGATGTCCTTCACACGCGTAGGCAGCGCGTCGGCGGTGGCCGCGAGCGTGAGGAGCATCAGGGCGATCAGTGTGAGCCGCATTTGGCGCATCATGGGCCTCCAGGCGCCTCAGAAGAGCCAGCCGAGGACGCGGGTGATGATCCCCACGCGCTTCCCGGGCTGCCCCGGATCGGGGCCGCGGTAGTCGATCGTGGCGTTCGCGATCTGCTCGGAGAGCACGCTGTTGTCCGGGCGGATGTCCTCCGACCGCACCTCGCCGATCAGCCGCGCGGTCTGCAGGTCGTGGTTGACGCGCACGGTGCGCTCACCCTCGATGAGCAGCGTGCCCGCGGGCGTCACGCCGGTGACTGTGACCGCGATGCGCGTCGTGAGCGAGTTCCGCCGCTGTGAGCCGCCACTCGCGGAGGCGCTGAGGCTGCCGCCGAAGCCCGCGCCCTGGATGAAGTCGAGCCAGCCCGCGCCCGCCCCCACCTCGGCCGAGCCTGACTTCGCGTTCGTGCGCGAAGCCGTCTGCGAGGCCATCGCGGACTCGGAGACGACCACGAACAGGATGTCGCCGGGCTGCGTGGCGCGGTGATCGCTGTAGAGCGAGCGGAAGAACTGCCCGCCGTCGGGCGTGACGGCCTCGTCCTTGCCCACCGCCAGGAGCGGCGTCAGCAGTGTCAGCATGGCGATCGTCAGCGCTCTGCTCATGAGTTCAGCTCCCCGACGTGTCAGTGCGCGGCAACCTCCGCCTCGGTTGGACGCACGATCTGTGCCACGATGGTCTCGCGCGTCTGCTCGACGCGCATCGCCGCCCGGGCACCCATGGCTGCGTCCTCCAGCAGCGTTGCCTCGGCGCCGATGCTGACCGCGCCGCAGCTCACCGTCAGGCGCAGGCGGGTGCCGCGCGGGACTATGAGCGGCTGCGGAGTGGGCGCAGGCGCATCGGCCTCCCCAAGAGGCTCGACCGTCTGCGCGGAGCCAGCCGCGGCCCGCCGCACCTGCACGCGCTCGGCGCCGGTGAAGGCGATCTGATCGCAGGCGAAGCCGGCGCTGCGCAGGCGGATCTTCAGGTAGCCGGCGGTGAGCAGGCGGCTGTTGCCCGGCAGCGGGGCGGGGCCGATCTCCAGCGCGCCGAGTGGTGCCGCGAGGTCCTCCGGCATGATCTCAGCGAGCTGCCCGAGGGTGATTGCGTCGCCCTCGACGGACACGCGCTCGCGCAGGCAGACGGTAGCCACCTGTGCGTGGGCGTGAAGCGTGACTGCGAGCGATGCGGCAAGGATCAGTGTGCGTGAGTGATGCATGGGCGTGCCCTTCGCCGCGCTCCAACGGTTGACGGGCTGGAAGCCCGTCGCTACGGAACGGACACGACAACGGCTGTCGTTGCTGTCGTTGCCGCCGTTACCGGCGCGTGTTGTTCGCGATCTCGAGCATCTGGTCGGCGATGCGGATGGCCTGAGAGTTGGCCTCGTAGGCTCGCTGGGCGGTGATCATGTTCACCATCTCCTCGACCACCTTCACGTTGGACATCTCCAGCATCCCCTGCGCGATGGAGCCCATGCCCTCCATGCCGGCCTGGCCGGTGGTTGGCTCTCCCGAGGCGGCGGTTGCGCCGAGCAGGCTGTGGCCGAGGTTGCGCAGGCCGGCTGGGTTCGCGAAGCGCGCGAGTTGCATCTGGCCGATGGTCTGCGGATCTGTCTGGCCCGATGCGGTCGCCGAGACGGTGCCGTCGCTGCCGACGGAGATGCTGGTGGCGTCTGAGGGGATCACCAGCGGCGGCTCGATCAGGAAGCCGTCGGCGGTCACGACGTTGCCCGCCGAGTCGATCTTGAAGGCTCCCGCGCGGGTGTAGGCGACCGTGCCGTCCGGCTGCAGGACCTGGAAGAAGCCGTCGCCCTCGATGACCATGTCGAGCGGGTTGCCGGTCTCCTGGAAGGTGCCCTGGGCGAAGAGCTTGCGGGTGGCGGCGGTGCGGCTGCCGAGGCCGACCTGGATGCCGGTCGGGATCTGCACGCCCTCAGCGGCCGCTGAGCCCGCCTCACGCAGCGTCTCGTACATCAGGTCCTGGAACTC
Source organism: Armatimonadetes bacterium UBA5352 (assembly GCA_002411015.1). Classification (GTDB taxonomy): domain Bacteria; phylum Armatimonadota; class Zipacnadia; order Zipacnadales; family UBA5352; genus UBA5352. The sequence continues at coordinate 37,801 of DHPY01000008.1, read as the reverse complement.
CACGCGCTGCTTCTTGTAGCCGGTGGTGTTCACGTTCGCGAGGTTGTTCGCAATCGTGTCCACGTTCAGTTCCTGCGCGCTCATCCCGCTCGCGGCGGACCACAGCGCTCGCATCATGGTCTCTCACCTCAGCTTAGTGCGCTCTCGATGAGCGTACCGATCGTGCTGTCCGTCTGTCGCAAGGCGGCCGCGGAGGCCTCGTAGGCGCGGAAGCCGGTCATCATCTGCGCCATCTCCCGCACCACGCTCACGTTCGCGTCCTCGATGTAGCCCTGTCGGATACCCGGTTCGCCGACCATCCGCGGCCCAACGGAGCCGACGAGCAGCCCGTCGGCCTCCCGCCGCAGGCCCTCGTCGGGCTCAAAGCGTGCGATGAAGAGGTCATCCACGTACTGCCCCTCGGAGAAGACCCGGCCGCGCTCGCTGACGAGAAACTCGTCGCCGGGGAGCACGATCGGGCCGGAGCGGCCCATGACCGGGTGCCCGGAGCTGGAGAGCAGGCGGCCGTCAGGGGTGAGCCGGAAGCGGCCGTCGCGGGTGAAGCGCAGGCCGCGCTCGGTCTGCAGCGTGAACAGCCCGCCGCCCTCGATGGCGAGATCGAACGGGCTCCCGGTCTCGTGCACGGGGCCGGGCGTGAGGTCAACGCTGGTGGATGCCGCGACGGGTTCGGAGACTGCCGCGGCGAGTGCATTGCCGAACTCGCGCTGCCCGATCGTCATCTCCGAGCGCAGGAAGCCGGGAGTGGCGGCGTTGGCGAGGTTGTTGGCGTAGACCTCCTGCTTATGCACCTGCACCCGCATTCCCATCGCTGCCGCGTGCAGCCCTCGTGTCATCCGAAGCCCTCCCTGTATGCCTCTCAGCGGGCCTGTTAACGACGCGGGTGACTGGGACTTGAGGGCGCACACGCAACTGCCCGCGGAGATTTGACCTTTGCGGATGGCTGGCGTATACTTAACTCAATTGAGTGAAAATGGGACCCGCCGCAGCCTGCGGCGGGTCCCTGCATATCTCCAAATGCAACACTCCTACAAGAGTGCTGACATAGGCGCAGTCGGCGTTCGTTCATCCGGCAACTCCCCGAACAGGCGGCGCAGAGCAGATGTGGGTCAGAAACGGTGGTCTTCTCTCGGCGGCTACGGCCGCACTCATTACAGCGGTGATCGCGCTGGGCGCGTGGTTCTTCATCGCGCACAGGTCGGACTGGCGGATGTGGTCCGCTGGCGCCAGTCCGGTCCTGGCCGGCGCCGTAACGATGGGCGTAATGCTCATCGCCGGCATCCTCCTTGCATTCGCCCTCAGTCGCGCGGAGGCCGCCATCCTGCTTGGCAGACAGCATGGCGGCGATGAGGGGAGTGGCGACTGACTGTGGTTGAGCTCGCACCCGGCATCGCCCTGAACCTCTATCTGCTCGGCGCGCTTGGTATGGCAGTCGGCTTGATCGCAGGCTTCTCCGGTGTCAGCGGCGGCTACATGCTCACCCCGATCCTGATGGTCATGGGGATGCCCGCGCCGCTTGCGGTGGGCAGCAGTGTTGCGCTCATGAGCGCGAACAACCTCATCGGCGTCATCCGTCACCGTCGGATGGGCCACCTCGACCTGAAGATGGGGCTGATCACCGCCGCCGGCACGATGGGTGGGGCGGAGATTGGGGTGCGTATCCTCCACGGGCTGCAGGGCACCGAGGGACGGGTCGCCGACATCGTGGTGCTCGGGGTGCTGATCCTGACCCTCGTACTGGTCGGCGGCTCAATGCTGCGGGAGGTCATCAGGTCCAGCCGGACACTCGGCGAGGATGGGCAGTCGGCGGCGGATGAGGGCGAGGTCCACACCGCCGCGTGCGATTTCCTCCAGGGCCTCACCATCTTCCCTCACATCCGCTTCACCAAGTCGAAGCTGCGCATCTCCGCATGGTTTGTGCTGGCGGTCGGAATGGGGATCGGTGTCCTGTCGGGCTTCCTCGGGATCGGTGGCGGCTTCATGCTCTGCCCGGCCCTCATCTACCTCATCGGCCAGCCCTCAACGATGGCCGTCGGCACCAACCTCCTCGGGCTCTTCGTGGGCCTGGCCTTCAGCACGTTCCGCCACGGGATGCTCGGCAACGTGGAGCTTGGGGTGGCGCTCTCCATGCTGGTCGCCACCGGGGCAGGCACCTTCATCGGCGCGAAGGGCACGAGCCATGTGAAGGGCCTGGCGGTGCGCTACGTGCTGGCGGCCTCCGTCGTCTGCGCGATCTTCGGCCCTGTCTGCACGCTGCTGTACTTCCTCAGCGGCGCAGGTGCGTGGGATACTGCGGCGAAGATCCTCACCATCGCGCTCATGATCGTCCCGGTCTCAGCGGTCGTGACGCTGCTGATCATGGCGCGGCGGCGAGTACGCGGCCTCGAGGTCGCGCCCTGGGCCGCGCGGCTGATGGCCAACGGCGCACAGCACTGAGGTCTGTCCTCTGGGGGGGATCTCCCCCCACGGCGCCCGGTTGCCCATGGCACGGATCTTGCAGCGCGAGTGTAATGCGAACAGACACTCATGATGGGGCGCACTGAGGGGGCGTTTTCGTGTACGGCCACCGCACCTGGCTCATTCCCTGTGCCATCGTCATCACCCTGGCAGTCTGCTGGCTGCCGGGCTGCGGCGGAGGGGGCGGCGCGGCTCCTCCGCCTCCTCCCCCACCACCTCCGCCGGTTGAGATCGGCCCCGGACCCGGTCCCGCGGCTTCGGCAATCCCCGCTGAGCCGGCCGTCAGCACCGTCGCTGCTCGCGCGGTGCCTTTCGCCTCGGCGCCGAGCATGGCCGTCGCGAGTGCCGAAGCGGTCGCGCGGATAGACGCACTCGCCGATCGCCCACCCGCCACACAGGCTGAGCTTGAGGCGGTGCTGAGTGACTTCACGCGCTGGGCCAGTGCGCAACCGAACGACCCGCTCTCTCAGGCCGGACTGGCCGCGGCCATCGTCATCTGCGGCGCGCACAACGCCGGGATCTCCGCCGGCTACACGCCCTCGCAGGTGCTGAGCCTCCTCGAGCCGGTGACGCAGATAGCATCTCTGCGGGCGACTATGCGTTCCGCGGCCTTTCCCTCGCCGGGCGAACCCGACTTCTCCTCCGCCAACCTGCAGATCGGGGTGCGCAAGTTCCTGCTGCCCGCGCTGGTGCATGCGAGGCTGCGGCTCGATGCCGTCGTAAGCACTGCCGGCGGCTCCTCAGTGCGCCTCGCCGAGCTACCGTCGCGGCGCGGCACGCACTACGCCTACCGGGCAGACTTCCGCGCCCTCAGCGGCGTCCTGAGGGGGGCGCAGGCGATCCTTCTGCAGCTCTGCGCGTACCAGTTCAACCCCGGAACATGGGACTGGACAGCGGCGCTGGCCGGGCGAGACGTCAACCACGATGGCCTGCTGCAGACAAGCGAGTATCTCCCGCCTGACCCCTTCGGCTGGCGGCACAACTCGAGCAACATGGCGCTCTCCGGCACGCACATCACCGGCGCACTGCAGTCGCTCATCGACGCGGTGCGGGAGGCGCCGGCGGACTCGCTGCTGATGCAGGTCTGCGCCGGGGATCGCACAACAGCGCTGGCGAAGCTCACGGACCTGCAGGCGATGGCGAGCGGCGAGGTGCAGGCGCGGATCGAGCATGAGGGCGGCTCCGGCGGCGCAGGCAGCTTCACCACGCCGATGCGGCTTAAGCAGCTCTGGGAGGCGCCGACGGACGACCTGAAGGACCTCTTCCCCACCCTCGCGCCGGCGAGTGGGAGCTACTGGGAAGCGCTGCCACGGGGCGCGAGCGACTTCCCGCGGCCGCAGCTTGGCGGCGTGTTCGCTCAGCCGGCGCCGGTGATGGAGATGCTCGCGAAGGGGCCGACGTACATCGCGATGAGCTACGGCTCGTTCGGGCCGATCACGGTCATCGATCGGCGCGGACAATGAGCAGACTGATGCCGCTGGCGCTGCTCATCGTGCTCACCGCGCTCCCTCTCCACGCGGATCCGCTGCTCCTCCCGTGGGGAGGCGACGGCGCCTCGATGGCCGCGGGAGGCAGCCACGCTCCCGCGCCGCTGCTCGGCGAGGTCGCTCCCGATGCGCCCACGTCGCTGGCCCTCGCCGATCGCCCGCGGGTCACCGCTGAGCTGACGAGTACCGTCCCCGTGAGCTACATTCATGGTCGCAGGCGCTTCGCCGATCTGCGCGTGACCGACCGCGACCTGAGCGCGGCGATCCCACTCGCAGATGCGGAGAGCGAGTCGCGGTGGTGGCTCGGCGGCAGCGTGGGCGAACGGGATGTGCGCGTCTACCATCGCGATCGGTGGCTGCATGACCGCGCGAGGGGCGATGGCACACGCTCCACGCTGGCGCTCGCCTGGCGGGATGGACCATGGACGCTGGGCGCGGCGCGGCATGAGGCCGATCTCTCGGGCGCAGCGACCGGATACAGTCTCGCGGACCTCCTGCACATGCGCCGCGGGCATGAGCGGCTGGAGTTCGGCTGGGACGGCGGCGTGAATACGCTGGGGGCGGAGTATCGTGGCGACGAGTGGTCCGGCGGCATGCAGGTACGCTCGGGCAATGACTCAGCGCGGGCGGCGACTGAGGTGTCGCGGGAGCCGTTCAGCGGCGTCTTGCACACGGATACGCGGGAGTTTGACGCATGGGTGAGCCGGGGCAGCGACCGCGAGCGCTGGTTCGCGTATCTGCGGGCGACCGAGGTGAGTTCGGGGCAGAGCGCGATCGGCTCCGGCGAGGCCATCCGTGGGCGCGTGAGCGTGGAGATGGACGGGACGGCGATGGGCATCGGGCGGATACGCAGCGGCGCGCGCGCCACCGAGCACCTCGAACTGAGCCGGGTGGAGCAGTCGGTTGATCTGAGCGGGCGCGTGAACACCGGCGTCCTGGGGAGCCTCGACGGGCAGGTGAGCCTGGAGGCCTCCGCGAGGGTGCAGACGATCGGCGCGCGCTGGGGCGCGACGCGCAGGCTCGATGACTGGCGCTACACGCTCGCGGCATCGGTGCTGCACGCCGACCTTGACCTTCACGCGCGCGGAATGAGCACACCGGGCCCCTTCCAGGCGCCCGACTGGCGGTTTGAGGAGCGGCTGCGCGACGGTGAGGCGTGGCTCGCCTCGCTGACGGCCGGCGCCGGCTACGAGGCCGGAGGCTGGCAGGTGGAGGCGCTCTACACGTTGTTCACGGGCGACTCCAGCGGGGAGTTCGTGGACCTGATCGAGCCGCAGGCCGCGCTGCCTCCCGACCCGCCGACCGGCCCGTCGCCGAGGCTCGAACTCGGGTGGGTACTCTCGGTGAAGGTCAGCAGAGAGCTATGACGGTGCGCAGGTGCCCGGTTGCAGCCCGCGAAATGTAAGACGGTCGCATCGCCACTCGAGTTCCGTGAGAGGATGAGCCGCACGTGGATACAGATATCAGGCTGGTCAACATCGAGCCTACATTCGAGGACGAGGAGTTCCGCACGCCGCTGAAGTTCGGGACCGGCGTCATCCGCGCCATCACCTCGCTGACCGTGAAGGCCACGGTCGAGAACCGCGCGGGCAACTGCGCCGAGGGCCTCGGCAACATCCTCCTCAGCGACATCTGGGGCTATCCGTCGGCGGAGATGTCGCACGAGGACCGCGATCGGGCGATGCGCGAGGTTGCCGAGCGTTTCTGCGCGCTGCTGCTGGGGAATTCGCGCTTCGGCCACCCGCTCGACCTCTACCTCGACGCCAAGCCTGAGCTTAAGCGTATCGCCGATGAAGTCAGCCACGACCTGGGCGCCGCCACCCCGATGCCGCTGCTCGGCGCGCTGGTCTCGGCCTCGCCGTGCGATGCGGCGTTGCATGACGCCTTCGGCAACGCGAACGGAATCTGCAGCTACGACGGCTACGGCCCCCAGTTCTGCGAGCACGACCTGTCCGTGTGGCTGGGGAGCGACTTCGCAGGGCAGTACGTGGCGGACTACCTCAACCCAAGCTACCAGCCCTCGATGCCGGTCTTCCACCTCGTTGGAGGCATGGACAAGCTGCGGCGCAGCGAGGTCACCGAGGACGATCCGGATGATGGGATGCCCGTGAGCCTCGAGGAGTGGATCGAGCGCGACGGGATCTTCTGCTTCAAGGTGAAGCTGACCGGCAGGGACGTCGACTGGGACGTGGCGCGCACGGTTGAGGTGGCTGAGGTCATTGCCGAGAACGCGCACAAGATGGGCGCGGATCGCTTCTATCTCTCCACCGACTCGAACGAGCAGAACGAGTCGCCGGAGACGGTGATCGAGTATGCGGAGAAGCTCAAGGCCGCCTCGCCGATGGCCTACGAGGCGCTGCTCTACTTCGAGCAGCCGACCGAGCGCGATCTGTCCGGGCATCGCTTCGACATGAGCGAGGTCGCGCGTTACAAGCCGGTGGTGGTGGATGAGGGCGTGACGGATGTGGAGATGCTGAAGCTCGCGGAGGAGCTTGGCTGGTCGGGCGTGGGCCTGAAGACCTGCAAAGGCCACTCCTCGTCGCTGCTGTATGTCGCCTACGCGAACGAGCACAAGATGGTGGTGACGGTGCAGGACCTGACGAACCCGGGGCTGTCACTGATCCACTCGGCTGGGCTGGCGGCGCGGATCAGCACGCTGATGGGCTTCGAGTACAACTCGCGCCAGTACCTCCCGTGGGCGTCGCCGAAGCTGCGCGAGAGGCACCGCGACCTCTTCACGGTGAACGATGGCGTGGTGCGGACGGACTCGCTATCGAAGACGGGGCTGGGGTACTGACGCGCTTGATTTACGGCGTTGATTGTGGGCATCCTTGAGGCAAACGCCGTGAGGAGGTGGCAGTGATGGCGGTGAACTCGAGAAGCGACAACGGAGAGCGACGTGGCGACTGGAGCTGGGAGGACGATGACCGGGCCTATGAGGAGAGACTCCCTGAATTGATGGTGAAGTACGAGGGGCGATACGTTGCCATGTTTCGCGGCGAAGTGATCGGCGTCGCCGACAGCGCGCGCGAGGCCGCCACGAAGGGGCTCGAAACTCTCGGCCGGAGCTGCTCCTCGTCGCTAGAATCGGTGAGCCACTGCTCGAACCCATGGCGTCAGACATGTGGGTCGATGCCCCGCGGGAGGTCGTGACCGAGTGACGGCGATATCATACCTGGGGGGCTCGGAGTGGCCGGCGTTTCCCGCAGTGAAGGTCCAACTGGAAGGTGCTTAGAGGCTCAGCATAGTCACAGCCTGGGGCAAGATCGACACCGGCGCCTCAAGAACCATCGTTCCAGTCAGAGCACTCAAGGAGATCGTGGCCTATCGTTCGCCCCGGCAGTCGGTTGGGTGTAGAGGCTACGACGGCACAGCGCACCTCCTGCCTGTTTACGAGGTTGATCTGTCGGTAGACGATCCGCGCTGGCCCGCTGATGTGGCAGGCTCGTTCCCCGGTCTGCTGGTGATCGGCGTCGGTCGCGGCGATGCGGACGGCGAGGACTGCGAAATCCTCCTCGGCCGCGATGTCCTCTCCGCGTGGCATCTGCACCTTGACGGGCGCAACAGCCTCTACACCGTCACGTGAGGCACTTGGAGGAGAAGCGCGCTGCGTGGTGAATAGTTGCCGCGGCATCCGAGAGGGTCGCCCGCGGCCCGAGCTACTCAACCAGGAGTGAACGATGATGGCAGATAAGGTCCGGTGCGCCCTGATTGGCGCCGGCGGGATGGCGAACAGCGTGCATTACCCGTCCCTCGCTGAGATGGAAGATGTCGAGATGGCCGGTCTGTGCGACCTCTTCGAGGAAAAGTGCAACCTCACCGCGGACAAGTTCGAGATCGACTACCGCGGCCAGGACTACAAGAAGATGATCGAGGACCTCAACCCGGACGCCGTCTGGGTGCTCATGCCCCCGCACCATCTCTTCGACGTCGTCACGCACTGCCTCAGCCAGGGCCTGCATGTCTTCATCGAGAAGCCCCCGGCCGTCACGACCTACCAGGTGCGCTCCTTCGCGCAGCTCGCCGACAAGAACAACTGCCTCACCATGACCGGCTTCAACCGCCGCTTCATCCCGCTGCTCCAGCAGTGCCGCGCGAAGGTCCTCGAGCGCGGCAACATGATCCAGGCGGTCAGCACCTTCTACAAGTGGCACGCGGGCGGCCCGTACTACGGCGGCGCGATCGACATCCTCTACTGCGACGCCATCCACGCCGTGGACACCCTCCGCTGGATGGGCGGCGATGTCGAGGAGGTCGCGAGCGACATCAAGTTCAATGGCCGCGAGTTCGAGACAAGCTGGATCGCGCTCACCCGCCACACCAACGGCTGCACCGGCGTACTGCTGACGAACTGGATGGTGGGCGGCCGCGTGCACAGCTTCGAGATGCACGGCAAGGGCATCTCGGCGTTCTGCGAGCCGGAGCCGGGCAAGGGCGCGCAGCTTCACATCGACGGCACGCTCAATGCCGAGGAGATCACGACGGAGGAGGCCGCGGGCAGCGACGCGCGCCACCACACCTACGGCTTCTTCGGCGAGAACCGGCACTTCATCGACTGCATCAAGAACAACGTGGAGCCGGAGACGCACTTCGCGGATGCGGTGAAGACGATGGAGCTGGCGGATCGCATCTACGCCGGGCAGATGTAAGGTCGCAGGTCACCCGACACCCAGCGAGGCCGCCCCTTCGGCACGAAGGGACGGCCTCTGTTCATCTCGCCATGCATGGACACACTTCGCGGGTCCAGAGTGAGTAAGCGCGACGACGGGAAAGGCCGTCGTAGCCGTCTGGAGGGGTGAGGCACGCTTGCGGGGCGCGGGGTTCCACCCCGGCCCGCCGTTCGGTGCTCGCGCCACGGTAGGACATCATGGCCGATGCGCGGCGAGAAGACGTTGAGGCCCGCGTCGGCGCCAGCGCGTGGGCGCTTGTCATGCACATGGCTACGGCAAGTGCAGCCGTGAGCGCGCGAACCACGATGGTCGTCGCTCATCCTCTTCGCCGATGACGGCTGCCTGTCTGCATTGGGCTAACGCCGCATGAACACGTGCTCCGGGATGAGGCTCAGCACCGGCGGAATGCCCTCGCCCATCGTGAAGTAGACGTCGTCCAGCGCTCCCTCATCCGCCTTCGCGATCTCCACCGCCCAGATCTCTCCGGCGAACTCGCCCGGCGTGGCCTCCACTGTGATCCGACCCACCTCGGGCGTCGTCTGCCCGGTCGCTACGACCTCACCGGAGGGCGCGATGACGTTGACACGCACGGTCTCGGCGCCTGAGCCGCGCCCCTCGAAGCTGAACGCGGGTGCGTCCTCGGGCACGCTGAAGTAGAGCGTGGCGGGGCCGCCGAGGAAGTGGGTAGTCTTCCCGGCGTAGATGCCCACCGGGACGTTCGTCCTCGTCAGCGCCCATGCCGAGCGCCCGGCATCCGCCAGCAGCCCGTAGATACCATCCTCAGCCACGGTGAAGCTCATCGTGCCGGGTGCGCCGAACGCGATGGTGCCGTCCGCGACCATCTCCCACGAGAGATCGCGCACCTCCCAGGCGATGTCGTTCTCGTTCGCGCCGATGCGCGAGGCGTTTGCCTCGATCTCAACGGTCTGCCCGGCCTTCGCGAGGAACATGAGCATGTTGCGGCCGCGCAGGCGCACCTCGGGCAGCTCATACTGCTGGCCGATGCAGCTCTCATCGGGGCCAAAGCTGAGTTCGTCATCGGGACCAAGCGTCGCGAAGGCCCACGGGTCGGGCGTCTCGCGCGCCTCGTGCTGCTTCGCGAACTCGCCCGCGTCCATCGCGGCATTGGCCCAGGCGAACCAGCGGAAGTACTCCGGGTGCGTGGTGTCGTAGGTGGGGCCCTCGTAGAAGATCCAGTAGCCGTCGGTGATCTCGCTGATCATGAGCGCGTTCTTGCCGGAGAACTCGGGGTCGGCGCCGGAGACGACAGGATCAATGCCGCCCGTGTAGAGGAACGGGAGGCCCTTCGCCTCGATGGTCGCCATGTTGGCAGCGAGCAGCCGCCGGTTCTGCTCCAGCGCGCCCGACTGCGGCAGGAAGGCAGCCTGGCGGCCGTAGGTGACTGCATCGGCGAATATCACGGGCGCCTCCTCGGAGGTCCACTCGGGGAAGGCGGCCTCGATCATGAACTTCGTGCCCGGCGCCGGGTAGATGCAGAACTGGAAGCTCGGGTTGATCGCGTCCACGGCCTCGCGCAGCGCCTTGCAGCGCTCGCGCCAATGCGCGACCTGGAAGGTGTCGAACTCATCCGAGAGCCCCTGCTCCTCCAGCCACGTCGCCCGCTGCGCAAGCTCAAGCTCAGGAAGCTCGATGCCCTGGTCCTCGGCGAACATGCCCATGATGATGTCATCGTAGGAAAGGTCGTAGCAGTTCGAGCCCTTCGCGTAGTTCTCGTAGTCGAGGAAGACGCCGAAGAGGGCGGGCTGCTCGACGCTGATCTGGGCGTAGGAGACGATCAGGTCGGTCATCCACTCCCACAGCTCATCGGAGTTCGGGCTCCAGAGGTCATCCTCGAGCCCGTTCGCCCAGACCATCCGCCGACCGTCAGCGTTAGCGTCCTCAGGTGCTGCGACAAGCGTCCCGCGCATCCACGGGATGTGCAGGATGCCCGCCTCAGCGCACCAGGTCGTCACGTCGCGCACCTCGTCAAGGTCATTGGGCCGCCTCGGCGAGAGGACGTTGAAGCCCGCATCGGCCGCCTCCTGCACCATCCACTGCTCGGTGTGCCAGTCGGCCTCCGGCTGCATGACCTTGTCCACGAGTATCTTGATCTTCACATCATCGCCGAACTGGTCGGGCGTGATGCCCTGCGCATCGCAGCCTGCGACCAGCAGACCCAGCATCGCCATAGCGATAAGTGCGCGCCTCGTCATCGCCATCATCCTTTCGGTTACCATCCCTGCGACTCCACCAGTGCCTCCAGCAGCTCGATGCGCACCTGATCCTGCACCGAGCGGTCCTTCTCGAGGTCCCACGTCCACTGCGCGTCCTGCTCCATCGCCATCACGCGGTCGGGCCCGTTCTGCAGCAGGTCGAGGGCCGGATCGGTCTGGCTGTCCGGCGCCCCGGCCTCAACAAGCTCGCGGTTCCGCGCGAGAAGCATCGTGAGGTACTCGTAGTCCTCGATGCCCTCGCGGATCGCCTCCATGTACTTCGCCGGCGTGACGGAGGTCGCGTCAATGTAGGTCGGGCAGTACGGCCCGTTGCCGGCTGCCGGATACTCATTCCAGCACGAGACGCCACCGTTATCGCCGAAGGCCCAGAAGTTCGTGCCCTTCGCGCCGATCTTGAACGCATGCCACGCCTGCAACAGGTAGTAGCTGAACGGGTCGAAGGTGCGCGCCGGGCCGTTGGCGGAGTAGAACCACAGCTCCTTGCCATCCGCCTGGTAGTCGGCGAGAGTCTCGCGGTACCACGCGGGCTTCGTGATGTACTGCGAGCGCAGCGGGCAGAGCACGTCGGCAAGCTCGAACATCTCGAGCACCCACGGCTCCGGGTCCGGCGGCTGGGGGTCCTCCCAGATCACCAGGTCGGGAGCCGTGGTCTTGACCGCGCGCGCCCAGGCGACGATCGTCTCGTACTGCTCCTGCGAGTGCGGCTCGTCCACCAGCAGCAGGCCAAGCTGATCCGGCCGCTTCCCGAGCGCCTCCATGTGGTCAGACCAGAACCTCGCCCACGCGCCGACCTTGTTCGCGAACACCTGCGTGCCCATCTGCGCGCCGTCGAAGCTCGCGCCCACGGCTGCGAAGACCAGGTAGTTCTTCGCGTCGGGCCAGAGCGCCACCCAGTCATCGAAGCGCGTGGTGTCGGGCGCGGTCAGGACGTTGCCCTCATCGTCGAAGCTGCCGCCCATGATCGTTGAGCCAGTCGCCCACGGTGCATTGACGTAGTGCTCCTTGAGGTGCGCGATCAGCTCATCGCGGTTCTCCGGCGTGACACCATAGGTGTTGGCATCGGCGTAGGTCCAGCCGCCGCAGTTGATCGTGGTCTCATCCGGGAAGCGCAGCGGGTAGATTCTCAGCCGCAGGGGCACGCTCGCCGCGAAGCCGCCGACCGAGCGCAACTCGATCGCGCCGGAGTAGGTGCCAGCGTCTATCTGTGGCTTGTTGATCGCCACCCAGACCTGCCGCGTCATCCCCGACGGCACGGTGATCAGCCAGTCGCTCCCGGCACGATCCGCCAGCGGCAGCGCCGCCGCGACTGAGGTGAACCAGCGGGTGCCGACGTGCTCCACCTCGTGGACGCTCAGCCAGTCGGGATCGGGTGCGCCGGGCACTCCCACCACGCTCAACCGCAGCCGCAGGTCGCGCTCCGAGGCGTTCGTGATGTTGAAGACATCGGCGCGGTACTCGTTCTGCATCATCGAGACCTCAACGGCCGCACCGTCCTCACCCGGGCCGGGCTCCTGGTTGGGGGCCAGCGGATCCCAGCGGTTCATATCCCACAGCCGCACGTCGTCCTTGCCCTGCGCGCGCCAGACATCCGCCTGCAGGCGGAAGATGTCGCGCTCAAGCTCCGTCATCGGCAGGATCGCGACGAAGCCCTCCATGGGGATCGGCTCCATCGCCTCGATCGCGTCGGCGAGTTGCTGCGCGCGCACCTCGAACTGCTGCCGCCGCCCCTGCGGGAGGGCGCGGATGTCGTCGCCGATCGGGTTGAGGTCGCGCCGGAACTGCGCCTGGATCAGCCCCAGCACCTGGCGCATCTCCATGATCTGCGCGATATCCACGAGGCCCTCGCCCGGCAGCGCCTGCGCGAGGAGCGCGGTGTCGCCGTGGAAGACCTCGATCTCGTCGGAGAAGGTGTAGGGTCCGTCCGGCTGGATCACCAGCTTCACGTAGGCGCCGTGCGTGTCGAGATCATCGGCCCAGATGCGCCGCACCGCGTAGAGGTCTCGCTCCGGAAGCGGCTCGCGCTGCGTGTGCATCCGCACCAGGTCGCCGACCTCGTGCCAGCGCTGGCCATCGAGGCTGGTGAAGATGAGGATGCTCTGCGGCCACGTCACGCCTGCGGCGCCCGCGGCTGTGTTGAGGCTGATCGCGCGGATCGGCTGGTCCTGCCCGAGATCAATCGTGACGATCCTCGGCGACACGCCGCTCCAGCCGACCGTGGAGGGCTGCGTCCAAAAGTAGCCCTCGCTGAACTCGCCGTCGGTGAGTTGCGTGACGTCGCCCGGATCGGTGCAGAATGAGTAGCCCGGCTTCGGCTCGAGCGTGTACGGCCGCCCGAGCGCGATGTTCTCGCCCATATCCGGCAGCTCCATCCCGGCCGCCGCCCCGGTCTGGCGAAGGACAATGTCCGTCACGCGCGCCTCACCGGCGGGGCAGGCCAGGCCCTCGATGGTGGAAGGGTGCGGGTAGATCTCCAGGCGCAGATCAGCCGACCCGGGCGTGAACTCCTGCCAGAGCGCCTGCCAGCCCTCGGTGGCCTGCGCGGTGATCGTCGCGAGGGCCTCGCCGGTGAGCACCTCGATGACCCGCACGGTGGGCTGCAGCGTGCCGTCGCTGTAGAGGTTCGCGCTCAGCCTGTGCGCGACACCGGGCGTCACGAACTGCACGGTCTGCCGGACCGCTTCGCCGCTTCCTCCGGTGAACGCGAGTGCTGGCCTCGCCTCAGGCCCGGCGTCGGCCACGGCCTCCCAGCCAGAGCCGTCGGCGACGACCCAGCCGTCCATGGCCGCCGCGAAATCGGGGTTGCTCAGCAGGTTATCCGCCGCCCATGAGCCGGCGCAGAGGCAGACAGAGATGAGGATCGCGGACGCTGTTCGCATGATGGTCCCTCCAGCGCTGCCATGGGGGTTCTCCTGCAGGCAGATTGCACACCGCCGGCCTCGAATCCTTCCGCGGACTCGCAGATGGCGGAGGGAACGCCGTCTTCGCGACGAACGCTAACGGCAATCCGGATCATCGGCGAACGGGTGGGAGTGGATCATGTACCGAGCCACAGGCATCGTGACAGCCATTCTCGTAGCCGCAGCCGCACTTGCTGCACCAGCTGAAATCCCGCTGCTCAACCCGTCCTTTGAGGGCGCCCTCGGCCAGAACGGTGTCCCGGAGGGCTGGACGCCCTACGGAGGCGGCGAGACGCTATTCAGCCTCGTCGACGGCGCCGCGGATGGCGCCCGGGCGCTGCTGATTGATGACCCCGACCCGGCCGGCGAGGGCGGCCTCATGCAGGACTTCCCGGTGCAGGCCGGGGAGAACGTGAGGGTGCGGGTATCGGTGCGCGCGGTGCAGGAGGGCTCGTCCTCAGGCGCATACCTCCAGCTTCGTTTCCTGCCGGGGCAGCAATACCAGCAGATCGGCCTGACCGCGGCCTCGCCGGACGCGTACAACGAGATCGCGATCTTCGACACAGCCCCTGAGGGCACCACTGCGGGCCGCATCTACCTCTACACCCACGACGAGCCGACGCCGAAGGTGATGGTGGACAACGTGATCGCGCAGACAGGCGTGGAGCCGCCGAGGTTCCCCGATGGTCCGGCGCCCGATCCGATCCCGCCGCAGTATGACACGCTCAAGGAACTCTACCTGCAGACCGCTCTCGTCGAGGGCGGCGAGCCGCGCGCGGCGATCGTCACCGGCCGCGATGGGCGCTTCGCGGCTGAGGCGCAGGCCATACAGGACGCTGTCGAGGCCGTGACCGGCGCCGAGCTGCCGATCATCGCCGACGCGGGCACGCTGCCACCATTCGACCGCAACCTGATTGTCCTCGGCGCGAAGGAGAGCAGCGCGACGGTCCGCGCGCTCTACGAGGGCTTCTTCACCCTGCTCGACGCGAAGTACCCGGGCCCCGGCGGGCATGAGGTGCGCACCGTCCACAACCCCTACGGCGACGGCCGCAACGTGATCCTCGTCGGCGGGAGCGATGACGCAGGCGTCGCCGACGCTGCCGAGGCGCTCATCACGATGCTTCGCGCTGCAGGCGGCGGCCGCGGAGCACTGACCGTCGGGCCGCTGCGGGAGGTCGCGCTGAGTGAGGGCTACGCGGTGCCGCGCGACCCGAGCCAGATGCAGATCTGGGAGGCCTCGGGCAGATACCGCTCGACCGGCTACTTCGGCTGGAACATGATCTCCAAGCACATGGCGGCCTTCTACGTGACCGGCGATCCCTTCCACGCGCGCGAGGTCCTGCGGCTGTCGTTCCCCGATGCCGAGACCATTGCGGAGATCGAGCGCGTTGATGGCGAGTTGATCGAGAACAAGCACGACCCGCTCGCGGGACCGTATCACTACGCCGCGCACATGATGATCCTCTTCTGGGACCTCATCGAGGAGGACCCGTTCTTCACCGACGAGCAGCGCCTGAAGATCACCAACGCGCTCTCGCGGCAGCTCACGCACCGCAGGGGCGAGGGCGTCTACGGCCGCGTGACGCCGGCGCGGAGCGTGGGCGATCGCCATGGCGACTGGTCTGCAACGTCGCTGTATGCGCTGGCGCGCTACTTCAACCGCGACTACCCCGGCCCGATATGGGACGCGGCGGAGGCCTCAGCGCACATCTACTTCGACGGCATCGAAAACTCCGCGTGGCTCGCCGGGAACAACGACCACCTCTTCTGGTACACCTCCTACTACGATCCGCTGCTCGACTACATGCACATGACCGGCGACCGCGGGGGGATGGACAACCTGCGCCAGGCGCTGCTCACCCAGGACGTGCTCTTCACCGGCGAGAAAGATGACTGGGGCCTCGACTCCTCCTCACTGAACTTCCTGCACCGCGCCGCGGATATCACCGGAGATGGCCGCTTCGTCTTCTACCGCGACCGCACCGGCCTTGACCTCAACGTCTTCCGCCTCGGGCAGTCGTGGTGGCCGGAGATGGAGGCGCGCCCGCCCATCGAGCTGATGAACGCCTGGACGCTGCAGCCGATGCCGGAGCCGATGTGGCGCGCGCGAGCCAGCGGCATCCCGCAGGAGCAGCAGTTCCTCTGGGGCACCTGGCGGACAACCCTCGACGGCCGTGGCGACCTGATGATGATCAAGGGCCACAACGGTGGCGGCCGCCTGCCCTACCACACCTTCAGCGTGATGGAGCAGCGCCTCGTGGGCAGCACGGTGCTGAAAGGCTACCGCACGCAGGTGATCACCTCCGCCGACGGCATGGTCGCGCCCGAGGTCGCGATGGACGCGGGGCTGCTCGACCACGGTGTGCTCGGCGACACCGCCTGGGCGATCGGCGAGGTGCCGAAGATGGCCTTCGCCAACTGGCGGCGCAGCGTCGTCCAGCGCGAGGGCCGCTACGCGCTCTTCGTGGATGACCTGACCTTCGGCACCGACAGCGACAACATGAAGGTCGAGACGGAGTGGCAGACGATCGGCGGGAGCTGGGATGCCGCCGAGAACCGCATCCGCATCCAGGGCGGCGAGGAGGAGGTCCCGGAGGGCATCGTCACCTTCAGCGCGCTGGAGGCCGACATGCGCTGCGGGCCCGGAACCGCCGAGGAGCTGCTCTCGGACCTCACGAGCATCGACACTGTCCTCCTCAAGGCGCGCGAGACGGGCGTCTGGATGGAGATGCCCTTCACGCTCGAGGAGCCGCTGACCGGCCGCGTCTTCGCCGATCTGCTGGATCACACCGACCGCGGGATCATCAGCGTGGCGCTCGATGGCGAGCTGCTGGTGGAGCGCTACGACCATCGCGCGCCCGCCACGGTGCGCGCGCAGATAGACCTTGGAGAGCACGCGCTGCAGGCGGGCGAGCACACCCTTCGGGTCGAGGTCATCGGCGGTCACCCGGAGCTTGCGCAGATGCACGTGGGCCTGATGGGCGTCTCGATCCTGCCTGAGGGCACTGAGCTCCCGGCGCGACCGCTGGGCTTCGAGCTGTATCCCTCGCGCGCCACGAAGGCCACCGGGAGCGGCACGGTCGTCTTCCAGTGGCTCGGCGCCGCGCAGGAGGGTGAGCACCGGCGCTTCTTCCACCTGCTGCTTCCCCGGCTGAGCGCGGATGACGCGCTCGGCTGCTATCAGATCGCGGACAATGCGGCGATGCTGGCACTGCCGGAGCCTGCGCTTGCTGTCAGCGACGAGTTTGAGGATGTCGCCGCCGAGACGGCGCTTCTGACGGAGGATGGCGCGGTTGCGCTGGGCATGACGAAGCTGCCATCGGCCAGCGCCAGTGCGCCGGTGAGCCTGCGCTGGGACTTCGGCGCGGGCACGGTCATCGTGCAGGCCCGGCAGGCGACGGAACTCACCATCGCCGGGGAGCAGCACGCGCTCGAGCCCGGCACGCACACGCTCACGGTCGCGCGCCCGGATGATGCGCCCTGGACCGGGCGACTCGCAGGGTGGCTGGAGCAGGCCCGCGCCGAACGCGAGCGGGAACTGGCCGCCGCCGCGGAACCCGCAGCGCTTGAGGCGCCGGAAATGGCGGCGTCGGCGGAGGGCGCCATCGGTGGGAAGCCGGTTGCGTCCGAGGTGATCGCGCGAGAAGACGGAGACCTCATCGCGCTGGCCGAGGGGCAGACGGTGCACCTGCTGGCGGCGGATGGCACTGAGGTGCGCGCGCTGCAGGCCGACGGCCCCGTGCGCGTGCTGCGCTGGTGGCCGGAGGAGGAACTGCTGCTGGTCGGCTGCACGGACGAGCAGGTGATCGCGTTCGACCTCGCGGGCGAGCGCAGGTGGGTCTTCGTCTCCGAGATGGACCCGGCGGTCTGGGAGTCCGGGAAGACCTACTGGTTCAAGTCGGCCTACCCCGGCGTCCACGGGCTGCACACCGGCGTCGTCAGCGGCGAGGAGAGCCTCGCCTTCGTCGGGAGCGCGTGCACGCTCGAGGCGGTCAACGCCGACGGGCAGCTTGTGAAGCGCCTGCCGATCTTCTGGGGCAACTGCTGGAAGTTCCAGATCGTGGACCGCGCCGATGGCGGCCGGAACCTGCTGATCGCGCAGTGGGCGAACGGGACGGATAACATCTCGATCGTCAACGGCGACACCCTCACCGAGACCGGCAAGGGCTACTACGGCGTGCCTGCCGGGCACACAATGGTCGGCGGCTGGACGCAGCAGAACCGCACGGGGATCGAGTACGCGGACGTGAATGGTGACGGCGAGCCCGAGGTTGTCTCCGCCACGAACGGCATCTGGAACCGCCTGACGATCTTCAGCGGCAGCGGCACGCCGCTCTTCAACGCGCAGTTCGGACCCGGCGAGAGCGCCCAGCCCTACACCACCATGCGCGACATGGCGGTGGCCGACCTCGATGGCGATGGTGACCTGGAGATCGTGGTCGCCATCTCCGAGGGCCTCATCGTCACGCTCGATCACGAGTGCCGGAAGGTCTGGGCGACGCGACTGCCGAGCGCCCCGACGCATTTGGCGGTCGTGACGCCGGCCGAGGGCACTCCAGCGATCGTCGCGGGCTGCGAGGATGGCACGGTCGTGCGCCTGAGCGGCTCAGGGGAGATTACTGCGCAGGCAGACGCCGGCGGTCGCGTGGAGACGCTGCAGACGGTGCGCTCGCCGGAAGGGCTGCTCGTGGCGGCCACCACCGAGGGAGCAGTGAGCATCTACCCGATAGACTGACGGCCGTCCGATCTGAAGCGATCATGGCGTGCCCACCGGAAGCTGGCGGTGGGGACTATCAGACGCAGATGGAGGTTCCGATCATGCGCCCGATCGTGCTGCTTGCGCTGCTCGCGCTCATCGCCTCACCGCTCCTCGCCGCCGAGATGGTTCCGGTCCCGGTGGCGACTGCCGGCCTGACCGATGCCCCGCCCGCGCTCGATGGCGCGCTCGATGACGCGTGCTGGCAGAGCGCCGCGGTCCTCGGCAGCTTCGTCAAGCTGGACGCGTCGCAGCTTGCTTCGCCGCAGACAGAGGCGCGGGTCTGCTGGGACGCCGCGAACCTCTACCTCGGCGTGCGCTGCGAGGAGCCGAACATGAAGGCCCTCAAGATGCAGATGACCGCGCGCGATGACGCTGTCTGGCGCGACGACTGCGTGGAGCTGTTCCTCGACACGAACCTCGACCGCGCGAGCTACTACCACTTCGCGATCAATGCGCTCGGCACGGTGATGGACGAGGCGCGGCCGGGCACCATCGAGTGGAACGCGAATGTGCGGGCCGCGGGCGCGCGCGGCGAGGACGCCTGGATGATCGAGGTCGCGATCCCGCTGGCCGATCTCGGCGGCGCGCAGCCCGGCGACCGCTGGGGCCTGAACGTCTGCCGCGAGCGGCAGGCGGGCGGGAGCAACGAACTCTCCGCCTGGTCGCCCACCTACGGGCAGTTCCTCGTGCCCGAGCGCTTCGGTGAGCTTCTGCTTTGCGACCGCCCGGGCGGCTTCGTGTGGCAGCCGCAGAACCCGGCGCTCTTCGGGCCGTGGCGCATACAGATGCAGTCGGCCACCGGCGCGCAGCCGACTCTGCGCCTCATCAGTGACTGGCCGGAGGGCACGACGCGCGACTGGCAGGCGCCGGAGCCGACGGTCGCGGCAGCCCCCGTCGCAGGTGCTGGTATGCCCAACCGGTGGCTTGGCGAGGTGCGGATCATTGACGGCAGCGAGCAGGCGCTGGTGATCGGGCAGGCCGCCGGCGATGAGGTCCTCTTCCGCCAGGCGGTGCCGATCACCATCAGCCCCCGGCCGAACCTCCCGCTGCTCGCGCGGGAGGCCTCCGCGTTGCAGGGCCGGGGCGGGGCGCTGCCCGCACTGGGTGAGGAGTATGCGCAGCTTGTCGCGGACGCGGGCGGCGTGGTTGAGCGCTTCGTGCGGAGCAACCTCCAGCGCGAGGAGCCGATGACGCAGCAGGAGTGGGCGACGGAGGCCTCCTCGCAGTCTGCGCTGCTCACGCGCATCTCGGGGATGTCGTGCGTGGTCTGGACGCAGTCGCCGATGGAGGACCTCGATCGTCGCGCCACTCCACCCTCGCTTCAGCCTGACCCGACGCTGCGGATCGTCGCCTGCGGGAACGAGATCGAGTCGGCCGCGCTGAACATCACGAACCTCGCCGAGGGCCTCTTCGAGGGCCGTGTGACCATCGGCGACCTCCGGCTCAGCACCGGTGAGGCGCTCGACGCGGACGCGGAGAACCTCGTGACGAACGCGGACTTCGCCGCGGATGAGGATGCCGACGGCGTCCCCGACGGCTGGAGCGTGTCATCGCGCAGGGGCTCAGTCGGCATCGAGGAGCAGGCGGACGGCACGAAGGCGCTCGTGCTCTCCGGGGAGGGCGACACGATGGTGGTGCTCCGCCAGCGCGTCCCGCTCGAGCCGGGGAAGACCTACACCCTCGTGGCGGAGATGTCGGCGGAGGACCTGCCCGGCGCCAGCGGCTACGCGCATGTCATCAACAATGGCTGGACCTGGTCCACTGGCGTCACACCGCTCACGCCCCGCTCCGCCCAGGATCGCTATTCCGTCTCCTTCCGCGCTCCCGACTCGGCACTCTTCCAGGTCGTTCTGCGGCTGGAGAGCGGCACTGGCGGCACCATCCGCTACCACAACATCCGCGTCGTCGAGGGCGGGGCGGAGCAGACGGTCTCCTCCCCCGACTGCATCACATTCCATGAAGCGGAGTTCCGCGATCTGAAGGTCGGGCGCACGGTCTGCGACCCCCTGCCGCTCATGAACGAGGCCCGGATCATCCGCGTGCCCGCGGGCGAGAGCCGGCAGGTTTTCCTGAACGTGGACAGCGCGAAGCTCCCGCCCGGCGAGTACCTCGCGACCATCCAGCTCCGCCCGCACGACCGCGAGCAGCCGCTGAAGGCGATCCCCCTGCGGCTCACGGTGCTGCCCGTGAGGCTGCCGGAGCGGATGCCAATCGCCACCTTCAACTGGGACTACGCCCGCTCGGAGCCTTACGTCCAGGACCTCGTGGCGCACTACACCACGAGCTTCCTGCTCAACACCAGCCCGCGGATGACCTTCGACGCCGAGGGCAACGTGACCGCTGAGGCCGACTGGTCGAGCTACGACCCGCTGCTGCAGGTGAAGCTGCGGCATGCGCGTGAGAACGGCGGCATCCTCGTCTTCTCCTACGGCATCGTGCGCGACTTCGACACGCAGATGCGCGCCCGGCATGGCTGGCAGTTCATGTCCGAGCCGTGGCAGAAGGCCTTCCGCGCGTGGGTCGCCGAGTTCGATCGGCATATGCGCGAGGACATCGGGATGGCCTACGAGGAGTACTCCGTGCAGATCTGGGACGAGGCCACGTCCACGAACGCGCAGCTTGCGCTGCGCGGAGGACAGCTCATTCGTGAGGTCGTGCCGCGGATGCGCCTCTGTATGGACGGCGCGCAGAGCCCGGACGAGGTGCGGATGCTCGACCCGGTGGTGGACCTGTGGATCCCGCACCAGAGCACCCTGTACACGCGTGAGTGGTCGCAGGGACTGCGCGAGGTCTACCGTGAGATTGCTGAGGCGGGCGAGCCGGTCTGGACCTACACCTGCTCGACGAACATGAAGGCCCTCAGCCCGCTCGACTACTACCGGCTGAAGGAGTGGCGCGTGTGGGACCTCGGCGTCGGCGGCTCATGCTACTGGGCCTACAACTCCTGGCGCGGTGACCCGTGGGATGACTTCGACGGGGAGATCGCCGACTGCGGCTCGATCTACGATGGCCCGCAGGGCCCGATCACCTCGCGGCGCTGGGAGTCCACGCGCAATGGGCGCGAGGACTACAAGGCGCTGCACCTGCTGCGGGAGATCTCGCGCATCCAGGGCGCCGAGGCAGCCGATCGCGTGGAGGCGATGACGGACGCGCTGGTCGCGGAGGTGCTGGCGGCGCCGGAGAGCATCGCGGTCTTCGAGCGGGCGCGGGCGCGGCTGCTTGAGGTGCTGGTGGCACATTGCGGAGAGGGAGCGCCGGTGCTCGAGAGCGCGCCAGAGTTCGCGTGGAGCGGCGAGGGGCTGCGGGTGCGCTGGGCGGCCAACGCGATGACCGAGGGCCTGCTGCGCTACCGAGTGCCGGGCGACGCCAACTGGCGTGAGGCGCGCTTCGCCGAGGCGGGCGAGCACGAGGCGCTGCTGAGCGACCTGCCGGCGAGGCGCGACGTGGAGTGGTATCTGCTCTGGTGGGATCACCGCGGCGCGACAGGCGCGGAGCTTGCGGGCCTGCGCAGCGAGAGCTGGGCGAAGACGAGGTGAGACGCCACCATAGGTCGGGCGCCACACGAATCACAGGCGGCGGGCCAATCGGTGGCCCGCCGCCTGTTTCATGCGAGGGCGTGAGTGCTACTGCATGACCTTGTAGACGTTGAGATCAGCCATGAAGCCCGGCGTCTCCGACTTGACGTGTCCGTCCGAGAACAGCACGTCCATCTGCCCATTGTGGCGGAAGTCCTGGATGCCCCGCTTGTCATCCACGGTCATGGTCAGGAGATTGCCGCTCGCGTCGCGCCCGTAGCCGTTCACCTGCTGCGACCAGCTCGTGGTCGCCTCAAAGAGCATCACGGTGTTGGCGGGCTTGGTCAAATCCGCGATCGGCACACCCGGGGGCGTGTAGTTCCACAACGTGCCGAGACGTCCGAGTGAGGTCGCGCACGCCGAATCCTGGGCGGGAGCGGCGTAGCTGCCCATGAAGGAGTTCTTGTTGAAGCCAACGCCCGTTGGCAGTGAAGTGCGGGCGTAGGTGGCGATATAGGAGCCCGACGGGCAGCGCCCGATCTGCTCGTTCCTCGTGTACGGCTCCAGCGTGTCATACCAGCCCTCGACGCGGGAGTTCGAATCACCGGGAATCGCGTAGTGC
The DNA here is from genome assembly GCA_002411015.1 of Armatimonadetes bacterium UBA5352. Taxonomy (GTDB): domain Bacteria; phylum Armatimonadota; class Zipacnadia; order Zipacnadales; family UBA5352; genus UBA5352. The sequence continues at coordinate 15,163 of DHPY01000008.1, read as the reverse complement.
TTGAAGCCAGGCATCAACTCGTCGTAGTCCTGCACATACATCATGATGGCCAGGCCGATCTGCTTGAGGTTGCTCTGACAGGTAGATTGGCGTGCCTTCTCACGGGCCCTTGCGAAGACTGGGAAGAGGATCGCCGCCAGAATGGCGATGATCGCTATGACCACCAGCAACTCGATGAGCGTGAACCCTCGGCGCACCTTGGACATCTCCTTCCAGTTGTGTGGGTGATAGATCCGGCCTTGCGCCATATTGGCCGTTCTACCCCGCTTCCCTGCCGTGGGAACGTTAAGTTTCTGTCAACTGCCGTCCCCGATGCCCCATCCGCCATCTCCCATTCCCCGCCTCTCACATCCCCAGTCCGCTCTTCACACGTACCAGCCGCCGCACGTCGCTCGAGCTGATGATCCCGATGATGTTCCCGGAGTGATCGGTAACCAGCAGCCGCCCGAGGTCGTGCTCCGCCATCTGCATCATCGCATCAACCGCCATCTTGTCCGAGTTCACGAGCATCGTCTCAGGATCCAGCGGCTCCATGACCTCGGCCACTGTAGTGTGCTCCCAGCGCTCGCGCGGGATCGGCTGGAACTGCTCCATCCGGATCATCCCGACGATCGCGCCCTCCTGCTCGACCGCGAAGGCCGTGAAGCGCGCGGCCATGAAGTGGTCATAGGCGGCCTGTGCGAGCGTTACCTGCGCCGGGATCGTCCGCACCGGGCTGCTCATCAGGTCGTGCACATAGACGTCACCGAGGGCCTGCTGAAGCTGCACGCGCTGGTAGCTGCCCGCGGCTGCGCTCGCCAGCAGCCACCCGAGCGCGACCGGCCAGAGGCCGCCCCAGTTCCCACTGATGATCATCAGAAAGCCCAGGCCGACGAGGATGTAGCCGAAGGCCTGCCCGACGTTCGCCGCAACGCGGGTGGCGCGATCGAGACTGTTCCAGGCGCTCCAGAGGATCGAGCGCAGCACGCGGCCGCCGTCGAGCGGGAAGCCTGGCAGCATGTTGAAGATCGCGAGCGCGAGGTTGATCCGCGCCACCCAGTTCGCCGCCAGCACCCACACACTCGAGACGCCGAGGCCATTGAGACCGAGGTAGATGGCGTAGAAGAGCCCGGCGAGGATGATGCTCGTGAGCGGCCCCACGATCGCGACCTTGAACTCGCTGGCAGGGCTGTCAGGCTCGTTCTTGAGCTGGGAGACGCCGCCGAAGACGAAGAGCGTGATGCGCGAGACGCCCGCCCCCAGCCGGTTCGCCATGACCGAGTGCGCCAACTCGTGCAGCACGAGACAGACGAAGAACAGGAGGGTGGTGATGATCGCGGTCGCCCAGAGGCTGGCGCGGGAGGCGTCCGGGGCCGTCTGCCCGATCTCCTGCGTCACCACCGACAGGATCAGGCCGAAGATGATCAGCCAGGTGAAGTGGATCTCGATGGTGATCCCGAAAACCTTCCCGATCTTCCATCCCTGCACGGCGATCAACTCCTCATCGGGCGCGCGCTACGGCAGCCTCAGCCACGTCGGGCTGGACCACGCTACGCCGCCACCTTCCTGAATCACGCGGGCATAGTAGTAGCCAAGCTCCGGCGCCGCCGCGAGGCCCCTCATCGGCTCCGCGTGCTCGAACTCGATCGCCATCTCCCAGCGGCCCTTGCCGGTCCATGTGCGGAGCGTGGAGCCGTTGTGAATCAGCTCCACCGTCTCGATCGGCGCGGTGCCGGCTACTGATAGAGCGATTCGGCGCGGCTCGCCTTCTGCCTGCAGGGATATCTCCTCGCCCATCATCGCGCTGTTGACCGCGGTATGCAGCAGGATGCGCTCGGCGCGCACGGCGTAGGTGCGCCGGTTCCAGAGCGCTTCCCAGATCGCCGCGCGCGACAGCTCCGTCGCCCACACCGCCGTCATCCCCGGCACATGGCCGTGGCCGAAGCTGGTCTCACGGTAGGCGGCGGGCGCGCCCATGTGCGTGTCCGTGCCGCCGGTGAAGCCCATCTGCAGGCCGAGGTCGAGGCCGTCGCGCGAGGTCTTCCCCTCCGACCGCCGCAGCGGCCCGACCGGCCACGGCACATCCTGCGCCTCCGAGCCGCCGAAGAGCGAGTAGACCTCAACCAGCCGCGTGTAGTGCTCCACGAAGCGGCTCCAGTCGGTGATTCCGTGGGAGGTGTGGTCCACCAGCATGAACTCGCCGCCCCAGTCCTCCAGTAGCTCCACCAGCTCCTCGATGTGCGTGTAGCTCGCGTTGGCGCGCCATTTGCCGTAGGGGCTGGAGGAGTAGAACGGGGCCTCGTCGCCCGCGAAGTAGACGTTCTTGTGGCCGTAGGCCTCGCCCTCCGTCATCCCGGCGTGCGAGACCTCCCAGCCGAGCAGCGTGACGAAGCGGCCGGACTCATTGAAGTCGCGCGCGGCCTGGCGGATGATCGCCCAGTACTTCTCGACGTCGTAGAGGTGGATGCCGAAGTCGTGGTCGGTGAGCGCGCAGAAGTCGAGCAGCGCGGTGTCGCGCCCCCAGTGGTAGAACTGCTCCGGCGTCCGCTGGCCGCCGTCGGAGAGGCAACTGTGGCCATGGATCTCGCCCCAGAACAGGCGATACTCAGGCTCCTCGACAAGCTCAATCGGGTTCGACTGCCCCTCCAGCCCCACGACCTCATCCGTCAGGCGGATGCGGTCGAGGGTGTGCAGGCCCTCCGTCTCCGGGAACCCCTCCGGCTCGGCGTCGGCGGGCGGGAACTGCGCTCGCACATGCCGTACCGCGTTCCCGAAGGCGTCAAGCGCCACATGCGCCACCGGGATCTCCTCGTAGGGCGAGGCGATCGAGGGCGCGACCACGTTCAGCCGCACCGCCTCCCCCGGCTCGACCACCAGCACGTCCACCCCGAGCAGCTCAAGCTCCGCGTCCGCGGTGCGCTGGAGCATCACGAAGTGACGCCAGTCTGGCTTCGCCTGCCCCGGCACCTGTATCCCGGGTGAGCCGCCGGAGGTGTCGCCGAAGGTCACGCGCAGCCGGTCCCCCGCCTCCAGCCGCCCCTCGACCACCTCGATCTTCAGGATGTGCAGGTTCAGCGACGCATACATGCCCAGCAGGTCGCGCCAGTAGTAGGATTCGCTCTCGATCTTCTCCTCCAGCGTCTCCGCCTGGTGGCTGGCGTGGTGCGAGCGATAGCCCTCCAAACGCAGCGTCACGCCCTCGGGGCCCTCGCAGGAGGCGTAGTTGGCGGCGGATGGGTCTGCGGTCTGCGGGAACGCCTCGTAGCCGGACTCGCCGCGCAGATCGTAGCCGGTCTTCACGCAGCCACCGGCCTCGATCGGCGCGCCGCGCAGGACAATCTCGCAGTGCCAGGTGGCGATGCTTCCGGCGATGAGTGGCCGGGGGGATGAGACCGCGACGGCGCGCATGGCAGGTGCCTCCTCGATGGGTCTGCAGCGGGAGTCAGTTCGCGCCGGGAGTGCGGGGACCTGCGCAAGGAGTACGCGCACCATGCAGCGAATTGGCAGTGGACGAGGGCTGGAGGCGCTGCGCGCGATCCATCATCGGCTTGAGCGGACGAGAACGTTTTCCAGGAGGGGCGAGCTTCCCTGCTCGCCCAGTTCCCGGAGGCCGGAACGACAAAACGGCGGGCTGGCAAGGAAGCTGTCGCCCTCGCAAACGACGCTCGGACGCCACTTTCGTCTCCGCCGCGGGCGGCCTCGCCGAAAGCAGCCCCTCCTTGAGGGCTGCGATAGTGCATTTCGTTGACCACCACGCACCTCACGAGGTGACGCATGCCACGAGCGCACGCTACACTCATCAGTCGCGAGCGGGTCACGGAGGGGCACTACCTCCTCACGCTCGACTGCGCGGAGGTCGCGCAGAACGCGCGGCCGGGGCAGTTCGTGCATCTGCGCGTGGGCGACGGCACCGACCCGCTCCTGCGCAGGCCGCTCTCCATCATGCTCAGCCAGCCCGACCGGCGCGAGGTGCAGATACTCGTGCGCACCGTCGGCCGCGGCACGGGGATCGTCGCCACCCATGACGAGGGCACCCGCTACGACCTCCTCGGCCCGCTCGGCAGCGGCTGGAGCATCCCCCAGGGCGATGAGCCGGTGCTGCTCGTCGCGGGAGGCATCGGGGTCGCGCCGCTGATCTTCCTCGCCGATAGCACCCGCATGGCCGATCCGCAGCCCTACGTGCGCGCGATCTTCGGCGGCCTCACCACCGAGTCGCTGGTCTGCTGGACGGAGTTCGCCGCGCGCTGCGATGAGTTCATCGCGGTCACCGAGGACGGCTCCACCGGCGAGACCGGGCTCGTCACCGATGTGCTCGCGCCGGAGCTTGACCGCGACCCGCCGGTGCGCGTCTACGCCTGCGGTCCGGATGGGATGCTCGCGGCGGTTGCGCGCATCTGCGCCGAGGCCGGTGTGCCCTGCGAGGTCTCCATGGAGCAGTGGATGGGCTGCGGCGTCGGCGCCTGCCTCGGCTGCGCCATCCCCTCGAGCGCGGGCGGCTACGTGCGCGTCTGCACCGAGGGGCCGGTCTTCGACGCCACGCAGATCGACTGGGAGAGGCTGATGAGCCGATGAGTGTTGCCCACCCCGACCTCAGCGTCGAGATCGCCGGACTGAGCCTGCAGAACCCGATCATGTCCGCATCCGGGACCTTCGGCTACGGGACCGAGTACGCGGAGTACCTCGACCTCTCGAAGCTCGGCGCGATCGTCACGAAGGCCGTCACGCTGGAGCCGCGCGAGGGCAATCCGCCGCCGCGCGTGCGCGAGACGCCCGCCGGGATGCTCAACGCGATTGGCCTGCAGAACCCGGGAGCGGAGGTGTTCATCCGCGAGAAGCTGCCGGAGCTGCGCGCGTTCGGCGTGCCGGTGATCGCGAACATCTCCGGGCGCAGCGTGGACGAGTTTGCGCGCCTTGCGGAGATGCTCTCCATCGAGGGCGTGGATGCGCTGGAGGTCAACATCTCCTGCCCGAACGTGGAACATGAGGGCATGACCTTCGGCGTGGACTGCGAGATGACCGGGCGGCTGACCGAGGCCGTCTGCGCGGCCACGGACCTCCCGGTGATCGTGAAGCTCTCGCCGAACGTGACGGACATCACGGTCATCGCGCGCGCCGCCGAGGAGGCCGGAGCGGATGCGCTGTCGCTGATCAACACGCTGCTCGGGATGAGCATTGACGTCGAGCGCCGCCGCCCGCACCTCGGCAACGTGACCGGCGGCCTCTCCGGCCCGGCGGTGCGGCCCGTCGCCGTGCGGATGGTCTACGAGGTCTCGCGTGCGGTGGACCTGCCGCTCATCGGCATGGGCGGGGTGATGTGCGCGAGCGACGCGCTTGAGCTGATCCTCGCGGGCGCGACGGCCGTCGCGGTGGGTACCGCGAACTTCGTCGAGCCCGCCACGATGGAGGCGATCATCCGCGGCCTCGCCGACTACTGCCGCCGCCACCAGGTCGTGGCGATCGCGGAGCTGGTCGGGGCGGTCGCGCGGTAGTGCTCGCTCATCCGCCCGTCAGCGGTAGAACGGCACCGCGGGCTCCGCGTTCACCTCATCGCGCAGCACCGCAAGCTGCTCATCGCTCAGGTGCGGATACGCGAAGAGGCAGTAGCCGTGGATGCCGAGCGAGCGCACAACCTCGATCTGTTCGCGAAGAAGCTCCGGCGGCCGGGAGTTGACCTCGGTCCCGGTCCGCTGATAGAGCGACAGGCCGGTCACGAGCGTGTCGTCGTCATCGAGCGCATCGAGGAACTGCCGTTCGTTCGCGCGCACACGCAACGACTGCATCGCGTAATCCATCGGGATGACGAGGTCCACCCAGCCGCGACGCGCCCACTCCGCCGGGTCCTGCCCCTGCCGGGCGCCGCCGGGCAGGGAGGCGAATACCGCGGCTGAGAGGATTGCGCCGGGCTTCACCTCCCGCACCCCCTCCGCGGTCCGCCGCACGATCTCCCCGATCGGCTGCCGGTGCCACGCGGTCCATTGCTCGGGAGTCGCCTCCGTCAGCGGCACACCGAACTGCGCCTGGAACTCCGCGCGGCAGTCCGCGCAGTAGCAGTCCTCCATCACGCGGATGTAGTCGTGGTGGATGCCATCCACGTCATAGTCGCGCGCGACGCCAACCATCAGCTCCACCACGAAGTCGCGGTACTCCTCGCGATGCGCGTCCGCGGGCTCGCCAGCAGGCGTCCCATCTGCGCCGATCACATCCACGTTCCGGCCGTAGGTCTGCTCGAACCACGCGCGGAACGCCTGGTCGCGGTAGGTCACGCAGAACCACGGATGGACCTCGATGCCCGCTGCGTGCGCGCGCTCGATCAGGTAGCCGAGCGGGTCAAACTCGGCCCAGGTCCCGGCGGTCGCGGGAATCAGCGGGCTCTTCGCCATGAATGTGTTCCGCAGGAAGATGTCCGGCACGATGGCGTTGAACCCGGCCTCGCGGCAGCGCTCGACCATGCGGTCGATCTTCTCCGCGCTGTCCATGTCCGTGGGTGCGGCCCAGATCCAGCGTGTCTCGCGGATGGCCCCGTCGGCATTGCGCGGCAGCTCATAGCCCCGGCGCGCGACCTGCATCTCAGCCGAGCCGACAAGCCCCTCACCCCGCGCGATCGTGCCGGTCATCCGGCACTGCTCCGGGCCGCGCAGGGTCATCAGCATAACCGCGCCGGACAGCTTGATCTCGTCGGGAAGCTCATCGGGGAGCGTTGCCTGCATCCAGCCGGTCGGCTCGTTCAGCGGGCTCCACTCGGTCTTCAGCGGCAGCTCCCACTCGCCGGCGGAGAGCTGCAGCGGCGCGTTGACCACGGGGAAGCTGTCGCCCTGCGCGTCGGTCACGGTGACCTCCATGCGCAGCGGCCCACCTGCCTCCCAGGTAGACTGAACCTCCGCCACCTGCACCGTGTAGCTGCTGAGGTCCGCGAGGGTGAAGGTGAGCGGTCGGCCGACCTCACCGCGGTCGAACCACGAGGGCGCATCGGTGATGTCAATCCACGGGCCACCCTCGGCGGGGGAGATCAGGAAGTACGAGCGGCCACGGATGCCCACCAGCCCGCGCGCGGGCAGCGGCCCGTAGTTCACGCCGAACCATGCGCGCAGGTCCTGCGGCATAGCGATGTGCATCCCCGGGTCACTCAGATCCAGGCTCTCGCGCGTGTACAGCGCCGAGAGCGTAGCGTCATCGAAGTGGTAGAGGTACCAGTATTCGGTGCCCATGCTGGAGGTCAGCACGATCGGAGCGGGTTCGAGGACCTCGTAGGCGATCGCGAGCGGCAGAAGCAGTTCACCGTCGCCATCGTAGTGAACGACCTGCGCGCCAAGCGTGGCATCCTCGAAACGGAGCCGCCCTCCGCCATCGTAGGCGACTCTGCCCTCAGCTCCACGCCCGACCACGTCCAGCACCGCCGGGTCCTGCGCCGTCGCGACTACCGGGACCAGCGCCAGAAGCACAACCACTCTCAGCAGCATCGAGACCACCTCGAAGGCGCACAGTAGCAGATGCAGGGGTAGTTGTGCGTCGGATCGAGAGGGACCTCCTGGCCGTACATGGATATCGAGCCCGCGATCAGCGATGGTCGGGAGCTCTGAGCAGTCACGAGATCGGAGCGTTCTACACGCCCGGGCCTGGTCGGCCGCGGATCGCGCGCAGGATCGCGATGAAGATGACCGCGCCGATGACTGCCACGACGAGGCTCCAGAGGTTGAAACCGGTGAAGCCAGCGCCTGTCAGCATGGTGAAGACAGCGCCGCCGATGAATGCGCCAATGACGCCCACCACGACGTCCATCAGGCAGCCCTGTGATTCGCCCATAAGCAGCGAAGCGATCCAGCCTGCCAGCCCACCGATGATGATCCAGCCCAGAATGCCCATAGCCATCCCCTTCCCACGCGGGTGCACGCCGTCCTCGCCGCCTGCCCGCTATCAGACCACGCTTCATCCTTCAAGGCGCGGTCCCGCGCTTCCTGCACGATCGTCAACGTGCTGATGGCGCCGCTACACCGGCCGCTCATCGGCAGAGGCATCGCGAGAAGTGGTCTCCTCATCTCCCACCTGCTCGCGGAGATGCCGTGTTGGAGCGGGCGGTGCGTCCTCAGGCTCCCAACCCTCTGCCTCGCCGGGCGGTACCGTCCGCGCCTCCACGTCCGTGCGCCACCCGCGCGCCACCGCGAGTGCAATGAAGGCCAGCACGATGCCCGATAGCAGGCTGAACACGCCGAGATCCAGCAGCTCTCCGGGCCCAGCGATGGCTCCGTATATGATGGCGCCCGCGATCATCGCAAGAACCGCGATGATCCCGTCCATGACGCAGCCCTGCGGGTGCTTCCACAGGACGCTGGTGATCCAACCGATGCACGCACCGATGAGCACCCACACTATGATCGAGACAACCATCCCCATCGCCTCCACACATGCGTAATGCCCCGGTAGACCCTTTGCCGATGCGGCATGGAGTTCCTGCACGCGAAGGCATCGGGCGCTCACGTGGCGAAGCCCATCGCGTGCGCTATGTCACCGCGAGGGAGCCGCTCTCATGCGACGTCTCATGCTGATCGCCATCGCCCTGCTCTGCTGCGCCACGCTGCACGCCGCCACGCTGCTGACCGCGTATGAGGCCGCGACACCACCGGTCATCGATGGCGATCTCTCCGATCCCTGCTGGCAGGCTGCGGCACCCACCTCGGCCTTCGTCCTCTGGGGTCGCGACGCGCTCCCTGAGGCGCAGACGGTCGCGCGGGTGAGCTTCGACCGCGAGCGGCTCTACATTGCCGTTGAGGCCATGGAGCCGAACCTCGACCCGCGCCTGAACATGCTCGACAGCGTGAAGGCCGAAGCGACCGACCGCGACGGGGCGATCTTCCGCGACGACTGCGTCGAGATCTTCATCCAGCCCGGCGATGCCAACTACTATCAACTCGCGGTGAACTCCAACGGCGCGCTCTACGATGGTAAAGGGATGGATGGCGCCTGGAACGGAGACTGCGAGGTCGCGGCCCGGCGCGGCGAGTCCAGCTACACCTTCGAGCTTGCCATCGGCCTCGCCAGCATCGGCGGCCTGCCGGAGGGCACGTGGCGCATGAACTTCTGCCGCAACCGCACCGCCGTCCCGGAATCGTCCACCTGGAGCGGCCTGCAGGGCGCGTTCCATCAGCCCGCGCAGTTCGGCGAGGTGCGCTTCGCGCCCGCCGGACCGACCGCTACCGACGTCAGCCTGCAGCTTGCCGGAGACGCCATCGTTGCCGATGCGACGCTGACCGGCGCGGCGCCATCATTCACCGCGGTCGCGAGCGCGGGCGGTCAGTCCGTCCAGCGCTCCGTGGGCGGCACAGGCCCGCAGTCGCTCCAGCTCCCGCTGCCCACGGGCGCAGCCTCCGCGGGCAGCGTCGCGGTGACATGGGAGCTCTCCGATGGCGGGACGGTCGTGCAGCGCTCGGCGCCGATCCCGCTTGCGGTCGAGGGCGATCCGGTGGTGCTGAGCGTGGGCCTGCGCGAGGCCTCTGCCAGAGCGTGGCTCAACGGAACTGCCCTCGCTCCGGGTGAGGCGGTTGGGCTGGATCTTCAGCCCGGCCTGAACATCCTCGCTCTCCGGGCGACCGCCCGAGGCGACGAGCCGTCGGTGGCGCCAGCGATCACCGTCGGCGGGCGATCCCTGCCCGTGCGGTGGCTGATGCGCACTGACGAGCCGGAGGGCGCGTGGACACAGGAGCTTCCCGGCGAGGGATGGCTCCCCGCTGCCGGCGCATGGCCCGGTGGCGCGGAGCGGCAGTGGCTCGTCTGCGGCCTCTACGCCGGTGAGCCGAAGCCGCAGCTCTTCCCGAACGCCGACACGTTCTTCATCCCGCGCGGCTCGCGGCAGCTCATGCGCCTCTATGCGCACGTCCCCGCGGGCGTGCCGACCGAGGGCTACCGGATGGTCGTGGACGTGCCCTCCGCCCTGCAGCTCCGCGGTGCAGAGGCGGACGGCTCGGCGCTGAAGGCCTCGGCGGCCGATAGCTGGAGCGACGGCGGAGTAGCGATGACGCGCTACCACGTGGACTACGACAGCCTGCCGGGCGAGGGGATGGAGATCTCGCTGCGCTGGGGCAGCGAGAACAACACCACCACCGCCTATGAGCCAAGCCTCACCTCCGGCGGGACCCACGACTGGCGACACATGTCCATGGAGGTCATCGCCCCCGACAACGCCTACAGCGTGCACCCCCTTATCATCAAGTGGCAGGGCCGCGGGATCACGGGGACCTTCTGGGTGGACAACCTCGTCTTCCGCCGTGCTGAAAGCGACGAGAACCTGCTGAAGATGGGCAGCTTCGATGAGCCCGCGTGGGGCAGCAACAGCAAGCTGCAGCCGGAGGGGCCGGAGGGTTCGCTCTGTGTGAAGATGGTCTGCCGCCCGCAGGACGTGGACAAACAAAACGCGCTCTGGGTGGACCAGGAGGATGTGATCCCGGTCACGCCTGGCGAGCGCTACGTGGTGGAGATGGACGTGAAGTGCGAGGACCTCGTCTCGCCGAGCGCGAAGCCGCAGCTTGGGCTGCTCTTTGAGGCCCCGCGCAGCCTCGGCGACGCGCCGCTGCCGATCTACACCGCCTGCCAGGTGCTCGATGGCCTGGTCACCGAGATCCCCCGGCGCAGCAGCGCGCAGGCCCTGCCGCCGCTGCGCAACGTGCGGCCGCAGAGCGCGCGCATCACCCCCTGTTACGGCTCGCGAGGCGTCACCGCGCCGGAGGTTGTGCAGGCCTGGGCGGACAACACCTGGGCCTCCGGGATGACCTGGATCTGGGGCAACTCCGGCACAAACGTTGCGCAGGCGCTGCTCCCGCGCGGGCTGAAGGTCATCTACCACCTGCCCTGGGCCGGCTGGAACCCCGTCGGCGAGGAGATGCGCGCATTCGCCGACGAGCACCCCGAGTCCCGCGCCCTCAGCTTCCAGGGCAATCGCGAGACCAGCTTCTTCTGCCCCACCTGGATGCTCTCGGACGAGGGCGCTGAGCTCCGGCGAATGCTCCAGGAATGGGTCCGGACCTCTGTCGCCGCCGAGACCTGCTCGAACGTGAACTGGGACCTCGAGCAGCCGGTGGTGGACCCGCCTACCTTCTGTACCTGCGAGCGCTGCATGGAGGCCTTCCGCCAGCGCGAGGATGTGCCCGATGACGCGCAGCTTACGCCCGAGACGCTGCTTGGCGAGTACCGGGACCGCTGGGTGAACTTCCGCTGCCGGCAAAACGCGGACGCGGCGGCGATCCTCGCGGAGGCCGTACACTCCGTGGACCCGGGCCTCGAGTTCTCCGTCTACTCAGGCTTCCAGTCGAAGCGCACGATGGAGCACTATGGCGTTGATTGGGCGCTGATGCAGCCGAGCATTGACATGGCGATCGCCGGCTATGGCGGCTCGCTCGACACCGTCCGGGCCACTCTGGAGGCGATGGGCGGCAAGCCGCTGATGGGCGGCGAGATGTGGTATCTCTCGCACCGCGACGACTCCCGCGCCACGCCGAACATGCGCACCTGGCGCAATCGGCTGCTGCGCCAGTTCGTCTGGAGCGGCTGCACCGGCGTGCTGATCTGGCACCTCGCGCCGATGGAGGGCGGCTCATTCTACGCGACCTCGGAGGCCACCGAGTTCATCGCGGAGAATGAGGCGTGGCTGCGAGATAATCTGCGCTGTGATGAGCGGGTCACGGTCGAGGGCATACCCGCGGGCGACTGGGCAGCCTTCGAGCACGACGGCCGCATCCACGTGCTGCTGCTGAGCTTCGTGGATGAGCCGAAACAGGTGAGCGTCACCGCCGGCGGCCGGACGAACCAGGTCGAACTGGGGCCGCATGGCTACGAGGTAGTTGTGCTGCGCTAAGGGTGCAGGCGAAGCGGGAGAGGCGCCTCGTCGAGGGCGATTCGAGGCGCCTCGCCTGCACTGATCCAGAACCTACCGCAGGGCCAGACGATAGCCCTTGCGGGACCCTTGCGCCGCGAAGCGGAAGCTCGGGCGGCCTCTCCAGGGCGGCGCGACGTCGCCGTAGGCCGTATCGTTCGTAGCGACGGGCATCCTGCCACGGCTGCACGGTGCCGAACGTGATGGCGCTGACGCCGGCGCTCGACCGCTCGCCGGCGCTCGGCTACACGTACGACAGCTTCACCGACCCGACGCCCTGCGTGCCGACGGTCGCGGTCGATACCGACGACGTCTTCGACCGGCCCACCACCCATCTCATGGTGGCCGGTGTCACCGTTGGCCATCGAGATGAACTTCACCTCATGGCCGAGCGCGCGCCACTTGAGCGCCATGCCGCCGCAGCGCAGGTCGCAGTCATCGGGGTGCGCGCCGAAGATGAGGATGCGGAGGGGGTCGGTGGACATGGGAACGCCTCCAGTGCGAGCGGCGGGAATGGGCAATCGGGAATTGGCAACTGGGAACGGCGGCAGTCGTCGTCCAGGTCGCCCTCGCATCTCGCTCCTACAGATCACCCAGCGCCTCGTACATCGCCATCACGTTCTCGGGCGGGACGTTGTGCTGGATGTTGTGGACCTGGCAGAAGACGAAGCCGCCATCCTCGGCGAACTGCTCGACGCGATGCCGCACCTCGTCCCGCACCTGCTCCGGCGTGCCGCCGCCGAGCACGTGCTGGGTATCGCAGCCGCCGCCCCAGAAGGTCAGGTCGCGGCCGAACTCGCGCTTGAGCACCGCCCCGTCCATCTTCGCCGCCGAGACCTGCACGGGGTTGATCGCGTCCACCCCGATCTCGATCAGGTCCGGGATCAGGTCGTAGATCGAGCCGCAGGAGTGCAGCAGCAGCGGCTTGCCCGAGAGCCGCTTGATCATCCCCCACAGCCGCCGGTGGTAGGGCTTCACCATCTCGCGATACAGATCCGGCGAGATCTGCGTGCCATTCTGCGTGCCGAGGTCATCGTTGACCTGGATGACATCCACGTGCTCGCCGACCGCCTCGATGTAGGCCTCCACCCGCGGCGCGTAGCAGTCCACGAGCCGCCCCATCAGGTGGTGCGCCAGGAGCTTGTCGCCCGCGAGGTCCATCATGAAGTTCGCGAAGCCGCGCAGGATTTGCCCCGCCGCGAAGACGTGCACCCAGAGGTTCGCGACGATGCAGCGATCGGTCTCGTTGTGGAGGCAGCGGGCCTTGCGGGCGAGGTCATCGTAGCTCTCATCGAGGTAGCCGGGCCAGTCGAAGCTCTCCAGGTGGGCGATGCCGGCCTCGATGTCGTCGGCCGAGGACGCGTCCTCAAGCGGCGGGTTCACCGGGTCGAAGTAGTAGCCGCCCGGCGGGCAGTAGGCTGCGGGCAGGCCGTCGCTCCCCGGCACCGCCCAGCCGCCCTGCCACTCGACGATCTCCAGCCGCGCGGGCACCTCGCACGGCGTGCCATCCTGGAGCGTCCACGGCCGCCAGGTGCGCGGCTCGATCAGCAGCGGCAGCGCATCCGCGCCGATGACATCGAGCACAGGCTCCTCGACCTTCGCGATCATCTGGCTGAGGTCGTAGATCTGCGTGCGGCCCTGCAGGCCGAGGTGAGCCTTCAGGCGGTTGTAGGCGATGCCCATGATGCCCGATGATTCGGAGGCCCCGAGGTCCACGGGAACTCGATCCGGCTGGCGGTGCTCCAGTGCGGCCACGACACGCTCGCGTGAGGTCATCAGATCGGGCTCTCCCCATGCCGAAGCATCCTGCGGCGTGAGACAGGCGCCCCTCGCGATCGCTCATGATCGCCCGATCGCGAAGAAGGACGGAGATAATTCACCGCTGCTCTGCGGATACCTTCGTGGCGTACGCCGGCTCGTGAAGCTCGGCATTACGCACATCGTTACCCGGCGGTCGCTATCCTGTCGTGGAGGGGCCGCTCCGAGCGCCGCCTGTCGTTTGGCGGCGCGAGGAGGGAGGCGCGCC
>DHPY01000008.1:0-1137 GCA_002411015.1 Armatimonadetes bacterium UBA5352 | reverse complement strand
TGCCGGCCCGCCGTTCGAGACGGCAAGCGACAGGGCCGGCACAGCGGCTGAGTTCCGCAAGCGGAACTCACCCTCGCTTCGCTCGGGCGGCCCCTCCACGACAACGGCGGCGGGGACGCGGCGGCCCCACCCGGCGCGGTCGCTGCCGTGCCCCGTCGTTTCGTTCGTGGCGACGGGCATCCTGCCCGTCATCCTTTGCCGTCGTGGAGGGGCCGCTTGCGCGGCGGCGAACTCTCCCCTGCCGAGCGCACCCATGTCTGCTGACGCAGAGGTCGCCGATGTCACCGACAAGCGCACGGGTCAACTACGACGCGTGGCCCGGAGACTACGTCTGCGCGGTCTCGCTGAGCTACGACGACGGCAACGACACGCAGCGCGAGATAGCCGCTCCGGGGATGGAGGCACGCGGCTTCCGCGGCACGTTCTTCCTCTCATGCGGCAGCGACGGCTGGGAGCGGAAGCTCGAGGGCTTCGTCCCGCTGCACGAGGCCGGCCATGAGATCGGCAACCACACGATCGGCCACACCTGCTCGCGGAACTTCCGCGATGAGCCCGGCGCACGCGGCCTCGAGACGATGACGCTGGCCGACATCGAGGCGGACGTCGTGGAGGCCGAGAGGCGCCTGAGCCAGTTCTGTCCGCGCGAGAGCCGCAGCTTCGCCTACCCGTGCTACATGACGCATGTGGGCTCGGGGCTCACGCGCCAGAGCTACGTGCCGGTGATCGCGAAGCACTTCATCGCCGGGCGCGCGCAGGGCGAGTATGGCTTCAGCAACTCGCCGCACAACTGCGATCTCGCCTGCCTGGCGTCGCAGCCGATCGAGCAGATGCGCGGCGAGGAGATCGTGGGGATCATGGACCACAACCTGGTGCGGGGGCGCTGGCTGATCCTGACGATGCACCAGATCGCCGGCGCGCGCCTCGGCACCGCTCCGAGTGAGTTCGAGCGGATGCTGGAGTGGCTGGCCCGCGAGCGCGAGCGCGTCTGGGTCGCGCCTGTAGCGGAGGTGGCAGCGCACCTGCGCGACAACGTGCAGCCACGCACGTAGGACAGGCTTTCCAGCCTGTCAAAGAGATGACGATTCGTTACGGGTTCACGGAAATCGACAGGCTGGAAGGTTATGTTCAGAAAGCCCG
>DHPY01000097.1:2229-3514 GCA_002411015.1 Armatimonadetes bacterium UBA5352 | reverse complement strand
TGGAAGCCCGCCGCTACGAACGACACGGCGAAGGACAACGGCAACCGCAACGGCGGCAGGCGGGAATGCCTGCGCCGCGGACGGCGGGGGATGATGGTGCCTCAGCGGGCATTACAAGGGCGCGCTGGCTTAGCATCGGACACGCGGCCCGCCGGGCTTACCGGCGGGTCTTATCGTTTGGCAGGGAGGCGATCGCATGATCGAACTGATCGGTGGATGGCTGCAGGACCTCGTGCTGCCGGGCCTCGGGACGCTGCTCATCGGAGCGGCCTTCGGCCTCGTGCGCAAGTACGTGCAGCAACTGAACGATGACCGGCTCCGGCGGCTGCTGCTCGAGCTCGTGCGGGCGGCCGAGCAGATCTACGGCCCCGGCAACGGGGAGGCGAAGCGCGCGTTCGTCGAAGACAGACTGAGGCAGAGCGGCTACCCGACCGTCGCGCGCGAGAAGATCGAGGCCGCCGTCTACGGCCTCGACGGCGCGGGCGCGTAGCTGACACAGACGGCTGGAGTGAACTTGCGGGGCCTGGAGCGATCCGGGCCCCGCGCGCATGTACGCATGGAGGATGAGCGCATGGCGACGGAGCGACAGGTGAGCATGGCGCAGTTCCGCGCGGATCTCGACACCATCAACCCGACGCGAGGGATCAGCGAGATCGTGGTGCATCACACGTGGAGCCCGGACGCGGCGGCCTACCGAGGGCTCGAGACGGTGCGGGCGGTGCGGCGCTACCACGTGGAGGTGCGCGGGTGGTCGGACAACGGATATCACGTGATGATCGGGCCGAGCGGGGCGATCTTCCTCTGCCGGCCGATCGAGCAGCCGGGCGCGCATACCGCCGGGCGCAACGCCCACAGCGTCGGCGTCTCGTTCATCGCGAACTTCGATCGTGATGAGCCAGGGAGCTACGCGGGCCTGCGCGCCGGGCAGGAGGTCGTGGCGGCGCTGCTGGAGCGCTTCGAGCTTGACGCGAACGCGATCCGCTTCCACCGGGAGTTCGCGAACAAGACGTGCCCGGGGCTGAAGCTGGGGCTGGCAGAGTTCCGGCGGCAGGTGGAGGCGGCCGGCTCTCGGGCGAATCCGGCGCGGCCGAAGGTCGTGCTGCTGCCGGGCGGCGAGGTGATCGAGTGCCATGCGGCGGTGGAGGATGGAGTGACGCGAGTGGATCTGCGGCCGGTGGCGGAGGCGCTGGGGTGGGCGGTGCATGATCGGCTGAAGGAGCAGGGGAAGGTGTATGTGGTGAAGGGTGAAGGGTGAAACGGCGGCCCCTCCCCCCGACCCCCTCCC
>DHPY01000097.1:0-1938 GCA_002411015.1 Armatimonadetes bacterium UBA5352 | reverse complement strand
GGAGAGGGGGAGGACGGCACGGCAACGGATGACGGGCTGGAAGCCCGCCTCTACGAACGGCGGGGGCGAACGGTGAGTCGCTGTCGCATCTGCTCTGTAGCGACGGGCATCCTGCCCGTCATCTGCTCGGATCACACCCCCCTTGCATGATGAGCAGGTTCCGCGTAATCTACCACCTCGAAGGAGGGTCGTGAGTGGTTGAGCAGCGCGTGGATGATGGCGGCACCAGGCAGGATGCGGTGCAGGCGAGGTGGACTGCGCGAGTCGGGTGGCGCGAGACCGTCCTCCTCGTCCTGGGCCTGCTCATCCTGCGTATCATCTACCTCGTCTGGCTCTCCCCGTGGGAGCTTGTCGCCGATGAGGCCCACTACTGGGAGTGGGCGCGGCGCCCGAGCCTCTCCTACTACTCCAAAGGCCCCGGTATCGCCTGGATGATCGCCGCCAGCACAGCGCTGTTCGGCGACAGCGAGTGGGCCATCCGCCTCCCCGCCGCGATCTCATCGGCCATTGCGATGCTTGTGCTCGCGCGGCTTACCATCGAGATCACCCGCGATGAGCGCGCGGGCTTTATGGCCGCCGCGGCCTTGGCCCTCATCCCGATCTACCAGCTTGAAGCGATCCTCATGACGATAGACCCGCCCTTCATGGCCGCATGGGTGATCTGCGCATGGATCGCGTGGCGTGCGTTCAGCGCCCACGCTCTCGGGGAGCGGCCGTGGTTGCTGTGGGCGGCGCTCGGGCTGGCAATCGGCGTCGGCTTCCTCATCAAGTATGTGATCGTGCTGCTTGCGCCGGGCCTGCTGCTCTATGCCATCCTCAGGCGGCGAGAGGTGCCATGGAACGGGCGGTTGACCGCGGGCATCGCGCTTGCGCTGGTTGCTTTCGCGATCGCGATCACGCCGTGGATCGCCTGGAACTCGCAGCATGGCTGGCCGGCGATCCGCCACGAGCTCGGGCACATCGGCGCGCCGGGCGGGGACGTCCCGCCGCAGTGGGAGCAGCCGCATGGGATCGTGTCGCTGCTCGAGCTGCTCGCGGCGCAGATCGGGGTGATCGGGCCGCCGGCGTTCGTGCTGATCGTGGCGGCGACCGTGCGGGCGATCCGCACGCGCCGCGAGAGCGACCGCTGGCCGGCGCACCTCTTTTTGCTGAGCGTGGGGCTGCCGACGATCGGCTTCTTCCTGCTGGCCTCGCTGAAGACCGGCGTTGAGGCAAACTGGCCGGTGAGCGGCTACCTGACGCTGCTGGTGCTGGTGGCGGAGTACTCGCGGGGTGCATGGACGCGGGGCTGGCGCTGGATGCTGGCGCTCGGGCTCGTGACGGGAAGCATCGTGGCGTTCCCGACCGCATGGGCGAGGCTGCCGGTGGCGGGCGATGCGGTGCCGACGTATCGGGTTGTGGGCGCGCGGGAGCGGGCGACGGAGGTGGATGCGCTGCGCGCGGAGCTGCGGGCGCGGACGGGGCTGGAGCCGATCGTGATCGCGGGGGCGTACGGCGACGCCAGCCAGCTTGCGTACTACCTCGAGGGACGGCCGACGGTCTACGATGCCGGGGGGTACGTTGGGCGGCGGGGTTCGCAGTATGACTACTGGGCGGACACGGACCTGAGCGATCCGGGGTTGCGCGGGCGGCCGGCGGTGTTGTTCGGCCAGCCTGCGGAGAAGTGGCGGGCGGCCTTCGAGTTCGGGAGCATGACGACGGTGGGGGAGCGTCCGGCGGTGCTGGTGGCGAGGGGGTATGGCGGACCTCTGCCCCCCGGTTCCGGATGAGGGGGGAGGGGTGAGTCGTCAGCCTTTGTAGTTGTGGCCCCGGCGCCCTCGCCGGGGAGTGTTGGCTCAGCCGAGACGGGACGGTCCCTCGCGGGGCGCGAGGGCCACAACAGCTCCGGCTGACGGCAACACCTTGATGGGCTGGAAGCCCGTCGCTACGAACGGCACA
>DHPY01000094.1:6784-7813 GCA_002411015.1 Armatimonadetes bacterium UBA5352 | reverse complement strand
TTTTTCAAAGGCGCTGCACTAGCTCGGCGGCCTCGACCTCGGAGGAGATACGGGCGACGACGTCGCCGGCCTGGACCGCGTCGCCCTCGGCCACGAGCAGCTCAACCAGGACGCCCGTGCGATCGGAGGAGAGGTCGGCCTCGCGTGAGCCCTCCACGCGACCACTCGCGGTCAGCGTCTGCACGACCAGTCGCTCCTGCGGCCGCACGACCTCGACCTCCGCCGGCCGCCGCGATCTCACCACAAAGAAGATCACGAGTGCGATGATCGGCAGCGCCCAGAGCCACCTCCGCAGCGCCGCGCGGCGTTTGGCGCCCCTGCGCCGCTGGTTGGCCTCGGCAGCTCCCGCCTCAGGCCCCTCGTTGATCTCAGCCCCCGGAACCTCCTGGCGCTCCTCGGTCATTCGTCGCCTCCGCATACACCCTCTGCCCACAGTTGTCACGTGGATTCCAGAGGTAAATGCGCCATCCGGACCTCTTTCTCCTGCATCGAACGGGTCTGGAGGGCTTCGGGCACTCCGGGGCGAACTTCCGCCCGCGAGGTGACTTCCGCCAGAGATGAAGATCGCCACCTGGAACGTGAACTCGATCCGCTCGCGCCTCCCGCGCATCGCCGACTTCTGCACGGCGCAGGAGCCGGATGTGCTGTGCATGCAGGAGACGAAGGTCAGCGACGACCTCTTCCCGGCGAAGGAGCTTCGCGCGCTCGGCTACGAGGTCATCTTCGCGGGCGAGCGCTCCCACAACGGCGTCGCCGTCGCCAGCCGCCTGCCGATGACGCTGCTCACCTGCGGCTTCGACGACGGCGGCCCCGCCGATGCCGCGCACCCCGCTGCCGATCATCAACACATACCTCCCGCAGGGGCGCAACCCGCAGCACGAGCAGTTCGTCTACAAGCTCGAGTGGCTTGCGCGGCTGCGGAGGTTCTTCGAGGCGGGGAGGGGCGAGACGGCAAACAGGATTCCGGCTGCGCCGGACAGGATTGACGGCAACGGCACAGGATACGGCAAACGGCCACGGCTGGTGGGG
>DHPY01000094.1:0-6586 GCA_002411015.1 Armatimonadetes bacterium UBA5352 | reverse complement strand
GTGGGGTGTACGGCCACGGCTGGGAAGGCGTAAGGGGAGGTACGTTTGGTGCGGCCGCCCTCGCCCGCACAACCCAAAGCGTTAAGTAGTGTGGGCGCCCTCGCCCGCACAATTCAAAGCGTTAGGTAGTGTGGGCGCCCTCGCCCACACAGCCCAAAGCGTTAAGTAGTGTGGGTGCCCTCGCCCGCACAATTCAAAGCGTTAGGTAGTGTGGGCGCCCTCGCCCACACAACCCAAAGCGTTAAGTAGTGTGGGCGCCCCCGCCCACACAGCCAACAGAGGAGACTACGTTATGCTTCATAGCCGACCGCTGACGCTTGCGCTCGCCGCTATCATCACGACAGCACTGGGGGCCTGCACCGTGGATGCCAAGAGCGGCAGTGTCTTCATCACAAAGGAGCTTCGCGAGAACGCCATCAGCAACGTCGAGCGCTACGAGTGGGCCGCGGCCTACCGCGACAGCATCGTGGCCCGCGTGCAGCCGTGGATGGAGCGCTCAGACGAGGAGCTCTGGCGGATGCTCCCCTCGCAGGACATGCCACGCGACGCCGCCGTCAACCGCACCGGTGACGGCTGCCCGAACTGCGGCCAGGAGCACTACAACGCGCCCTACAACCCATCCCGATGGCACGTGGATTTCACGCGCCCGTGGCAGGTCCGCTGCGGCCAGTGCAACCAGTGGTTCCCCTCGAACGACTTCGCCGCCTACTACGAAAGCGCGCTCGACGATCAGGGCAAGTTCCGCCAGGGCGCGGGCGACCCGCGCTTCCTCCAGCCGGTCGGGGGCGGGAACCCGCAGTGGATTGACGACGGCACCGGCGTCAACATTGATGGGAAGAAGTGGTTCTTCGCGGCCTTCTACGCCTTCAACGTCTGGCAGACCCTCATAGACACCGCCGAGTGCATGGGCATCGCCTATACGCTCACCGGCGACCCGGCCTACGCGCACAAGGCCGGAGTGCTGCTCGACCGCATGGCCGATATCTACCCGGAGATGGACTACCCGCCGCACTACGCGCTCGGGATGGAGTGCTCCACAGGCGGCTCCGGCCGCGGGCGCGTGCAGGGCAAGATCTGGGAAGCCTTCACCGCGCAGAAGCTCTCGCTGGCCTACGATCACGTCTACGATGCGCTCATCGCCGATCAGGAACTCGCGGCCTTCTCCGCGCGCATGTCCGAGCAATACGCGACGGGCGACAAGTCCTCACCCGAGGCGGTCGCGCGGCATATCGAGGACCACCTGCTGCGCGAGTTCATCGAGGGCATCCGCGACCGCAGCATCCAGGGCAACCCCGGCTCGCACCAGTACGCCATGGCCGCCGCGGCGATCGCGCTCGATGATCCCGAGGATACGCCCCCGGCGCTCGACTGGCTCTTTGAGCCGGACGGCGGGGGCATCCCGTTCATCATGCAGGAGCGCCTCAGCCGCGACGGCATGAGCGACGAGTCTGCGCTGGGCTACTCCTCGATCCCCGCGACCTCGTTCTACCAGGTGGCCGAGATGCTGCAGCGCTACGAGGGCTACTCCGGCCACGATATCTTCCGCGACTACCCGAAGTTCCGCGCCTGCTACACCCTCGGCGCCTCGGTGCGGATGCTCGACAACTACTCCCCGAACTGGGGCGATGGCGACAAGTGCATGAACTACTCCGGCCGCAGCGGCATGACCGTCCCGGTGAACATGGCGTTGCAGGGCTACCGGATCTTCGGCGGGCCGGAGATCGCGCGCGAGGTCTGGTTCGCCAACGAGCGCTCTTTCGATGACCTGCTGCGCATCAGGCCCGGCAATGGCGGCGGCGACGAGGGCATCCACTGGCACCTTTACGATCCCGATCCCGAGGGCATGCTCAGCGACCTCCAGCGCGACGCGGACGTGGATAACCTCGGCCCCCTGCGCAGCCTGAACTCCGGCGGCCACGGTCAGGCGACCATCCAGGCGCCCTACCGGGAGAACGGCCGCGCGCTGGGGATGTACTACGGGCGGATGTACGGCCACGGGCACGCCGACCGCCTCAACTTCATCCTCGTGGCCGAGAACGTGGTCATGACGCCCGACAACGGCTACCCGCTCTACACCGGGCAGTGGCCGAAGCGCTTCGGCTGGGTGGACCATATCATCAGCCACAACACGGTCATGGTGAATGACACGAACCCCGGCAGGGAGGTCTTCTCCGGGAAGACGCGGCTCTTCGCGGACGAGGGCCCGCTGCATGTCGCCGACGTGGACGGCGGGCCGATCTACGAAGGCGTCTCGACCTACCGCCGCTGCATGGTGATGGTGGACGCCGATGAGCGCAACAGCTACGTGCTCGACCTCTTCTGGGTGCGCGGCGGCTCAAACCACCGGCTCATCCAGAACGGCGGCGGCCCCGCGGTGACCACCGAGGGCCTCGCGCTCACCGAGCAGCCCACCGGCACCCTCGCAGGACCGGATATCGCCTATGGGGAGGCCTACGATGGCGCCCTGAACTCACAGTACACCGGCACCGGTTTCTCGTTCCTGGAGAACGTCGCGAAGGCCGGCCCGAGCAATGAGTTCCAGGTTGACTGGCCGATGGTCGAGCCGCGCCGCACGATGCCGGAGGACTGGGAGGCGCATCTGCGGCTGCACAACCTTGCGCCGGTGGACGAGGTCGTGCTGGCCGATGGAATCCCGCCCGCCTACAAGGGCAACCCCGAGCGCCTGCGCTACCTGCATCGCAACCGCCTCGGCGAGGACCTCGAGAGCCAGTTCATCACGGTGCTGGAGGCCTACGCGCATGAGCCGTTCATCCAGAGCGTGAGGGCGCTGCCGGTGGAGAGCGACGGGGAGGGCTTTGCGGCGGCGGTCGAGGTGACGCTGGCGGATGGCCGTCGCGACGTCCTGCTGGTGACCGAGGAGCCCGCGACGATCAGCGCGGGCGGCGTCTCGATGACCGGGCGCATCGGCCTGGCCCGCTTCGATGGCGACGCGGTGACTGAGCGCGTGCTCATCCAGGGAGAGCGGCTGGAGGCTGGCGGCGAGACGCTGACGATGCCCGTGGGCGCGCTGCAGGGGACGCTCGCGGGCTGGGACGATAGCGACCCGGAGCGGCTGCTCCTGGACCTCGATGGCGCAGCGCTGACCGACGAGGTCGTCGGCCGCTACATCATCTTCGCGAACTCAGAGCGCTCGGACGCGAGCTACCGGATCGTCGAGGTCGTGGACGAGGACACGGTGCGCGTCGCGGCACATTCACTGGTCGAGCGCTTCGTGGACGCGGCGAACTATGACTCAGGGCTGCTGTACACGATCGCGCCCGGGGACGAGTTCGTGATTGCGATGAGCAGGGCGGAGGAGTAGCATCGGACGGGGGAGAGGCCGCACCGGGCGGAAGGGACGCCATGTGGAGTGATGCCGCCATGGCCGGACGAGAGCATGCTCGCTGGGGCGCGCAGTCACACCTCGGGGAGGTCGGGAAGCTCCCGGCGCCCTTCCCGCGGGAGATCGGCCCGCGGGCGCTGGAGCATCTGCAGGAGATCGTCGAGAGCGGCCTCACCGCCAACATGATGGGACGCTTCGAGAAGGCCTTCGCGGAGGCGCTGGGGGTGAAGCACTGCATCGCGACGCCCGGCTGCACCCCGGCGCTGGCGGTGCTCGCGGCGGCTTTCGGCTTCGAGCCAGGCGACGAGATCATCGTCAGCCCCATCACCGACTACGGGACGATCCAGGGCGTCATCGCGGAGCACTGCATCCCGGTCTTCGCCGACACCGAGCCCGGCACCGTCAACATGAGCGCGGCGACGATCGAGCCGCTCATCACCGACCGCACGCGCGCGATCCTCTGCGTGCACAAGACCGGCATCATCTGTGACATGGACCCGATCCTCGATCTTGCGGGGGCGCATGGCCTGCTCGTCTACGAGGACGCCTGCCAGGCGGTCTTCGGTGAGTACAAAGGGCGCATCGCGGGCACGCTCGCGCACGCGGCGGGCTTCAGCTTCGACTCGGAGAAGACGATGGGCTCCGATGTTGGCGGCTGTATCGCGACCGATGACAATGCGCTGGCAGAGCGCGCGCGTTTCCTCGGCCACAGCCGCGGCGGCGTGCAGGAGCCGGGCTTCGGGCGCGTGCATGAGCAGGCGGGCTACGCCTACCGGATGCCGCAGTGCACCGCCGCGATCTGCCTGGCGCAGCTTGAGATCATCCACGAGCAGGTCGCGCAGCGCGACGCGATGGTGCGGCTACTCAGCGAGCTGATCGGCGAGGTCGAGGGCGTGACGCCACTTCCGATCCCGGACTACATGGGCGTCTACTCCGCGTGGATGTTCGGGATGAGCATCGACCTCGAGCAGTTCGCCTGCACGGCCGATGAGTTCGCCCAGCAGCTTGCCGAGGCCGGCATCCCCGCCGCCGGCACCGCGCGCTATTACCTGATGCCCGAGGCCTGCACCTTCCTGCAGCGCTGGGCGGCGGAGGGACGCTACCCCTACTCACAGCCGCCCGCGTCACGCGGCTACTCCTACGGCACGGACACCTGCCCGACCGCGCACACGTTCCTGGACAGCTTCATCCGCTGGTCCACCTTCTGCGAGAAGTACCGCCCGGAGCACTGCGAGCTTGCGGCGCGGATCGTCAGCGACGTGGCGGAGGCGAATCGGAGATGAGTGGCACGCTGAGGCTGACCGGCCGCTACTACCGCACGATCCCGCCCTCAAGTCCCGGCTACGAGACGGAGCCGCTTGAGCTGCCGGTGGAGCAGACCGCGCTGGTGCCGCTGCACTGCTGGGACATCGGCTGCCCGGGCGGCGCGGCGTATGACGACGCCTACTGCGTCGGGATGGGCTACCCCGGCGTGATGGCAGAGGAGTACCGGATCATGCGCGAGATGATCCGCCCGGCGATGGATGCCGCGCGCGAGTGCGGGGTAGCCGTCTGCCACGTGCAGGACACGCGGATCTCCCGGCACTACCCGCAGTGGCTGGAGGAGGCGGATCGGCCTGCTGAGAGCGCGATCCCGTCCCCCTCCGCGCCGCGTGAGGCGATCCCCGGCCATCGCAAGGCGATGCTCGAGCGCGCGCATGGCGTCGAGTACAACGAGCGCTCCGGCCTCGCGACGATGGACATCCCGGATGTCGTGGCGCCGCTGCCGGATGAGCCGGTCGCGCACCAGACCGCGCAGTTCGACCGGGTGCTGCGCGAGCGCGGGATCGTGAACCTGATCTACGCCGGCTTCGCCACGGACATGTGCATCCTGAACGCGCCCGGCGGGATGGGCCCGATGCTCGGCCTCGGCTACCGCGTCATCCTGATCCGCGACGCCACCATCGGCGTCGAGCCGCCGGATTTCCTCGAGGAGCGCATCGCCACGAGGTGGGGGATACGTTTCCACGAGGCGCACTGGGGCGATACGATCACGACCGCCGAGTTCATCGCCGCGTGCAAGGCCGCGCAGGAGGAGAGCGATGAGTGACGACCGGACGCCGCTGACCGTCAGGCTGCCGGAGGGTAAGCGCTGCGCCCTCGCGATCACCTACGACACCGACATGGCCGGCGGATACGCGCCGGACGGCATCTGCCACGGCCGCACCATGCCCGCGATCAAGCAGCATATGCTGCGCCTGTGCGACACCGCGCAGGGCTACGGAGTGCGGCTGCAGTTCTTCCAGATCGGTAACGGCCTCGAGGCGACGGAGGACGTGGGCTACCTGCAGGAGGTGCTCGCGCGCGGGCATGACCTCGACCAGCACACCTGGTCGCACCTCCACCTGCTGACCGACGATCTCGAGGCGCTGGACTACGAGCTTCGGCACACGAACGAGCTGCTCGCCGGGCGCCTCGGGCATGTTAGCACGGTACTGCGCGGGCCCGGCGGCTACCCGAACGGGCTGCGCGGGCGGGCGGCCAACCAGCAGGTGATCTTCGACAACGGCTTCCGCTCGGTGAGCTGCGAGTACAACTTCCGCGCCAGCTTCGACGACTACATGGCGACCGTCACAGGCCCGGCGGAGAACCAGCCGTACGCGTACGACAGCGGTCTGATCGAGATCCCGATCATGTCCATCACCGACCGCAACTTCTTCGACGCGATCATGTGCGAGGACGCTGAGGTCTACCGCGAGTGGCGCGTGGCGCGGGGGCATGATCCGGTGCCCGAAGGCTGGCGTAAGGCGCCGTGGACGCGCGAGGATGCGCTCGACCGCTGGATCGAGTACAACCTGGCGGTCGCGGAGGAGGTCTACGCACAGGGGCTGCTGTGGGTGATCTGCTGGCACCCGCACTCGCACTACATCCACGACCCGGAGAACCGGATGCTGCCGGCGCTGCTTGAGTGGGCGGCCGCGCGACCGGATGTGTTCGCAGGGACGCTGCGAGATGCGGTGGAGTGGATCGAGCGGCCGTAGCCGTCGCCCGGGCCTCACCCGCTCCTGACTCATCCAGCCGTTCGTGTCACGGGCGTCCCGCCCGTGCGGTCGTTGCCCAGTCGTATGGAGCGGAGGGGCTTTCACTCACATTCCAGAAATCGGCCGGTGCTCAACAAATGGCGCCTCCGCGACCATCCAGGAGGGGCTGCTTTTGCCGACGCCGCCTGCGGCGGAGGGGCAGCGCTTGCGCAGTGGCGCCCGA
>DHPY01000112.1:59388-71268 GCA_002411015.1 Armatimonadetes bacterium UBA5352 | reverse complement strand
TGAACCGATTGTGGTGACATGATAGTCCCCCCCCCGCGAGTCAAGGAGAATCGGAGAAATGCCGCGATTCTTTCGCACGCGCGTTCTCACATCATCAGCGGCTTCGGATCATCCACCCAACCCGCCAGGCGGCGGCCCTTCGCCTCGCGGTCGGTGTCGCCAAGGTCATCGCGCGCCACCTCCGCGAGCGCCGTCAGCCGCTCCACCACGTCCGGGTGCTGATCGTACACGTTCACCGTCTCGCCGATGTCGCTCTCGAGGTCGAAGAGCATCGCCTCGTCGTTCACGCCGCCATCCGCCTTGAAGTTCTTGCGGTCCGCGCGCTCCACGAAGAGCTTCCACTGCCCTGAGCGCACCGCGTGGAACTGCTCCATGAAGTAGTAGTAGAACGCTTCGTACGGCGTCTGTGCGCCCTCATCATTGCGCATCAGCGGCAGAATGTCGTGGCCGTCGATCACGCGATCCTGCGGCTCGGTTGTGCCCGCCATGCGCGCGAATGTCGGCAGGAAGTCCGTTGTGGTCGCAATCTCCGAGCAGACCTCCCCCGCGGGGATGGTCCCCGGCCAGCGCATCACGCACGGCACGCGCATCCCGCCCTCCCAGGTGGAGTAGCCCCAGTGGCGCAGCGGCCCGTTGCTGCCACCGTGGTTGACGGGCGTCCCGTTGTCCGAGAGGAAGATCACGAGCGTGTTCTGATCGAGCCCGTGCCACTGCAGCGCGCGGATCAGCTCGCCCGTGGACCAGTCCATCTCCTCCACGCAGTCGCCGTAGGCCCAGTTGCCCGAGCGGCCGCGGAAGCGCTCGCCCACCTGCGGGATCTTCACCGAGCCGGGCAGCGCCTGCGGCATGTAGAGGAAGAACGGGCGGCTCTTGTTGGCCTCGATGAAGCGCACGGCCTCCTGCGTGTAGCGCTCGGTGATCGTGGTCATATCCACCGGGGCCTCGATCACGCGGTCGTTGCGCAGGAGCGGAAGCTGCGGCCACGGCTTGTCCGGCCGCGGCGTCATGTCCTCCGAGTAGGGGATGCCGTAGTAGTAGTCGAAGCCCTGCGCGGTCGGGAGGAACTCGGGCTGGTCGCCGAGGTGCCACTTGCCGACACAGGCGGTCGCGTAGCCCTCATCGCGCAGCACCTCCGCGATCGTGATCTCATCGGGGTTGAGGCCCTTCTCCGCGACCGGCTGGAGCACCGCATGGCCGATCCCCGAGACGTGCATGTCCACGCGCTGGGCGTAGCAGCCGGTGAGCAGGCTCGCGCGGGAGGGCGTGCAGACGCCCGCGGTCACGTAGAAGTCGGTGAAGCGCATCCCTTCGCGCGCCATGGCGTCTATGTTCGGTGTGCGATGAACCGGGTGCCCGTAGCACCCGAGGTCCCCGTAGCCGAGGTTATCGGCGTAGATGACGATGACGTTCGGCTGATCTGATCGGCCTGCTGCGCTCATGCTGACACCTCGTGACGAGTCGTGCTGGTGGGACGATGGCCCCCGTCCTGCGCCCGTCACCTTCTCTGCCCGCTCCACGGGACCTGCACCGCGCCTTCGGACTATCCCCCATGGGCTTCAGACACACTTAACTTGCCATTCATCACGCCGCCTGCTAACCTACGGCTGACCAGACGGTACCAATCGGTTCTCCGGGAGGTATGATCGTGGTCGGAATCCGTCGGACTTGCATCCGTCGCACGCTCTCCCCGTTGGCCGTCTCCGCCGCCCTGTTCCTGATGCTTGCCGGACCCGCACACGCCTTCACCGTCGAGATCGTTGAACCTGAGGATGCGCTCTGTGCGGTGGCGCTCGGCCGCGATTACACGACTTCGAGGCCGTAGCCTACGACAGCCTGCAGCAGGATATCACCAGTCAGGTCACATGGTCATGGGACTTTGGTGATGGCTCCGCCGAGGATGACGATAACCCAGCGACCCATCAGTTCGATGACCCAGCTACATGCACCGTGACGGTTACGGGCGACTGGAACGCGCAGCAGGCGCAGGAACCTGTACGGAGACACAACAACTGCACTCCGACCCGCCGGATGGGGTGACTTATATGAGCGCAATAGCGGTTCGTGTGCTGCTGTCTACACTGGTCGCATGTGTCCTTTCCACACCGACAACGGCAGCGGACAAGGCGGTGGGCTTGAACGGTACGCCAACCGGCTATATCGCCAACTGGGCCGGTCGCCATTCGCTGGATGAGGTTCGTGTTACGGAATCACAGGCGCTGGAACTGGTTCGTCAGTTCATCATGCAGAGGGCCCGCTTCGACACGGCAGACGTTACACTGTCCGCGCGCCTGATTCTGAGCCATCCGCTGGCCGCCGAGGAGGGACCTGTCTGGGCGGTAACGGCACGGCGACCGGCGCCGGAACCCGACCCCTGGGAGCCGACGCTTATCCGCTACGTGGACGCGCGTACGGAGACGTTGATCACACCACCGTTTCTGGACGGCATCGACGGTTACTTCTTCGCGACTGGGCCACAGGAAGATGCGGCCGCGGAGGGGCAGTAGGGTAGTCCGGGCCACCGATTGCGGGCGCGGGAGGCTCCGGATGAACAGCGAGCGATAGTCACAACTCGGGGCAATCGAGATGGACATCTCGCGGGACGGCCCGCTCGCCCAGGGCATCGAATTCGGCGCGCCGGAGCAGCGGTAGCGGCGCGTACACAAGCTCAGATGGAGGAGCGGCCGGGCGATGCCAGGGCGCGGGAGGCCCCCTCCCGCGCCCGTGTCGTTCCGCGGCCATCCGCTCGCGATCCGCACCCTCGCGTTCGGGCTCGCCTCCCTCACTGCCGACAGGTCCCCATGCGGGCTGCGGCGAAAGAACCCGCGCGTATGCAATCGCGCCGCGCCGGGAGCGGTCAACCATGGCAGAGACGGTCATCATAGACGCGCTGCGCACCCCCATCGGCCGCTTCGGAGGAGGGCTGCTCGAGCACTCCGCCGCGGATCTCGCCACGCTCGTTACGCAAAGCCTCATCGAGCGCAACGCCGTCCCGCCTATCGAGGTCGCGGAGGTCATCTTCGGCCACGTGATTCAGGGCGGCTCGAGCCTGAACGTCGCCCGCACCGCCGCGATACGCGCCGGGCTGCCCGAGACCGTCTGCGGCTCCACCATCAACATGATGTGCGCCTCCGGGATGCGCGCGGTTGACATGGCCCGCAGAGCCATCGCGCTCGGCGAGGCGGCCGTGGTCATCGCCGGCGGCACAGAGAGCATGAGCAACGCGCCGTTCTACTCGCGCGAGATGCGCTGGGGCAACAAGCTCGGCTCGGTGCAGATGATAGATGCCGTGATGGACGAGGGCCTGCGCTGCCCGATCACCGGGATGGGGATGGGCCTGACCGCCGAGGAGATCGCGCAGCGCACCGGCATCAGCCGCGAGGACCAGGACGCGTGGGCGCTGCGCAGTCAGCAGCGAGCGCGCGCGGCGATTCATGCCGGCCACTTCGCGCGCGAGATCATCCCCGTGCCGCGGCGCAAGGACGAGCCGCTCGCGACCGACGAGCACCCGCGCGAGACGTCGCTGGAGGCGCTTGCGGGGCTGCGGCCGGCCTTCAAGTCCGACGGCTGCGTGACCGCCGGGAACGCCTCGGGCATCAATGATGGCGCTGCGGCGCTGCTCCTGGCCTCCCCCGAGCGAGCCGCTCTGCAGGGCTGGACGCCGCGCGCGCGGATTATCGGCTCAGCATGGGCGGGCGTCGAGCCGCGGGTGATGGGGCTCGGGCCGGTGCCCGCGGTGCGTGATCTCTGCCGGCGCACGGGCATCGCGCTGGAGGATTTCGAGCTTATTGAGCTGAACGAGGCCTTCGCGGTGCAGGCGCTCGCGGTGATGCGCGAGCTTGGCATGCGCGAGGAGCGCGTGAACGTGAATGGCTCCGGGATCGCGCTCGGACACCCGATCGGCGCAACCGGCGCGCGCATCGTGGTCTCGCTGCTGCATGAGCTTGAGCGCCGGAACGCCCACCTCGGGCTTGCCACGCTCTGCGTCGGCGGCGGCATGGGCATGGCGATGGCGATCGAGCGCGTCTGATTCAGATCGGCCCTCGTCTGGAACAACGCTTCGAGAGGAGAGTGTGCGGTGAACATCCAGCGGATAGCGATAGTGGGCGCGGGGACGATGGGCACAGGCATCGCCCAGGTCGTCGCGCAGGCCGGCATCACGGTCACGATCATTGACACCGGGAAGGCAGCGCTCGACAAAAGCTGCCAGATACTCCAGCGCTCGCTCAAGAGCGCCGTGGAGCGCGAGAAGCTCACGCAGGAGGAGGCTGACCGCGTCCGAAAGATGATCTCGTGCTCCACGGAGTGGGACGCGATCGAGCAGGCGGACTGGGTGATCGAGGCGGTCTTTGAGGAGATGGCGGTGAAGTCGGAGGTGCTGGCGCGGATCGGCGCGGTGGCTCCGGGCGCAGCGGTGATCTCCAGCAACACCTCCACGCTGCCGATCGGGAAGCTCGGCGAGGCGAGCGGGCGGCCGGGCCGCTTCCTCGGGATGCACTTCTTCAACCCGCCGCCCGCGATGAAGCTTGTTGAGGTCATCCCCTCCGCGCAGACGCTTCCGGAGATCACCGATGCCGCGGTCGAGCTCTGCCGGCGCATGGGCAAGCAGCCTGCCGTCGCGCCGGATATCCCCGGCTTTTTCGTCAACCGCTGCTTCGGCGCGCTGCTCTCAGCCGCGATAGACATCTGGGTGCAGGGCGCCGCGCCCGCGGACATTGACGCCGCCATGGAGCTCGGCAGCGGCCACCGCATGGGCCCGCTCGCAACCGCCGACCTGGTGGGCCTCGACATCTGCCTGGCGCTGCTCGATTCGCTGCACGAGCAGACCGGGCATGCTCGCTTCGAGGTCGCGCCCGCCTTCCGCGAGATGGTCGAGGACGGAAAGCTCGGCCGCAAGTCCGGCGAGGGCTTCTACAGCTACGGGGAGTGATCGGCCAATGGACAGCGAACGCCGAGTAGCGCTCGTCACGGGCGCATCGCGTGGCATCGGCGCCGCGATCGCACTTCGCCTCGCCCACGATGGCTGCGACCTCGCGCTCAACTACGTGCGTGATGACGCGCGCGACAATGCCTCCGAGGCCGCGGCGGTAGCCGAGCAGGCTCGCGCTCTTGACGTGCGGGCGGCCTGCTTCGAGGCCAGTGTGACCGATCGCGACGCCGTTGTGGCGATGGTCGAGCAGGTCGCCGGGGAGCTTGGGCCGGTCTCGGTGCTGGTGAACAACGCCGGGATCACGCGCGATCGCACGCTGCGTAAGCTCGCGCCGGAGGACTGGGACGCGGTGCTCGCCGTCAACCTCACCGGCGCCTTCAACTGCTGCCGCGCGGTCGTCGAGGGGATGACCGACCGCGGCTGGGGGCGGATCGTCAGCGTCTCATCGGTGGTCGCTCTGCTCGGCAACTTCGGCCAGACGAACTACTCGGCCTCAAAGGCAGGCCTGATCGGCCTGACGAAGTCGCTCGCGCGGGAGGTCGCGCGCAAGGGCGTGACCGTGAACGCCGTTGCGCCGGGTTTCATCGAGACCGAGATGACCGCCGCCATCCCGGCGGATGTGAAGGAGCAGATCGTCTCCACAATACCCGCGGGCGCGATGGGCACGCCGCTCGACGTCGCGAACGCCGTCGCGTTCCTGGCCTCGGACGAGGCGCGCTACATTACCGGGCACGTCCTCTCGGTCAACGGGGGCATGTGTTAGCCTCGTCTGTCGTGAATCGTCAGCAGTACCGTACACGACCAGACCTTCAGTAGTGCGGGCGCCCTCGCCCGCACACACCGCAGCTCTTGCCAGAACTGCCCTGGTTGGGCGAGGGCGCCCCACCTACTGGGCATAGTGATTCACGCAAGCCATATCGGAGGCCCGCCCAATGTCCCGACTCATGTCCGTCGAAGAAGCCGTCTCGCGTGTCCCCAACGGAGCGACCGTCGCCTGCGGCGGATTCGTCGGCGCCGGGCACCCGGAGGCCCTCACCGCCGCCATCGAGCAGCGCTTCCTCGCCGAGGCCCGGCCGCGCGATCTCACGATCGTCTACGCCGCCGGCCAGGGTGACGGTGAGTGCCGCGGCATCAACCACCTCGCCCATGAGGGCCTCACGAAGCGGATCATCGGCGGCCACTGGGGCCTCTGCCCGGCGCTCGGGAAGCTCGCGGTTGAGGGCACCGTGGAGGCCTACAACTGGCCGCAGGGCGTCATCTCGCACCTCTTCCGGGAGATCGCGGGGGGGCGGCCGGGGCTCATCACTCACATCGGCCTGCGCACATTCGTGGACCCGCGTAACGGTGGCGGGAAGCTCAATGACCGCACCACCGAGGACCTCGTGGAGGTCATCGAACTGCGCGGCCGCGAGTGGCTCTTCTATCACGCCTTCCCGATCCACGTCGGCCTCATCCGCGGCACCACCGCCGACGGGCGCGGCAACATCACCATGGAGCACGAGGCGGTCTTCGGCGAGATGCTCGCGATCGCGCAGGCAACCCGCAACTCCGGCGGGATGGTCATCGCGCAGGTCGAGCGCATCGCCTGCGAGGGCACGCTCAACCCGCAGCATGTGCGCATCCCCGGCATCCTCGTGGACGCGATCGTGGTCGCCGACCGCGCGCAGCATCAGCAGACCTTCGGCGAGGACTACAATCCGGCCTACTCCGGCGATGTGCGGGTGCCCTTCGAGGCGATCCCGCCGCTGCCGATGGATGAGCGCAAGATCATCGCCCGGCGCGCGGCGCTCGAGCTTCGGCGCGGCGCGATCATCAACCTTGGCATCGGGATGCCCGAGGGCATCGCGGCCGTCGCCAATGAGGAGGGCATCGCCTCTGAGCTGAACCAGACGGTGGAGGCTGGCCCGATCGGTGGCGTGCCCGCGGGCGGGCTGAGCTTCGGCGCCTCCGCCAACCCCGAGGCGGTCATCGACCAGCCCGCGCAGTTCGACTTCTACGATGGCGGCGGCCTCGACCTCGCGTTCCTCGGGATGGCGCAGACCGACGCGGGAGGCAACGTGAACGTCAGCAAGTTTGGTCCTCGCGTGGCGGGCTGCGGCGGCTTCATCAATATTACCCAGACCGCCGATACGGTGGTCTTCTGCGGCACCTTCACCGCCGGTGGGCTTGAGATCGGGATCGAGGATGGCGCGGTGCGGATCGTGCAGGAGGGGAAGCACCGCAAGTTCATCGCGGAGGTCGAGCACCGCACGTTCTCCGGTGAGTACGCGGCGGAGAAGGGCCAGCGCGTGCTTTATGTGACTGAGCGCGCGGTCTTTGAGCTTGCTGATGGCGGCCTGACGCTGACGGAGATCGCGCCCGGCGTGGACCTCGAGAGCGAGGTGCTGGCGCAGATGGACTTCGCGCCGCGCGTCGCCACGCACCTGCGCGACATGGACCCGCGCATCTTCCGCGCAAGCCCGATGGGCCTGGAGGGCTGATCGCCATGCGCCGCGCGCTCATCGTCGCACTCATCACCCTCGCCGCCGTCGCCGCCGCGCAGGACTGGCAGGCCGCGTTCGACTTCGAGACGCCCGGCGCGTGGCTCAGCGCACCGGAGCTGCTCGACCTCTTCCCGGAGGAGCAACTCTGGCTCTCGCGCCACACCACCTACGCGGAGATGGCGGCCGGCATCACCCTCTCGCGCGAGCATGTCGTCTCCGGCCAGACCTCCGGCCGGTGGGCCGACCACCCCCGCTTCCCGACGATCCACACGCGCGCCGTCCCGCCCGACTGGAGCGGCTACGCGGGCATCAGCTTCCAGGCCTACTCAGAGGACGCCACGGGCGAGCGCATTACCGTCGGCGTGCTCTCCGACAACGCGAACACGCCTTACAGCGACTGGTTCATGGCCGAGTTCGTCGTGGACTGGACCGGCTGGCGGGAGATCGCGCTGAACTTCAG
This sequence comes from Armatimonadetes bacterium UBA5352, assembly GCA_002411015.1. GTDB lineage: Bacteria > Armatimonadota > Zipacnadia > Zipacnadales > UBA5352 > UBA5352. The sequence continues at coordinate 63,398 of DHPY01000112.1, read as the reverse complement.
CGACTTCCGGCCGCTCGGTGAGCCCGCGGGGTGGGGGAGCGTGGAGGGCCTCTACCTCTTCACGAAAGCCTTCGACCGCCAGCCGAACCCGTACACGGTGCTGCACCTCGACGCGATGAGGCTCCTCGAGGAAGCGCCGGAGGTCACCAGCGTAGCGCCTGAAGTAGCTGATGACACCATGATCCCTGTCAGGCCGGACGTGCCTGCCTTCGACGCAAGCGTGATGAACCACCGCTGGCCGGAGCTTCGCGAGGCCGCGGTCGCGCCGATCCTCAACCAGCCCTACTTCAACAATGAGCGCGCTATGTTCGGCTACTACCCGCGCTTCCAGCCCGGCACCGTCAGCGTCAGCCCCGAGGGGCAGGCCTGGATCCGCTACGGCGGCCACATCCTCCAGACGCTCGGTGGCGATGGCACCTGGCAGTGGCGCAGCATCCTCGAGGACACGCTGATCCCCCACGCGCAGACGGAGCTTGGCTTCCGCGAACTGACCGTGAGCGCGATGGGCTCGAGCGATGACGCGAGCATCCGCTGGGACGCGGATGGCGACGCCTACATGCTCTGCTTCGTCTCAGACCCGACCGGCGACTGGAAGACGCGCACGGGGCTGCTGCTGCACTCTCGCGATAACCTGCAGACCTGGGATGTCTACCGCCTGCCGTGGTATATGGCGCGCATGGAGAAGAACCTCGGGCAGAACCCCGACCGCCTCGATCGCCCGCCCGTGATCCTGATGGCGCGCTACTTCGCGCCGACCGAGATCTACCTGACGATCCCGCGCAAGCTCGCGGACGGCACCCTCGAGATCCCGGAGGCAACGCTCATCTGCGAGGATGCGATGCCGATGAGCGCGCACTCAGGCGAGGCGGGGATGGCGGTCACGGTCGGCGACACCGTCTACATGGTTTACGGGCGGCTGGCGATCCTTGAGGGCCGCACGAAGGAGGGTGGCGCGCCGGCCTACGTGATCACGTACCATATCCCGAGCGGGACGCTCTCCGAGCCGGTGCTGATCGGCTTTGGCGGCATCAACGCGGAGGACAACCACAACTGGCCCGGGATCGCGGTGGACCCCGAGGGCTACCTGCACGTGATCATCAACGGTCACCACAACCCGTTCCGCTACACGCGCTCGGTCCGGCCGCTCGATATCAGCGAGTGGACTGAGCCGGAGGAGGTGGCGGCGGGCACTAGCTACGCGGGCCTGATCTGCGACAGCGAGGGCACGCTCTACTCGGTCACCCGGCATTCTGACCCCGGCTACTACTTCCGGCTGTCGCTGCACCGCAAGCGCGCCGGGCAGCCGTGGGAGGAGCCGAAGCCGCTCGTGGTGCCGCACAACCCCTACTACCGCGTCTACTACCACAAGCTGACGATAGACCCGGTGACGGAGAAGCTCTTCCTGAGCTACTGGTCGCAGAGCGCGAGCATCTGCCTGTTCCGCGACGAGTTCGAGGACTACGCCTACATCTGGCCCGACCGCGAGGTGCAGTTCCTCAGCAGGGGGGGGCGGTGCGTCCGATCGGCGCGCTGAACACTGAGGAGCGCAAGTACGAGTTCTACGCGCCGAAGCCTTCCGAGCCCACGATCCTCGTCTCCGACGACCGCGGCGACACCTGGCACCTCGCGACGACGGGGGATTTCCTGCAGACGGAGTAGCTCCATTTGCACGATGTTCCACAAGATTTGACGTGTAACTCCTTGCGCTTCAGGATATGATACCCTCGACAGGCGACTTACCGACCGTCGCAATGGGAGGTAGTGTCGTGCGTGAACGTGTCGCCCGCCCCCGACGTTCATCGGCCCTGTCGTGCGTCTTTGCGGTTGTACTGGCCCTGGCTCTCGCCGGATCGGCATGCGCACTGAGTGTGGACATCGTCCTGCCCGAGGCCAACCCCGCCGAGGTCGCGCAGTATGAAGAGGTGCGTTTCGAGGCCGTGTGCCGCGACTCGCGCGGCAACGATGTCACTGAGAAGGCATCATTCCTCTGGACCTTCACCGAGACGGAACGCCCGGCAGCCGGGAATCCGGTGTCTCATCGGTTCGGTGATGCGGGGCAGTTCACTGTCACCGTGAACGCCACTGTCGATAAAGATAGTGGCTCGGATCAGCCAGTTCAGGATCCGGTTTTTACTTCGTTGACACTACGACCCGCCCGCTGGGGGCAATAGGAACCCGATACCCAGCGCGAGGAAGGGAGGTCAACGGCAGTGCGCACACCGACGCCCGACGCAACTGTGATTCTGCTCGTGTGCATAGCGTGCATCTGGTGCCCCTCCGGATGCCTCAGCGACGAGACAGATACCCATGATCCGGTTGCCGTCATCGCAACGGCACTCGATGTAGACCCGGCTCGTGTGGCAATTCAGGACTCACAGCCGAGGGATCAGGGGGCTGCCCGGCGTGTGCTCGCCGAGATCAGCGATGACGCCGGGCCAGCCCGGAAGGTGATTGCCGAGTACGAAGTGCCAGGCGGGCTGGTGCGGCATCTGAGCTGGCCCAATGGGCGAGTGCCGCGGCCTGGACAGCCGATCTCGATTGACGTGGCACTGGAACGCGCGCATGAACTGATGGACCGGCTGTTTCCTTCCGTGCCGTGCGAGATGGCGCTGCTACATGCTGAACCTTTGGGCTCATTCGTTGCTGCTGATGGGGTTGGTCCGCCCTTGATGTATCACTTCCTCTGGCAGGGGAACGCCCCCGAGGGCGCATCAACCGGGGACACAGTGGCTGTGTTCATTTCCGCCGTAACCGGCGAACCAGTCGCCTACCACCAGAGGGTGGCGAGCAAACGCCCGCAGATCGCGTGGCAGCGCCATCTGGCCTTCGGCGCTCAGACGGCGCCTGTGGCAGACGGAGCTGCCATCTACCTGCCTTCCGGACCCGAACTGCATGCCGTGGACCTCGGCACCGGGACTGATCGCTGGGGCATGGATCTTGGCGAGGCTGTCGCAGGTGTCATTCTCGCTAACGGTGTTGTATACGCGTCCCTGGAGGACGGAACGGTCTGCGCCATCAGCCCCGCAGATGGCGATCTGACTGCGCGCACGCCGCCGGTCGAGTTCCGTGGCGAGAAGCATGCCTCTGGACTCGAAGTCGGGCGCAGCGGGACGGTGGTGGCTTCCTCGAATGGCCGCGTCAATGCCTGGTCCCCGGACCTGCAGACATTACTGTGGACCTGGTCTCCTCCTCTGCCTCAAGGGTATTCCGGACCATCTGTGCTTGGCGCGCCAACTGCAGACGGCGCGGGAAGGGTTCTCGTCTCCTCCTCCTCGGGGTCCCTGTACGCACTGAACGAGGAGGATGGAACGATCGCCTGGCGGTACGGCGAAGCGCCCTTTGCGTTGCCTTTCACCGCTGCCGTTGACGGCGAAGGCCGCGTGTTCTGGTTGACTGGATCCGCTGGGGAGTACCGGCAGGCTCTCGTATGCCTGGATGGCCAGGCGGGCACGATCTTGTGGTCTGCTAACCTCCCCGCCTATTCCTACACCGATCCTGCAGTCGCTGCCGACAAAGTGCTCGTGGTCTCAGCCGACAGCGCACTGTCATGTTTCGCTGGAGACAGTGGGCAACTGATGTGGCGAACTGAACTACCAGACCCCCGACATCACCCCATCTTCGATGCCCCAGTCGTCGTTGGCGGCGATGGTCTGCTTTATGCTGCGGTGCGAAGCGCGGTTCACTGCTTGGCTCTTGCCGACGGCACAGTGAATTCTCATTGCCCCGTGGAGGGGTCCCTGGACATCCGCCACCTGCTTCTGCCCGGCGAAGGTTGCCTCATCGTGGTCCATGGGGGCGGCGACGCGCATCTTCTGCGCGACGTTCAGTAGATGACGCCGGCTCGCGGCATTGCCCCTGGCCAGCGGGCCTCCCTCCCGCGCCCGCGCCACCGCAGTGGGGTGAGGGAGAGGCTCAGGAGACGGAATGACACAGAACGCACGGGTGCGGTCGCGACGAGCGGCCTCTGCTCATGGGAGGGGCGAGGCGCGGGAGGCCCCCTCCCGCGCCCG
>DHPY01000112.1:54303-59266 GCA_002411015.1 Armatimonadetes bacterium UBA5352 | reverse complement strand
GCGGGAGGCCCCCTCCCGCGCCCGCGCCATCTTCCCGATTACCCGCCCGCCATCCGCACCTCCACAACCGTCACGCCCTCGGGTGGGATGCGCACCGTGAACTCGCTGCCCTGCGGAGCCACCGTCAGCGACGGGAACTCCGTCAGCACCTCCACGCTCGCAACCTCCCGCCGCATATCCACCCGCGGCGCCGCGTAGAAGCGCGACTTGTTCTTCAGCGCCACCCGCACGCTCCCGTCCGCCTCCTCCGTCGCCATCACCAGCACGTCGTCCGTCTGCTCGATGATCCGCGGCGCGTCCGAGACCTCCGCGATCACCCGCGCGCAGGCCCGGATGAACCCCGGCGAGACCGGCGCGCAATCGAAGTGATCCCAGTAGCCCATCGGCTCATCCATCGCCATCAGGTCCTCCGGCAGCGCCGGCGCATCCCACTCCGGCACCTCCGGCGCCGCCACCCGCGCGCCGTAGACGAGGCAGCAGAGGCTCCCCGGCCCGGAGCGGTCGTCGATGCGCATCTGCGGCTCAGGCAGCCCCGGCGCGTCCCGCCCGATCAGCACCAGCGGCCCGCCCTCGTACGCCAGCAGCCGCGCGCGCTCCTCCTCCGTCAGCAGGTGGTGGTTCAGCGCGAGCAGCGTCCCCTCGACCGCACCGAGGTCCGCCACGTCCGCGATGCACTGCACCGGCGCGCCCTCGGTCATCAGGTGGAACGCCAGCCGGTGCGCGAACCACCCGCGGGTGCGCGTGAACTCCTCGGTCTGCGCATCCAGCAGCGAGTTCGACCACACGAGCGTCGCCCCGAGCGTCCGCACCGGCTCGTTCGCGTATGCCAGCCCCCAGCGCTCCCCGAGCCAGTGCCAGTGGAAGTCGTCGAGGCCATCGCCGAGGCAGACGAGGAAGCCATCCGCGCAGCGCCGTAAGGAGCCGTCACCCCTGCGCTGGTAGACGCCGGTGAGCGAGTGGATCTCGCGCTCCAGAAGCGTTGACTTGTGCCGGATCGCGTCCCACTGCTCCACCACATCGTGCGTGTTGTGCAGGAAGATCAGGCGCGTGTCGGGCATCGCCCCGCGCATGAGCATCAGGCCCGAGAGGAAGTCCGCGTGTCGCGTGACATCGGCCGCGTAGGGCCGCGGGTCCATGCTCAGACCCGCCGCGACCGTCTCGACCACCATGCCGTCCACGCCCGCGGCCTCGATCCGCCGCTCATCCACGCCGTAGCGGTAGAGCGACTCCCACGGCGCGCGCCCCCACGCGGAGTTGATGAATGCCTGCTTGCCGTCCGCATGCAGCGCATCGAGCGCCTTCGTCCAGAACTGCTCCCAGCGCCCGCACCAGAACTCGATCCACTCATGCCGCGCGTTCCGCCAGAGCCATTGGATCCGCGCCTCCAGCGCCTCCACGTCCGCATCGCAGGGGCGCGTCACGAGTTCGGGGAGCGCGAGACCGGTCCTTTCCGCGAACTGCCCGACCATGTCGTCGCCGATGCTGGTGCGGTAGATCGCGCCGCTCAAGGGCCCCCAGCCATCCGCGCCATGCCAGCCGTCGAAGCCGTAGTCGCCGAGCGTCTCAACGAGCTTCGCGATGAAGTAGTCCTCAAAGTAGCTCCCACCGCTCAGCCGCGAGAGGCAGTTGACCGAGTGCGCGGGGCCGAGGCCGCGGAAGACCTGGAAGGTCTCCGGGTGCTCGCCGAGCCACTCCGGGTGGTAGCGGTTGCCGTAGAAGCGCGTGAAGACCGTCAGGAAGGCCTGGCTCCCGCGTGCGTGCAGTTGCGCGATCAGCTCGCGAAGCTGCCCGCTCGTCCACTCCTGCCGGGAGCGTTGCGGATTGCGGTCGTGCCCATCGCGCGCGCAGAAGTCCTGCGGGAGCGCGAACTCCCCCGGCCCCGGGTGCGAGAGCACGAAGTCCACCGAGGTGAGCATCAGGCAGACGCCATCGGGCACGAAGCCCGCCGCCTCGATGTACTCCCCGACGCCCATATCCGGCTGCTCGTTGTCGAAGCCGATCAGCTCGGTCCAGATCCAGCGCTCGTGTGACCGGTCGGTATGCTGCATGATGACCTCCCGCGCGTAGTTCGTGGCACAGACTTCCCAGCCTCTCCGTCACATGGCAGGAACCGCCGCGTGGTGAAAGGAACGCCCGAGTGTCGTCTGCGAGGGCGACAGCTTTCGGCACACCGTCACCCTGATGCCCAATGGCGACGGTGCGCCGCCGGTAGCGGCATTCAGGGCGTACCGGCCGCCGCTTGCAGGGGCGGACTGACGAGCAGAGTCACACACATCTTCCAGAAATCTCGCATTCTCCAAGACCCATCGGCCTGAGTGAACGAGAAGGTAGTCTGCTCGCCCGGTTCCCGGAGGCCGCAACGACAAACGGCGGCTGGCAGGGCCGCGAACCCCCCATCCTCACCAAAAGCGCCTGTTGTCAGCAGGACCACCGCCATGCACAGCAGTACTCGCGTCATCGCAGTCCACCACGAATCCTGTGCCGTGCCCTTCAGATCCTGTTGGCGCGTAGCGCCATCCTGTTACGCATCTGCTTTGATGCGCACGATCCTGTGTCCCTCGATGCCGTCCACAACGAACTCCGTCCAGCCATCCGCCTTGCGGCACTCAAAGACCTCTCCGCTCAGCGCATCCTCCACGCCCGCGACCTGCCACCCCGGCCGCACACGCACGCGGATCGAGTCGCAGCGCCTGAACGCGTCAAGGTACATCGCGTCAGTCTGCTTCTGCACGTGGATCAGGTGCAGAAGCCAGTCATCCCCGTCCTGCATCAGCGAGTGCTTCACCGACACCGGCGCCTCGATCCGGATCTTCGCCGGGACTCCCAGCACCTCGTTCAGCAGCGTCCGGAAGAGCGCCTTCAGCGATGGATCGGCCTTCCGCGCGAAGCCCTTCAGGAAGGGCACCGGGAAGTACACGACGCGCCCCGCGCCGAACTGGTTGAGCACGATCGCCGGGTACCCCGACCGGTACCCGGGCGGCGCGTGATCGTGGTAGACGTGGTAGCCGGTGTCGAAGTTGCTCTCGATGATCGGGTCCATCAGCCACGCCAGCGCCCGCGCACCATCCTCATTCCTCCCCCCTCTCCCGCAGGGGGAGGGGGGATCGAGGGGGGAGGGGCCCATCTTCACGTACATCGGATGATTCCGCGGGTTCATCCGCCCGCTCGCCTCGTCCTTGATGACCAGCGGCATCGCCGGCACGCTCTCCGCGAAGGCCTCGTCCAGCCCATCGAGGTAGCAGATGCTGTACTCTGAGTCCGCGACGAAGCTCACCCCGAAAAGGTCCGCGAGCGCGAACTCCTCCAGCCGCTCCCCGCGCTCGCCACAGAGCGAGGTGTGCGAGTTGGCGATCAGCGTCCCACCGCCGCGCACGTACTCGCGCAGACGCTCCGCGAGATCATCGCGCACATGCGGCATGTATGGCAGCACGAGCGCCTCATACGCCCGCATCTCCTCGAGCGAGAGGTCGTCCATCCGGATCTCCCACGGGGTATGCGTCTCCATCAGCAGTTGCGCGAGCGCGGCCTCGTTCGAATGCTGCTCCATGCGCAGGTGCCCGTACTCCGGCTGCTGCGCGATCGCCTGCAGGAGGCGGTTGTTGTCGGCTGAGTGCAGGCTTGCCACCACCGGCACCGGCCGGCGGTCGCGGCAGAGGTCCTCGCGTTCGCTCACCCAGTCGAAGACCTCGGTGATCGTGTCCCAGACGACCATCGGCACCTTGCCCGCGTAGTCGCCGCAGGGATAGGGTACGTGGTTGATGTTCAGCGCGCCCGAGTGTGCCATCGCGATCGCCGCAAGGCCCTTGATCGTCTCCGGCGTGGTGATCGTCCAGTCGCCCCACGAGCCCTGGCTCTCCGGCATGAAGAGGGTGAACGGCTTCCCGAGGCCCTCGCAGTAGCGCGCGCCGTGGTCGGCGTGCAGATACGAGGGCGGGTGCGCCTCGGTCGAGAGATAGTCGGCCCTGTCATCAAGCGTAGGGGAGATCGAGGTCGGGTTGCCGCAGCCGTTCCACGACCAGCTCAGGCCGGGGCGCTCGGCGTTGCAGGCATCCATCGCGGCGTGGATGAAGCGCTCGCGGATGCGCGCCTGGTAGGTGAAGAGATCCAGCCACTGGCCGACCGTGAACTCCGCGGGCTCCAGCGCGTACCCGAACATCTCCTCAAAGCCGGCTCGGCAGGCGGGGCAGAAGCAGCCGCCTGAGGCGAAGTACTGCAGGTCGAGGAACCAGCCGTCTATCTCGTAGCGGCGCGTGACCTCCGCCATGTGTGCCTGCACGAGCGCGCTGAACTCGGGGTTGCTCATGCACGAGCACGGGTAGGCGCACAGCAGCAGCGGATCGCCGGTCGGCCCGACCTGCCGCCACTCGGGCCGAGTCTTCGCCAGCTCCCAGCTCAGCACCATGTTGTAGTACGCGATCATCTCCACACCGAGAGCCTTCGTGCGCTTCACGATCTCGCCGAAGATGTCGCCGGTCATCGCGGGGTTGGTGATGCCGACATCAGTGGGGGCGAAGCTGCCTCCGTGGGCGGTCTTGACCTGGAAGATCAGCGATTCAGCTCCGGTCCGCTTGACCTGCTCGAAGAACTCGTCAAAGTCGATCGTCACCTCGGGGAGGAAGTTGGGCATGTGCCAGTCGCAGAACAGCATCCGGGTGCTCAGCCGGTAGCTCATGGGGCGATCACTCCTTGCGCGCCTGTCCATTCGGCGGGGAGTTCGCCACCGTGTCAGCCGGTCCCTGCTCCGGCATCCGCGGTTCGCCGTGCCCCTCGGCGTCGCCCGTCGTGGCGTTTGTCGTGCCGTTCGTAGCGACGGGCTTCCAGCCCGTTGCCGTTGTCGTCAGCCGTGGCCGTCGTGGCCCTCGCGCCCCCGCGAGGGGGCGTTCTCGCCCTCCCCCTCATCCCGAACGGCTACGCATCACCCGCATCCTCGCCGAACCCGGGCGTTGTCGTTGTCGTGGAGGGG
>DHPY01000112.1:47206-54105 GCA_002411015.1 Armatimonadetes bacterium UBA5352 | reverse complement strand
GCCGCTGTGCCGGCCCGCCGTTGGTGGCGGCAAACGACAGGGGCCGGCACAGCGGCTGAGTTCCGCAAGCGGAACTCACCCTCGCGCCGCTGCAAGCAGCGGACGCTCGGGCGGCCCCTCCTGAACGGATACGGCCCATCTCGGCCGCTTCGCAGATGCGCGTAATGCATAGTCCGGAACGGGGAGGGCGCCGGGGGGAGGTGCCGTACACAAAAAAGACGCCCGGCAGGCGCCGGACGTCTCGACGCAGCGCGGCTTCGAAAGCGGAACTACCAAACGTCGAAGGAGTTGGAGGACTTCGGCTGCTCGATCACGACCACGTTGGCTGCTCGCGGACCCTTAGCGTCCTGCTCTACGTCGAACTCCACCTTCGCACCCTCGGCCAGGGACTTGTAGCCCTCACCTACGATCGCCGAGTAGTGCACAAACACGTCCTCGCCCTCGTCCCGCTCGATGAACCCGAAGCCCTTCGCGTCGTCGAACCACTTGACTGTGCCGGTCGCCATGCGCATCCTGCCTCCAGACTGCTCTGCTTTTCAGTGTCCTGCTCGGTGCGCCCGGAGACAAATCCGCCAGCGACGCGAACAACGACACCTTTTGCGGCGGTTCTCCCGCCAATTACTCCAGCTTACGCTACCATACTATCACCGGGAGTGCAATAGCTTCCACAAGATTCATGGAAATGCAGGGGTTCACCAGCTTCGGCTATCCTCCACGGCCACCCACTGCCCGCCCTCTGCGATCGACTGCTGGCTCGCGAGGCCCGCAAGCGTCATGTCCAGCGCCTCATGCATGCCAACAGGTGGGTTTGAGCCGCTCGCGATCGCGTCCACAAAATCGTGGATCTCCCAGTAGTCGCCGCCACCGTGCCCGGCCTTGAGCGCCTCCTCCGGCGGATCCAGCCACTCCGGGGGCAGGAACTCCTCCGCAAGCTCCTCGATCGCCTCCCACTTCGGCTCCTCGGAGCGGCTGCGCAGCCAGATCTGCCCCTGCTCATCGCGGTTGCGCCCGGCCTCATACGCGCCGTCAGTGCCCTGCAGCGCGTACCAGGTCATGTTGTGCGGGCGGTCGGAGAGCATATCCAGCCTGATCCGCGCCAGCCCCCCGCCGGAGAGCCGGCAGAGCGTCTCCACCGTGTCTTCAAGCTCGTACCGATCGCCGCGCGGGTCGGTGTAGTGATGCCCCGAGCCGGCGCACAGCACCGCCGTCACGCGCTGGTCCATCCACTGCAGCACCGGCCCGAGCGAGTGCGTGATGTAGGTGTTGCCGTTGATGCCGGTCTGCCAGCGCCGCCGCCAGGTCGTGACCTCGTTCAGGCCTTTCAGCTCGTGGATATAGGCCCCCTCGCCAAAGTACATCTCGCCGAACAGCCCCTGCCGCGCGATCTCCCGGACGATCCGGTTCGGGCGCATGTAGGTGTAGTTCTCGGCCATCATGTAGATCGCGTCGCTGCGCCGATGGGCCCGCGCAAGCTCTCGGCACTGCTCGAACGAGACCGCCGCCGGGACCTCGCTGAGGACGTGGATGCCCTGCACGAGCGCCATCACCGCCTGCGGCACGTGCAGCGGCATCGGCGTGGCGACAATCACCGCGTCGATCTCGCCGGAGGTCAGCATCTCCTCATCGCGGGTGAAGGTCCGGGTGATCTCAAGCTCGCCTGCGGCCTCGAGCAGCTTTCCCTCCTGGATATCGCACAGCGCGACCAGTTCCGCCTGCGGGTGCGCCTTGAGCGCCCGCACGAAGCTCGAACCGCGCTTCACCGCGCCGATGATGCCGAAACGGATGCTGTCAACAGCCATTGGTCATCTCCCTGCGTCGAGAATCAGTTGCCCGCCCAGTGCACCAGCGCTGCCGTAGCGTAGGCAACCGGCACGCCGAGGGCGAAGCTTGCGAGTGTGCCAATGAGAACGTACTCCGCCAGGGAGCGATTACCTGGCTGCGTGACTTCGCCGAACCTGAGGACAGACTTCGCCGCGATGAGGAAGCCAATCCCGGACGGGACGTTGGCAAGCACGAGAACGAGGATCAGCGCGCGCTCCAGCCGCCCGATCAGCGCTCCCGCCCCGGGAGTACCCGCGAGGTCGCCGCCCTTGTCCTCGGGCAGATACTGGCGGGCCAGGAGACCCACCGCGTCGGACAGCGTCCACCACATGAAGAGCATGCCCGTGAGCACCGCAGCGCCTTGCAGCGGCAGACCCGCAAGCCGCGCGAGCCAGGCGCCGCTCTCGGGGCCCGCCAGGTACGCGATGCTCGCGACAAGCAGTGAGGTCGCCGCAACCTGCTCGGCGATGAGGTAGCCGCAGGACTCCATGCGACGCTCACCGCTGATCGCGTGGATGAGCGTGTAGCCAGCCAGGACGATCAGGCCGGCGACGAGCCCCCTCAGGTTGGCCTCGCACAGAAGCGTCAGGATGCCCATCCACAGAGCCATCGGAGAGAGCAGCGGCCGACGCTGTGGCTGCTGGCGCAGGCGCTGATCCAGCAGAGCATGAGCGCAGATCAGCAGTATCAGGCAATGCTGTTGCCCCGGCTGCAACTCCATTGGACCTCCGGTTCACTACTTATAGGCTCGGAATATAAGTTGATATACTTATAATCGGCCATTATAAGCGCGCGTTCCACGTCTCCCACCACCGAACGGTCTCCGCGATGGCGGTCCACTCGCCGGCGTCCAAAGCCTGGGACACAGCAGGCTGAGTGATGCCAAGTTCATCAGCCGCCTTCGTCTGCGAGCACCCCATCAAAGCTTCAGCGACGACAGCCGCTTGCCTCTTCGTCCACCCGGCACAGACCACCTCAAGCAGCACCATCACCGCGGCAAGCGTCTGCTGCGGGTCCAGCACCTGCTCTCTCTCGCCCCACTGCACCGGGAGAGCCACTGCCAGGCGCACGCCGTCGCTCCTCAGCCGCTCAAGCGCCCCTCCAGACAGCATGAAGGCCTCGCCCTGGCTCTCTGACAGGTTCTCTCTGTCGATGAACTCCACAGCGCCGATGCCGATCGCCACTCGCGTGTCGACCTTCGGGAGTGCCTCATGCGCCTTGATCAGCGCCCGCATGCACAGCGCGACCCGAAGCGCGGTCGCGGGGGAGGAGATCAGCATCTGCCACGAGTCCCCCGCGAACACGTCAACCGCCGGCATCTCGCCAAGAGCCTCCGGGAACGCCTTCGCGCAGGTCCGATAGGCAGCCTTGATTGCATCCCGGATAGCAGGCCCGCGATTCACGAACCGCCGCGATTCGACGATGTCGCCGCTGAGCACCGCGTACAGTCGCCTGTCAGTCATATCCCGCTCCACCTCGCCCGCCACCGATCACACCGCGCAGTGCTCTCTCTTCAGCGCCATCGCCATCTGCCGGACCATCTCGCGCTCATCGCCCAGGCACAGCGCGAGGTGGTGCGTCCCGCCAAGCTCCGAGTAGCGCTGTAGGAAGCCGCGAAGGTCCCTGTCGAGCGGCCGGATCCAGTAATGCGGCACCTCCCGGAAGCCCGCCACCGGCCCCCGATCCAGCACCTCGACCCGCGCCGTGATGAACCGGAAGCTGCTGCCCGGGCCGGGCGCGAGGTTCACCAGCGTCGCCTCGCCCGGGATGATCTTCGGGGTAGCGATGACCGGGTTCGCCACATCGCTGAAGGCGTACTGCTTCTCGACCAGCGTCGCAGGCCCCTCCGAGACCCCGAGGCCGCACTCGCCCATGTGGCTCATGAAGATCGTCCCGCCCTCCCAGTCCGGGCAGAACATCTCCGTGAAGGTCAGCCGGCAGCCGGCCTGCGCGAGCGCCCCCACCATCGCCGCGGTCAGCACATCATTCTCGCCCGCGTACCCCTGCCCCCGCGCCATCGCCTTCGATGCCTCGAGGAACGGGACGGTCTCGATGCCGGTGTCGCTGTCGAATGAGCCGAAGTTGAAGGTCATGGCGCCCGCCGCGTACTCCTGCATCACCCGGCGCACCGCCAGCCCAACGCGGTTCGTCCTCCGCAGCGCCTCCGCCGAGACGCCGCTGCAGTCGCAGAGATCGCCCTCACACGCAGCCTCGGCGGAAAGCTCGAAGTCGCTTACCTCACGCGCCGTCTGCGCGAGGTCCGAGACGCTCACCCGCGCGACGTTCACACCAAGCTCCCTGCTGAGGACCCCGAAGTCGACGGCGAAGTCGCCCATGCCCTCGAAGCTGTCGCCGATCATCAGCACGCGCATGGAACTGAGCGCCCGGGCCGCCCGCATCGCCCGGCAACTGAGCATGATGTCGGCTTGGAACGCGGGATCATCCACGTGGCCGACCGCGAGCAGATGGGGCCGCTCGCGCCTGCGCATCATGCAGGCGAGGTCCTGGACGCCATGGATCCCGTGGTTGCGGAGCATCAGCTCCTGGTCCGCGTCCTCGCCGAAAGCGGGCGCGGGTGTGGTGTCGAGCAGCAGCAGCGGCCGCTCCGCCCGCAGCAGTGGCTCGGTGGCCTCGAGCGATGGCGAGTACGCAAGGTGCACCGTAGCCAGCGCGTCGAGGTCGGGGTCATCGAGCAGCGCAGGCAGTTCGCGGTCGATCCCTCGGCGCGTGGTCATGATCGGCACCGCTACGACGTCCAGCCCCAGGCCGGTCAGCATCTTTCTGACGCGAGCGGCGAACGCCTCCATGTCAGGCCGGGCATCCGGCCGGACCCCATCGTAGAGCGCCAGGTAGAGCGGCAGCAGCCCGATGCGTGTTGGTCTGAGCATCACAAAGCGCCTCCTTGATCATAGCAGGCGGCCGCAGTCCGCTGCCGTCAGCCGTTGCCGTATCCGTTGCGTAGCGGCGGGCATCCTGCCCGTCCGCCGTTGTCGTTGTGGAGGGGCCGCTCCGAGCGCCGCTGTCGTGTAGCGGCGCTCGGAGTGAGGCGCGCCAGCGCCTCAGGTTCCACCCCGGCCCACGCACACCGAGATCCGTTTGCCTCGCCCTCGCACGAACAACAGGGGCCGGCACAGCGGCTGAGTTCCGCACGCGGAACTCACCCTCGCTTCGCTCGGGCGGCCCCTCCGAACGGCTCGCAGGTTGGAAGACCGCGCCACGGGATGAGAGCCGTGTCGTTCGTAGCGACGGGCATCCTGCCCGTCAGCCGTTCCTCCGGCCGCTACCCCAATGCTCCCGGATACAGCCGTTCCATCGCCGCGCGATACGCAGCATACGCAGCCTCATACGCCTCCCGCAGGCCCTCATCCGGCAGGTAGCGTTCGCCGGCGCGGTAGAAGCTCCTTGCTGCCTCCTCGATCGATAGCAGCACACCCGCGCCCACCCCGCCGAAGATCGCCGCCCCCAGCACCGCCGCCTCTGTGCACGCCGGCACCGCGAGCGGCGTCCCCGTCACGTCCGCCACCATCTGCATCCACCACGCCGACTGCGCCGCGCCGCCGAGCATGCGAAGCTCCGCGACCGGCTGCCCGGCCGCGCGCGCAAGCTCCAGGGCATCGCGCGCGCAGAAGCACACCGCCTCGGCGACCGCCCGCGCCATCTCCGCCCGCCCGTGCGCGAGCGTCAGCCCCACGAAGCCGCCGCGCACATCGCTGCGGAAGCTTGGCGTGGCGGTGCCGGAGAAGTGCGGGAGGCAGATCAGGCCGTCGCAGCCGATCGGCACGACCCGCGCATCAGCGAGCAGCTCCTCGAAGCCCGGCGCGCCCAGCAGGTCGCGCAGCCATGTCAGCACCACCCCGGACGTCTTCGCGTAGGTCAACAGGAAGCGCAGCCCCGGCACGGCGTGGGCGCCGTGGAGGATGCCGTCGGGCGGGGCGTCGGCGAGGTCGGTGGTGGCGACGATCGCCATCGCGGTTCCGGTGGTGCCGGAGGCGATGCCGGGCGCAACGTTCCCCGCGCCGACCGCCCCGGCAAGCTGATCGTTGCAGCCGAGCGCCACCGTCGCGCCTGCGGTGAGGCCAAGCTCATCGGCGGCAGATTCAGTCAGAAGACCGATCAACTCGCCGGCGTTCCCGAGGGGGCTAAGCATCTCCCGGGGAACGCCCACGGCCTCCAGCGCCGCCGGCCACCACTCCCCAGTGCCGCGGTCCACCATCGCCATTGAGCCCGCATTGCTGCGATCGAGCCGCAGTTCGCCTGTCAGTCGCTCGCCGATGAAGTCCGGGAGCATGACGAGGTGCCGCGTGCGCGCCCACAGCTCCGGCTCGTTCTCGCGCAGCCAGAGGATCTTCGGCGCCGAATCGACTGCGTTGATCGCGGCGGCCCCACGCCGGGCGCGCAGTTCGGCCGGATCGAGCGCCTCATTGAGTCGCCGCGCCTCGGCCTCAGCGCGCGTGTCCAGCCACACGATCGCCGGGCGCAGCGGCTCGCGGTTCGCGTCGAGCGGCAGGAAAGTCTGCCCCTGCGATGACAGGCCGATGCCGAGCACCTCAGGCCCCCCGGCCTGTTCATGCGCGGCACGCACCGCCTCGACGGTCGCGCGCCAGTACTCCTCCGCGGCAAGCTCCATCCAGCCGGCATGGGGTGAGGTGGGGGAGTACTCCGCCCGCGCCACGCCGAGCAGCTTCCCGCTCCCGGCATCGAAGACCCCCGCCTTGACCGCGGTCGTGCCAAGGTCAATGCCGAGGAGCGCCACCCTCGTGGGACGGGCGTCGCGCCCGTTCGTTGCTGCCGTGGCGCGGGTGCCCCCACCCGCACATTGACTGCCACACGCGGAGATCGTTGCTCCCGTGGTGCGGGTGCCCCCACCCGCACATCGACGGCAACACCCGGAGGGGCCGCACGAGGCCCGCGGTTGTTTGTGAACGGGCCATGGGCCGGCCTCGCGGCCTCCGCTGCGCGGCGGCCGCTCGTGCGGCCCCTCCCCACTGCGGGGTATGCGCTCTCCCGCGCCCACCTGCGCCGTTGCCGTTCTTCCCCCCTCTCCCGCCCCACGCCGCGTCGTTTGCGGCGTGCAGGGG
>DHPY01000112.1:19798-46971 GCA_002411015.1 Armatimonadetes bacterium UBA5352 | reverse complement strand
TCGTTTGCGGCGTGCAGGGGGAGGAGGGATCGAGCGGGGAGGGGCGCACCCTCACCACGCCTCCTTGCGCGCCAGGACCTCCGCGATCTTCGCCCGCGCGTTGCCGTGGAAGACCGCCTCGACCTCAGCCGCGCCGTAGCCCAGCGCGAAGATCGTGTCCGCGCAGGCCGCCATCGCCTCGTAGAGCGAGAGCGTGTAGGTTGCCTCGATCTCGGGAGGCTGCCGGTCGGTGTTCCACGCGTAATCGCCGCTTGTGAGGTTGATGTAGCGATCGCCCTCCCAGCGCCGCCTGCCGCGCATGTAGAAGATCGGCTGGTCTGAGGCCCACATGATCCGCTCCGGCCCGAACCGATCGAGGGCCAGCGCATGCACCGCCGGGTTCAGCACCGCCGAGTTGTCGAAGAGGATGCCCGGGTCCTCCGCCAGCGCCGGGAAGCCCTCGCGGGCGTAGCGGCCGGCGTAAGACCGCCCGAGGTGTGCGATCACCAGCACCACGTTCGGGTAGCGCGCGCGCAACTCCGCGATCTCCAGCAGGTTGTTCCGGTCGGCGAGCCGCTCCTTGCGCGGGAGGTGCAGCGTCAGCCACGCTCCCAGCTCATCGAGCACCTCAAGCTGGTGGTGCGGCATCAGGTCGAAGACGCTCGCGTCACCGCCCTCGAAGTCGGCGATGAGGCGCTCGTAGGGCTTGGCGCCGATGATCGCCGGGCGGCGCAGCTCACGCAGCAGCGTCTCCGGCTCCCAGTCCGGTCGGTTGAGCGCCAGCCCGCACGAGAGCGTGCCCTCGAACTGGCTCGACACCCACGCGTTGTTCGCCTCCGCGCGCACGTTGCTCTGCGGTGAGCCGAAGGCGAGCATCTCAACGTTGCGCCCGGGGAACATGATCGCGTAGCCGAGGCGCGCCATCTCCACTGACTCGGGGCCCGCGATCCCCGCCGGAAACGCGCCCCGCTCGTACGCGGGCTGCGACTCATCGAGGTGCTCGGGAAGCTGCACATGCCGGTGTGCGTCGAAGAGCCTCTCCGGCAGCCATGGCTCCAGCCGCTCCTCAAAGAAGCGCCGGTCAACGTCGTTGTACTCGAAGTATGGGTGGTTCATGATCCCCCAGCCTTTCGCACTTCCGTGGTGCGGGCGCCCTCGCCCGCACATGCCTCCGGACCCGATGCAGCCTGCTCGTCGTGCCCGCCCCACAGACGTCCCAAATGCCGTCCCCCTACCCAAGCCGTTCCGCCGTATCCTGTGCCGTTGCCGTAACATCCTGTCCGGCGCAGCCGGAATCCTGTTGCCGTCCTACTGGCGAGGGCGCCCGCCCCACAAACGTCCCAAATGCCGTCCCCCTACCCAAGCCGTTCCGCCGCATCCTGTGCCGTTGCCGTAACATCCTGTCCGGCGTAGCCGGAATCCTGTTGCCGTCCTACTGGCGAGGGCGCCCGCACCACGACCGGAATCCTGTTGCCGTCCTACCGCCGTTCCCGCAGCAGCCCGCGCAGCGCCTCCGCGGTCCAATCCACGGCCCGCTCACCCATCGGCAGCGCGAACTTCGTCAGGACCGTCGAGTGCCCCTCGTGGTAGGCGTGCGCGCGCAGCCACAGGCCCCGCTCGACCGCCCGCCGATGGAAGCTCAGGCAGTCCTCACGATCACGGAACTTCAGCCCCGACATGTGCCCGATCCCGCGCGCCTCCACGAGCCGATCGGCGAACTCAGCCGCGATCTCCTCCATCGCGCGGTGCCAGGCGCGGCCGATGCGCTCGATCTCCCGCGCGTTTCGCTCGATCAGCGCGATGCACCCGAGCGCCACGAGCGCGGCCAGCGCGGCGTTTCCGTTCGTGGAGATCGCGTCATACTGCTCCAGCACATCGAGCTTCCCGCGGTAGACCAGCGCCGCCAGCGGATGGAAGCCCGCCGTCATGCCCTTGCCGAGCACCACGAAGTCCGGTTGCAGGCCGATGCGGGCACAGTAGATGACCTCCGGGAACCAGAAGCCGGTCTGGATCTCGTCCACCGCCATGAGCGCGCCGTTCTCATCGCACAGCTCCCGCGCGAGGTGCAGGTAGCCCGGCTGGACGAGGATCGCCTCGCGGTTCATCATCACAGGCTCCGCCCAGAAGCCCGCGACGTTCTCGCCGTGCTCGGCAAAGACGGCGCAGAGCTCCTCCGGGTCGTTCGGCTGCACCGCCACGACCTTCACGTTGCAGAAGATATCCGGCCACATCCCGCGCAGGCGCTGGGCGAAGAGGTCGGTGCCGTGGTAGTTGCCGTCGAGCACCACGAAGGCCGGCTCGCCGGCGCCGGAGTGGTGCAGGAGCATCATCTTCATCGCCGCCGCGCAGGCGACGCTCCCGGTGGCCACGCCCGCGAGGACCGTGTTGAGACTCGCCGGGTCATCCTGCAGTTCATCGAGGCTCCTGCCGGGGGTGGCGAGCATCACGAGCTTCTCCGTGAGGCGCTTGACCGGCGCGGAGGGGATGTTCGAGTGGTTGTCCCAGACGATCCCGCGCTCAATGCCGTCACGCAGCAGCGCGGTCAGCTCCGGGTGATCGTAGCCCCAGGTCATCTGGTAATGCCCGGCGGTACAGTCGAGGAAGAGCTTGCGCTGCTCGGTGAGGTAGAAGAGCCCCTCGCCGATCAGCAGGTCCTCGGGCGCATCAGTCACGCAGCGGCCGTAGGAGCGCTGGAACCAGCGCTTGTCGGGACAGACGGGGGCGGGGACCTCATTGACAGTGGTTCCGACGCGCTTAAGAAGGGCAGCCTGTGCCGATGCGCGAAGATACGCCTGTCCGGCATCGAGGGCCGCGCCGTAGCAGCCATGGTAATCGCCCATCAGGTGCTCAAAGTCAAGTGGCATATGATGCCATCCTCTCGTGGCGGTTGCTCGCGTGACGCTCTCTGTTGTGTCAGAGCTCAGGCAACTGGTGGCGGGGAGGCATAGGAGGCGGCGGGCTCCCGCCAGGCGTTGCGCTGGCGGAGCTTCGTTTCTCCGGCGGTACGCACCGGACCTGCCTGATAACACAGTCGGTCGAGCCGCCGAGGAGTGCGTGCATGCCCCGGCTGGAGCGGCCCGCAGCGCAGTGTCTCAAGGTTTTTTCTGAGCAGAACTTGAGCTTTATGCGGCTTCTCGAAGGCGGCGCATGGTCAAGCGCCCCTTGATCTGGCGGAGCTGTATTGCGGCCCCTGGAGGCCAAAGAGGCCCCGCAGATGACACAGGAAGTTCATCAGGAGTTTAGTCGAACGCTTGACAGGGAACCCCTGCCACGTATACTACCAGTGCACGAACGGGTCACATGCCCTTGAGGTAGCCTTGAGTTTGGGTGTTGAGCGGCACACAGACGGCAGGCTCAGCCCACTCAAGCTCCCTGCTCCGGCGGAGACGCGGCCAGGAGGCGGCGTCCCGGGAACCGCTGGGGAACTCCACAAGAGCTTGACCTGAGCGGGCACTGGGGGTCACACGGAGGAGGCGGACACAGATGATTGCCCTGTGGAAGGACGAAGCGGGACTCGCTACCGTTGAGTACGCGCTGCTCCTGGCTCTAGTTGTTGTCGCAGGTATCACCGCGTGGAGTACACTTGGCGCCACCCTGCGCAACGTGGTCATGGATTCGGCCGACACGATCGCGGGCCCACCCGGCTAAGGCAGAGCCGGTTGGTCCGGATCCCATGAACTGTGCTTGAGCGTGATCCCCCGGTCCCTGTGATGGGCCGGGACGCCCGGCCGGCGGCTGAGGGACCCTGGAGCTTTCCCTCGATGTCCAGGGAGCGGTGCTGCGCAAGCCTCATATGCTGCACCCCCCTGCGCCGCGGCAGGGCCTCGATGAAACAGGTTGCTGATGCACCGGCCGCTTCGCGCAGCGACGGATGAGACAGACCTGGAGGCGGGTGACTCGTGGAGATACCCCTGGTCATAGCCGGCGTGATACTCGCGCTTACCGCAGCCTACACCGATATTCGGTGGGGGAAGATCTTCAACTTCATCACAGTCCCCTTCGCTGCGCTCGGTCTGGTGCTCAACATCATCGGAGGGGGCGTGGATGGCCTCCTGCTCAGTCTCGAAGGCATCGGCGCCGGCTTCGCCCTGTGGCTCATCAGCAACTTCCTCGGCCGCATCATGGGCGGCGGGGATATCAAGCTGCTCATGGCCTTCGGCGCGCTGATGGGCCCCGTCTTCATGCTCTGGACCTTCGCCATCGGAGCGATCGTCGGGGGCGCTATGGCGATCGCCATCTCCCTCCGCCGTGGCATGCTCGGGAGGGTCATGAAGCAGATGGGGACCTCACTTTACCTGCGCGCCGCAGTCAAAGAGCCGATGGAGATCAGCGATGGCGCCGGCGAGGTGCGACTGCCCTACGCCATCGCACTCGGGATCGGTGCACTTGTGATGATCGGTCTGCGCCTCTTCGCGTAGATCCGGCTGGATGCGGGGAGTCAACTGCGTAAGGACGGATGCCGAGAGAGCCTTTGCAGGCGAGAGATACGCGACTGATCCGCCGCCAACTCACGCCGATCGGAGCTTTCGGACCGTCCGCCTCGGGAGGTGACAGGGAGAATGATGACTGGAATGCGAAGAAGCCGCCGGCAAGGCGTCACATCGGTTGAGCTCGCGATGGTGGCGCCGCTGCTGATCTTCCTGCTCTTCGGGATCATCGAGTTCGGCCTGATGGTGAAGGATCTGGTTGGCGTCAACCAGGCCGCCCGTGAAGGCGCGCGTTCGGCCGCGGTCGGGGCTACCCCCGCGAGCCTCACAACGCGCATCGCCGGTGCGGCTCCAACCATCAACCCGGCCAACCTCGAACTCGTCTACCACTTCCGGTCATTCAACCAGACCAACGGAACGTGGGGCCCATGGCAGGTTCTGGGCACCGACGGCAGCGAGAACAACGCTAAGGCCGGCGACCAGATACGCATCAGCGTCAACTACGGGCACCAACTGGCCACCGGCGCGCTCTTCGCCGGGCTGGCGGATGACCCGGAGAACGGGATCGTCACGCTCAGCACCGCGATCGTGATGCAGCGCGAGTAGTCGTCGCCGAAGCAGATGCCGGATGTTGTAACGCGCAACCAGCGCCTCTGGAGCGCGCGGAACAGCAGGGCGTATCGCGAGAGGAATCCGGGCAACCCGGGCCGCAACTGCAGGGCCGCTCAATGACCAATCTCTGCTCGGGCTTGCCTTCGACAGCGGGTGCGGCTATAATGGCGCGGGTTAGACCGGAAGTGTCCCTGCCTCGTGTCGCACACAACTGTCAGTGGTCGGGCAGCAGTTCACAGCAGCCGCAACTGATCGCCGCTTTCATCACACCAGAGCAAGAAGCCATAATGACGCCAGCCACTCACAGGCGCCGCATGGGCACGCCCGATGGCGGCACCACCGCCAGAGGTTGGGCGCGAGGACAGATCTCGCGCCACAACAACGTGCCTGCTGCATACCCGCCACCGTCCTCGTCAGCCCTCTTCTCGCCAGCGATAGCCCTCGGGGTACCACGCGGCATGTCCGCGCCATCGCCCAAGTGGCTCTACCGCCCGTACGTCCCTGCGTCCAGATCCGCCGGCTGCCTCGTCAGATACACAGCGCGTGCCAGCGCGCACGCCACCACAGCGGGAGCATCGCGAAAGGGTGATGACAGTCGCCCCGTCGTGGTGCGGCCGGAGATTCCATCCGGCCGGATACGGAGGCACAGCTTATGAAACGCATGCTCAGCTCCATCAAGGCCAAGCGCGCGGGTATCGCAGGCGCGTGGCTCATCGTCGCCTTCACGGCTCTGGCGGGAGCCGCGGCGATGTCGTTCGACCTCGGTAGACTCGCCATCGCCGTGCAGCGCTGCCAGGACATCGCGGACAGCGCCGCGCTTGCGGGCGCCACGCGGCTTCCCTACGAGACACCTGCCCGCACCGCTGCACTGCAGACCGCCGCCGCGAACGCCGCGGAGGGCGCCGGCTGGCCGGTGGAGGTCACCAACGCCGACATCACCTTCGTCGGCCCCAACGGCACCGTGGATGACTACACGCTCGGTCCGTGGGCGCAGGGATTGAAGGTCACCGCGCGCGCCTCCGTGGACTTCTCCTTCTCCCGGATCTTCGGCATCCTCGGCACCGAGGCCGAACGCTCCTGCATCGTGATCCGCGGCCCTGTCGAGGGCATTCCGATCGCAACGATGTGGATCGCCCACAACACGCCGCTGGTCTACGGCGAGCAGATCAATATGCTGATGGCCGACGGCCCGCACTACGCGAACATACCCGGCTCCTTCGGTTTCCTGCAGGAACCTCCCGGCTGCACAGCGGACTGGTTCAAGCTGCTGCAGGCCTACGGCCTCACCGCCACCGATATCGAGACCTCGTTCGTCAACATCGGCGATTCCGTCTTCGCGAAGACCGGTGTCAACGTCGGTAACTTCAAGTCAGCGCTGAAAGTTGACCAGGGCAAGGCGCGTCTCGAGCGCGCTCTAGCAGTCGGCGGCAAGTGGGAGCACGACACATTCACAGACTACCACCCGGACAACCCGCGGATCATGCTTGTGCCGCTTGTGACCTTCCTCGGCGACACCGGCTCCAACGCGGAGTTCCGCATCGAGAAGTTCGGCGCGTTCTGGCTCGAGGGCATCAACCAGGGCCAGAAGGAGATCTGGGGCCGCTTCATTGAGTTCGATTTCCCGGGCGGCGACCCGAACAGCCAGCTCACGTACAGCTCGGGCATCTTCGCCACGGAGATGGTGCGTTAGCGCATCGACCACTTGCGAGATGGAGTGGATGACAGGGACGCGACCATGACCGATAGCCGGTTGCTTGCACATGACAGCCAGCAGATCTCACTGTGAATCTTCATGTCTTTGGCATGAAGGACATGGTGGCTGCGCGAAGAATCTGTAAATCGCACTTGACGAGACATCTTGTGTAGCTGAAAATGCGGAAGACGACGCCAGCAATCGAAGCAGACGACACTGCAGGATGTGATAATTGTGAGGCTGACGCGACGGCAGGCATTCACGGTAGCGGCGATCATCGGCTTAATCGTCGCGGCGCTTGTCTACTATGTGCTCCGGCAGCAGACGCAGGTGACGGAGGCGCCGGAGACACAGATGGTGACAGTGCTCGTGGCAAAGCAGCCGATCGGGCAGAGCGATACCATCACGATGGAGATGCTCGGTACCACGCAGCTTGACAGCCGCGCGGCACCAGCAGGCGCTCTGACCGCACCGGGCCAGGCGGTCGGGAAGATCGCGCGACGCGACATCCTCGCCGAGGAGCCGCTCACGATGAGCGATGTCACCGAGCGCACGGCCGCCGAGGGGCTGACCTTCGTCATTCCGGAGGGGATGCGCGCGGTCACCGTCGCGCTCGACCCCATCTCCGGTGTCGGCGGCTTCGTCATCCCGCACGACCGCGTCGATGTCCTCACCACCTTCCAGCAGGGCGACGTCGCGGTCACGAAGATGATCCTGCAGAACGTTGAAGTGCTGGCGATGAACGAGCAGACCACCCGGCCTGAGCCCGGTGGAGGCACCCAGGCGCCGGCCACCACCGACCAGTCAACCGGCGCGGCCCCGGCCGCGACCGAGGGTGGCGCGCCCGCTCAGGTGCAGGTCAAGAGCGCGACCCTCGCCGTCACGCCCGACCAGGCGCAGCGCGTTCTTCTCGCCGCCTTCAAGGGCGCCGTCCACCTGGCGCTGCGCCCGCGCAACGAGGAGACCGTGGTCTCGCTGCCCGGCCAGACCGACTGGGCACTGGTGGGCCTTGAGCCACCGGCCAAGGCTGAGGAGAAGAAGGCAGAGGAAGAGAAGGCGCAGCAGCAGACACCGCCGCCAGGCTGGGTGATGTACCCACCGGCAGGAGGCTCAGCGCCCGCCGCCGCCGCACCGGCGCCTCGCCAGGCGCCCGCACCCGCGCCCGCACCGACCGTTGAGGTCATCCGCGGCGGCGAGCGCGAAGTCGTCACGCTGGACTGACGCGCCGTTACGCCGGCTGGCAGCAGATGATGACCGACGACTCAGGCGGCTTCGGCCGCCGTCGGACGCGCACCCGAAGCACAGAGGCGGGCCTGACGCTCTGCCCGCATTCGCAATAGCACACGCAGCAGACACAGCCGCATTCTGACGCCTCGCCCCCGCGCGAGGGTCAGGGGGTGTAACCGATGCAGAGCGTTCACCGCAACACCGTGGCAGTAGCGTTGCTCGCAGTGATGGCGCTGGCAGGGCTCACCGCCCTACCTGCCCTTGCGGGCGACTTCGACAACACGCGGCCCGGCAGTTCACAGACCCTGATCCTCGAGCACGGACGCAGCGTCGTGCTCAAGTTCAACGGCCTGCGCCGCGTGGCGGTTGTGGACCCAACCGTCGCCGATGTGCGCGTGGTCTCCTCAACCGAGCTGCTCGTGATGTCGGGCACCGCGCCGCCTCTGCGCGATCAGAACCACACGATGATCTACGTGTGGGACAAGGACGGCCTGCACAACTTCGCCGCCACCGTTGTTGGCATGAGACTTGCGGAGCAGATAGCGACTGAACTGAAGCAGTCGCTAAGCCCCAACCTCAACGTCGAGGTGGTCTCCGACACCATGGTGGTGGTTGAGGGTGAAGTGGCCGACGAGGAAGCGAAGGACAACCTCAAGTCGCTTCTCGACGCCGCCTCCACCGATGAGGTGAAGGTAGTCGGGATGATCAAGACGCTCGAGGACAGCGACAACGAGGCCGCCCGCGCCGCATCCGCCCTCTCCGAGATCCTCGACCCGCGCCTGAAGGTCACATCCTGGGGCGATGAGGTCGTCGTGATCGAGGGCGAGGTGGCCACGCGCGATGAGGCGCTGCGCGCACGCGACATCATCGCAGCCGTCACCGAGGGCCTGCGCGTCGTGGACATGATCACGGTCGCCGGCGAAGCCGGAAGCAGGCTCGCGCCGGCCGATGAGATCCGGCAGGTGCTGGGCCCTGGGTTCACCGTCACCCCGCTTCGCGGGAACGTCGTCGTGATCGACGGCGCCGTTGAGGACGCGGCGGGCCTCGAACGCATCGCCCGCCTCCTCGAAGCATTCGACGACGTGCAGACGATCAACATGGTCCAGGTCGTCCCGCCACGGCCCGACCTCGAAGCCGCTCAGCGTGCCCTCACCGCGGCTCTGCCCGAGGGCATCTCCGTCACCCGCGTCGGTGATGAAGGTCTCATGCTCGAGGGCTCCGTCCCCACTGAGGCGGCTGCTGCGCAGCTTGGCGAGGTCATCCGGATGTTCGAGGGACGCGTACCGATCGTCGATCTCATCACCGTCGTTGCGCCCGAGAAGCGTCGTGTGCAGGTCGCGGTGAAGATCGTCGAGCTCAGCCGTGGCGCCGACGAGGACCTTGGCATCGACTGGGGCCAGTACAGCGGCCAGCCCTACGCGAGCGCCGAGTTCCGCACCCAGCCATTCCTCTTCGGACAGATCCCGGGGATCAGCGGTTGGCCCGAGCTGTTCCGCTTCTCCACACAGGTGCATGCGCTCATGGCGAAGCAGAAGGCCCGTGTGCTCTCCGAGCCCAACCTGCTCGTGAACGAGGACGAGGAAGCTGAGATCCTCATTGGCGGCGAGATCCCCGTGCCGATCGCCCAGGCGAGCGTCGGTGGCGCGGCTTCGATCACCGTCGAGTGGAAGCCCTTCGGCGTCAACCTGAAGATGAAGCCCACCATCAGCCCGACCGGTGACCGAGTGATGCTGCAGGTTGCCCCGGAGGTCAGTTCGCTCGACTTCGGCTCCGGCGTGACAATGGGCGGTCTGACTATCCCCGCGCTGCGCACGCGGCGCGCGGAGACCGTCGTCACGATCCCCGATAGCGGTGTGCTGGCCATCGGCGGGCTGCTGCAGTCCGATCAGTCCAAGTCCGTCAGCAAGATCCCGATCCTGGGCGATCTCCCGATCATCGGCCAGCTCTTCCGGCATGACAGCTTCCGCAACGATCGCAGCGAGCTGATCATCCTGGTGCTGCCGCAGATCATCGGTGAGGATGGCGAGCCGCTCCACCCGATCCCGGTCCCGGAGGGCATGGATCCTCGTGAGGTACTGCAGTTCGGAGTCATGCCCGACTAGGCCGACGCGGATCGCCGCTTCATGCGAACAATATGCAGCAGGTGGCCGCCGAGCCCACCGTCTGGCTCCGCCGGGAGCCGCGGCCGGGCGGCCACAGGACGCGCAACACCAGAACCTGAGAGGCACACGATGGCACGAAGTAGCAGCAACGGAAACATACGCATTGTGCTCACTGAGCCGCAGCCCGGCGCCTCGGACCAGCTTCAGGCCCAGCTCGCGGAGCACCTCGGCATGGAGCGCAACGGCGGGAACATCGACGTGGTCGCGGTGGCCCATGACGGGCTCGAGGCCGCGCAGATGGCCGCACAGCTTCGCCCCGACGTCATCCTGCTCGACGAGGAGATGCCGGGGATGTCCGGGTATGAAGCGGTCTCCCTGATCTCACTGGCCGCCCCAGACGTGGCCTCAGTGCTGATGGTGAACGAGAGCAGAGTTGAGCGCGGTGATATCACCGCACGTGCGCTGCGAGCGGGTGCCCGTGCCGTCGTGACGCCGTCGACGCGGCCTGAGGCACTCGCCGAGCTGCTTGTCGAGCTCAGCGAGCTGCAGATGGGCCGCTCCCGGCCCGAGTATGAGCTGGTCACCAACCCGGCCAAGATGCCGGTGACCATCTCGATCACGGGCGCCAAGGGCGGCATCGGCAAGAGCTTCACGTCCGTGAACCTCGCCGTGAGCTTCGCCCGCAAGTACCCCGGGCAGACGGTGCTGATAGACTTCTACGGGCAGTACGGGAACGTCCCGCTAATGCTCGACCTGCACCCGAACTACAACATCGGCGAACTCACCGCCTTCGCCGGGGAGCTCGATAGCACCATCATCGAGACCCACCTGTCCACTCACCAGGAGTCCGGCCTCAAAGTGCTCGCCGGGGTGCCGGGCAGCGCGGGCGTCGGCGGGCGGCTTCCCGAGGAGCAGGAGATCCCGTTCCTCGCCGACCTCATCGGTCTTCTGCGCCGGCAGTACCGCTACGTGTTCTTCGACGTCCCGCCGCTCATCGGCAGGGCCAGCGACTACGTCTACTCGCGCTCGCAGTTCATCGTCCTCGTGAGCGCCCTGATGGATCTCTCGGCAGTGCGCGATACCGCCACCCTCTACCAGCAGCTCACAGCCAGCCGCATCGCGCCCGAGCGGATCAAGCTCGTCGTCAGCCGCTACGCGCGCTCAGACGAACTCTCCGTCGAGGACCTGGAGCAGGCCAGCGGCGCTAAAGTCGCACTGACCATCCCGGACGACCCGCAGGCAGCCATCAGCTCCATCAACGAAGGCTCGCCTGCCGTCACCTCCCGCCCCAACTCGCCCGTCGCGCGCGGCATCGGGGAGCTCGTCGGCATCCTCGAGAACGCCATGGCGGCCGAGCGACAGAGGCGGCAGCCCGTCTAACGCAGCTGCTCTTCACTCCCGACACGGTGGGTCCCGACCACCGGAACGAAGCATCTGCAGTTCCGTGACAAGAGGAAAAACGGAGCTTTTGTCCAAATTTAGTTGACACGCCGGCTGACGAACGAGGAGTTGCTCTGAGATGGTTCAGGTCGCGGAACAGTCACTGCAGGCGACGGCCGTCCTCTACACGCCGGAGATGCTGCGCGTCCAGAGCGAGATCCACCACCGCATCCTGCGGGAGACGGATTTCGGATCCCTGGAGCGCATGACGCATGAGGCCTTGACCGAGCATATCCGCCGCTTCGCCAACCTCATCCTCTCCGACCACGACATGACTGTGCCTGTCCGAACCCTCAACCAGCTCATTGATGTCGTCATCAATGAGATCCGGGGTTTCGGGCCGCTCGAGGTGCTCCTGGCCGATGACAGCATCTCGGAGATCATGGTCAACGGGCCTAACCAGGTGATGATTGAGCGCAGCGGTAAGCTCACTACCGCCCCCGTGCGCTTCGCAGACGCGGAGCACATCATGCGCATCATCGAGAAGATCATCGCCCCCCTCGGCCGCCGTCTCGACGAGGCCGTGCCCATGGTTGACGCCCGACTCCCTGACGGCTCTCGCGTCAACGCCATCATCCAGCCGCTCGCGGTCTACGGGCCATACCTGACCATCCGTAAGTTCGCCGCCGATCCGCTGACCGATGAGGACCTGATCCGGTTCGGCTCGATGAGCTCGCAGATGCGGGACTTCCTGCAGATGTGCGTAAAAGGCAAGCTCAATGTCATCGTGTCCGGTGGCACCGGCTCGGGAAAGACGACGACGCTGAACGTGCTGTCGTCGTTCATCCCGAAAGGCGAGCGCATCGTCACCATCGAGGACGCGGCCGAGCTTCAACTGCAGCAGGATCACGTCCTGGTGCTGGAGAGTCGCCCGCCGAACCTCGAGGGAACCGGCCAGATCACCATCCGCGACCTCGTGCGCAACGCCCTGCGCATGCGCCCAGACCGCATCATCGTCGGTGAGGTCCGCGGCGGTGAGGCCCTGGACATGCTGCAGGCGATGAACACCGGCCATGAGGGCTCGCTCTCGACCGCGCACACCAACGGGCCGCGCGACTGCCTGTCGCGTCTGGAGACCATGGTGCTCATGGCAGGGACGGAACTGCCCTCCCACGCCATCCGCCAGCAGATCTCAAGCGCGGTGGACCTCATCGTCCACCAGGACCGCATGCGCGACGGCTCGCGCAAGATCACCTACATCACCGAAGTGCAGCGGATGGAGGGAGAAGAGATCATCACGCAGGACCTCTTCACCCTCAAGCACCACGGCGTAGATGACGACGGCCGCCTGATCGTCGAACACCGCGCGATGGGCATCCAGCCGCTGTTCGTAGACAAGCTGGCGGCGGAGGGTATCCAGCTCCCGCCGAACATGTTCATCCTGGATGACGAACCTGTGCGGCAGAGGCGGAGCTTCTTCGGATAGGCCGCCTGGCTGAGATGATCCGCGGGGGCCGCGGAACGCTGCGCCCGCGACCCCCTCTGATAGAGCCGCACCCGATACTGCCGAAGAAGCGCCGACACTTACGCTCACTGGCGCGAGGAGCAATACGATGGATCCCTTAACGCTGGCTGTTATCGGTGGGGTGCTGGTCTTTGGGCTGATCGTGGCGATGCTGCTGGTCTTCGCCGGAAACCCATCGGTCAGTGAGAGGCTCATGGACACACCGGGCCCGACCAGTCAGGAGGTCGTGCATCGCGACCGACTGCCGGCCGAGTCCGGAGGGCGCGCCGACCCCCTGCCACAACTCAGCGAGGCGCTGCGCGGCACCGCCTTCTGGGACGACGTGCAGATGAACCTGCTGCGCGCGGGCCTGCTGCTGAGACCCTCGGAGGCGCTCATCATCTCCGTGCTCGCCATGTTCGCGGGCCTCATCATCGGCTGGCTCGTCACCGGTCAGCCGATCTTCGGAGTGCTCACCGGGGGCCTCGGGCTAACCATCCCGTACGTGGTCATGATCCAGCGAGCGGCACGGCGCCAGTCAGCGCTCACCAGCCAGCTCCCAGACGCCCTCGACATGCTCAGCTCCGCTCTGCGCTCGGGGTACGCCCTCACCCGCGGCTTCCAGGTCGTCTCCTCGCAGATGCACCCACCGATCTCCGAGGAGTTCCACCGGGTTCTGCAGGAGGTGCAGGTCGGCATCTCCGTGACCGATGCCCTGGGCGGGCTGCTCACGCGCTCGAAGTCGTATGACCTCGAGCTGGTCGTCGCCGCCATGCAGACGCAGCTCACCATGGGCGGCAACCTCTCCGAGGTCCTCGACAACATCGCCGGGATGATCCGCGAGCGTGTCCGGTTGCAGGGCGAGATCGATGCCGCCACCAGTGAGGGGCGCCTGTCCGCGATCATCCTGGTCGCGATGCCCATCGCAATGGCGGTCATCATCTCCGCCGTCAGCCCCGGCTACCTCAACCCGCTCTTCCAGGAGAGGGTTGGGATCATGATGCTCCTGGGCGCCGGCGCGCTGATGCTCATGGGCGTTCTGATCATCAGGAAGCTGCTCGATATAGATATCTAAGCATGAGAGCACGCCGCAGACGTCGAACTAACGTAGCGCAGGCTTGCGGCGGGAAGTGCAGTCACGACCACCGCAGCATCTGCCTGCTGAAAGGAGGCCCGGGACATGGCTGATCCCATCGTCATCCTGATAGTCTCTCTGGTCTTCGCAATGGTGCTCCTGATTGTGATGGCGTGGCTTGCTGACGAGCGCAGGCTGCGCGTGCAGGAACGCGTAGACCGCCTCCAGCAGCGCCCGCGCTCGCCGCTCGCCGAGGAGCTTGCACTGCCCTTCAACCAGCGCGTCATCAAGCCTCTGGTCGGGCGGTTCATCAACGCAATCGGCGCCATGGCGCCCGCTGAGGCCATCGAGCACGCCCGCCAGGAGCTTGAGAAGGCCGGGCACCCGATGGGGCTCAACGCGCAGTCCTTCATGACCATGCGCGTCTTCAGCGTCATCCTCGGACTCGGCGGCGCCTTCTGGATCTTCACCAACCCGCTGATCAGCGCGCAGCATCGCCTCCCGCTCGCGGCACTGGTCATGGTGGTCGGCGTTCTATCGCCCCATTACATCCTGCAAAAGAGCATCCAAGGACGCCACAACCAGATCCGCAAAGCCCTTCCAGATGTCATCGACCTGCTCGTCGTGTCCGTTGAGGCGGGGGCCGGCCTCGATGGCGCGCTCGCCGAGGTCGTGCAGCGCAAGGAAGGCCCGCTGGTGGACGAGTTCTCCCGCCTCCTTGGCGAGGTCCGCGTCGGCAAGACCCGTCGGCGCGCCTGGCAGGACATGGCTGATCGCGTGGCGGAGGAGAATCTCAGCGCCCTCGTGGCATCGCTCGCACAGGCCGAACAGCTTGGCGTGAGCATCGCCAAGGCACTCCGCACGCAGTCCGACTCGCTGCGGACCCGCCGCAGCCTGCAGATAAAGGAGATCGCCGCCGCCCTCCCGATCAAGATGCTCTTCCCGCTCATCTTCTTCATATTCCCGTCGCTCTTTGTGATCCTGCTCGGGCCCGGGCTGCTCTCGATGACGGGGCTGATGACCACACTTGGCGGAGAGTAACGAATGACGCTGCCGAGGTGCAGGATGCGCGACCACTTGGCACGCCCTGAGGCCGACCGGCCCGACAGCCCGGTAGACGATCTGCGCACCCGCCTTGAGCAGGCGCAGGCGGACGAACGCCGCGCAGAGGCGCTGCTCGACTCCGTCGCATCGCTCATGGTCATGTCCGACGCCACCGCGATGATGCGCCGCGCCGCCGAGGATGCCATCTGCCACATCGGCTTCTCAGCCGTGCAGGTTTACGCCGCCGACCACGACCTCGGCGTACTCACGGAGGTCGCTCGGCTCCGGCGAGATATCCGCCCCAGCGAGATGCACCTGCCCGGCCTCGACCCGGTGGTGGAGCAGCCAGGGGAGCTTGACCCGATCCCGCTTCGCCCCGGCGATATCCTCGCTGAGTTCGCGCTGGGCAACCACTCCCACCGCCTGCTCCCGCCCGACCCTGACGACAGCTCCGCCACCAACAGGCTGATGGTGCAGATGCGCGCGCCCGGCCGCGGCGGCCGCGGCGGCGGAGCGCTGCTCGGCGTCATCATCGCCCACAGCGATGGGCCGGCCACTGCCCGGCAGATCAGCCTGCTGCACTCGCTCGCTACCATGATCGGCGCGGCCACCGAGGCGATCAGGATCGACCGGTTCCGCGAGCAGATACTCTCCTCCGTCTCACACGAGCTGAGGACGCCTCTGGCGGCGATCCGCGCCTACAACGAACTGCTCCTCGACGAGGACGCGGGCCCCATCAACGACGAGCAGCGGCTCTTCCTCCAGCGCATCGAGACCACCAGCATCCAACTTGACCGCATGGTCGAGGACATGCTGGATCTCTCGAAGCTGCGCGCGGGGGAGATGGTGGTCCCGCGCGAGCTGATGGATGTCACGGCCGTCATCGAGCATATCATCGACACGCTATCGCCTGAAGCCCGTCGCCGGAGCATCTCGCTGGCCGATGAGATAGCGTCCGAGTTGCCTCAGATATCGTCGAACTCTGACCGCCTCGCACAGGTACTTTTCAATCTGGTAGGGAATGCGGTAAAATACGTAGCAGATGGTGGTTCCGTGCTTGTGCGCGCTGCCATCTGCACGCCGAGTACCTGCCGGCAGTTGGCGCGCATCCGCGAACGCCTCCAGCAGTCGCGGAGCTTCAGCGCAGCCGACTGCCTCGTCATCGAGGTCATCGATGACGGCCCGGGGATAGCCGCCGATGAGCTTGGGCGCGTCTTCGACGAGTTCTTCCGTGGCCGGCTCACGGAGCGGACCACCAAGGGCTCAGGTCTCGGGCTCACGATCGCCGCACGCCTCACGCGGCTTCTGGGCGGCACGCTCGAGGTGGACAGCACACCGGGAGAGGGCACCACGTTCTACCTGATCCTCCCGGTCGAGCCGACCGGCTGCGCACAGGCGAACGAGGCCACGTAGGGAAGGGACGAAACCTATGGTGTCTGGAGGTTCCAGAGTTCGCGGCGCAACAATCCTCATCGTTGATGACGATGAGATGCTGCGTGACGCCGTGCAGCGAAAACTCGAGGGCGAGCAGTTCCGCACGCTGACCGCTACCACGGGGCGGGAGGCGCTCTCTGTCATGGACGGCGCCGGGAACCAGCCTGACCTCGTGCTGCTCGACATCATGCTGCCCGACCTCGAGGGCACCAGTGTCTGCCAGCAGATCCGGCAGAAGTCCCTGGTTCCCATCATCATGCTTACCGCGCGCAATGAGGAGGCAGACCGGATACTCGGCCTCGAGCTCGGCGCCGATGACTACATCACCAAGCCGTTCTCGCCGCGGGAGCTTGTGGCGCGCGTGAAGGCTGTCTTGCGCCGCGTAGGACCCGATGCTGCGCTCGCGCCCAAGCGCCTGCTCGAGGGAGCGGGCGTACGCCTCGACCTCGACACGCGCGAGGTGGCTGTCAATGGCATCAGCGTGGACCTGACGCCCACGCAGATGCGACTCCTCCAGGTGCTCATGGAGCAGCCCGGGCGCGTCTTCTCCTCCGATGAACTGCTCGAGACCGTCTGGGACTACCGGCAGTATGACCCGCATCTCGTGGAGACCCACATCTCGAACCTGCGTACCCGTATCGAGGACAATCCCAAGGACCCGCAGCGCATCCTTACCGTCCGCAGCTTCGGCTACAAGTTCACGACGGAGTAGAAGTGACGCGCTTCCGGGCGTGGCGGCGCTCAATGATTCACGCGTTGGCCTTGACCTCCGCGGCTCGGCGAGTAAAATAGCATTCCCGGCAGCAGCCGGGGGCCCACTCGATGAAAGTGCTCGGACCGCGTGCCTTGGGCGGGCTCCGCCGCTATCGGCGGGGCCCGCAAGCATTTCTACCGCCGATCGCCGCGCCGTCCATCAGCGCTCGTCCTGCCCGCGGAAGGCACAGATGCCGGTCGCTGCGCAGCGCTCATGGCCCAGGCGGCAGTGCCTGGGCGCGCAGTAGCGCGGCCGCGACTGCTCCTCCGCGAAGACTGCCCGGGCCTGCCCGCGGCCTATGAACTCGTCCGCGCTCGGCAGCGCGAACCACTCCTCCGGTGAGACCTCCCGCAGCGCCTGCTGCAGCCTTACCCGCGCGCAGCGCCAGCGCGCCTGCACTGTGCTCCGAGGCACACCGAGCGTGCGCGCGATCTCCACTGTGCTGTAGCCCCACAGGTAGAGCCGCGCAACCTCGCGCTCCTTGCGACTCACCAGGTTCGCGGCTACCAGCAGCCGCGCGATCAGCGCCTGCAGCGACACCCCGGTCGCGCCCGAGGGCGCGGGGCGCCGGGCCGCACGACGTGCCACCCGGTCCGACCGATCATCCAGCGAGTGGACCTGTCGCGGCCTCTCCTCAAGCTCGCTGTGCGCCGGGTACTCCGGATCTTCGCCCGCGATCCGCAGCACGATATCCGCCAGCCTCTCCAGCTCCTCCGGCCGCAGCCTGCCGGCGTGCCTCTCACAGTGGCGGCGAACGCGCAGTAGCACCTCATCGATCTGCTCGGCCTGAACACTCGCTTCCTTCGACATGAGCCCCTCCGGTGGGTGCGACATCTGTCCTCCACCCACACAGGCACGGCTCAGTCGCGAATCTTGCATGGCCTCGAGAAAAAAGCCTTCTCGGAGAGGCGAGCTTCCCTGCTCGCGCGCCGCCAACGCCCGATTACCGCCTCGACCGCAGCCACCCCCGGAGGCGCTCCAGCGGCCAGGTGTTCACCACCGCCTCGGCGCCCACCCAGCCGCGCCGCGCAGTGAGGATGCCGTAGCGCATGAACGCGAAGTCGCGCAGGCGGTGGGCGTCGGTGTTGATGGTGAGCTTCGCCCCGCGCTCAACCGCCAGCCGCGCATGCACGTCGGACAGGTCCAGCCGGTCAGGGGATGCGTTGATCTCCAGCGCCACGTCATGCTCCACCGCGGCCTCGATCACCTCGGCGATGTGCAGGCCGTAGGGGTCGCGATTGAGCAAGATCCGCCCAGTCGGGTGGGAGAGCATGTCGATCTTCCCGCTGCGGATGGCCGTGACCACCCGCCCGGTGATCGTGTCCGCGTCGCCCGACATCCCGCTGTGGATCGCGCCGATCATGTAATCCACCAGGCTGAGGACCTCGTCATCGGCATCGAGCGATCCGTCGCCCAGGATGTTCGCCTCCTGCCCGAGCAGCACCGTGAACTGCATGCCATCGGCCCGGTAGCGTTCGTTCAGCGCGTCGATCTCCTCGCGCTGCTGGCGAATGTCCTCTGCCCCGATGCCGCCGGCGATGTGCAGCGCGGGGGAGTGCTCCGTGATCCCGATATGCGTGTAACCAAGCTCGCGCGCGGCACGGGCATGCTCCTCGATCGTCAGCTTCCCGTCGCTGTACTCGCTGTGCAGGTGCAGATCAGCGCAGATGTGGGCCAGCTCAATCAGCTCCGGCAGTCGACCCTCGGCCGCCGCCGCGATCTCCCCGCGATCCTCCCGCAGCTCCGGCGGGATCCACGCCAGCTCAAGCGCGGCGTAGAGGCTCTCCTCGGTCTCCCCCGCGATCGGCTCGCCGAGTGGCTGCCCTTCGCCCGGGTCGCGGTAGACGCCGTACTCGTTCACACGCAGCCCACGCGCCTGCGCCCGCTCGCGGAGGCGGATGTTGTGCTGCTGCGAGCCGGTGAAGTAGACGAGCGCCGCCCCCCAGCTTCGTGGCTCCACCACCCGCAGGTCCACCTGCCGGCCGCCTGCGATCATGCCGCTGACCTTCGTCTCGCCCGCGAGCTCCACCTCGACGAGGATCCCCGAGGTGGCGAATGCGCGGCACACGGCAGCCGGGTCGTCTGAGGTCACCAGCAAATCGAGGTCGCCCACCGTCTCCTTGCCTCGCCGCGCCGATCCAGCGCAGGCGGCATACCGCACCTCCGGCAGCGCCCGCAGCCACTCGACCATCCCCTCGGCCTTCGGCAGCATCTCCCCGAGCAGCGCCCGCCCGCGGCCCTCCCAGTACTTGCAGATCGCCTCCAGCAGCTTCTGCTCGGACTTCGCGCCCATCCCCGGGACCGCCCGCACGCGCTCGCGGATGCATGCCTCCTCCAGCTCATCCACGCTGCCGATGCCCAGTTCGCGGTAGAGCAGCCCCGCGCGCTTGGGGCCGAGGCCGGGAATCTTCAGAAGCTCGAGGAAGCCCTCAGGATACCTCGCGCTCAGCTCCGAGAGGTAGGTCATCTCGCCGGTGTTGAGGTACTCGGCGATGACGTTCGCGATGCCCTCGCCGACGCCGCTGATCGAGCGCAGGCCGCCCTCGGCATGGCGGATGTCGCGCAGGTCCGCGCCCAGCCCGCGGATCGCCTCCGCCGCGCGCTCGTAGCTGCGGATGCGGAAGACGTTCTCCTCTTCGACCTTCAGGAGGTCCGCGATCTGCTCCAGCCGCGCCGCCACCTGCTCATTCGTCATCCTCGCCACCTCCGCTCTCCACTTCGCCACGCGTGCCCGAACGCCTTGGCGGAGGCTCCCACTGGCTGAGGCCGTTCACGAACTGCTCGCTCTTGAGGTTCAGGTCGAGGTGGTAGCGGATGTGCTCGCGGATGAGCCGCCGGACCTGCGCGCGCGTGGCGTCGGCGAGCCGCAGCCGCTCCAGCGCGCCCACATCGAACCGGCGCATCGCTGCGATCGTGCGGGCGGTGCCGGGACTGACGACGCAACCGCCGGCGTCCCGCGGCGCGCATTCCCCGCAGAGGGTGCCCCCCTGCGCGGCGACGTAGACCCCGCCGAGGCCCTCGGCGCCGCAGGCCGGGCAGCGGTCTATCACCGGCCCGATGCCGCTCAGCTCGAGGTAGGCGAACTCGAAGGCCCAACTCAGCACGCGCGGGTCGGCCGCCGACCTCACGCCCCCGGCCTCCCTCGCCGCTCCGGCTAGGGGGGACGGCGCCGTCGGCCCTCTCATAGCGTGCAGGTAGCTCACCAGCATCTCGAACAGCCCCGGGATGGTCTGGCCGGGCTCGGTGGTGCGCACGATCAGCTCGCAGGCGACCGCCGCGTAGCCGTAGCGGGTCATGTCCCTGCGCAGTTCGTAGAAGGGCTCGATCACGCGGGCCTGCGAGAGGTGGTCGGCACCACGTGCCTCAGCGAGGAAGAGCGTGGAGTGCGTGAACAGCTCGACCGCCGGCGCGAGGGAGCTCCCGGGCTTCCCGATGCCCTGCGCGACGGCCTCGACCAGCCCGCGCTCACGCGTGTAGAAGCTCACCATGCGCCCGGTGCCCCGGAACGCGTGGGCGATCAGCGTGACCCCCTCAGCGGTGTAGGTGGGCAGTTCCGCACGACCCCCCTGAATCGTCGTATCCTGTGCCGTTGTCGCAGAATCCTGCCGGGCGCAGCCCGATCCTGTTGCCGTAGGCCGTTTGGCCCGCTCCGACACTCCCTGCCCCTGAATCGTCGTATCCTGTGCCGTTGTCGCGGAATCCTGCCGG
The DNA here is from genome assembly GCA_002411015.1 of Armatimonadetes bacterium UBA5352. Lineage (GTDB taxonomy): Bacteria > Armatimonadota > Zipacnadia > Zipacnadales > UBA5352 > UBA5352. The sequence continues at coordinate 26,032 of DHPY01000112.1, read as the reverse complement.
GCGCAGCCCGATCCTGTTGCCGTAGGCCGTCACATCAGCCCAAGCTCCTCCGCGATCTTCCGCGTGGAGCTGCTCCCGAGGCGGTTGGCGCCTGCGTCCATCATCGCGAGGCAGTCCGCCACGGTGCGGATGCCGCCCGCCGCCTTCACGCCCACGCGATCAGGCGCAAGCTTTCGCAGCAGGCGCACGTTCTCCACCGTCGCCCCCTCCGGGCCGAGGCCGGTCGAGGTCTTCACGAAGCTCGCCCCCGCCTCGACCGCCAACTCCACCGCGATCCGCTTCTCCTCATCGGTGAGGTAGCAGGTCTCGACGATGACCTTCACGAGTGGCTCTGTCGCGCTGGCGGCGTAGGCGGCGCCGACGACCGACGCGATATCCTCCTGCACCGCATCGTAGTCGCCGGACTTGAGCGAGGTGATCGCCAGAACCATGTCCACTTCATCGGCGCCACGGACCATCGCCTGGCGGGTCTCGAAGGCCTTGGTTTCGCAGGTGGTCGCGCCCAGCGGGAAGCCCGCGACTGTTCCCACACGCACCGGCGACCGTGTCAGCGCCTCCACCGCAACCTCCACCCAGCGCGGGTGGATGCAGACGCTGGCGGTGCCAAGCTCCGCGCACAGCTCGCACGCGGCCAGCACGTCGTCGCGGGTGGCGTCAGGCGCCAGCACCGCGTGGTCGATCATCCCAATGATCCGACTTTTGTCGCCCATCATCAACTCTCCTCCAATTCCTCCGGCGGGCGGGGTGCGCCGTCGTCGCGCCGGCCGGGCGCCACTATGCCCCGCAGATCCCGTATCGCGTCCTTCGCGAGCTCGTAGTCCGTGGGTGGCTCGAAGAGCGCGGCATCCGCTCCCGCGGCGGCCACGCGATCCGCCTCAGCGCGGGTGGCAATGCCGCGGGCGGAGACCACCAGCACCCCGCCCGGGATCAGCGGCGCGAGGCGCTCCGTCACCTCCAGATCCGCCTCCCCGCTCTCGTAGTCGCGGTTGCTGATCGCAATGATCTCCGGCTCAGTTGCCAGCGCGCTGTCCACCTCAAACTGATCGCGCACCACGGGGATGCCGGTTACGCGCAGCTTCCGGGCTGCCCGCATCATCTGCTGGAGCGTGTCGTCATCCACCAGGCCGACCACGAGCGCGACCGCGTCGGCGTCGTTGTCCCAGGCCTGGTAGATTTGATACTCATCCACGAACCAATCCCACTGGATGACCGGAAGCGCCATGTAGCGGCGGGCGCGGCGCAGCAGGTGCGGCTCGGTGCCCACGCGCGGATCATCGGTGACGACACTGAGGGCCGCCGCGCCCGCGCCCGCGAACTCCTGCGCGATGTAGCGCGGGTCGGACATCAGCCGCGCTTCCACGTCGTTACGAGGTGGCCGGCGCAACTCCGCGATCAGCCGAAGCTCTCGGCCGCCCAATGCCGCTCGCAGGTTCCGGCGTGGCATCCCGTCGCTCGCGAGGAGGCGCTGCAGCAGCAGATGCTGCGGCAGTTCCTCCATCTCGGCGGTGATCTCGGCTCGCTTTCGGGCAGCTACAGACTGCAGGAACGGCGTCATGGCGTGCAGGCGCATCGGTACGCGGTGATTGGTGTGTGGGAGCGATTCATGGTTGTTGCGCCGCTACCCGGCGGCGCGCTCGATCACGCGGATGGTGTAGATGCCCCAGACAACCACGAGCGCCGAGACCGCCAGCACCGCCACCCAGCGGTTGCGCTCGAGGCTGCCCTTGTGCAGCCGCCATGCCGCGAACAGGCCGATGCCTGCCGCAATGACGGTCATCGCCAGGGCCACGAGACGCCACGGGCTGCGTGGCGCCTCCTCCTGCGCCACGTCAGGCCCTGCCTCGGGCTCCTCGACGCCGTAGAGCGGCGCGTTCTCATCCTCCAGGAGCCCCTCCGCGGTCGCCATGATTGGCGACCAGATATGCGCCGCCATCAGCACGACCTGCCCGAAGAGCAGCACAATCGTGAGGATGGTTGCGAGCGTCGCGAGTTTGGCGTCAAGTTCCTCGTCTATGGAAGATCACTCCCCGGGCGAGCCGTCTGCGTGCCCCCGGAGCATCCCCTCGGGGAGTGCAGGCCAAACCTGCCCTCGCTCACTGCTCCTGCAGGCGCGCGCCCACCGGATCGACCTTCTGCACCAGCAGGCGTGGGACAGAGTAGACGACGCGGTCAAAGTCGTAGTCCAGCACGGTGCGAGTGCCGACTACCTTGCCGGTGATCTGCACCCCCTGCCAGCCCGCGGCCCAGAACTGTGGGTATGCGCTCTGCGCATTATTGAAGTCCACGGCGGCCATGCTCTCATTGCCGGGCGCCTCGCGTGAGAGGTTCTTCTGCGTCACCGCCAGCAGGTAGTACTCGTTCATTGGGAAGGTCATGGCATTTCGTGGCTGAATCGGCGTGGGATAGTAATCATCTATCACCAATGCGCCCCAGAACGCGAAGCCGGGGGAGTACCGCGCAATGTCCATCGGCAGCAGCGGTGTCACGCGGATGGTGATGGACCCGGCGATGAGCAATGCCGTAACGACCACCGCCCATGTCTGCTGGATCTCCGAAGTCCACAGGAACCAGCCGAAGAGAGCGAGGCCGGCCACGACAAAGACATCGGGCACGACCTCAAGCCCGATCTTGAACTTGATCGAGCTGTTGATCGGCTGGTCTCCGAACTTCTCGGTCGCGGCCCTGAAATCAGGGACAGTGTCCATGATGCTCATCGCGATCATGCCGACCGCGAGGAGGATGAACAGAAGACCGCAGAAGCGTGTCAGGAAGTACATGAGAGCATCCCCCGTCTCATTGGGAATGAGTGCGGTCCGTCGGTGCGGCAGGCGTCAGGGCAGTGGGAGATCGTTCGGCTCGCTCGTCTCGGCCGCGCGATACGCTCCCAGCGCCACCTCCATTGCCTTCAGGCCATCGTAGCCGGTGATCGGCACCGGCGCCCCCGTCGCCACACACTCGGCGAACTCCGCGATCAGCGCGGCGTTGGCGTCGTCCCCGTAGGGTTCCCACAGGTAGCTCCCGTCCCCGCTGCGCCAGGTGTCCACGTGCTCCACGAAGAGGTCCACCGAGGCGTTGCCCTTCGTGCCGATCAGCTCCATCGTCACGTCTCCCCAGATCGGGTAGTTGCCCGGGCGCGACCACGAGGCATCGAGCGTCGCTACACAGCCGCCCTCGAAGTTCATCGTCAGGATGCCCGCGTCATCGCACGGAAGTGCCGGGTTGAAGGCCGTATCTATCTCCGCGTAGACCTTGATGACCTCCTGGTCCAGCAGCACCCGCATCAGGTCCACCACATGCACCGTGTGGTCTATCACCGAGCCGCCGCCCGCGAGCGACGGGTCGTCAAACCAGCCGCCAGGGTTCTGCCCGCGGTTCGTGCCCTTGATGGCAATGATCTCCCCAAGTTCCCCATTGCGCACCGCCCGCAGGAGCTGCCCGAAGGCGGCTGTGTAGCGGCAGGGGAAGGCGATCATGAGCTGCACCCCGGCCCGCTCCGCCTCGGCGATCATGACCCGCGCGTCCACCACGTTCGTCGAGATCGGCTTCTCGCAGAGGATGTGCACCCCGGCCTCGCACGCCGCGAGCACATCGCGCTTGTGCTTCACGTTCTCGCTGGTGACGATCGTGCCCTGGATCTCGTTCTCGGGCGCGAACAGCTCCTCCGGCGTCGAGAAGAACTCGGTGCCGTACTTCGCGGCCGCATCCTTCCCGCGCTGCGGGTTGTCATCCCAGACGCCCGCAAGCTCCACATCCGGCAGCGCGGCAATCGCCCCGGCGTAGAAATCCGCGTGCAGGTGGGCAAAGCTCATGATTGACAGGCGGGTGGCCATCGGTAGCCTCCAGGGTGCGGCATTCGTCGGTGCGTCTCCGTATCTACGACAGCTCCACAACCTCGCCCGCGGCCTCGTTCGACTGCATCGCCGCGAGCGCAAGCTCCACCGCGTCGAGCGCCTCGTCGCCGCTGATCGCCGGCTCCTCGCCGGTGAGGACGCACTGCACGAAGTGCTCGTCCTCCATCATGTAGGGCGAGCGGAACGCCGGGCTTGAGGGCACCTGCACCCCGACCCGCCCCTCCTCCGCCGCGCGCCGCTGGAGCGTCAGGGTGGACATCCGCGTGCTGTCGTGGCGGAGCAGGCCGCCGGTCCCGGCGATGTCGAAGCACGTGCGGAATGCGCCTGTGTCGGCCCAGCTTCCCTCCACGTGCGCGATCGCGCCGGACTCGAAGCGGATGGTTGTGAGCGCGTAGTCAAGCTCCGGCATGAGCCGCTGCGCGCCGACGGAGTAGACGCGCTCGGCGGGGCCGAAGGTCCACAGCAGCCAGTCGAAGTCGTGGATGGTCATGTCGAGCGTGACGCCGCCGGAGAGGGCGTAGTCGCGGAACCACCCGCCCCGCCCACTGGGCATCGTGTTGATGCGGCTCGTGCGGGCCACGCCCACCTCACCGATCTCCCCTGCCTGGATGAGGTCACGCGCGCGGGCATACTGCCGGAACCAGCGCACCACGTGGCCGACCATGAAGGTCACGCCCGCCGCGCGCACCGCCTCCAGCATCTCCTCGCCCTGCTCGAGCGTGCGGCACATCGGCTTCTCGCACAGGACGTGCTTGCCCGCCTGCGCGGCCTTAATGGTGAAGTAGGCGTGCTGAGGCGTCGGCGTGGTGACCACCACGACGTCCACCTCATCGCCGAAGAGGTCGCTCTCCCGCGAGGCGACGCGGGCGCCGACCTTCCCGGCGAGCGCCGCGGCGGCCTCCTCGACTACATCGTACACGAGCGTGACCTGCGCCTCGGGGATGTCGCGGAAGTTCTGGGCGTGGCGCGTGCCCAGTCCGCCGGCGCCGCAGATGGCGACTGAGAGCATAGGAGGACCCTCCCTGCGATCATCGGCCTGCTATGAGCCTCTTTCGGCACTGCGAGCGCCGAATCCTCCCTCGCGGCACGAATGAGGCAGTTCCCCTGCAAGGCGCAGGGGCCACAACAGCAACGGCTGACGGCAACGGCAACGCGGACGGGCACTATCACGCTCGTCGTTGTCGTTCTGGAGGGAGGCGCTTTAGCGGCTCCCACGCAGTTCGCACGCGTCCGGGCGGATGGCTGCGGGCGATCTCTCCCAGCCCCTCCCGCCAATGCCGCTCGATGAGCAGCGGATGGCGAGGCTGCGCGCGGAGGGGGAGAGCATGCTCAACCGCCCCGCGGAGATCTGGCGGCCCAACCCGGAGGAGCTTGAGTTCCCGTGGGCCGCGCAGATCCCCGGCGACCCCATCCGCACCGCGATCTTCTGCCGCCGCTGGACCGCGTGGGAGACGATGGAGCTTGCCCGGCGGCTGGAGATGGATGCCGAGCACCTCTACTTCGATGCGGTTGACCGGCTTGTGAGCCCGGCGACGTGGTACTATGCGTCGACCACGGGGATCACTGCGCTGCCGACAGGTGTGGCGACCCGCAAGGCCGTGGAGATGGCCGCCGATGAGACCACTGAGCTCTACCTGATCGCGAACCTCAACTGGCAGGCGATCCCGGGCGTGGCGCGGACGGCGCTGCAGGGGATGGCGTGGGAGCAGGTGCCTGGCTACCGCGAGGGCGAGCGGGGGAGGGTGGCCGATCAGCCGCCTGTGCGCGCCTACCGCTACGGCAACGGACGCGTGGTGCATCTGAACGCGAACCTGAACACCTACTCGGCGCTGGTGCCGCGCGATGACGCGATCGAGGGCCTCGATGGCGCGACAGACCGCTGCCTGGCGATAGCGGCAAGGGCAGCGTTGGTGGCGGCCGGGCGGCAGATGACGACCGGTGTCGGCGAGGCGGCCTCAGTGCTCGTGCGCATGCAGGATGATCTCGGGCGCGTCGTGATGCTGGAGGAGCAGGACGCCGACGGTCCGAGGTACGTGCGCAGCTCGGCACACCCCTGCTTCGTCGACACGCTGCCGCGGAACGCAGCCGGTCGGACCGTCGGCTTCACGAGCGGCTTCGAGCAGCGCGCGCCGGGGGCGGAGATCACGAACCTCACCATCTCCCCCTCGCGAGTGACGGCTGAGCCCGCGCCGCCGTGGGTGGATATGCCCGAGGGCGGCGAGATCGAGTGCTCGGCGAGCATCGCGAACGCTCCGGAGGGCGCCCGCGTGCAGTGGACGGTGCGCGATATCTCCGACCGCGTGGTGGCACAGGGGCGCTCGCCCGCGCAGCCGAACGCATCGGTGACGCTGGAGTTGCCGAGGCCGCTTACGCCCGCGCACAT
>DHPY01000112.1:13563-19656 GCA_002411015.1 Armatimonadetes bacterium UBA5352 | reverse complement strand
TTACGCCCGCGCACATGCCGGACGTGGCCGTGATGGATGGGCAGGTGGAGCGCGCGTACGAGCGCCTGCGGTTCACGACGACGGTACCGTATCCGTATGACGACTTCACAGGTCTCGTCTGGAGCTACGCGAGCGGTGACCCGGTGCTGCTGCAGGCCGACCGCATCTGCTGCGGGCAGGGCACCGGGATGAGCGATCTCTGTCACATGGGCGGCTACTCGCGGAGGGCGCCCCGCGCGAGTACGCCGTCAGCGCGCAGTCCGCCCTGCGCTTCATCCCGTACGTGACGCGCTACGCGGACGGCGCCGATGAGCAGAACAAGCGCACCCCCTGCATGCACGATCCGGCCTACATCGCGGCGGAGCGGGAGAAGGTCGCCCGGACGAGCGCGCAGGCCGCGCCCTACTCACCGCCCGCATACACGCTCGGTGACGAGAACTACCTCTGCCGCAGCGAGTTCGAGTGCTGCCGCGGCGAGGAGACGATGGCAGCCTTCCGCGAGTGGCTCGGCGATCGCTACGGGACCATCGCGGCGCTGAACGCTCAGTGGGCGACGGAGTACGCGGGCTTCGATGAGGTCGAGCCGATCACGATCGCAGAGGCGGCGCAGCTTCCCGAGAGCTTCGCGCGCTGGATCGACCACAAGCTCTTCATGGACACCGCGTTCGCGGAGATCCCGCTGGCCACCTGCATCTCCGATGAGATGACGCAGTCTCTCCGCGCCTACGTCGAGGCCGGGGGGACGCTGATCGTGGACGGGCGCGCGGGCATCCTCTCCGGCCAGGGCCGCATCCGTGACGACCGGCCGCTCGACGCGCTACTGGGCGTGCAGTCGCCCGAGCAGGCGGTTCGCGGACAGACCGCGCACGCGCAGGTGAACGTGCGCGTCTCCGAGGGCCGGCCTGATGCGCACGTGGTGAGGATGGACATCTACGCGCCGGGAAGCGACATCGCGCACCGGGAGTACTCGCAGAACATCCTCGTGCGCAGCGACGCAGGCTACCGCCCGGACATCCCCTTCGCCCTGAACGACGAGCGCGGTGAGTGGTGGCTGGTCTTCCGCGATGTCGCGAGCGGCGTGACTGCTGAGCGGACGCTGATGTTGCAGTGAGGGCCGGCGGCATGCCGTTGTCGCCGCCGTCGCTACAACGGCTCACGACCAACGACATCAACCGGCTGACGCCCGCGGTCACAGGTGATCGCGCCGTTGTGCGGCGGAATAGTGCGGGAGTCCCCCATCCCCTTTGACACGCGCGGAGGCGGGCGATACAATCACCGCAGATGATGGCGGTCCAGTGTGATTGCAGTAAGGGAGGCAGGTTGAGATGAAGCAACTGTCGCTACTGGTACTGGTTCTGGCGATGGCCGTTTCGGTCGCGGGGGCTCAGGACATCGAGTCAATGATGGCCGGTCGCGCCCAGATCGGAGCGGGACAGCTCTCTGAGGCATGGCTTCAGAACCCGGCGTTCCTGGGCCTTGGCGCATGGAACGATGGCGCGGACAGCTTCTGGAACCACAGCATCGTCGCGGCGGTAGAGATTGACGGCGACACCGATCTGCGCGCGCTGAGCTGGGGCGGCAACCCGGCGGGCAAGCCCTACGGTGTCGGCGCGGGCATGGTTGATGTTGAGGGCATGGACGCTTTTGGCGCCGGCATTGGCTGGGGCTCCTCCACCGGCCGCATCGCCGCAGGCCTGAACTTCCAGTCCATCGATACCGGCAACAGCGATGACCTCAGCGTCCTCGACTTCGCGGTGAGCGGGCGCGCGTCTTCAGCCCTCGGCCTCGACGGCGCCATCTGGGGAATCGTGGTACGCGATATCACCGATGAGATGACCACCACGCTCGACCTCGGCCTCGGCTTTGAGGCGGCGCAGTGGAAGTTCGCGTTGGACCTCGAGGACGTCAGCGACGAGGTGGACACCATCCTCCAGGTTGGCGCATCGCGCTTCTTCGGTCGCGAGGACAACTGGCAGGCGGGCGTTGGTCTCGATGACGGTGACCTCACCGCCGGTCTCGTCTACCACGCCAGCACCAGCGATGCGAAGCTCGACTGGAAGATCGGTCTCGCCTACATCGACGGCGGCGACGGCGAAGACGATGCACTCGTCCTCGGCGGCGGCACCACCTGGGGCCCGTAGAGTACGGATCTGAGGCGACCTGCACCGCGGGCGGCTCGTCAGGGCCGCCCGCTTGTGTTTGGGGGGTGGGGCAGCGTGAGTGGAAGGGGGGCGTGGCCGAATAGGCGGCCCCTCCACGGCAACGGCAACGGACTCGTGCGTCAGCCCCTACCCCTCCGCCGCGGTGACCTCCATCAGCGCCTCGATCTCCGCCTGCGATCCCTCGTCGGTGCTGTCGGTGTGGAAGGCGGGGTAGCGCACGAGGCTCAGGTTCCCCGAGAAGTCCTCCACCAGCGCCGTGCAGTGCTCCATCCAGTCGCCCGCGTTGTGGTACTGCGCGTCGCCGATCAGGGCGATCTGCGGCCGGTGCATGTGGCCGCAGACGACGCCATCGCACTCGCGCCTCAGCGCCTCCGCTGACACCGTTCTCGCGACGCTGCTGAAGAGGTCCGTGAAGCGCTTGCTGAAGACACGCACGAGTCGGCAGATGCTCAGCGGCGAGAGTTGCCCGCTTTTGCGCCGGGTCAGGCCGCCGATGAGGTTATTGATGACGGTGATGAAGTGGTAGATGCGTGTGGCCGCGCGGGCCGCCCACTCGTGGCGGGTTACGAACGCATCGTAGGCGTCACCGTGCGTCAGCAGCAGCCGGCGCCTGTCCGCAGTCTCGTGGATGACCTCGCGCCGAACGCGGATGTTCCCCAGGTCCAGACCGCTGAGGCTGTGCACAGCGCGATCGTGATTCCCCGGCAGATAGTAGACCTCCACGCCCTCCTCCGCCATCCCCAGGACGCGCCGCAGGATCGCGATCTGCTTCTTCGGCCACGAGAAGATGTTGCGGTTCGACCAGACATCCATGATGTCGCCGAGCAGGTACAGCTTCTCGGTGCTGTGGTGGTCGAAGAAACGCAGCACCGCATCAGCCTTGCAGCCAACGGTGCCGAGGTGGATGTCAGAGATGAAGATGGCACGGCAGTGCCTCACCTCAGGCTCGGATTGCTCGGGGTGACGAAGTGGGCGCTCAACGCCTGCCGTCGTATCGTCGCGGCTTCTGGTGAAAGCCATCTATCCTGCCTGTGCATGCAGACTGGTCACGAGGGGACCGCCAATGCTGCTCCCCGAGCATTCTGACGATGCCCGTTTCCCCGCAGTTCGCCCGCTCGCCTCCCGGGCTCGGAGGTATCTGCGCCGCGATTCCGAAGACTCCGCCATGCGCGCGCGTAATGCCCGCCACAGGCCACGAGAGACTGAGGCTCGCATAGAGGAGCGAGGAACGATGGTACGCTGCGGTATCATCTGCGTCTTGAGCCTGCTCGCCGTGCAGGGGGCGACTGCCGCCGACCCGCTGGTGAACCCCGGTTTTGAGGAGCTTGACGCGAACACGGGCTTCCCCGTCGGCTGGGAGCCCACCTACTGGAGCAACCCGAAGGGGACCATCGAGGCCGCCGGTACCGCCCACACGGGCGCACGCAGCATCATGCTCCGCGGCCTCCCGAGGGAGCAGATCACAGACGCCGCAGGCGCGAACAACCACCTCGTGCTCCAGGAGATCGCGCTCCTCGGCCAGCGCCGGCTGAAGGTCAGTGTCTTCGTGCGCACCGAGGGCACCGGCTCCGCGTACCTCTCAGTGATGACCCAGGACGCGAACGGGAACCGGCTGCAGTATGCCTCCAACGGGCGCCGGCAGCAGGTGGCCGACTGGCAGGAGGTCGTCTGGAGCTTCATCACCAGCCCGGAGACCCGGACGCTTCAGCTCTACCTGCGCAACGGCGGCGAGGGCGCCGTCTACTTCGATGACGTGAGCCTCAGCAGTGCCGAGGATGTGCTCGACAGTGGCCCCGTCACCGGGATCGTCGACCCGCTCGTGGGTGGACGCGTCAGCAGCCTCATCGTGCCCTCAACGGATCGCGCGCTCACTCCCTGGCGCGGAGTCTACCCCGGCGGCCTGGCCGGCGTCATCGTGCCCGGCGGTGACTATCCCGGGCTGCTGCGCGATGTCCCGTGGCAGATGGAGATTACGGAGCCGAATCGGAAGCTGACGCTGCGGCACACGATACACGACGGCGAGCTTGCGGGCCTTGAGTTCGAGAAGGTACTCACGCTCGCGGAGGGATCGCCAACGCTGCGGTGTGATCTCACCGTCCGGAACGGGGCGGAGGCGCCGCGAACGCTGAGCCTGCGCACCCAGGACTGCCTCCAGCATGCGCCGCGGACCGTCACATGGCCGACGCCGACCGGCCTGCGCGTCTATCGCCATCCGGAGCATGTGCTGAAGACCTCCGTGCCCATCGAAGGCTTCGCGGGCGGCTGGATCGGGGCCGTGGATGCCGGGGGCGACGGCGTGGTGCTGCGCTTCGATGAGGCGCTTGCCGACAGCGGCCACGCCTACTTCTCGCAGGAGCTTGACACGCTGGAGGTCTACTACCGGGCCGCGGAGATCGCGTCCGGCGCGACGTGGCGGATGAGCTACTCGCTCACGCCGATCAGCGGCGCCGGCGGCGTGGTGTATGCGGACGATCAGATCGCGGTCTCCCTCGACCCGCTTGTGCTCGGCGCGGAGACGGACTACGCTGCGATCCTCCATGCGCTCGGCGCATCGGCCTCCCGGCAGATCACGATGCGCGGCACGATGGCCGCCGGTGGCGTGGAGGCCTTCGAGGACCTCTTCACCCCGACCGCCCTCGCGCCTGTGCGCGTCGGGCTGCCGTGGGCGGACCGCGGCATCACCCGTGTTGAGCTTGAGGTGGAGGGGCTGCCCGAGCCGATCGTGATCGCTCAGGAGACGCTCGATGACAGCCCCATCCGCCTCGCCGCCGAACTGGCGCGTGAACAAGTACTACTTCTACACCGCGATCGACTCGTATGGCGCGAAGACCCCCTGCTGGGACGCGATGGTGGACGTCGGGGAGCAGATCACCGCGATTGGGCCCTCGCTGCTCGGCTGCACGGTGGATGCGAGCGCCCCGTTCGCCGTCGAGTGCGAGCAGCTTGAGGAGTATCGCGGCGTCTACAGCGGGCCGGCGGCTCGGCTGGGGGTGCTGAGACAGCCGGGCGAGGCCGGCGGGAGGTTCGTCGTTGCAGTCAACCAGGACCTCGACGGGATGCGCAGCGCCACGCTCATGGCAGATGCTGAGGCGGTCGGCGCGGATGCGGTCTTCGTGGACCTGATCGATGATACTGAGCCGGTGCCGGCGGGCGATCCGCTGACACTCACGCTGGACCCGGGCGACGGGCGGGTGCTCTTCTGCGGCACGCTGGAGCAGGCGACTGCGGTCCGCGAGGCGGTGCGGGCGGAGCGGGCGGCGATCCTCCGGCCGATCTTCCGGCTCGACGCGGACATCGCGGGCGTGAACGACGTGGACACCGGCGAGGCGGAGCGGCTGGCGGAGGGCGGGCAGATCCCAGAGGCGATGGCCGCGCTTGAGCGCGCCGACGGCATGGCGGCGATTCGGGAGCAGATGGACAACCTTGAGCGGGTGCAGGAGCTTCTCTCACCGGTCGCGCAGGTCTTCCGGGACAACTGGGACGTAGTCGTGCCGCCGGCGGATCGCGAGGGCGTGCCCGAGTTCGGTGTATGGCGGAGTACGCAGGACCCGCGGATGCAGCAGTATGTGGACGAGGTTGCGCAGGCATTCCTCGACCGGATCGCGCTGATGCGCCGCATCCGGCACGGTGAGGCGATGGCGGTGGTCGCGGACGTAGACGCGCTGCTCGCGCAGGCCGAGCGGCTGAATGAGGAAGCCATCGCGTACGTGCGGGAGAAGGCCGGGTAGTTTACGGCATAACAGGATCGGGCTTCGCCCGGCAGGATTGACGGCAACGGCACAGGATACGGCGATCGAGGGGGGCATGCGGGCGGGCAATGACGCACGGGCGGATGTCGTTGCCGTTCTGGAGGGGAGGCGCTTCAGCGGCTCCCCCCTGTCCTGAGGCGAGTCCGGCACGCGAACGGCTGACGGGCTTCCACTCATATTCC
>DHPY01000112.1:0-13264 GCA_002411015.1 Armatimonadetes bacterium UBA5352 | reverse complement strand
TCGCCCCTCCTGAACGACTACGTTGTCGTTCGCTCAGGTCACTGAATCTTGGACCATGCACGGTTCCTGGAAGATGTGTGGAAGCCCGTCGCTACGAAACGGATGCGACGAACGGCGGCAGGCTGGAATGCCTGCACCACGGACGGCGGACGACGGTCGTACGTGGGACAGGCGTCCTCGCCTGCCAGCCACCGTCGCACTCAATTCTCCAGGGAGGCATCATATGAGGTCGCTGCAGATCATCTTCGCGCTCATCCTCGTCGCAGGCGTCGCCTGCGCACAGCCCATCACGCAGGGCGAAATGCTCCTCGCGGATGACTTCGCGCGGTTCGCCGCCGCCACCCCAGAGATCGGCGAGGCGTGGGGGAAGGCCGTCACCGCCGCCGATGGTACGCAGATGGGCGACCTCGCGCGCGGACAGAACGGCGCGCTCTGGATCGGCTACTCCTCCGGCCGCGCGAACGCCCCGGGCGTCTTCCTTGCCGACACGCAGGTCGCCGACGGCGTCATTGAGTTGACCGTGGGGCCGTCCACGATGGGCGATCGCTCGCACGCCGCCATCATCAGCTACCGTGCGCCCACCGGTGAGGCGGCAGGCAACGGCTCCTCCGCCGGCGCGTACCACCTCTCGCTGGTGTCGGACTGGTCGGGCAGCCGCGACCTCGTCCTCGACTACGGCGGCCAGCGCCTCGCGGCGGCGGAGATCGCAGAAGCGCACGATCCGAGCGCCTCCTACCGCCTGCGCATCGCCTTCGCGGGCGACCACCACCAGGTGAGCGTGGACGGGCAGTCGCTGATCGACTTCTGGGACTGGCACGGAGGCCGCGCGGGAGCGGGCTACGTCGGCTTCGGCGGCTACTACTCGGCCGGCACCTTCGATGACTTCGCGCTCTACGAGGCGACTGCAGCGCCCGGCGGGCCGGTCTTCGACACCAGCCGCGGCCAGATCCCCCCGCTCGTCTACCAGGGACGGCCGTTCATCCCGCTTGGGACCTACGACCTTCCGCGCGAGGAGGACACCCGTGAGTGGCTGGAGGCAGGCGCGAACTGCGTAATCGTCCCGGCCTTCGATGAGAACCTCCCGAGCGAGGAGAGGCTCGCGCAGGTGTGGGAGGTGGCGGATTGGGCCGCCGAGCACGATGTCGCGATCTCCTACTTCCCGCGCATCAGCTTCTACAGTCACGAGGGCGAGCAGGCGATCCCCACCCGCGCGGAGGAGATCCCGGCGAAGGTCGCGCTGCTCAACGAGATGATGACGGTCACCGCCGATCATCCGAACACCCTCGGCTACTGGACACTCGACGAGCCCGAGAACGCGCTCTACAAGGCCTACGGGCAGTGGGAGCAGCGCAAGGACGTGGGCCTCGCGCAGTGGATCGCCGACGGGATGCGCTGGAGCTACGAGGCGCTGAAGGCGGGCGATCCGGACGGCTACGTGATGCCCACGATCGCGTGGTGGACGACCTACGAGGGCCTCGCGCCGATCTACGACGTCAACGTCCCGAACACCTACGCGGGCGGCGAGAACCTTTTCCAGGTCGTCTACGACTGCGCGATGGCTGCCGACGCGATCCGCGCCACCGACGCCCACTCGTTCGTCTTCATGCCGCCCTGCTACGACACCGCCGGATGGGAGCTTCACTCGGTCCCCGAGATGCGCTACTCGCACATCGCACCCTTCACGCAGGGCGCAATGGGCATCCTCTCGTGGCGGCTCGGACGCGCGACGATGGACTACCGCCGCGCGGTCATCTACCCGGTGATGCGCGAGGTGACGCGGCTGATGCCCTGGCTCTACGGGGAGTGGCATGATGGCCTCGTGACCTCCGACCACGACACCGCCACCGCGGCCTATCTGACGGAGCTTCCGACGCGCGTGCGACTTGTCGCTGACGAGGAGGATGGCGAGATGACGCGCGTGGAGGGCGAGCCGGTGCCGGACGTCTCGCACTGCCTCCGCCGCGCCGCCGACAATACGTGGCTGCTCATCGCCGTGAGCAACCGCCGGGAGCCGGTAACGGTGACCTTCACGCTGGACATCGATGGGCTGCCGGAGAAATCGCTGGACCTCATCCAGTGGCGCGAGGTTAGCATCGCTGACGGGAGGATCGTGGATGAGATGGAGCCCTTCGCGGTGCGGGCCTGGCGGATCGTGCCCGAGTGAGGCGGGCGGCGGGGACGGCGTAACAGGATCGGGCTTCGCCCGGCAGGATTGACGGCAACGGCACAGGATACGGCGGGGTAGGGGACGGCAACGACGGACGACCGGGGACGCGCGTTGCCGTTCTGGAGGGGAGGCGCTTCAGCGGCTCCCACGTGTCCTGACGGTTAGGTAGTGCGGACGCCCCACCTTCCCAAACCACGGAACGGATACCGCCGACAACTGCACGGCAACGACGAACGGCGCACGGGCGGGACGCCCGTGCCACGCGTGGGGCACAACGCCGTCCCCCGGGAGGTCCCCACACCATGATGACGAACCCATTCCCCATACCCGGCACCATGAGGGGGAGCGATTCTGCATGACCCGCCGCGCAATCTACGCCTGCATTGCCCTCACCCTCATCGCTGCACAATGCCTCGCGCAGACCGGCGGAGCCATCGTCGGCGTCTCACCGCAGACCGAGCGCGTGCTGACCGGGCAGTTCGCCGGGAAGATCGGCAGCGAGACCCGCGCCGTCTTCGGCTTCGGCCCCATCGCCTACACCATCGCCGAGAAGCACCGCTACCTCGCCGATGACCCGACCGTCTTCGAGATGGGCGAGGGCTACATCGGCATGCCCGCACCCTCCTCGGCGAACTGGTACCACACCGGCTTCCTCTTCGTGCGCATCAACGGCCACGACGTGCAGATCCCCGCGACGAGCGTCATGGCCGTGGAGAGCGGCGACCGCGCGATCCTCGACATGGTCTGGCATGACCCCGACGCGCTGGTGCGCACCCGCTTCTTCGGCCTCCCCGGCGAGAACTGGCTCGGCTGCGAGATTGAGATCGAGCCGATCAACGAGATCACCTCGCTCAGCGTCCTGCTGCGCTGCTACCCGAGCTACTTCACCTCCGCCCACAATCGCGACGGCGCGCGGCGCATCCAGACGCCATCGCTGCTCGTCGAGCAGGGCTCGGTCGCCGAGGAGCCATTGGCCGAGAACCCCTGGGCGTTCTACTACGATGAGGTCTTCGATGTCGCGAAGGGCGAGGGCGACGGCCCCTGCGCGATGCTCGCGCTCCCGGTCGATGGCGCGACCATCCGCTACGAACCCGGCGGCTACGCCGTCAACACCACGCTCGACTTCCCGCCCGACACCCGCACCATCCGCTTCGCCTTCTGGGACTACAAGGGCTTCACGAACGCCGATGCCCTCGCCGACCTGCAGGGGCAGACGGGCGCGGTGCTCGCCACGCTGGAGACCGCCGACCTCACGCCCAGGGCCGTGGCGGAGTTCGACATCGCCGCAGTGCGCGCGAGCCTCGAGGAGGCGATTGCCTCGGCGGAGACGCGGGAGGCGCTCGGCGAGCGCATCGGCGACGTGGAGGCGTGGCTGGCCGCGAACGAACAGACTCAGCAGCCCGGCACGGCGATCGGCGTCGCGGGGCAGGAGGAGCTGCTCGGGTCGCTCGATGACTACAACAGCCTCCAATGGGAAGTGAAGCTGATCAAGCTGCTCGATGACCTGTAGCCGCGACGGAGCCCGCTGCCTATCGGGAGGATGCCAGCTATGAAACGGATCGGATTGCACACAGCCGCCCTCTTCGTGATCGGCCTGCTCGCCGCCACCTGCGCGTGGGCGCAGGACCTGGCCGAGCTTGAGGTCGATCACGCGCTGACCCTCGAGTTCGAGACGCCGCACACCGACTGGGCGCAGCCCTATGCGGGCGAGACCACGCGGGTGCTGGTCTTCTGCAACGGCCGCGGCACGGTGGCGCGCAATATCGTGGAGCTGATGCAGCGTTTCGACGTGGACGCCGAGGCGGTCTTCTGGATCCGCGTCATAGACTACAACAACGAGATCTGGCATGGCGGCGAGACCGGCATCGCGCGCATGCTGAAGCTGCTCGAGGAGGACTGGGACGCCTACATCTTCTTCGGCCTCGGCATGGATCAACTCTCCGCCGAGCAGCAGTACAAGGTCCTCAAGCCCGTCAGTGATGGCGCGGGGATCGTCTTCGTCGGCTCGAACGATGAGCGTGTCCTCAAGCCGGAGAACCGCGTGGAGGACTTCGATGCCGCCGATGTTGCCCCGGCGGGCGAGGCGTTCGCGGTGGGCGAGGGGCGCGGCGTGCGCATGGAGGCGCTCCCGGCGATCGGCTACCACGAGGGCTGGGAGGTCGAGTACGACTACTGGGCCGAGGGCTTCGGCCGCAGTGTCCTCTGGGCGGCCGGGCACGAGCCACAGATGGCGCTGCGGATAGACGCAGGCCCGGGCACCTTCGCCTGGGACGCCGCGAAGACGTTGACGCTCAGTCCGATGAGCGCCGCCAGCGGCGCGAACCCGCGCGTGCGGATGCGTGTGCGCAAGCCCGGCGGGCCGGAGGTCACGCTGCCCGAGCGCGCTCTGCCCGCGCGCGCGTTCAGCGTGCAGGTTGATGCGCTGCCCGCGGGCGAGTACCGCTGTGACGCGTGGGTCGTCAGCGACGCGGGCGTGGAGACCTGGGCCACGGCGCCCTTCAGCGTGGTGAGCGACCTCGGTGTGGCGATGGTGCGGCTCGACCAGGACTGGGGCGAGGTCGGCGACAGCATCTCCGGCAGCGTCTCGCTCGATGGTGCGCCGGCCGCCGGCGACATGCTGCGGATCGGCCTCTTCGACCGCTGCGGGCGCCTGCTCAAGCAGGAGATCATGCCCGCCGCCGGTGAGCGTGACTTCTCCTTCGAGATCGAGACGTGGATGCCGATGCTGGTGCGTGTGGATGCCGGGATCTTCCGCAACCCCGCGGGCGACGAGCCTGCCCGGACGATCGATTCGGCGTATGAGTACGTGCGCGTCACGAAGCGCAACCAGGATCGGTTCAACTTCCTCATGTGGGACACGCCGGGTGGCGCCCTCGCTCCCTACGCCGAGCAGAGCCTCGTGGAGAACTCGGTGACGCTGCAGCTTGATTCAGGCCAGCCCCCGCTGCTGCTCGCAGCCTACGACGTCGCCTGGGTGCCCTACACCACGCGCATCATGGCGAACAAGCGTGACGACGGCACCATGGACCCGTTCTGCTGGAACGACCACGAGGCAGTGACCGCGCATGTACGCGCCAAGGCGGAGGAGTACCTGCCCTCGCGCAGGCACGGCGTCTACGTCTGGTCGCTCGGCGATGAGGTCGCCACCTCCGGCTCATGTCTCTCGCCCTACTGCGCCCAGGCCTACCGCGAGTACCTCGAGGAGGTCTACGGCTCGCTCGATGCCCTGAACGAATCGTGGGCTACGAACTTCACCGTGTGGGAGCAGGTCGGGCTCTCGAAGGAGGGCGACAACGATGAGGCCAACTCCCTCGCCGAGGGCAACTACCCGCGCTGGTTCGACCGCAAGGCCTTCCAGTCATACAACTTCGTCCAGTTCTGCCAGGCCTACGACGAGGCCTATGAGGAGATTGATCCGGGCGCCAGGACGGGCTTCGAGGGCGCGGGGCGTTTCGAGCGCGGCGATGACATAGACCTGATCGTGCGCGAGAACGACTTCTGGTCGCCATACCCGGGCGTGGCGGATGAGGTCATCCGCTCGATCGCCCCGCCGGACTTCCCTCGCTCGAACTGGATGGGCTACACCAAGGACGCGGACTCGCTGCTCAACCGCTACTGGCGGATGATCACCCGCGACATGAACTCGGTCTGGTGGTGGCGCTGGGACGCGGTGGGCCGCTTCCACGGCTGGCTCGCGCCGGACCTGCGCCCCTACCCGGCGGTGCAGGAGATCCTGCGCGACACGCAGATCGTCCGCGACGGCCTCGGGGAGCTGCTGATGGACCTCGAGATCGATGACACCGGGATCGCGATGCTCTACAGCTACCCCTCGCAGTTCGCCTGCCAGGTCGAGGACGGCCCGAGCTACGGGAGCTACGAGTCGAGCCACACAAACTTCCAGGAGATCGTGCGCAACCTCGGCTACCAGTTCCGCTACGTCACCGACCGGATGCTGCGCGAGGGCGAGTTCGACGCGGAGCGCTACCGCATGCTGATCCTCCCGCGCATCGAGGCGCTGGGCGTGGAGGAGGCGCAGATCATCCGCGACTTCGTGGAGGCCGGCGGCGTGGTCATCGCGGACGTGCGCCCCGCGATCTACGACGGCCACTGCAAGCCGCTGGCCGATGGGCTGCTCGACGAGGTCTTCGGCATTGACACATCCGGCCGCGCCGCGGCGGCGCCAGGCACGGCGACCATCGGCGACCTCACGATCGAGAACGCGAAGATAGACGCGACCGTCACGCTCACCACCGCGACCGCGGCCGGCGAGGCAGGCGGCGCACCGGTCGTCATCACCAACCGCTTCGGCGACGGAGCCGCGGTGCTGCTGAACATGGACTCAGGGAGCTTCCCGAAGCTCTCCACCGAGGGCGCGCCGGAGGCGGCCGTCGAGTTGGCGGCGGAACTGATAGGTCGCTCGAACGTCCACCAGCCGCCGGTCTCTCTGCAGGCCGCGGATGGCGCCCGCCTGCGCAACGTCGAGTGCATCCGCTGGCCCAACGGCGGCGGCGAGGTGATGGCGCTCTTCCGCCTCTCCGGCAACCGCGAGACGGCCACGGTTGAGCTGCCGGAGGCGCGGCGAGTCTACGACCTCCGCACCCGCGAGGACCTCGGCACCGTCCGGCGCTTCACCACTGAGATCATCCCCAACCGCGCCACGTTCTTTGGGCTGCTGCCCGGGCCGGTGCCCGAGGCGACTCTGACGCAGCCCGAGTTCCCCGTCAACCGCGGCGCTGCCCCCGCGTTCGCGCTCTCGGTCCCCGGCGCCGACTCGCGCTACGCATTCCGCATCCGCGTGACGCATGCCGGGCAGCCCCTCGACTGGCATGATGACGTGGTGATCGTCGGCGCTGAGGCGGAGGACATCGTCATCCCCATCGCGTTCAATGACCCGCTCGGCGACTACCGCGTCGAGGCGATCGAGCTGTTCAGCAACCAGGCAGCCACCGCCACCCTGAGGGTGAACTGACCGTGGAGAGGGTGGGAGTGATGCGCTCGCTCATGCTGCTGACGGTGCTGCTCTGCGCAACCTGCACGCTTGCAGCAGGCGATGACTATGAGATCAAGGTCTACCCCTGCGCGCGCGCCGATCAGCCGCCGGTGCTCGATGGCGATCTCAGCGACGCCGCATGGCAGAGCGCGCCGGTGGTTGATGAGTTCACCTACCACAACAACCCTGAGCCGGTGGATGTGCAGACGCACCTGCGCGTGCTCTACACCGACAGCGACCTGCTGCTCGGAATCCGCTTCGACGAGCCGAACATGGAGAAGCTCACGCCTGTTGCGCACCCGCGCGACTCGATGGGCGTTTTCCAGGGTGAGGCCGTGGAGATCTTCGTGGCCCCCGGCCACGATCAGCAGGAGTACTACCAGGTCGCGGTCAATGCGGCCGGGAGCATCTACGACTCCGTGCGCACTGACCCGTCATGGAGCGCGCATGTACGCGCGGCGGTGAAGCTCCTGCCAGACGCCTGGACGCTCGAGGTCGCGATCCCGTGGGCGGATATGGGCGCCCGGCCGGTCGCCGGGGAGCTGCTCGGCCTGAACGTCTGCCGCGACCGCTACCTCGGCGCCAACCGCACCTGGAGCAATTGGTCGCAGGTGGCCGCGAACTTCCACGACCCGGAGCGCTTCGGGCACATTGTGCTCTCGCCGAGCGCTGCCCGGATCGGTGAGCTTGCGGATGAGTTTCGCCGCGGCGGGCGCGTCGGGCCGCTGGTGATCTACGGCCCGGAGGCCTTCGTGCGCGCCGCCTACCGCGCAATCGGCGCCGAGGCGGTCGCTCAGGCGGAGACGCTGCTGCAGCGGCTGGCGGCGTTGCAGGTCGCGGAGGCGGACGCGGGCACGCGCGAGGAGCTTGGCCGGCGCATGGCGGGCTACCGCGCCGAGCTTGGCGACTTCGAACTAGCGGCGAGCGACCCGGCGGTGCAGCCCGAGCAGTGGCAACAGATGAACCACCGCGTCGCGACGATCGGCGACGAACTCGAGACGGTCATCTGGGAGGCGCGGCTGGCGGCGCTGCTCTCGGGGCTCTGAGCCGCGCAAGGAGGCCCTCATCCCGCCCTCAGGGCGCCCAGGGATCCCCGCATGGGCCCTGCCGCGCGCGAGGCACTGGAGGCCGGCACGCCGGAGCCCTACGACGGCCCGTTCATCGACCCGCCGGCCGGCGTCCCGTGAGCCTCACCCGCTTGCGCTTGAGGCAGACCGCCTGTTGCTCGCCGTCCGGCCGGGCCCGATGAACACTTCGCCGGTCGCGGCGTGCACCTCAAAGTAGTCATCGGACGCGAGGTCGCGTGCATATCCCGACGGGCGGAAGATGGCCTCAACATGCACCGGGTATACCGGTTCGCCCGCGGGTGCGAAGGCTGATCTGGTCTTGACGGCGCCGACTCTCACGCCCAGGACAGTGTGGTCCGCCCGCGCCTCCATAACCGCGCTTGCGCGCGACGCAGCTTCGGCCGCGGTTACCAGAACGGGCTGACTTGCCGCTGGCTGTGGCGGTAGCACGACGGCAAGATAACGACATACCTCACCGGTAACCGCGGAAACCTCCACCCACACCATCTGGCCCGAGCCGTTCTCGCTCTGACGAATCCAGCGGAATCGGTACGCCGGTGCCCGGTCGCCGTGCCCCGCGGGCTCGCTTGTCCACTCCGGAGCGTCGAGGTCACCCCACGCCCTGCAGGCCCAACTGCGAGCAGCCGCCAGTGCGTCCTCGCTCCCAACGCCAACGTCTCCCTCGGGCGGCGCACCTTCGCCCCACTGCGCCGCAGTGACGTAGTTGAAGGTGCGGTCCACCCACACATCCACCGGCGCACCCGCCGGCCCGGCCTTCGCCACCCACAGCTCACGGATTACGTCGGTGCCGTCGGTCCTCGGGGCAGCGACGGCAGTCCTGAACACCAGGGACGACGGCTCGACCTGGAGAAAACGCGCGACGGTCTCCCGCCCCACGGGCCGGTCATTGAGTTGCGCCAGCAGAGCCCCGGCCACAGCCAGCGCGATCACTGTGATCACGAAGCCGCGAGTTCGCCTCCGGACGGCCTCCATCGAACTCCTCCCTCCCCACAGGGCCCGAGCAACCAGGCCCTGATCTGTCCCTACGGCACGTGAGCAAACGGATCTCCTCTGCTGACCTGGTCCTCGCGGACCCGCGCGCAATCCGCGCCGTGTTTGAGGAGTTCGCTCAATGCCGCCGACAGGCGCATGCGGCGCTCCTGGTCGTTCTCTGCTGCGGTCGCGGCGATGAGCAGGCTTCCCGCCCCCTCGACCCCGCGCAACTCCACCAGCACTCGGACGCAGTAGCTGGAAGCCTGCCCTGTTTCACCTGCGCCCCCCTCCGCGATCCGGTCAACCACTCCGTCGAGGCAGGGCTCACCGATGTTCACCAACGCCCACACTGCGGCCATCTGGAAGCGGTTGCCCTGCCAGGCAGGGCCTCGCCCAAGGACGGCGTAGGGGAACCGGTGCCCGGAATCTACGAATCGAGCGAGTGCGGGCGCGGCCTCGACAGCGCGCAGGTAGCCCAGCATGAACGTCGCGTTCCGCGCCGCCCCCCAGTTGCGCGCCCAATCCTCCTCCTCGTCCATGAGTTCGAGCAGCCCCGCAATCTGGGCCGCGCGCTGCGCAATCATCCGCCGAACCACTTCCGGTTGTTCCTGGGAGCTGGCCGTCAGCAGGTCCTCGGGGCGTGGTACGGACTCTTGTGCGTGGGCGGAAACAGAGCAGTCTACAAGGAGCGAAGCCGCGATGAGCGCAATCCACGCGGAGGCACGCAGGGCAGATGAATGTCGAGGGCGGGCGGCGGGTCCGTGCATGACACTACCTCCCTGCGACGAATGGAAGTACCTCTCCAGGGCATCATCACCCGTATCGCAACAAATTACACGTTAAATCTTCGCGAACATCCTGCGAATGTCCCGAGCGAGCCTATCCCCGCTCCTGGTCTCACCCTCCCCCACGAAGCTCCCGTTTGCGCTTGAGGAGCCGCGAGGTGGTGTCCGCCGCCTCGTCCTCCTCGGCAGCGGCGGCCTCCACCGTCACCGGATCGGGGCGCGGTGGCTCAGGTGGCGGCTCGGCGATGGGAGCCTGCTCGGTGCGCGCAGGCGGGACCGCCGGGATCGGCGGCCGGTAGCTCTCCACGCGCTCCCGGCGGGCGCTCCGGCGGCTCTGCAGGAGCGCGCCAACCGTCTCAGGCTCCTCCACGCGCTGCGGCCGCAGGCGCGTCGCGACGCTCCGCAGCGCCTCCCACGCGGGCGCGAGGTCCTCCCGGCGCACCATCAGCCGCCTGATCGCGACATCCAGCGGCAGCAGCAGCGCCGCCGCCCACAGCAGCCAGCGCCGGATGTCCGTGCGCGTGTGCGGGAAGGTCCGCGGCGGCGCCCAGACCTGCTCCGGAAGCTCGATGACCCGCCCGCCTGTCTGCGCCGCCACGCGCTGCAGCAGGTCGGTGTTGGCCGCCACATCCGCGTAGTCCGGCGGGTAGGGCACCGCGAAGCCCATCGTGCGCTCCGCCTCAAAGCCGCCCGGCCCCTGCGCGACCACCGCCGCGACGTAGGCCCCGGCCTGCCGCGCCTCGATCGGCGCCTCGTAGCGGCCCGGGCCCGCCTGCGGCAGAGACAGTTCCTCACTCCCGCCGCCGGGGAGGCTCAGCGTCGCGGTGACCTCCAGCCCGTTGATCGGCGAGCCATCCTCATCCCACGCCTCCGCCACCAGCAGGCTGCCCTCCGTCCCGCGTTCGACCCGCGGGTGCAGCAGCTCACTGCCGGGCCGCCGCAGGACCCAGCGGACCGTCTGCCCCCAGAAGCGCGTGAACTCCCCCCAGCCCAGCCAGTGAGCCGCCCAGTGCGCCTTCGCGTCGGAAGTGAACGCCACGCTCCGGCCGAGGCCGAACTGCCAGTGCGCAAGCAGCGGGTCATCCTTGTGCGAGACGAGCGGGGTGCGCGCGAGGTCCTTGCGCGTCGTCGCCACGTAGCCCATCAGCGGCGGCGCGGAGGCCCAGTCGAGGCCCGAGGTGACCTCGCTGGCGTCCGCCGGGCGTGCGCGGAATGTCTCCTCCACCAGCACCGACTTCGTGATCTTCAGCGCCTCGCGGGTGAAGATGCCCTTGAGGTCGCGCGCGCGCTCCGTCAGGTAGTACTGCCCGTTGCCCGCGGCCGCGACATCCTGCAGGAAGGGCGTGTGCGGCCCGTCCCCGAACGCCACCGCGGTGATGCTGATCTTCTCCGAGGCCATCTGCCGCGCAATCTCAACGGAGCCCGGCTGCTCGTCGCAGTCGCTCCCGTCGGCCAGCAGGATGATGTGCCGCACGGGCGACCCGTACTGCCTGAGCACGCCGTAGGCCGCCTGCAGCGATGGGTAGACGGAGATCCCGCCTCCGCCAGCGCGCACCGAGCGGATGTCGCTCTTGATGCCCTCGCGATTCTCCAGCTTGCGCAGCGGCGCGATCTCCGTCGGCGCCGGGTCGCTCGCGAGGAAGCCGACCGAGTCGTAGTGCTGCAGCAGGTCCACGATCGCGCAGCCCGCCTCCGCGGCAAGCTCGATCTTCTGATAGCCATCCTCTTCCATGCCCATGCTGCCGGAGGTGTCCATGACGATCAGCACCGCCGCCGGGGGGAAGCTCCGGTGCTTGGAGACATCCATGCTCACCGGCAGCGCCTCCTCGACCGGGGAGCGGTAGTAGCCGCCGGCGCCGAAGCCGAACTCTCCGCCGATCATCCCGAGGCCGATCCCGCGGTCGCGCGTCGCGTCGCGCAGCATCTCCTGCTGCCGGTAGCTCATCCGGTAGGACGGGAAGTCGCTGAGAAAGATCGCGTCCCACGCCTCGAGGTCCGCCGCACTGATCGGCAGCGCCGCGGGCCCGCCCACCCGCACCTCGATCTCCTGAAGCTGCAACGCGCGCTCGAGCGCCGCCGCCTCCTCGGGAGCCGCATCCACCACCAGCACCCTCGGCTCGCCGCGAACGCGCACGAAGCCGGTGCCCAAGTCATTCTCCCGGCACTCGTCGTCAACCCCCTCCAGCACCACGTCCACGCGGTGGAAGCCGGGCTCCGAGAGCGACAGCGGCAGGGAGAGCGTCCGCGTGCCCTCGCTGAGCGTCACCGAACGCGCCTCCACCGGCTCGTCATCCACCAGCACGGTCAGCTCCGCATCAGTGGGCTCGCTCGCGTGGAGGTCCACGTGCACCTGGAACGGCTCCTCGCGCCGCGCCTCACCCGGCACCCGCAGGTCCGCGACCAGCGCGTCGTGCCTACTCCGCGTCTGCAGCGGGAGCACGTCCACCACCACGCGCGCGGCCTCCGCGGTGAGAAGCTGCTCACTCACCGCGCCCGTGTTCTCATTGCCATCGGTCAGCAGCACCACGCGGCCCGCAGTGTCCGGCGCGATCAGCCCGAGCGCCAGTCGCAGCGCCGCGCCGAGGTCGGTGTGGCCGCCATCCACCTGTGCGCTCACCGCGACCTCCCCCGGCTGCGCGAGCGCCTCCGCCTCGACCATCGCCTCGCCGCCGAAGACCACCAGCGCCGCGCGCCGCCCGGGCTCACGCTTGCCGAGGGCATCACGCACGAGCCCCAGCGCCCGCTCGCGCTCCGTCGGGGCCACTGAGTAGCTGTCATCCAGCGCGAAGACGACGGTCATCTCCTCCGCCGGCCGCACGATCTGCGCACCCGCGAGGGCGAGGACCAGCAGCAGCACGATCGCGCCGCGCACGATCCACGCGCCGATGAGCCGCCAGCCGCGCAGGCCTGCGTAGCTCCCGCGCGCGCCGTAGATCAGCGCGGCCGCGAGAACCGGCAGTGCGAGCAGCCACTCAGGTTGCGTGAAGCCGATGGTCGGCATGGTTGCCTCGGTCAGCGTGACCTGCTGACCCGTCGTTCGCCGTCGCCGTTGCCGTGTCGTTCGTAGCGACGGGCATCCTGCCCGTCAGCCGTCCGTCGTGGCCGTTACGGTCGGCGCTGTTCACCGTCTTTGGCGATTGGCCAACGAACCGCACCGTCGCGAGTCACAAGGAGGGGCTGCTTTCGCCGACGCCGGCCACGGCGACAGCTTCCCTGCCAGCCCGCCGTGTCGTTGCGGCCTCAACAACTGGGCGAGCAAGGA
>DHPY01000108.1:3807-4908 GCA_002411015.1 Armatimonadetes bacterium UBA5352 | reverse complement strand
GGCGCGCCTCACCCTCGCGCCGCCGCAAGCGGCGGACGCTCGGGCGGCCCCTCCGAACTACTCGCGGCATTACTGCCGGAAGCCCGTCTGCCGTTCAGGCCTCACCCTGGCAGCGCCGTCCGCAGCCTCTCCTGCGACTCCTCGTTGAGCAGGAAGCCGATGTTCTCCTCCATGTACTTGCGCGTCACGTCGAAGATGTCGCGGATGCGCGTGTTCGTGAGCGGCGCGTTGCCCACGGTCGTCGTGCGCATGATCCCGTGCGGCTCGAAGACCCCGCGCATCTTCCTGAAGTCGTTCAGGTAGCCATCGTAGCGCAGGAACTCCAGCGAGTCGCACGGGATCTCCGTGCCATCCTCGAGGATCACGGTGGAGCCCTCGAAGGTGCGGTGGTAGCGGTAGGGCACGCGCATGAACTCCTCGACCGCGTGCAGCTCGGTGCAGGAGCTGAACTCCACGCCAAGCAGCAGGCACCACGCGTCGAGGTCGTAGAGCGCGTGGAAGGTGCTGCCCTCGCCAAAGCTGCTCGGGCCGCCCATCACCGCCTCCGTATGCGGGCCGATCGCGGCGACCGAGTGGCAGATATGCCTGCTCCGCCGCGCCTCGGGCCGCAGCCGGAAGGTCTCCGGGATGATCCCCATCTCGCCCTTGCAGGAGGTGTTGCGGATGTCCAGCGTCGCCCGCTCGGCCTTGTGATGCGCGCCCCAGGTGAAGGTCGGCACCACCACCGTCCCGCTCTCCCCTACCGCTTCGAGCAGCGCGTCAATCACCGCGTCCGCCCCGCCCTCGACCTGGCCGAAGCGGCTGAGTGACGAGTGCACCAGCACCACATCGCCCTCGCGGAGCCCCACCTCGCGCAGGCCCGCCAGGATGTCCTCGCGCGTCACATGCGGTTTCTCGGTCATACTCTCCTCCGCCTGCCGTTGTCGTTCTCGGCCTCGCCGGGCCGGCTATGCATTACGCACATCTTCTCCGGCCTCGGGCTTGTCGTGTGGAGGGGCCGCCCGAGCGAAGCGAGGGTGAGGCGCGTCAGCGCCTCAGCCGCTGTGCCGGCCCCTGTCGTATCGCTCCCAACGGCAGGGCCGGCACAGCGGCTTCGTCGGC
>DHPY01000108.1:0-3649 GCA_002411015.1 Armatimonadetes bacterium UBA5352 | reverse complement strand
CTCCTCGCGCCGCAAACGACAGCGGCGCGAGGAGCGGCCCCTCCACGACAAAGAGCGCGTGAGCGAAGATGCGCATAATGCATAGTCCGGAACGGAGAGGGGTCCAGAGACCGGAGGTCTCCGGGTGAGGCCTGTTGTGCCTGTTCCCCCCGGAAGGCCCGGCGGCCTCCCCCGGCGAAACCTGAAGCGTGCACAACAGGACGCTCCGGAGGTGCCGCTGATGGCATTCGCGCTTGCACTGATCATTGCCCTGACGAGCCTGCCCGCTCTTGCGCAGGATGACGCGCTGGAGCTTGCCGACGACCTCACGCTGCCCGGCGCCGGTGAGGAGAGCTTCACCTTCGAGGCCCCGCCGGTCC
Source organism: Armatimonadetes bacterium UBA5352 (assembly GCA_002411015.1). GTDB lineage: Bacteria > Armatimonadota > Zipacnadia > Zipacnadales > UBA5352 > UBA5352. The sequence goes on along the minus strand of DHPY01000108.1, from coordinate 3,290 downwards.
CGGATGGCCGCATCGCCGTCCTCGCCTTCAGAGGCCGCTACATCCGCGATGAGGGCACCGCCGGCCACTCCAACGGCGTGCAGGTCTTCCTCAACGACACGGAGCTGATGGGCGACCGCCTCGTCAACAAGGCCGAGGACTTCACCTGGGGCGCGGGCCGCATCTCCCCGTGGTGGAGCCGCGGCTTCCGGCTGATGTACGCGAACGACTTCGAGGCGAACAACAACCCCGCCGACAACTACTACGTCCACGGCGGCAACGCCTATGACTTCGAGCTGAACATCACGGACCTCCTCCAGCCCGGCCAGAACACTCTGCTCCTCAAGCATACGCAGGCCGAGCCGGACTACCGCCCCGTGCAGATCGTGGACCTGCGCATCGTCACCCAGGAGCCGCCCGACGAGGCCATCGTCGATCCCGGCCCGCCGACCGGGCCGCTGCCCTTCATCGCGCCTGAGCAGGACCATCGCGAGCAGTTCACCGCCACCTGCACCCCCGGCGGCGGGATCGTCGTCACCGTCGGCGGCCGCGAGTACGCGATCGACTCCGCCTTCAGCCATGAGCGTGGCGGCTGGAACACCCTCAGCGCCACCGGCGCCTGCTCCGGCGAGGCGGGCTGGGCGGTCCAGACCGGCATCGCCGAGGGCGGCTTCGCCGTCACCGCCGAAGCCGCGGACTACCGCCTCGAGCGCACCGTGCTGGTGCATGAGGAATCCATCGAGGTCGCCGACACGATCACCAACACCTCCGGGCGCGACATCGCCCTTCTGCAGCGCCACGACACCGCCGCCGATCCGCAGACGCTGGGCGACCTCTACCTCGCCGGGTTGCACCCGGGCTCGAAGACCGGCACGATCTACGAGCCCTCGAACCCGACGGTGCTGCTGATGAACGAGGGCTCGCAGATCGCGCTGATGCCCTACGACGACGTGCTGCGCATCCACGCGCAGATCCGCTCCATGGACGGGCGCGCGGGGATCTACGACAACGACGGTGCGCTCGCATCCGGCGCGAGCGAGACCTACCGCTGGGAGATCTACCCGAGCACCACGCCCGGCTACTACGAGATGGTCAACGCGATCCGGCGCGCACATGAGGTGAACTTCGAGATCCCCGGCGGTTTCTGCTTCATTGAGCCGCGCGAGCCGTTCCTCTCAATGACCGACGAGGAGCTTGCCGCGTGGCTGGACGCGAAGAACGCCGACATCGTCAGCATCTCTATCACGACGCCGAAGTACAACGGTGAGCCGAGTCACGGGACGGCGTTCCTGAAGGTCGAGCACACCGCCAAGAAGGAGTTCGTGGAGCGCATCCGGCGCGTTCGCCCGGAGACGAAGGTGCTGGTCTACTTCCACACCTTCATTGACGTCACCGAGGACGCGCCCACCATCCACGAGGACGCCCGAATCCTTGCCGCCGACGGCGCCCAGCGGCTCTACACCGAGGGCCGCGACGCGCTGCGGATGTACTTCCCGACCGAGGAGAACGCCTACGGTGAGGCGATGGAGGAGTTCGTGCGGATCATCCTCGAGGAGATCGGCGCGGATGGCGTCTACTGGGACGAGATGTCGCAGAGCCGCTGGACCTACCACTACGGCGCGCCGTGGGACGGCCGCAGCGCCGACGTAGACCCGGCCACCCTGCGCATCACGCGCCTGAAGGCGTCCGTCTCGCTGATCAGCCAGCCCTTCCGGCTGCGCCTCGCGCAGAGCATCATTGGCCGCTCGATGCTGATCGGGAACGGCTCGCCGATCACCCGCACGATGACACAGCTCAAGTTCCCGCGCTTCATCGAGACTGGCTCGCTGAGCAACCTGCTGCGCGGCCACCTCTACACGCCGATCGGCCTCGGCGACCACCTGACCGAGCGCACCACGCAGGACACCGTGAAGGGGATGCGCCGTCAGCTCAACTACGGCAGCCTCTACTACTTCTACCACTCCCAGGTCACGGCTGCCTACCCGTCAATCACCGAGCGGATGTTCCCGTGCACGCCGATCGAGCTGCACGAGGGCTACATTCTCGCGGAGGAGCGCATCCTCACGAACACCTCGGGGAAGTTCGGCTGGGGCGACGACAGCCAGTTCGAGGTGCATGTCTACGGCCCCGACGGGCTGGAGGTCGAGGGCTTCGAGGCGCCGGTGGTGGAGCAGGACGGCGGGCGCTACATCGAACTGCGCCTGCCGCGGGAGCACATGGCGGCAATAGTGCGGCAGTGACGGGGCTTAAGGAAATAAAGCGAGAACTTCACGGGGAAGATGGGAGGACTGATCGCCCCCACAGGAGAATAGGATTTGGCTCAGTGCCGTGCCAATTGAGGAGGAGTGATGACATGCGTCGAGGATTCACACTGATCGAGTTGTTGGTTGTGATCGCGATCATCGCGATTCTGGCCGCGATTCTGTTCCCGGTGTTCGCGCGTGCGCGCGAGAAGGCGCGCCAGACCTCGTGTCTGAGCAACTGCAAGCAGATCGGCCTGGCGGTCAACATGTACTCCCAGGACTATGACGGACTGCTCACCTTCTACGTCGTCTACGCTCCTGCCGGCACCGTCCGCCCCGTGGGCGGAGCCACCGCCAGCAGCCTCATCTGGTGGGACACGCTCTACCCGTACATCAACAACCAGCAGGTCTTCCGCTGCCCGAGCATGCAGAGCGCGATGTCTGGCTACGGCTGGAACATCAACATGGGCTACATCGGCAACTACCCCGGCCGCACCGGTCCTCTCTACCAGGGCGTCTCCATCGACGAGGTCAAGTACCCGTCCGAGACCGTGCTCATCGCGGACTCCGACTGGACCCGCAGCACCGCCGACTACGCCAGCAGCAACGCCCAGATGCTGACGGTTCCCTACCACGTGAGCCGCTTCACCCCGCAGAGGCACAACGGCGGCTCGAACTTCGTGCTCGTTGACGGGCACGCGAAGTGGTATGACTGCCAGCTCGACCCGACCTACACCGGCACGGGCACGGTCAAGCTCACAGTGCCCCCCGCGGGGCTCAAGTGGACGATGGCGGGCAATCCCTGATCCTCGACGCAGAAAGAGCTCTCGCGCCCCCCGGCAATGCACGCCGGGGGGCGTTGCGTTGTACGCGGCTCGCGGACAGGGCAGGTTTCGCGGTGAATCGGGCGAAGCATCATCGTACAGCCCAACTGCAGCGCTTGAGGAGCGAACTGCATGTCCGTGGACCGGCCCAGTATCGTCATCAGCGAGACGACGAACCTCGCGGACGAGAACCCGGACGAGGTGTGGTGTCTGCACGACATCCTAGTGCAGCGTCCATAAAATA
>DHPY01000040.1:35915-55263 GCA_002411015.1 Armatimonadetes bacterium UBA5352 | reverse complement strand
TGATAGCTGATAGCTGATAGCTGACAATGGCCGGCGACCGCAAAGAACTGAGCTTCTGGGACCACCTTGAGGAGCTGCGCTGGCGGCTCATCCGCATGATCGTGTACATCGCGGTTGCGGCCGCCGCGGCGTGGTTCTTCCGCGAGCAGTTGCTCGCCCTGCTGCGCCTGCCCGCCGAGACTGGGGCTGCGATGGCGGGCATCGAGGACTTCACCTTCCGCATCTTCGAGGCGGAGGGTGGCTTCCTGCTGATGATGCAGATCGCGCTCGTCGCGGGGCTGATCATCGCCGCGCCCGCGATGATCGTGGAGCTGTGGCTGTTCGTGGAGCCCGCTCTGGAGCCGCATGAGCGCAAGTGGGCGATCCTCGTCATCCCGCTGGCGATCATCCTCTTCCTCGCCGGGGTGGGCTTCTGCTACTGGATCGCGCCGAAGGCCTTCGCGTTCTTCTTCCGCTTCAACATGTCGCTCGGAGTGGAGGTCGAGCTGACCCTGCGCCCGTACCTGTTCTTCCTGATGCGCCTGCTGCTGATCTTCGGCCTCGCGTTTGAGCTTCCGCTGGTGCTGACCTTCCTGGCCGCGGTGGGCATTGTCACGAAGGCGCAGCTCCTCCACTGGTGGCGGCATGCGGTCGTGGTGATCTTCATCTTCGCGGCGGTCGCCACTCCTACTCCCGATCCGGCCACGATGACCCTGCTGGCCTCGCCGATGGTCGCGCTGTACATGATCAGCGTCTGGCTTGCCGGGCTCTTCGAGAAGCGGCCTGACGAGCTGCTGGGGGAGGGGTGAGTGAGCGCGCCTCATGGACCTTGGGCGGCTGATCGAGGACATACGCTCCGATAGGGACTACCGCGACCAGATCCAGTGGCTGCGGGAGATCCCTGCGCGCGAGGCCCGCTACGCAGACCTGGCCGCCGAACTGCATCCGACCGTGCAGGAGATCCTGACCGACCTCGGCATCGAGCGCCTCTACGTCCACCAGGCGCGGGCGATCGAGGCGGCACTGCGCGGCGAGCACGTCGTCACCGTCACTGGAACCGCCTCGGGGAAGACGCTCACCTACGTGGTGCCGCTGGCTCAGCGCCTCTACGAGCGCCCGGCGCGCCGCGCGCTGCTGATGTACCCGACGAAGGCGCTCGCGCAGGACCAGCTTCGCAAGCTCGCGGATTTCGGCGCGGGCAGCGCCTTCCACGCCGCCACCTACGACGGCGACACTCCTCGCCGGGATCGCCGCCGCATCAAGCGCGAGGCGCAGGTGATCCTCACCAACCCCGATATGCTGCACGTGGGCATCCTGCCCTACCACCACACCTGGAGCGACTTCTTCCGCAACCTCCAGTTCGTGGTGCTCGATGAGGTCCACTCCTACCACGGAGTCTTCGGCTCGCACACCGCCAACGTCATCCGCCGCCTGCGCCGCACCTGCGCCGGATACGGCTCGACGCCGCAGTTCATCGCCTCCTCGGCGACCATCGGCAACCCGGGCCAGCTCTTCGAGGAGCTGACGGGCCTGCAGGCAACGGTCGTAGACGAAGACACCGCGCCCCGAGGCAGGCGCTTCCTGATGCTCTGGCAGCCGCCGGAGATCGAGGGCCAGCCGCTGCGCCGGCGCTCGGCGAACCTCGAGGCGGCGGAGCTGATGGTCGAGCTTGTGAAGGCCCACGTGCGCACGATCGTCTTCGTGCTCGCGCGCAGCGTGGCCGAGCTGATCCTGCGCTACGCCCGCGAGGGCCTCGCGGAGTTCGAGGACCTGGCCGAGCGCGTGATGTCCTACCGTGGCGGCTATCTGCCCGAGGAGCGACGGGAGATCGAGCGCAGGCTCTTTGAGGGCGAGTTGCTTGGCGTGGTCTCCACGACCGCGCTGGAGGTCGGCGTGGACATCGGCGGCCTCGACGCCGCGATCCTCACCGGCTATCCGGGCACGATCTCCAGCACCTGGCAGCAGATCGGGCGCTCCGGGCGCGGCACGCGCGACTCGATGGCGGCCCTCATCGCGCTGCCCGGCGGTGTGCACCGCTACCTCCTGCAGCACCCGGAGTATCTGCTGGAGGCGGAGAGCGAGCGGGCGTTGATCAACCCGCGCAACCGCTACATCCTTGCCGGGCACCTGCTCTGCGCGGCCTTCGAGCGCGCTATCGACGAAACCGATCGGCAGTACTTCGGCGACGAGATGGAGGCGGTCCTGGAGGTCCTGGCCGACCCAGAGAACCGCGAGGACTCGGACCTCCCGTTCATCACGAAGCGCACTCGCTGGTACTGGGTGGACCCGGACGTCTACCCCGCGGCTGAGATCTCCCTGCGCTCGACAGGCGGCCCGCCGTGGCAGATCCGGCTGACGGGCGAGGGCGGGGGAGAACTCCTCGGCACCGTGGATGCAGGCTCGGCCTTCCGCATCGTGCATCCCGGAGCGGTCTACCTGCACGCGGGCGAGAGCTACCTCGTGGACGAGCTTGACCTCGAGGAGCGGACGGCGTGGGTGCGGCGCGAGGATCCGGGCTACTACACCCGGCCCATCGGCGCCTCACAGATGACGGTCCTCGGCTGGGAGGATGAGCGCGAGATGGCGTCGGAGGCGCGCGCGCTGCTCGGTGAGCTGCAGATCACCTCCCGCTTGATCGGCTTCCGCAAGGTCAAGCAGGTGACGGAGCAGGAGCTTGACACGGTGGACCTCGAGCTTCCGTCGAGCACCATCGAGACCGTCGGCGTGGCGATCGCGCCATCCGAGGGTGATGTGCAGGCGCTCATCGAGGGCGGCTTCGACCTGATGGGCAGCCTGCACGCGCTGGAGCACGCGATGATCGCCCTGCTGCCGATCTTCGCGTTCTGCGACGCGCGCGACGTGGGCGGCATCTCCGAGGCGGAGCATGACGACCTCGGCGGACCGGTGCTGAGCATCTACGACGCCTACAACGGCGGCGTGGGGATCGCTGAGGTGGCCTACGAGCGCCTCGAGGACCTCCTCCGGGCGGTGGCTGAGCAGGTCGAGTGCTGCCCCTGCGAGGACGGCTGCCCGGAGTGCGTCCAGGCCGCGGACTGCGGCAACAACAACATGCCGCTCGACAAGGCAGGGGCGCTGCTGCTGGCGAGGCGGCTGGTGGGGTAAGTGGGCGCGAGCCCTCGGACGGCAGACGACGGAGGGCCGACCTCGCCGCGACAAACGGCAGTCGCGGCTCGTGCGGCCCCTCCTCTGGCTGACTTGCGCAGACGGAACGGGAGGGGCCGCACGAGCTGCGCGAGCCTGCGAGCGGAGCGAGGTCGGCCCATCGAAGTCGCCTCGATGGTTGCCTTCCCACCCCTCGCACGAAGGAACTAATCCCCTCCACCGCGAAACTCAAAGACAGTACAAGTGTTCTTCATCGGAAAGTTGGCGCTTCATGAGTTGCGATCTGCATGTACATTCGACCTGCTCAGACGGATCACAGACACCCGAGGAGATCGTCGCCGAGGCCATCCAGAAGCAGCTTACGGCGATCGCGATTGCTGATCACGATACCGTTCAGGCCGTGCGGCCGGCCACTGACGCTGCGCGGGGCAGCAGCCTGCAAGTCATCCCGGCGGTTGAGATCAGCACCGAGTACGAGAGCACCGAGGTCCATATCCTCGGCTACTGGATAGACCTTGACCACGAGCAGTTGCACGAGAGGTTCCGCTACGTCCGCGAGGCGCGGCGGCTGCGCGCGGATGAGATCGTCAGCAAGCTGCGCCAGAACGGCATCGAGATCACAATCGACGACGTGCTCGCGCAGAGCGATGGTGTGTCGCTAGGGCGGCCGCATGTCGCGCAGGCGCTGATGGCGAAAGGCTACGTGACGGGGATGCAGGAGGCCTTCGACCGCTTCCTCGGGCGCGACAAAGCGGCGTTCGTTCCGCGCTACAAGCTCTCGCCGTACGAGGCTGTGGCGGCGATCGAAGACGCTCGCGGCTGCCCCGTGCTTGCACATCCGGGGCTTGGCGTGAGCGATCATGTCATCACCGGGCTCATCGAGGCCGGGATTGCCGGGCTGGAGGCCTATCACAACCACCACACGCCCTCCAACACCCGCCGGATCCTGCGGATCGCCGAGGAGAACGGGCTGCTGGTGACCGGCGGCACCGATTCGCACGGGCCCGGCGGCAGCCATCCGGTCGCAATCGGCGAGGTGGATGTGCCGGATTCCTGCGCCGAGGGCCTCGTGAAGTGGGCTGAGCAGCGAGATAGCGCAGTCGCTTGAGGGGAGCCGGGCATGGAGACAGCCATCTACAAACATGAGAAACATCCGCAGGTCACGGTGGTCGAAGTCCACGGTGATGTCGAATGCGGCTCGTGCGGATCGGAGCGCCTCTGCGGGATGCTCCACTACCTCGTTGATAGCGGCGACCGCTGGATGGTCATGGACCTGCGTCACGCCGGCACCGTCCATGAACGCGCGCTTGCGGAGATGCTGGCGGTGCTCGGGCGCCTGCGCATGCGTGAGGGCAACATGATCGTAGCCTGCGCGCCCGGCGAGGTGCTGAAGTCACTGCGGACCATGGGCTTCCATGAGCTGACGCTGGTACTCGACGACGTGGAGACGGCCGTGCAGCAGGTCGCGAGGGAGGCGGCAATTGGTGAATGACGAGCGTATCCTCAGGCGCCCGACGATCGTCTGCTTCGGAACCTCCATCACGCGTGGCCATCCGTACGTGCCGGAGGAGGAGACTTTCCCGGCGATCCTCGAGCGGCGGCTGAACCGCAAGCTCAAGCACGAGCGCACCGAGGTCTCGGTGGTGAACTCCGGGGTGCCGGGCGAGAACACAGTGGAGGGCCTCGCGCGCATCGAGGAGAGTGTCATCGCGCATCGCCCGGCGCTGACGGTGGTTGAGTTCGGCTGCAACGATGTGCGCTACGAGCCGCACAAGCGGGTCGAACTGGCGGACTTCGCCACCAACCTTAACGAGATGCTTGATCGCATCGGTGAAGTCTGCGCGGAGATCATCGTCTGCACCCCGCTCCCCATCCTCGATGCCTTCCACACATACTCGAAGCAGACGAGCTTCTACGAGCCCTGGGGCGGCTGCAACAACGCGCTGCTCGAGTATGACGAGGTGATTCGCGAGGTAGCCGATGAGCGCAGGTCGGTGCTGTGCGACCTCCAGCAGGTGTTCATGGATGAGGCGGTGCGCGCCGAGTTTGGCGGAGCCACCGACGATGCGTCCGATCTCACGTGCATTGCGCATCTGATCAGCCGCTACGACGGCGTGCACCCGACGATTGAGGGCCAGGAGCTGATAGCCGAGGCGCTCTACCGCATGGTCCGAACGATCCCGCTTGGCTGATCGCGTGCAGCATGATGGAGGGGGCGCGGGCCGCAGGGGGAAACCACAGATCGTGAGGTCGCGTGACGGAACCTTATGAGTACTGAGGCGTTTGCTACCAGTGAGGATCTCCCGGTGAGGGTGGGCGGCGATCGGATCGGCGTGGATCTGGCCGATCACGCGCTGGTCGAGTCCGCGCAGGCCGGCAGTGCCGAGGCCTTCGGGGAGTTGGCCAGACGCTACCACGGGAACGTGTACGGTATCGTCTACCGCATGTGCAGTGCGGATGAGGCCGCCGATCTCACCCAGGAGATATTCCTGCGGGCGCTCAAGGCTCTGCGCGAGTTCCAGTTCCAGGGCGACGCGAGCTTCCGAACCTGGCTCTACCGGATCGCGGTGAACGCCTGCATCAACGAGTTGCGCAGGCGTAAGCGCCGGTCAGACGTTGAGGGCCCGTCGCTGGACGAGGACATTGAGACCGAGGATGGCTGGGTCTCGCGCAGCATCCCGGATGAGACGATGAGCCCGCACGTGCTCGCCGAGCGGGCTGAGGTGCAGTGGGCGGTTCAGCGGATCGTCGCGACGCTCACGCCCAAGCACCGGGCCGCACTGACGCTTGTTGACCTGCAGCAGTTTGACTATGAGGAGGCCGCAGACGTGCTCGATTGCCCGCTCGGGACGTTGAAGTCCCGGCTGGCCAGGGCACGGAAGCAGTTCGCGGAGAAGTGGACAAAGTACCAGGATGGTACGCTGGTGCTTGATGACAGTGGGACTGTGAGTGGTGGGGAGATCGGGAGAGAGAGATGAGCCACGACAGGGACGCTTTTGAGCTGCAGCTCAGTGAGCTCCTTGACGGCCGGCTCGCCGAGGATGAGGCGCGCGCGCTACGCGAGCACCTCGATTCCTGCGACGAGTGCCGGGCACGGTACGCCGAACTGGTGGGAGCGCTGGAGGTATTGCGGGCAACGCCGCGCCCGACGGTGCCTCCCGGCCTGCTGCAGGAGATACAGCACGCGGCCGAAGCGGAGATGGCGCAGGCGCAGCCGACAGTCTGGCAGCGCTGGCGCTACACGGCTGCCGGACTGGCCGCCGCAGCGGCCATCCTCCTCGCGTTCCTCTCCCCATGGTCTGCCGATCGACCGGACGCTCCCGCAGGCCACACTCCCGCCGATGGCCCGGCGACCGCCGTCGTTGCGGAGGAGCAGGCAGGGGGCCTGGGAGTGCCCGTGCCCGACAGTGCCGTCGCCGAGGCGCCGGCGGCTGAGGCGACCGTCGCGTATGCCGCGGCCTCCGCACCCGCCGAGGGCGCTGGCCGGGTAGAGCGCGTTCGCGGGAGGGACTCCACCTCGCCACCTGCTGCATCTGGCCAGCTAACCCCCTCCCGCGGGCAGTCAGCTGTTGCGCTAGCTGACAGCGCATCGCAGCCCGCACTTGCCATGGCCCCCGCCCCGGCGCGTGCCAGTGTCGCCTCCGGACCGGTGCTGGGTGAGGCCGCGGGGAGAGAACTGGCACACACGCCTCGTATGACGGTCGCTGACGAGCCGCAGGAGCCACGGCCGTCCGATGTCGAGGTGGAGATGGCCGGAGGCGTTATCGCGGCCATGCTGCTCGATCAATATGTCGCCACGAACATGGTGCAGAGCTCCGCAGCGATCGTCTCGCTGATCACGGATACGCCCGCACTGGACTACGGACCTGCCCTGGCGCGCGAGGACGATGAGGCAGGAGGCTTCAGCCTCTGCTTCACTGACGCTATGCGCGCAGCCTTCGCGGAAAGCGAGAACCGGATCCCCTGATGCACAGAACGCTCCTGGCAACCGCCTGCATCCTCATCCTGGCCACCGTGCTGGCTGCGGCGCAGGAGCCCGTCGCCGATGTTCCCGCGGCGGAGACGGCCCAGGCGGCGCCGCGGCCGACTGCTGCCTCCACCACCCTGGCGAGCCTCATGCGCAACTCGACCGAGGACCAGCGTGTGCGCATGTTCCGCTTCATCCGCAATCGCTACCCGACCTTCAGCACCGATCTGCTTGTGCTGCTGCAGACGCGCCATCCGGGGATCTTCACCGCGATCGAGCGCGAGCTGCAGACCCGAGTGGCGGCCGCATACCCCCGGCTCGCCATCGAAGCCCAGCGCATCCTGCAGGACGCGATCAACGAGCGCTATCCCCAGGTGAGGCAGGAGATCGCTGAACTGATTGCCCGCGACTACCCCGACCTCCTGGATGACATCCGAGCGAGCACCTCCGCGGACACCGAGGCTGAGACTGCGCGGCTGATCCGCGAGCGCCACCGCGCGCTGCTTGAGGACGTGCTGGCTCTCCTCCGGCAGCGGCACCCCGCCCTGCTGCAGGAGGTCCGGCGCGAGGTCCTCGTGAAGCACCCCGATCTCCTGGTTGAGGTGGCGCTGCTCATCAGTGAGCGCTATGCCGACCTGTCGCAGGAGATCGCGGGGATCTTCGCCGAGCGCTACCCGGAGCTTACCCCCGGCCTTCTGACGATCCTGTCGCCCGCGACTGAGCCCGACACGCCCGTGGAGGACTTGGCGCCCCCGGAGGAGTAGGCGCTGCCCGCGACGAAGCATCCCCGTGAGGGCCGCGATGAGTCGGCCCTCCTTTCGTCTCAGGAGGTACATGATTGAGGTGCGGCAGGCAATGAGCCAGATGCTGGCGGCGGTGCTTGAAGGGCCCCGGCGACTCACGGTGCGCGACGTCCCGATGCCCGTGCCGGGGCCTGGCGAAGTGATATGCGAGGTCGCCGCCTGCGGGATCTGCGGCAGCGACCTGCGCTACCTCGCGGGAGAGAACCCCTGGGCAAAGCACACGCTCGGCTACGAGAAGCCGAACCCGCCGAACATGATCCTCGGCCACGAAGTGGGCGGGACGGTTTCGCTCGAGGGGAGCACCGTGCGCGCAGGACTGCTGGCCTTCCGCACCTGCGGGCACTGCCGGGAGTGCCTCCGCGGTCTCAGCCAGCTCTGCACGCGCACCGAGCACCTCGGCCACGGCGCGGGCTGGGAGGATCGCGAGTTTAACCCGGGCGGCATGGCCCAGTACATGCCGGTCTGGCGGGCGAACGTGTATGAGCTGCCGGAGTCGGTCAGCTTTGAACAGGCCACCTTCCTCGACGGCCTCGGCGTCGCTATCCATGCGGTTCGGCGGGCGGGGGTGCGCTCGGGCGACCGGGTGACAGTGCTCGGAGCCGGGCCGATCGGGATGCTGATCGCGCAGGCCGCGCGAACCTGGGGCGCGGATCGCGTCGTGACCACCGACGTCTACGACGCTGCGCTGGAATGTGCTGGGGGACTCGGGCTCGATGCCGCGGTTGACGGCCGCGGGGCAGCGCCCGATGAGGTCGTCGGCGAACTGGTCGAAGCGGCCGGAGGGGCTTTCGACGCGATCTTCGACAGCACCGGCGCCCTTGCGATGCAGCAGGCCGCGCTCAGACATCTCGCGCCCGGCGGGATGCTGATGCTGATGGCCGGGGCTGCGGAGGGGTTGCGGCTTGAGACAGCCTGCCTCGCAGGCGAGCGCACCGTCACCACTTCGAGCAACAACCTGCCTGAGGACTTCGCACGGGGGCTCGAGCTGATCGCCTCGCGCGAGATCGTGGTCGAGCCGATGATCACGCATAGCTTTGCCCTCGCCGACGCCGTGAAGGCTTTCGAGGTAGCCGCGAACAAACATGAGACCGGCGCCATCAAGGTGATCATCCGCCCATGACGGCCGTACACGGCAACGGCCGCGGCGGTGAGCCGCGACCGGGGGCAGTGCTCGGGAGATGCGGATCTAGTCGCCGCCCGCCTCGATCTTCTCCCTGGCTTCCTCTACCTTGGACTCGGGCGAGGGCGAGCGCTTTCCGCTGCCGTTGCTGCCGCGTCCGTAGTCGTTCACGTGCCAGCCGCTGCCCTTGAAGATGATCGTGGGCGGGCTGAAGATGCGCCGCAGCGTGCCATCACAATGCTCATCGCAACAGGTCTCGGGCGGCTTGGCGTCGAAAGCGTGCGACATCTCGAAGACCTGGCCGCACTTCTCACATCGGTAGTCATAGGTCGGCATGGGCACAACGCCTCCCGGATTGGCTCTCTTGGGACAGGAGAGAGTATACACCCTGCACAATGGGGAGTCAAGCAGCGCGCCGGCCGTTTAGCACTCGTGTCGTGTGAGTGCTAACTTCCGGGCAGAAGGAGATGCAGATGCTCGTTTCCAGCGTCATCAGGCAGATCGAAGCTGCCGCGCCCCCGTCCACCGCGCTCGAGTGGGACAACGTGGGCCTGCTCGCAGGCTCTCCAACGGCCACCTGCTACGGCGTACTGGTCTGCCTGGAGGTCACGCTCGAGGTCGCCGATGAGGCGTCACGCCTCGGCACGAACCTGATCCTCGCCCATCATCCGCTCATCTTCCGGCCGCTACGCTCCCTGCGCACAGACCAGCCCCTCGGCGCGCTGATCGAGCGGCTGCTCGAGGATGATCTCGCTGTCTACGTCGCGCACACGAACCTCGATGCCTCACAGAGCATAGGCACGGCGGTCGCGCTTGCTGAGGCGCTCGGGATAGAGCAGGCGCGGCCCCTTCTTGCGGAGCGCGAGGTGAGCCTGGGCACCGTGGGGAACCTCCCGCATGCCCCGCGCGTTGAATCGCTGGTGGAGCACGTCCGCCAGGCCCTGCGACCGGCGCGCGTTACAGTGGTCGGCGACAGGGGGCGCCAGGTGCGTTCGCTCGCACTGATGCCCGGCTCCGGCGGTGACGCCGTGGAGGCTGCGGCGGCAGCGAGCGCCGAGGCACTGCTGTGCGGCGATCTCAAGCACCACGACGCGCTGGATGCGCTAAGCCTCGGGCTCACGGTGATAGACGCAACGCACTACGCGACCGAACGGCCGGTCGTCGGCAAAGTGGCGGCGTATCTGCGCGAGCGTTTGCCCCAGGATGTCCCGGTCGTGGAGTCCACTGTCGTGACCGATCCATTCGCACCCGCGGGCTGAGAGCCACCGGGTGCCGTTCTGAAGATCGCAAGCAGGAGTGGGTGCCTGATGACATCCGAGGACTTCCGGCGGCTCTGGGAACTGCAGGTAACCGACTGCGCCATCGCGGATCGCAGAACGATCATCGCGAGCGCGGACGACGGCAGCTCCGCGGCGGAGCAGCTCGTCGCGGACGAGGCGGCGCTGGCCGAGCTTGAGGAGCAGCTTCACCACAAGCAGGCCCACCAGCGCAAGCTCGAACTTGACATGAAGGGCGTCGAGGACGAGCGGAAAGAGAAGAGCGATCGCGCTTACGGTGGCATGGTCTCAGACCCGAAAGAGCTTGCGTCGCTGGAGAAGAAGATCAACGAGCTTGAGCGCAACGTCCATCGCCACGAGGACATGATCCTCGAGTTGCTGGATGAGATCGAGGAGCTTGAGGATCGCACCAATGCGCAGCGCGGGAAGACCGAGTCGCAGCGCGCCAAGCATGCACGGATCGTGGAGAGTTTCGAGGAGACGACCGCGAAGGCCCGCAAGGAGATAGCGGAGCTTCGGGCGGTGCGTGAGGAGCTCGTGCCGCAGCTTCCCCCGCAGCTTGTTCGGGCCTACGAGGACGGCCGCAGGCGCGAGCAGGGCATCGCGGTCTCCGTCGTGCGCGGCGGATGCTGCTCCGAATGCCACCTCGCCATTCCGCGCGTTCGGATGCCCATGGTCCAGCGTGGCGGCGAGATTGTGAAGTGCGAGAACTGCCGCCGCATCCTCGTAGTCGTCAAGGAGTAGACACCATGGCGGAACTGCATAGCCACGCTCGCGATTTCAGCCGCGAGCAACTGCTCGATCGTCTCCGGGATTTCCACGGCCACCTGGGCCCGTTCGCAATGCTCGGCTACCGCGCGGGGCTGCTGGCGCTTCGCGAGCTTGGTCTGCCATCGCACTTTGGCCTGCGTGCTTCGGTCCGCTGCCCGGACGGTCCGCCGCCCTCATGCTTCATGGATGGCGTGCAGTACAGTACCGGCTGTACCCTCGGGAAGCGGAACATCGAGTTCGTCGCGAGCGACGAGGTCTCCGTCACCGTGACCGGCAACGACAACGGCGCGAGCATCACCGTCATGCCGCGCCGCGGTCTGGTCGGCCAGTTCGCCGCCTGGCTCGCTGAGGGCGATCCGGAGGCCGGTGCGCTGCGTGTGCTCGAGATGACCGACGAAGAGCTCTTCGAGCCGCTCTAGCACTCTTCGGCCTCGTCACTCTCCAGCGCGATCAGCCGGTACCCCTTTCTGCGCCGCGTCAGCAGGCGCTCGGGCTCGGATGGGTTCACCTCAAGCTTCTCGCGCAGCCAGCGGATGTGCACATCGAGCGTGCGCGGGTCGATGTAGTCTTCCCCACCCCACACCCGCTCGAGGATCTGGTCGCGCGTCACCAGCGTCCCCTCGTTCCGCGCCAGGTACTCCAGCACATCGAACTCCTTGGGCGTGAGGCTGATCTGATTTCCGTGCAGCCAGACCTCGCGCGCGGCCGGCTTGATCTTCAGCGCACCGATCTCGATCAGCTCGTGATCATCGCTCGACCAATAGGGGCTGCGGCGCAGCACCGCTCGAATGCGCGCCGCAAGCTCCCTCGCGCGGAACGGCTTCGTGATGTAGTCATCCGCGCCGCGCGTCAGCCCCTCCACGCGGTCATCCTCCGCAGCCAGCCCGGTCAGCATCACCACCGGCACCTCTGAGTGCTCGCGGATGACGGTGCACACGTCCATGCCGCCGATCTTGGGGAGGATCAGGTCCAGCAGGACGAGATCGGGGCTCTCCGCACGCAGCAACTCCAGCCCCCGCTCGCCATCGCTTGCGGTGATCACGCGCATCCCCGCGGCCTGAAGCGCCCGGACGATCGCTTCCTGCACCGGCGCCTCATCTTCTATCACCAGTATCAGCTCGGACATTTGCCCCCACCTCGCATTCCCAGCGTACTTGCGTTCCCGCTGCCCTGCTGCCGTCCACCTGCTATCTTTCAGACACCGAGTATGCGCACAATGTTTCCTCCGAGCACCAGTCGCTTGTCCTCGAGCGGTATCTGCGCCCACGCTGCCCAGCCAAGCTGCGGCGCGGCATCGCGCATCACGCAGTCGGTGCCGAAGAGGGTCCGCTCGCGACCAAGCTCCCGCACGAAGTACTCCACGAGGCCGTAGAGGATGGCGGTGTAGGTGATCTCCGCATAGACGTTCTCCCACCGGCGGCAGGTGGCGATCAACTCATCTGCCAGTGCCCAGGAGCTGCCGGCGTGGGCGAGCAGGAACTTCGCGTTCGGGTAGATCGGCGCCAGCCATGCGAGCTGGTCGGGCGTCACGCTCTGCTGCGGGGAGAGCCCGCCGTGGCAGAGCACCGGCGCTCCGTTGCGATCGGCCCACTCCAGCATCGGCCGGTGGCGGATGTCCGTCAGCGGCACCATCTGGCGCGGCGGGTACGGCTTGTAGCCGACCACCAGCTCGTTGCGGAAGACACGCCGCATCTCCTCCGCAGCGGCCTCCGGGTAGCGCGGGCTGATCGTACCGTATGCGAGCAGCCGCCCGGGATGGCGCTCGACCGCCCGCAGCATGATGTCGTTGCTCTCCGGGTCACCGTGCGTGATCCCGCTCCAGGTGCTGACGATGCAGCGGTCAATCCCCAGCCGATCCATCGTGCCGACGAGGCCGTCGCCGTCGTTCCACGGGAGTTGCATGCGCGCGATGCCCATCGAGCCCTCGTGGCCGATGTGCCCGTGCGCGTCGAAGATGAACTCCTCGGTGAGCGGCCGGCCCTCGCGCATGGTAGCGACGATCGGGTCGTCATCCTTCGGCGGCTCCACCAGCGGGATCTCGTCTATCGGCGAGGGCGCATCGGTCTTGACACCCTTCAACAGCCGCAGGAGGTTGCCGCCCGCGATCATCTCGCGCTCCTCATCGGTGATGTCCTCGTAGAGCGACATCATCATGGCGGCACCCGGGCTGCAGTCCGGCAGGCCGGTGCCGAAGATCAGGCGATCGGCGCCGAACTGCCTCGCCACCCGCTCATAGGCGCGATGGCCCTGGAACGCGTGGGTCTCGATGTAGAGGTTCGGCACGCGCTCCAGCGCCGGCTCGATCTGCCGGTCGGTCCCCCAGCCGACGCCGCAGAGGATCACCGGAAGCTCCGGCAGGCGCTCGCAGAGGCTGACCGCGGCGTCTATGCCAAGCTCGGTGACGTCAACGAAGAGGGGGATGCAGCGCTCATGGAGCTCGTTCAGCAGCGGCCCGGCCACCCCGTCGCTCATCGGCCAGCCGTGGGTCTTCGGCAGGATGCGGGCCGCTCGTACGCCAAGCTCCAGCATCTCCGGGATCAGCTCATCCGCCGGCGCGATCTCATGCGTGTGATGCGGCAGCAGCACCCACTCCGGGAGGAGGCCCGGGATGTCGCGGATCTCCTCCAGCAGCCGGCGGTTGCCGTAGTCCTGGTGGTACTCGATCGCGGAGGCGCTGTGCACGAGCGCAGCGCCGATCCCGTAGTAGGCGTAGTCGCGGGCGAAGTCGCGCGGGTGCCAGATGGTCTCCGGATGGGGAGCGGCGCGCCACCCGATCATCGCATTGCCGTCAAAGAACCGCAGGCGTGGCATGATGCGCCTCCTCAGATGACTTAACTTCAGGCGCGGCGGCGGAGTTCCGACCAGCGCTCGAACTGGCCGGTCTCCTGCAGTGCGCCGCGCAGGCGTCGGCAGGACGGGCACTCCCAGCAATGCTCGGGGCCCGGGCCGTAGCAGCTCCAGGTCAGGTGCAGCGGCGCCCCAAGCTCGAGTCCGAGCGCCGCGATCTCGCGCTTGGTGAGCGCAAGCGTGGGGGAGTGCAGCCTGGGATGATTGCGCGTCGCGAGTGCCAGCATCGCGTCGCAGGCGGCGACGAACTCCGGGGAGTTGTCCGGGAAGGTCGCGGCCTCCTCCGCATTGAAGCCGCAAACGATCGTGTCGCAGTCCAGCGCCTCTGCGTGCGCCGCGGCGATGGCCACGAAGACCGCGTTGCGCGCGGGGACCCAGACGGAGGCGTCGTCGGCGGCGGAGAGGTCGCGTGCGGGGTCGCCGAGGGAGGCGGGCATGAGCCGCGCCATCCATGGGAGCTTGACCAGCCGGTGCTCCAGGCCCATCTCAGCGCAGACCGCGAGCGCCGACTCGGTCTCACGCGTGGCGGCTTGCTGGGAGTAGTCGAAGGTGATGGCGAGGTGCGGAGGATGCGTCTCCCGCACCGCCCACGCCGCGACCAGCGAGTCCAGCCCTCCCGACAGCAGCACAATGCTGGCCATCGCTCAAGCCTCGCGGTAGGTGACGGAGTTGGTGGCGGATTCGTAGACGGTGACGCGGCTGACGCGCACGCGGCCGCTGAATGCCTCCGACAGGCGCTCGAACAGGTGGCGGGCGAGGTTCTCGCTGCTCGGGTTGATCGTGTCGAAGGGCGGGATCTCGTTGAGGTTGCGGTGGTCAAGCTCGTCGAGGACGCCGTGAAAGACTATCTTCAGCTCGGCGAAGTCCACGAGCATCCCCGTGGCGTCGAGCGTATCGCCCTCGACGCCCAGCAGCACCCGGTAGTTGTGGCCGTGGAAGCGCGCGCAGGCACCCGGGTGGCCGCGCATGACATGCGCGGCGGAGAAGCCGCCTTCGACGGTCAGTTCGTACACGTCTTCGCTCCTCCTGGACCGGGCCGGCGCGTGAGGGTCATCTGCGCCGGATTATACCACAGGCCCCTGAGGCGGGCAAAGGGCGCCGGGAGGCGAGCCGCCTCGCCGTCAGTAGCGCTCCGGCAGGCCCTCCCAGCGGCTGCCCTCGATCTCGCGCTTCACGCGGGTCACTGTTGGCGGAGCCGAGCTATCGTAGCCGCCAGGTCGCCCTACGCCTGCATCGCCTCTACCATCGCCTGCGCGGCTGCGCGCACGGCCTCGCGCTTGTACTCAGCGGAGCGGCGCGTGACGGTGATGAGATCGGCGACCTGCGCGTTGATGTGGCCGTAGAAGCGATCGAGCGCCAGCAGGCAGGTCGCGGTGCCGCGCCCCGAACCGCCCGCGGCAGCCACGCCGATGACCGGCTTCTCCGCGAGGCCCTCGCCCTTCGCGCCGACGTTGCAGCGGCGCAGGCGGTCCATGAAGCTCTTGGCGATCTCGCTCGGCTCGCCGAAGTAGACAGGGGTGACGAGCACCCACGCGTCCGCAGCCCATAGCTTCTCGCGCAGCGGGTTGAAGTCATCGCTGTAGCCGCAGCGGCCTTCGGTGCGGCACATCCCCCAGCCGTTGTTGCACTGCCTGCAGCTCGGTATGTCGAGCGCGGTCAGTTTGACCATCTCCGCTTCGGCCCCGGCGGCGTTTGCCCCCGCCACGGCTGCTTCCGCCAGACTCGCTGTCAGCCCGTCATCGTTGGGACTTGTGTGCAGCACGATCACGCGCATCAGAGGCGCCTCCTCGTTTCCCTGGCGCTGCGAGTGCGTCCCGTACAAGGCCACGGCCGGCATCTGCGAGGACGCCGGCCGCTCCTGGCGTGGATGATGTGGCTTAGAACGCCGCGGAGACGACCTTGTCGCCCTCCGCGAGGTTGATGAGCTTGACGCCGCCGGCAGAGCGGCTGCGTACGGAGATGTCATCAACCGGAGTCAGGATGGCCCGGCCCTGCGCGGTGTAGACGAGCACGCGCTCGCTCTTACCTGTCTCGACTCGCACGACCACGGCGACATTACCGGTATCCTCTGTAACCTTAAAACCCGTGACGCCACCGCCGCCCCGCTTCTGCTCCCTGAACTCGTCGATGGAGACGAGCTTCCCGAAGCCGTTCTCTGAGATCACGAGTGCCATGACAGCCATTGTACCTACCTCCATGCCTCCGTCTTGTCCGTCGCTCCAACACCGCACTCTAACCGAAATCCAGCGGGAATGCAAGCCGCTTTCCGGCGTAGCGGCCCCGTATCCCCCTCAGGCGCAACGTTGAGGTCCATCCCGGCCCTCGCTCCACCCCCTCAGACAGGGCCGGCAATTGAGCAGCCTCGTCCCGTCCCGCGGCAGGTCAGAGTCGGTTCACAGTGGAACTCAATGGACCATCGGATGCGCCAGACGAGCGACGGTCAGCAGGTGAATCAGGCCTTCGCGCAGATCGCGGCATTGCAGAGCCGCGGAGCCATGACGTTCTTGCAGACACATGAGCCGTAGTCACTGACAGGACGGAGGCAACACCATGGACCGGCCAAATGTGCTCTTCATCATCAGCGACGACCAGGGCCACTGGGCGATGGGCTGCGCGGGCAACTCGGAGATCAGCACGCCCAACCTCGACGCTCTGGCCGCGCAGGGGACACGCTTCGAGAACCTCTTCTGCACCTGCCCCGTGAGCTCACCCGCGCGTTCGTCCATCCTGACGGGCCGGATCCCCTCCCAGCACGGGGTGCATGACTACATCAAGCGTGGCGACTGGCCGCGGCCGGGCGATGAGGAGCCGATCGAGTACCTCCGCGGCCTCAGCGCCACCACCGACCTCCTCGCCGCCGATGGCTACGCTTGCGGGCTCTCCGGCAAGTGGCACATGGGCGCGCCCGCCATGCCACAGAAGAGCTTCAGCTACTGGCGGCCCTTCGCGGGCGGGCACTACTATGACGCCGAGGCGATGATTGACGGCCGGCCGGTCGTCCAGCCGGGCTACCGCCCCGACCGCATCACGGACTACGCGCTCGAGTATCTGCGCGAGGCCCGGCCCGCAGACAGCCCGTTCTACCTCGCGGTGAACTACGTCACGCCGCACAGCCCGTGGACGCGCGAGCACCACCCGCACGAGACTTTCGACCGCTACTACCACGACTGCCCGTTCGACTCGCTTCCCGACATCCCGAAGCACCCCTGGCAGGCCGCCTTCCAAGAGTTCTACACCGAGGAGGGGCGGCGCGTGGATCGCTCCGGCTACTTCACCGCGGTCACCGAGATGGACCGCAACATCGGCCGGCTCCTCGAGGAGCTTGACCGCCAGGGGCTGCGGGAGAGCACGCTCGTCTTCTTCCTCGGCGACAACGGGATGAACATGGGCCAGCACGGGATCTGCGGCAAGGGCAACGGGACCTTCCCGCTCAACATGTACGACAGCACCGTGAAGGTCCCCGCGATCGCGTCGCTCCCCGGCACCATCCCGGAGGGCGTGGTCTGCGAGGAGATCCTCAGCCAGTACGACGTGCGCCCGACGCTGCTGGAGGTCGCGGGGGTGGGCGATCCCGAGACCGAGGCGCTGCCCGGCACCAGCTTCGCGTCGGTGCTGCTGGGCGCGGATGAGACACCGCGCGAGGACGTGGTGGTCTTCGACGAGTACGGGCCGACGCGGATGATCCGCACGCGCGAGTGGAAGTACGTCCGCCGCTACCCGTTCGGGCCGAATGAGCTGTATGACCTCGCGAACGACCCTGGTGAGGAGACAAATCTGGCGGACGATCCGGCGCAGGCGGGACGCATCGCGCAGATGCGCTCGCGGATGGAGCACTGGTTCGAGGACTACGCTGACCCGGATGTAGACGGGCTCCGCGAGGCCGTGACGGGCTACGGCCAGACAGGCCTTGCAGGCCTGCGGGGCGATGGCGAGGAGGCCTTCGACCGCCTCTCCGGGATGCATGCAGCGGGACTCGATGAGGGCCGCTGGAAGTAGCGCCGCCTCCTCACACGTAGCCAAGCTCGCGCAACCGAGCCTCGATCACAGGCGAGGCGCCCGTACGCTGTTCAGGGCGCCTCTCCGCCCGCACCACCGCCAGCCACTCCTCGAGCGCGGCCCCAAGCTCGCGCAGGACCGCGGGCTCGTGAGTTGCGATGTTGCGTGATTCGCGTGGATCACTGCGCAGACCGAAGAGCATCTCGTTGCCATCGCTGCCCCGGATGAGCTTCCAGCGCACTGTGCGCACTGCCACGAGGTGGCGGTCGAGGGGCGCGAAGTCGTAGCTCGGATTGCGGCGCTGCAGCGTGCAAAGCTGCTCCTCGCCCCACGCCAACCACTCCGCGAAGGCATACCGGTGCCCGCCGGAGTGCGCCTCGTCGAGGAGGTCCAGAGCAGGCCACGCGGAGCCGCAGTCGCCTGTCGGGAGGTCGTGCCAGCCGCAGATCGTCCGCAGCAGGTCTGTGTGCTGGAACTGGCCGCGCACTGCGCGCCCGGCCCTCAACGGCGGCGCGATCAGCGCGCACGGGCAGTGCAGCAACTCCTCGTGCAGCGAGCCCTGGTGATCCGCGAGACCGTGCTCGCCGAGGTGCTCGCCATGGTCGGCGGTGATGATCGCCAGCGTCTCCTCCATCACCCCCGCGCGCTGGTACGCCCGCAGCACGCCCTCGGCGATGCCGACGACGTAGCGCACGCACTCGGAGTAGCGCCTGCGGGCGTCGGCCCACGCGGCCTCGTCAGCCCGCGCCGCGAACTCCCACGCTCGCTGTGCGCAGCGGAGGTAGTAGCCCGCATGCCCCGTCGCATAGCGGAGGCACTTGCCGGGCGCGAAGCCGTGCGGCGGCGGGAGGTAGGGGTGGTGGGCCTCCTGCAGATGCAGCACGAGCAGGTCGGGCAGCGTGCCCTTGGCGGCCATGCGCTGGACGCGGCGGAGGATCTCGCGCGAGCCGTAGTCGAGGCCGCGGAACGTTCGCCCGAAGGCTACGCCGAGCCGCCTGCCAGCGTGCGGCCGGTGCACCTGGTCCTCGCGCAGCGGCAGCAGCGGCGGCGCGCAGAGGTTGTTGCCCGAGAGCATCAGGAAGCTGCCGCCTGCCAGCTCGAGCAGATCGGCGATTGTCGGCACGGGCGGGTACGGCCCCCCGAGAGGCCACTGGCGGCCATGCTCCGACGGGAAGCGCCCCGTGAGCATCGAGGTCACTGACGGGGCCGTCCAGCATGAGGGCGCGATCAGCGTCGGACGGGCGGAGTCGCGCAGCAGGCCCAGACGGGATGCGTCGAACGCGGCGGAGGTCTCGTCAAAGCGCGCAGCATCAAGCACGATCAGGAGTGACTTGCGGTCTCGTGGCACTCTGGGGTCCCCCCGCAATGACCAATCCATATGTTAGGCGCATCTTCGCCCGGTGCACCCGTTGCCGTGGAGGGGCCGCTCCGAGCGCCGCCGTCGTTTGCGGACGCCGACGAAGCC
>DHPY01000040.1:17990-35786 GCA_002411015.1 Armatimonadetes bacterium UBA5352 | reverse complement strand
GTGCCGGCCCGCCGTTCGAGACGGGCAACGACAGGGGCCGGCACAGCGGCTGAGGCGCTGGCGCGCCTCACCCTCGCTTCGCTCGGGCGGCCCCTCCACGACGACGTTCGTTCCTTCTGCGGCCGCATCACAGATGTATGTGATGTATAGGGCGACCTATGGCAGGCGCATCGCCCCGGTCATTCCCCGCAGACGATGCGTATCCTCCTTACATGCGGTGTCTGCAGGTGATTGCAGCCGCGAAGCGAACTGAGGCCGCAGATGAGTATCCAGGGAGTGATCGCAGTGAACGGACTCTCCGCTCAGCTCTCCGTGCCCGGCATCACGGATCTCGGCGAGCCCCAGCCGATCGAGCCCATCTTCCCCGAGGGCAGCGAGCCCTCCCGCGCTGAGTGGGAACAGACGCTGCGGCCGGCGCTCCTCGAGCGTTGGCTGGAGGTGATCGGCGAGCCCTCCTTCGGCGAGTTCAAGCGCGAGGTGGAGATCATGGGGCAGTTCGAGGCCCCGTGGGCGCGCGGCACCGTCTACCGCCAACGCACCGGCCCCGAGCAGTGGCAGCAGGTCGTGCTGCTCGATCCGGTGCACATGCCGATCTCCCCGCGGCCCGCGGCGGTGGTGCCCTTCTACCATCCGGAGACGATGATGGCCTTCGACCCGGGGCAGGGCGCGGTCCTCACCGAGCGGCCGAACGTGCAGTTCGCCCGCCACCTCGCCGAGCAGGGCTACGTGGTCGCGTGCATGGAGGCTTTCCCGTACAACACCGTGCCTGAGCCGGAGGTGAGCACGGGCTTCGCGTGGTGGCGCGCGGCGGCGGAGAAGCTCCTCGCCGACAACCCGCGCTGGACAGGCATCGGGAAGCTCGTCTGGGACGCCTCGCGTGCCGTGGACCTGCTGCTGGCGCAGCCGAACGTGGACCACGAGCGCGTGCTCGCCATCGGCCACTCGCTTGGTGGCAAGATGGCCTTCTACACGACCGCGTTCGACGACCGCATCACCGCATGCATCAGCTCAGACTTCGGCATCGCCTGGAGCTTCACGAACTGGGAGACGCCCTGGTACTTCGGCCAGCAGGTGCAGCGAGAGGACTTCACGCTCAACGGCCACCACGCGCTGGCGCTGATCGCGCCGCGCTCTTTCTTCCTCATCGCGGGGGAGGCCGACCGGCCCGAGAGCTGGCAGTACATCCGCGAGGCCCAGCGTGTCTACCGCCTCTACGGCCGCGAGCAGGCCGCCGGCTGCTTCATGCACATGACCGGCCATCAGCCGACCGAGGAGTCGATCCGCGCCGCCTACGCCTGGCTCGACGAGCAGTTCGGCCTCCCGGCGAGGGAGTGGCGGCTGGCGCTGTAGCTACTCGCTGCTGAGCGCTGCCATGTGCGCGGCAGTGCAGGCGCTCACCCACTCATCGAGGGCCTGCCGCGCCTCGCGTGGACGCCGGGCGGCGAGGTGAGCGCGCACCTCCGCCTCCACGCCTCGCTGCGATGCGAAGGCGAATGCCTCGATCGGCTCCCAGCGCGTGTAGTCGCTCGCGGAGGCGCGGCCCGCGGCATCGCTCTCGCCGCTGAGCAGGACGCGCGGCGTCTGTGTCCCGCCCATGAAGAGCGGGAGCGCCAGCGCCCTCGCCGGGAGCGCGATCCATGCGATCGTCAGCATCTCCGGGTGATCGCGGCTGATCTCGACGGACATCCCGGAGATTGAGGTCGGGAAGCAGGTCTCAGGGTCGCGCGAGACGTCGTGGAAGCTCGCGAAGTCCACCGGTTCGGGGAGATCGTAGAGGCGGGAGGTGGCGCCTCGCCGGCTCGCGCTCATGTAGGCCTTCTCGGTGTGGTAGCGATGCTCGACGCGCTCATTGTTGTTGCTGATCTCGAGGATTGCGCCGGAGCGGTCAACGAAGAGCCAGTGCGTGCCAACCTTGCCGCCGCCCGCGTAGTTGCCGTCCGCGACAAGCTGTTCGATGATCCCCAGTGCCTCGGCGCAGTTGGAGGCGCGTTCGGCGATGTAGCGCAGCAGCGAGGTGTTCATCCAGCCGCGGAAGCGCGGTGTCTCCACCGGCAGCCCGCCCACGTCGGCCGATCCGGCGAGCCCCTTCTCGTTCACCATCATCATGCAGGAGATGACGCTGGCGTCGCTGACCGCGATGAACCTGTTCACGTTCGGCGCATCAGTGTCAATGATGAACGCGCACTGCGGCTTCGGAGCATTGTCGCGGTTCTTGTGGAAGAAGATGCGATCGGCCTGCGCGTACTCGGGCGAGACCGCGTATGAGGTGCATTCATCGCCGCGCCAGATGCCGCGGTAGACGCTGCCGACGTAGGCGAGGTAGAGCGCGGGATCAACGCCCGCCGCGCGCGCAATCGCCTCCGCCTCCTCGATCCAGTGCGGGGCGAAGCGCCGCGCAAGCTCCGTGGCCTTCTCAGAGCGCCGCAGCAGCTCCTCGTGGGTCAGACCTGCCTCTCCCGCCGGGCGCAGGTAGTACTCCTCCATGTCCGCGCGGACAGCCTCGGCGTTCAGTTCGCCCCAGCGCCGTCCGATCACCCTCGGGCTCCCGCTGAGCCGCACGCCCTGCGCGCTCTCCGTGTTCACGGCGTCGTCGCCCATCGCAGTCACCTCGGGAACGGCGGTACAGCCGTAAGAGCGCAAGTTCGCCCGCGGCAGGCAGGTCCCTTCTGCGCAATCGCGAAGGCGAAAGTGAAACTGCGGGGGCCGGTCGCGCGTCGAATGCAGTGAAGGCGACACGCAGTCGTGGAGGTGGACGGGATGATGAGGCGCTTTGCGATCGCGGTGATGGTGACGAGCGCACTGATGGTGCTCGCGAACACTCCGGGAAGTGCGGAGCGGGCCCCGGCGCCAATGGACCTGCTGGACGCCCTGGGCACAGGGCAGATCGAGGCGACGTTTTACGGTAACGGCGATCAGTCGGTGCGCGGGCGTGTCCGGAGGACGTCCTTCGGGCCGGAACAGCTCTATGTATCGCCAGGGACGCAGTTCTGGGCGCAGCGTGATGGCCTGCAGGGGATGACCACGCTCGGCTGGGTCCCGATTGACCTCGCCCGCACGCCGATCCAGTACGTGGAGATCCCGACGGCGTGCACGAATTTCGATCTCCCCGCGCCGACGCCGCTCGATCGCATGAACCCGGTCTGCTGCCCCGAGCCGCGGATGGCGCAGCTTTCGGAGTACGTCGGGCGTCGGCATCCCGAGCAGCCGGTGGCCCAGATCGCGGTCTGGGCTGTAGCCAACAACCCGGAATGGTCGGCGATCGCGGGGCATGTTGAGGCACGCGCGAAGGTTGAGACCGACGAGGAACGAGCCGCGCAGGCCGAGAAGTGGCGCAGAGAGGCCGCTGAGCTGATGCTTGTGGCGGGGCTCAACCCGGCGAACTACCGCGTGTTCAGAGCACCGTAGGCAGATCCGGATTGCGCGCGAGTGCAGGCGCTCTCGCGGTCGCGAGTGAGGTGATCGACTGCAAGCCTGCCGCAGCCAGACGATCAGCGGACCGATGCCAGATGCTGTTGGTGGACCGGGAGTCTTTGCAGGATTCTGTGCGCCTGCCGCGTATTATATGGAGAGAGAACTGCGGAGGTGCGGCGACAGCAATGGCAATCCTCGAAGACCTGCCAATCATACCGCTGAACTCAGTGCTGTTCCCAGGCGCTCCTGCGACGCTCTACATTCATGAGGAGCGTTACCGGAAGATGCTGCAGGATATCGTCCAGAGCGACGGTTACTTCGGGGTGGCTCTGCTTCGTGCCGGCAAGGAGGTCGGCGGGCCCGGCATTCCCCATGACGTAGGCACCATTGCGCGCGTCTCGGAGGTCGTGAATCTCCCCGATGGCTCGAGCATGGTGCTGGCGGTGGGTGGCCCGCGCTTCCGCATCCGCGCCATCCTCAGCGCGATGCCGATCGTCCGCGCGGACGTGGAGCTTGTTGAGGACGCTCGCTCCCACGACGGCGATGACAGCGTGGGCGCGGCGCTGGCGCGCTCTGAGCTGCTTGAGCTGATGGAGCTGGTGCTGCGCACGATGGGCTCTGACGACGCGCCGCTCGAGGTGCCGAAGGACCACGCCGAGTTGTCGTGGGCAATCGCCGCCAATCTCCAGATGCGCCTCGGGCGGCAGCAGGAGATTCTCGAGATGGACACGCCCGAGAAGAGGCTGACGGCCGTGCTGCCGGTGCTGCGCAAGGAGATCAGGCACTACCGCGTCATGGCCGCCGCTCGCCGGAAGCTGGAGGAACTCGGTATCACCGGCGTGGAGGAAGCCCCCTTCTCGCGCAGCTAACCTCACTCCCTGCGGCCCTCTCGCGCGGCCTTGACTCAACAGCGGGGCGCGCATACAATCCGGGACGTGATGAGGATACCAGCGCCGCTTCGGGTCATAGCCGTGGCAACTGTCGCTCTCATTATCGCGGCGCCTCCATGCATGGCGCGGCCCCCACTGGCAGACTACGCCGCATCCACCGGCGACGTGCTCAGCGTTACCGTCTTCGGTGAGCAGCAGTTCAGCGGCACCTTCCGTGTCGGGCCGACCGGCACCATCCCCATGCCCGTCCTTGGCAACATCGAAGTTGGCGGGAGCACCCTGAAGGAGATCGCGGACGCCATCACCGAGCGTTTTCAGCGCCTCATCAAGCGCCCGATGGTCACCGTCGCTCTCGACGAACTCGCGTCCGAACGTAAGGTCTTCGTGACCGGCGAGGCGCAGCAGGTCGGCCCCATGCTGCTTCCCTACGGCGCGACCGTGGCGGATGCCGTCACCTCGGCCGGGCCCACGAACATCGCCGATCTGCGCTACGTGCGCCTCACCCGGCTCGCAGAGCAGCCGCTCACGCTTGACCTCAGCGGTCTGCGCACCGGCGTCGTCACCGAAGCATTCATCCCGCTGGAGTACGGAGACGCCATCTACGTGCCGCGGATCGAGGATCGAGTCGCGGTGCTCGGCGCGGTCAACCAGCCGGGCGAGTCGCTGATGCCGGTTGCCCGGGAGATCCGCGTCCTCGAAGCCATCTCCGCGATCGGCGGCGGGCTGACCGATGGAGCGGACACCGGCTCCGCGATGATCCTGCGGCCCGGCGAGTCCGTGATCCATGTGGACCTGCGCGGCCTGCTGGAGGAGGGCGACCTCACGCAGAACCAGGCGCTGCTTGCGGGCGATGTGCTCGTGGTTCGCGAGGCGGGGAAGATCTCCGTGCTCGGTGAGGTCCATGCGCCACAGTCTTTCCAGGTCACCGAGCCCGTCTCCGTCGTGGAGGCACTGGCGCTTGCGGGCAGCACCACTCCTGAAGCCGACCTTCGCCGCGCGCAGATCATCACCCCGAACGGCTCCGTCCCCGTTGACCTGGACGCGCTGATCATGCGCGGTGAGATGGAGTACAACGTTGAGATGCAGCAGGGCGATGTACTGCTCGTCCCGCCGGCGGCGCCTGAGACGGTGCTGGTCGTAGGCGCAGTGGAGAACCGGGGCATCATCGACATCCGCAAGCAGGAGCAGCGCGATGTCCTCCGCCTGCTGACCGTGGCGGGGCCGACCCTGATGGCAGACCTCAAGAGCGTACAGGTCTTCCGCAAGAGGGAGATCCTGACGCTTGACGTCGAGGCGATGCTCGATGGCGATCTGTCGGAGAACATCGCGCTCGCGCCCGATGACATCGTCTACGTGCCCGAGGTCAACACCGTCTACCTCGTCGGGGCGGTGACCCGACAGGGGGCGCTGCCTCTCACCGAGGACCTGTCACTTCTGGACGTCATCTCGACCTACGGCAACTTCCAGGTCGGGAACATGAAGCAGGTCACCGTGATGCGCGCGAACGATGCCGGCGAGGCGGAGTTCTTCACGCGGAACATCGGCCAGCTCAACCGCGCAATCGCTCCTGAGGACATGCCGCTGCAGGAGGGCGATGTCATCTTCGTGCCCTTCCGCGAGCGCGGCTTCGACTGGGAGCAGGTACGCAGCATCCTCTGGTCCGCGGGGAGCCTGTGGGGGCTGCTCGAGGCCTTCTGAGGCTCACTCGCGGCTGCGGGAGGTCCGCCGCCGTTCCCTCACCTCGCGCTCGCGCAACAGCTTCTCCGCCATCCTCTTGAGCGTCGGGTGCGCGTGCTCGAAGAACATCCGGTAGGCCCGGCAGAAGTAGGTCGGCCGCGCCGCATCGTCGAGCATCACCCGGTACTTCGGGCAGCCGCCATGGCAGAGCGCGAACCACTTGCAGGCGCGGCACTCATCGAGGCCGGCGGTCTTGCGCGCGCGGAACTGCTTGTGGCGCTCGAGCCGCGGGATGTGATGGAAACGCATGTCGTGGATGTTCCCGTACCTCCACTGTTCTTCCACGAAGAAGTCGCAGGCGTAGATGTCACCGTTGTGCTCCACCACGAAGTAGGGGCCGCAGTCTGGCCCGAACATGCAGGTCGGGTGCGGGTAGCCCATCACCGCCGCGAGCGCGTCGTCGAACGTGCGCACATACGCCTGTCGCGGCTTCTCCGCTGCCCAGAGGTCGAACAGCTCGCAGAGGAAGCGGCCGTAGTCCTCCGCAGTGATCGTGAACTCGGCCAGTCCCGGGCCACATGGATTGTTCTCCGCCAGCGGGATGAACTGCAGGAAGTCCACGTCGAGGCTGAGGAGGTACTCGTAGGTCTCGCGCGGCCGGTGGACATTCTCCGGCTGCACCATCGAGAGGATGTTCACCTCGACCTCGTGCGCCAGCAGGTTCCGCAGCGCCGCGAGCACTCGCGCGTGTGAGCCCGCTCCTCCGTGGTCGCGGCGGAATGCATCATGCACCTCCGCCGGGCCGTCAATGCTCAGCCCCACGAGGAAGTGGTACTCGTGCAGGAACTTCGCCCACTCCGGGTCATCGAGCAGCACTCCGTTGGTCTGCAGGCTGTTCGAGACCTGCTGGCCGTCGCGGCCGTAGAGTTGCTGGTAGTGCACCACGCGCTTGAAGAAGTCGAGGCCCATCAGGGTCGGCTCGCCGCCCTGCCACGCGAAGGGCACCACGCGGTCGTGGTAGTTCATGTACTTCTGCACCAGCACGCGCAGCGTCTCATCGCTCATCCGGTGGCGCGGCTCGCCGGGGAAAAGCGCGCTCTTACCGGAGTAGAAGCAGTACGAGCATGCGAGGTTGCAGTCAGGCCCGGCGGGCTTGATCAGGATCGTCAGTGGGTCCTGCGGCATCGTCAGTCTCCCGTCTAATCTTCATCGGCCACGTGGAAGCTCACGCGGCAGTATCCATCCCCGTGGCAGAGCGACTCGCCCATGCGGGCGACGATCGGCGGGCCGTCGGCAGGCGAGAATTCATTCGCCCAGACCGCCGCCTCGGTGCTGCAGATGTGATCAGCGATCGCGGGGCCAAGCTGGTCGCGGCCGCTCTGCAGCAGCACATCGCGCCACGGACACTCCGAGATGACGATCTCGGCGGCCTGCGTGTTCTGCGAGGACACGCTGTAGCGATGCCCCTCCGCCGCGAGCTTCAGCGCCATGCAGCGCACCAGTGCCGCGGGCGTGCGCTCCTCAATACGAAGCAGCTCACGCGCCTTCCGCGCCTGGATCTTCGGCATCACCTGCCAGACACGCTCGTCAAGCGCAAGCGCGCGCTCGAGGCCATCGTCCTCCTCGAGCAGCACGAACCACAGCCCGTCCACGGCGAAGTAGCTCCGCCGGAGCATCTCCAGCACCATGTCGCTTCCGGTCTCCATCTCGGCTCAGTAGCTCCCGTATTCCCGCGTCAGTTCGACCGCGTAGGCGTAGTCCTCGAAGCTGATCGTCGGCGGCACCGAGTGGTCGGAGTGCCAGATGTAGCCGCCGCCGGGCATTGCGGCCTCCAGCTTGCTCACGATCTCGTGGTGGATCGCCCCGCGGTCGCCCGTAGCGAGTACATCCACGCCGATGTTCCCGAAGAGCGTGATCCGGTCGCCGTAGAGCGGCTTCATGATACGCACGTCATTGCCGCAGCGCGCCTCCAGCGGCTGTATCGCGTCGAAGCCTGCGTCGATGAGGTGCGGCACGAGGTCGCGCGCGTCACCGCAGCAGTGCAGCAGCAGGAAGAGCCCGTAATCGTGGCAGAAGTCGGCGATCTTCCGATGCCACGGCAGCATCAGCTCGCGGTACATCTTCTGCGAGAAGAACATCCCGTTGCGGTAGCAGAGGTCAGAGAAGTACCACAGGCCATCGGGCTTGGCGCCGGTCTCCAGCGCCATCCGCAGAAGCTCAAGCTGAAGCTCTGTCTGCGTGGCAACCATCTCCTCGAACCACTCGGGCTCGCCCGCCATCGCCATGAAGGCGCGCGTCATCCCGAGCGTCCGCCAGGTCCACCAGACCGGCTCGTTTGGCTGCAGCACCACGAACTCGCCTCGTGCGTGCAGCGCCTCCACCCGCGCCGGCAGGTCCGCCGGAACGCGGTCGGCCGTCGGCTGCAGGCGATCGCGGACGCTCCGCCAGTCCTCGGGCGTCTTCACGAGCTGATCTACCTCGGCGCAGGTCGCGTACTGCTCCTTCCAGCGCTTGTGCACCGCCCCGTCGCGATCGCTGCCGGCGGTCCACTCGTCCGTCTCCTCGAGCACCACCGGCTCGAACTGCAGCGAGCAGTCCAGCCCGACGCGCGCGATGCGCTCAAGCTCGAAGTACTGCTCCGGGTGAACGCCCTCAGGCAGGCCTTCCTTCTGCCACCGCTCGATCGTCGGCGGCCAAAAGTGGATCTCGACCATCGGGATGCGGTCGGGCTCCTGGCGCCGCAGCACGGCAGCGATGCGTTCGCGCGAGGTCATTGGTGGTCACCGATGGCGCGGCTTCGTACGCCCCGGGTCATTCGCCGCCGCTGCTCCTCGCGCCTCCCACGCAGGATTCGCCGGCACCCTCGCGGAACTGCCCGCCGCTGATGAGCCCATCACGTGGAGGCCATGCCCATGCGAATCGCAGCCGCACTCACGCTCGCCATCATCTGCGCGCTCCCGGTGAGCGCGATCGACCTGACGGTGAACGGTGAAGCGAACTGCATCATCCTCCTGCCCGAGGAGCCGCTCAACATCCACACCTTCGCCGCGCAAGAGCTGCAGACGCACCTCCAGGCGATGAGCGGGGCGGAGATCGACATTCGGCCAGAGGTTGAGCGGCCGATCCACATGCCCTGCCGCATCTACGTCGGCCCGACCGACACCGCGGCCGCGATGGGCATAGACATCGAGGCGCTTGAGCCCGAGGCCATCCGCATCATCACGATGGGGAATGACATCTTCATCCTCGGCGGCGATCGCATCGGCCCCGGCGACAACGACGACCCGTTCTCGTTCAACAACCAGGTTGGCACCCTCTTCGCGGTCTACGACTTCCTCCAGGATCAGCTTGGCGTGCGCTGGCTGTGGCCTGGTAAGACCGGAACCGTCATCCCGAACCGGCCCACGATCAGCGTCGGGCAGATTGACATCCACGAGGTGCCGCAGATCAAGCAGCGCAAGCTCCGCAGCGGCGTGAGCACGAAGATGGTGGACGGCCTCGAGGCCGCCGCGGGATGGGTGGATCGCAGCGCGCTGGAGCAGCTTCAGCAGGATGAGCAGCAGTGGCTCACGCGCATGCGCATGGGCCGCTCGCTCTTCGTGAACTTCGGTCACGCCTTCACGCGATGGTATGAGGAGTACGGCGAGACGAACCCGGAGTACTTCGCGCTCTATGATGGCAGCCGCACCACCAAGAACCCCGATCGCGTGAAGATGTGCGTCTCCCAGCCCGCGCTGTGGGATGCGGTGGTCGAGAAGTGGAAGCCGCTCTACGCGGGCAACCCCGTCAGCTACCAGACCCTGAACGCCTGCGAGAACGACGGCGGCGGCTTCTGCGAGTGCGAGAGCTGCACCGCGTGGGACATCGCCGACTACACCAACGAGACGCCCGAGGGACCAGAGGTCATCCTCAGCGACCGCTACGCGAAGTTCTGGAACGAGATCGCGAAGCGCGTTGCGGAGGTATCCCCCGACGCCTACGTCACCGCCTACGCCTACTCGCGCTATCGCTTCCCACCGCGGGAGACGAAGCTTGAGCCGAACATCATCATCGGCTTCGTACCCGGCGTGAGCTACCCGAACTCCGGCGGCCCGAGCGCGCAGTTCCAGCAGGACTGGCTTGCATGGCGCGAGCAGGCCGCTATGCTCTTCCTGCGGCCCAACTGGCTCGGCAGCCTGCACTCGGTCCCGGAGACGCCCCTCTACCACATGGCCGAGGACTTCCGCTTCGCCGCACGCAACGGGATGGTCGGCACGGACTTCGACACCCTCTCCGGCCAGTGGCTCGCGCAGGGCCCGGTCTACTACATGCTCGCCCGGCTGCACTGGGACACCGGGGCGTCCACCGAGCAGCTTCTCAGCGAGTACTACTCGGCATTCGGCGCGGCCGCGCCAAAGGTCCGCGAGTACTTCGAGTACTGGAACCGCTACGCGACCTCCGAGTGGCCCAGGTGGAACGACAAGATCTACGAGCTTGGCTATCGCAACAACGCGCGCGGCGCGGAACGGATCATCCCCTACATCTACGATGAGGAGGCCTTCGCCCCCGCGCGGGAGATCCTGATGCAGGCGCGGCGGCTGGCCGCAGGCGAGCCCGAGACTGTGCGGGAGCGCGTCAGCCAGCTCACGCAGGCGCTCACTCACGCGCAGATGACCTCGGATGCCATCGCCGCCACCGAGCGGATCAACTCCGGCGAAACCGAGGACCTTGCGAGCGACATCGCGATCATCAAGCGCATGCACGACTACCGGATGGCGATCGGCCGCCGAAACGTCATCAACCCATATTGGGCAATTGGGCGCGACACCAAGTTCGGCGACTACGCAGGCTACAAGCTCGTGCGCGACATCGGCAACCGCCGCGCCGTCGCGCTCCTGCCGCAGACATGGCGGTTCCGCTTCGACCCCGACGAAGTGGGGGAGAGCGGGCAGTGGTATAACCTCCACCACTCCGCCGACGGCTGGACCTCCCTGCGCACCGACATGTTCTGGGAGGACCAGAAGCCCGGCCAGGACTGGCAGGCCGCACACGAAGATCGCCCCTACGATGGCCTGGGCTGGTACCGCACGAGCTTCGACCTCGACCCGCAGTACCAGGGGAAGAAGCTCGTGCTCTTCTTCGGCTCCGTGGACGAGGACGCGAAGATCTGGCTCAACGGCGAGCTTGTCGCCGATCACCCGATGGAGGGCGACGCAGGCTGGAAGACACCCTTCACGATCGACATCACAGACCACGTGCGCTTCAACGAGACGAACTTCCTTGCGGTCCAGGTGCGCGATTCCTCCGGTAAGGGCGGGATCTACAAGCGCGTCTGGATCATGGAGGAGTAAAGGCAGCAACGAAAGCAACGGCAGCAACAGAAGCAACGACAGGCACGGCAACGGCAGCAACACAGCCCCGTGGCGCGGGCTTCGCAGCCCGCGAGAGCATCACGTACGCTCGTGAAGTAGATCGGAGGCCGAAGATGCAGGACATGATCAGAGTCGGGGTCGTCGGCGTAGGACGGGGACGCTCATTCGCGCGAGGCACCGGCGAACTCACCGGGATGAAGCTCGTCGCCCTCTGCGACACCTGGGAGGAGCGGCTCGAGCAGACAGGCAAGGAATTCGGCGTCGAGACCTACACCGACTACGATGAGTTCCTGTCGCACGACATGGACGCAGTGATCCTCGCGAACTACTTCCACCAGCACGCGCCCTTCGCGATCAAGGCGCTCGAGGCCGGCAAGCACGTGATGAGCGAGACCACCGCCTGCTACACGCTCGCCGAGGGCGTGGCGCTCGTGCGCGCGGTCGAGAAGAGCGGCCTGACGTACATGTTCGCCGAGAACTACCCGTACATGCTCTTCAACCAGGAGATGCGGCGGCTCTACCAGGCGGGTGAGGTCGGGGCTGTTACCTACGCGGAGGCCGAGTACATCCACCCCGACCCGGCCGAGGTCGTCATGGGGCGCTCGCCCGGCAAAGACCACTGGCGCAACTGGATTCCCGCCACCTACTACTGCACCCACTCGCTCGGGCCGATCATGTTCATCACCGAGACCTGGCCGGAGAAGGTCAACGGCTTCGTCATGACCAACCCGAGCGACGACCCGGTCACGCAGCGCACGCTCAAGTACAGTGACCCGTGCTCGATGATCGCGTTGCGGATGGACAACGGGGCGGTGGTGCGTCTCGTGCAGGTCCGACTGCGCGGTCATGGGGTGTGGGTGCGCGTTCACTCCTCCCGCGGGCTGATGGAGAACCTCCGCTGGGGTGATCGCTCGATGCTGCGCGTGGTGCGCGAGCAGTATCACGAGGAGCGGCGCTACCCCGAGGAGATGATCTACAAGCCGGACTTCCCGGAGTATCACGCGCAGGCGATGCAGGCCGGTCACGGTGGCGGCGACTTCTTCACAAACTACCACTTCGCGCAGGCGATCCGCAGCGGCGACGCGCCCTTCCTCGACGTCTACCGCGGCGTCACGATGTCCATCGTGGGGCCGCTGGCCTACCGCTCGGCGCTCAATGACAGCAACACCGTGGACGTGCCCGACTTCCGCCGCGAGGAGGATCGCGTCGCCTTCGAGGCCGATGACTGGCGGCCCGGCCCGCATCCCGACCAGCCTGCCCCGAGCATCCATGGCCACCTGCAGCCCACGCAGGAGCAGATCGAGTTCTCCCGCGAGGTCTGGCGCAAGACGGGCTACGACGGCGAGTAGCCGCTCCTGAGGGCGTTCGCGAGCCCCTCGGCGATCTCGATCGCCCCGGTGATATCACCCCCGAGCGGGTCCACATACCCGCTCGGGGCCTCATTCCGCAGGCGCATGGCGAGCGCCTGCCACGCGTCGGCGACCTCGTCTGCGCCCCCTCCGCTGGCCCGGCTCTCCCACGCCCGGGCCAGCAGGTCGCAGAACTCGCTCCCGAGGCGCACCCGCTCGTGCAGCCAGCGCAGGTCATCGCGTGACGTCTCAGACGCAAGCTCCAGCGCGTCTCCGATCTTGCGCGCGGCGGAAAGCGTTACCTCACCGCGCGCCCTCCAGTGCTCCGCGCGCTCGGCATGGTCCGTCACGCGCCCGTCGCTCAGCGCTCGCACCTCGCGGCTGAAGCTCGGCCAGATCGCCACGACTGGCCACCTGGCGCCATCGCCTCGCAGCGCCTCGGCCACCAGCGGCCCTGCCTCTGCGCCGTAGAGCGCGCCGCAGGCCGCCTCAAGCAGCCCGCCCTGCCCGTAGACCTCCGGCGGGCGCAGCACCCCCGACTGGCTCGCCGCAAGCTGCGCCAGCGCCTCGGCGCGGCCGCCCGCGATCTCCGCCGCGCCCGGCGCATCGGCGTTCCACGCGTACTGCGCGGCGACCGCCTGTGCGGGCTCCACGCCGCCGAGGTGCACCGAGTAGATCGTGCGCGCGCCGAGGAAGTAGCGGTTCAGCGTCGCGGCGGGCGAGACCGGCTGGTCGCTGTAGTAGCCATCGCCGCCGCAGAACGCGATCACCATCACGCCATGCCCGTTGCCGACCGCGTCGAGGCGCTCGGCAAGCTCAGCCACGCGCATCCGTGGCTTGCGGTCGGAGAGCATCTGCTCGCGGATCCCGAACTGCACGTTCGGCGCGGGCCCGAGCAGCCGCGAGATCGTCTCGAAGTAGTGGCAGGAGGCCTCCCACTCCTCATCGGTGTCGCTCGCGGCGGTGTAGAGCGGCCCGACGAACGCCAGCTCGCAATCGCGCTCCGCTTGGTAGCTCCCGTCATCGCTGCGGATCGGCGAGATCGCGTCCACCAGCCGCCGGAACCACGCCGCGTATGCCCCCGCCATGCCGTCCGGCGCGGCTGCGTCATCGCTCGGCCAGAGCCGCCGGCACTCGTCGCAGCGCTGCAGCCAGCCCCTCTGCGCCGACGCCCAGCGGCCCGCGTCAATGTCGTGGATGTAGAGCATCCCCGGCTCGCACTCGCGCATGAACTGGGCCATCTCCGCCAGCTTCGCGTCCTGCATCGGAAGGTTCGAGAGGCAGGTCCCGTGGTGGCGCGAGGTCGGGTAGCTCGGCTCGCCGATGCAGTCGTAGACCGCGCCGTCCGGCCACGGCCGGCGGTTCTCGAACGAGCGCCCCATGTAGCGCGCGCTGTAGAGCGCAGAGCCCTGGTAGGCGAAGCCGTAGCCGCCGCCGTAGCCCGTGTGGGCGAGGCGGATGCCGCGTTCGCGCGCGTAGCGGGCCAGCCCGAGCACCATCTGCGCGTAGCCCGGCGTGCGGTGCGGGTCCCAGCCGAAGCCATCGAACCAGATGACATTCAGCCGCAGGCGCTCGGCGAGGTCGATCCTCCGGCGCATACGCGCGAGCGTGGCCTCCTCGCCATCGCCTCGCTCGTAGGCCCAGCGGTTGATCTCCACGTTGAGCAACCAGTCGGCCACGCGGAAGCGGAAGCTCGGCTCGCCGAGAAAGTCAAGGGCACCGCCATCGCTCCTGTGCATCGTATCCATCGCGATCAGCCTCATCCCCACGTTCTGAGTCGTTCAGCGCGCCAGCTTCCAGACGATGTCACAGTTCTCGTACTCGTAGCCGGGGTCCTTCGGGCCGTGCCCGCCATCGTCATCGAGGTCGGTTCCAAGGCTCCAGATCACGAAGCCGTCGGGCTCGCGGCGGTAGTGATAGGGGGCGCGTGCGAAGGGATCCTCAGGCAGGCTGTAGCCGATCGCGTCCTGCAGCGCCTGCAGGTCCGCGGGCCACTCGCCCCGCTGCGCCCGGTAGAGTTCCGCCTGCAGCGCGATCTCGAACAGGTCGAGGTTGACGATGGCCTGGTCGCGCTTGTCCACAGACCGTGCGAAGATGGGAGCCATCATCTGCGACAAGACGGCGATACTCGGAACGCTCGTCTCCAGTTCGCTCGCGCGCTTGTCGCGCTCTTGCGGCGGCGCGTTATTCACGACCTCGATCTGACTCCGCATCAGCCTCAGGTAGATGATCTGATCGTTGTTGACGAAGGGCCGCCCGAAGCGCGAGCTGTAGAGCGTACCAAGCAGGCTCCAGGGCGAAATCCCCTCGGATTCGGGGAACACCTCGACGAGCTTACCCAAGTTCTCCCGGCGGATCATCTCGAATGTGTCCATCCCCATCGCCCGCTCGCCCAGGAATGCCCTGTCGAACGGGCCCTTCGCGTCCACCGTGCGCAGGTACGCGATCATCTCCCGCGCCATCTCCGGCGATGGCGCCCCCGCCTTCAGCGTCTCCTGCGCCTGCGCCGTGGCGACCGCCTGCCAGGCGGTCGCCACCAGTTGCGAGATCAGCATCGGATCGCCCGCCACGTGCTCGGACATCCGCAGCGACACCCGCGCCCAGTCCAGCGCCTCATCTACCTCGCCATCGTGCGCGCAGAGCTTCGACTTCGCCGACATCCAGCGCGCGGCCTTGCGCATCTTCGCGTAGTGCGGGAAGAGGATGGCCGGGCCCGCGCCCCAGTTGATCGGGAACGCGTACTTCTCGCACTGAGAGCCCTGTCGCAGCGTCTCCAGCGCCTGCACGATGCGCGGGTCCTCCAGCGCGGCCCGGGCCTCCTCGTGCGTAACGTTCCCGGCGAGGTAGTCCCGCTCAATAAGGTCAACGTAGCCCGTCAACTCGAATGCATCCGATCCGGGCATCGTCCCGTCCGCCGCGATGCGCCCGATGACCTGCTGGTACAGCTCGGCCGCGTTCTCCGAGGGCGGCGGCATCTCCGGAGCGGCGTCGGTCAGCGTCAGCGGCTCTCCGGCATCGCCGATGCGCTTCAGTTCGAGGTCGAGATCGCGCTGCATCTGCCAGTCGAGGTAGGCCCACGGACCGAAGAGCAGCACGACGAGGCCCAGGAGGATGAAGACGGTCACACGGAGTGCCAGCGACTCGCGCCACAGACTCATGAGAGCGATCCCCCTTCGCACGGCGAGTGTGCACGGTGAGCGTTTCCCTCAGGACAGACGGAGACCTCCCGGCGTTTCCGCTCAGCAGCCCCTCCCCCCGGCCCCCTCCCCCTTGCAGCCGCAAACGACGCGGCTGCGGCGGGAGAGGGGGAGAACGACGAGGCCGCTGCTGTTCCTCCCCTGCAGGTCGCTCGCCCCCCGCGCGCGAAGCCACCACCCGTCCTGCCGATCAGCCGATCAGGAGGCCCACGATGCCCTACTCCATCTACTGGGGCGACATGCACACGCAGTTCAACCTCGCGCATATGCGGCTGCAGGCGCAGGGGGTGGACGCCGTCGCTGAGCCACCGGGCGGCACGAACGACTGCGAGCGCTTCGTGCGCCGGGCCTTCGAGGGCGCGCGCGAGTACCTCGACTTCTTCCCGATCGTCTACTACCCCTCGCACTTCACCACCGACCCGAAGACCGGCTTCCGCTCCGAGAGCGTCGGCTGGAGGGACTACTTCGGGCCGGACTGGGCGATGATCTGCGCGCTCGTGAAGGAGTATCACGAGCCCGGCCGCTTCGTGACCTTCGCGGGCTATGAGTGGTCCGGCGACCGCACCCGCTGGGGCGACCACAACGTCTTCTTCCCGTTCGACGACCCGCCGCTGGACCTCTCGCTGCACATCGACGACCTCCACGCGCACCTCCGCGAGCTTGGCGCAATCGCCATCCCGCATCACACCGGCTACGCCTTCGCCAACCGCGGCAAAGACTGGTCGCACTATGACGAGGAGGTCTCGCCCTTCGCCGAGATCTTCTCCGTCCACGGCTCCTCCGAAGCCTGCGGCACGCCCTTCACGATGATGCGCAACGGCGCGATGTCCCCGCGCGTCTCGATGAACACCGTTCAGGCCGGGCTCGACCGCGGCTACCGCCTCGGCATCATCGCCTCGGGCGACAACGGCGGCGGCTTCGCGGGGAAGTGGGGGATCGGGATGATGGCCGCGCTCGCGCAGGACCTCACGCGCGAGTCTCTCTGGGAGGCGTTCCTCGCACGCCGCGTCTACGGCGTCACCGGCGACCGCATCAAGCTCGACTACACGCTCGATGACGCGCCGATGGGCTCGGTGATCGAGGGCGCCGGCCCGCATATGCTGCGCGCATCAGTCGAGTGCACCGAGGCGCTCGATCGCATCGAGGTCATCCGCAACGGGCGCGTGGTCCACACGCACGCGCACAACGGCTCCTGGGAGGCGCCCGCGGACGGCACTGTGCGCTGCAAGATCCCCTTCGAGTTCGGCTGGGGACCCTCTGCGGTCTACGGCTTCGAGGTCTCGCCGAAGCACTGGCAGGGCCGCCTGCGGCTACGCGAGGGCCGGATCGTCTCAGTTGAGGGCGCCTTCACCCGCAACGGGAACCGCTGGACGCAGACCGGCGATGCCGATGCCGAGTTCGCCCTGACGACCTCCCCTCGCGGCGGCGCGGCCGGCGACACCTCACAGCAGCGGCTGATCGTCGAGGTCGAGGCGCCTGCCGATGCCCTCTGTGTCCTCGAGTGCGACCGCCACCGGATCACCTTCACGCCCGCGGAGGCGATGCAGCGCGCCGGGCTGATCG
This sequence comes from Armatimonadetes bacterium UBA5352, assembly GCA_002411015.1. GTDB lineage: Bacteria > Armatimonadota > Zipacnadia > Zipacnadales > UBA5352 > UBA5352. The sequence goes on along the minus strand of DHPY01000040.1, from coordinate 18,348 downwards.
TCTACGACGAGGAGTGCCGCCGGCAGATCCGCGAGCAGTTCGGCGACCAGACGGGCCTCTGGGATGACCTGCGCGATGCGGTCTACCACAACTCCTACATCATCAAGCGCCACACCGCGATCCCGCAGGCGGGCTACACCGCGCAGATCGAGCTGCCGCAGGACGACTTCGCGCCCGGCCGGAGCTACATCTACCTGCGCGTGAGCCAGCTCAACGGCCAGTATGCCTGGTCGAGCCCGGTATGGGTGGATGGGTGAGGGGCGGGGGATGGGGGATGGGGGATGGGGTGTGCATTGCCGCGCGCTCATGACCTGGCAGCAAATGGGTCGTAGGGCGTCGTGGAGGGGCCGCCCGAGCG
>DHPY01000040.1:0-17706 GCA_002411015.1 Armatimonadetes bacterium UBA5352 | reverse complement strand
GGAGCGGCCCCTCCACGACAACGGCAACGACCGCGCCCGGCGGAGACGTGCGCGATGCAGAGGGCACGGGCGATGGCGGCGAGGACGGCTACATCGAGAGGCATCATTGAAAGGCAGGGCCAGCTATGCCAGACCTCACCTACGTGACCTACTGCGGTCTCTACTGCCGTCTCTGTGGGAACATCGCGCGGACGCCGAAGCAGGCGCAGGCGCTGCGCGACTCGATGCGCAAGGATGGGTGGGAGAACTGGGGCGAATCCGCGCATCCCGGCTTCGGCGAGTTCTGGCGCATCCTCGCGCTCCTGGCGGCGAGCGATGAGACCTGCCCCGGCTGCCGCGGCGGCTGCGGATTCCCGGGCTGCAAGATCCGCCCCTGCGCGCAGGAGCGGGGGGGGAGGTCTGCCCGTTCTGCGACGACTTCCCCTGCGAGCACATCGAGGGCCTCGCGCGGCGCTACCCGAACCTCATCTCCGATGGTGTGCGCATGCGCGAGGTCGGCCTTGAGGCGTGGCTCGAGGAGCAGGAAGCCCGCTGCGCGACGGGCTTCGCGTATCTCGACATCCGCCATCCCGATCGCTGACCCTCGGGTCACTCCGCCCGCAGGAAGAACGTGTGCCCGTCGCGATCTTCGCGGCGGAGCTTGCCGTCGCTGCTCAGCCGCTCGAGGTACTTGATGGCCTCGTTCGGGTGCATCCCGAGCCCGTTAGCGACATCCTCGACCGTGCACGGGCGATAGCTCACCAGCGCCAGCACCTCATCCAGCGAGCGCTCCGCGTGCTCAGGCACCGCGCGCTCCCACGCTGATGAGATCACACTCGCGTGCGGCCCAAGGATCACCCGCGCGCGCACCAGCGTCCCGTTATCCACGCGCTGGACATCGCTTCCCGGAGCCGGGCGCACCACCGTGTTAAGCTGCACCTGGTCCGGCTGGATCTCACGAACTGCATCCGCCAGCGCGGCAAGCTCGCTATCGCTGTCATTGATCCCCGCTACCAGCAGCACCTCAAGCCAGATCTCCCCGTGGAACTCCAGGACGGTCTCCTTCAGGCCGTCGATGACCCGCGTCACCGTCAGCCCCTTCACAGGCCGGTTCACCTGCTGGAAAGCATGCTCTGTGGCGGCGTCGAGCGAGGGCATGATGAGGTCGGCCTGCATCGCGGCGTCGCGGACGCCCTTGTCCCAGAGCAGCGCACCGTTGGTCAGAAGGCACACAGGGATGCCCGTCATCTGCCGGGCGCGGGCCATCGCCTCGCCCACGTCGAGGTTCAGCGTCGGCTCACCGCAGCCCGCGAAGGTGAGATAGTCGGCAGTCCCTCCGGCGTCCAGCCACGCCTGCAGCTCGCGCAGCACCTCGTCAACGTCCACGTAGCCGCGGCGTTCCATGGTGTGCACGGTGGTGCGGCCAAGCTGGCAGTAGACGCAGTCGAAGCAGCAGGTCTTCATCGGCACCATGTCTATGCCGAGCGACCTGCCCAGCCGCCGCGACGGGACCGGTCCGTAGAGACGCCTGTATTGCGCCATCACACTCACTCGCTCCCGCGAATCTGCTCCGTCAGCGCGTCCACGATCTCCGCCCATGCCTCGCGCACCGCGGCGGGCGCGTCGGCATCCGTGAGCGGTCTTCCGGCATCACTCAGCGCCACGATCTCCGCCGCCAGAGGCACCCGCCCGAGGAACGGCACCTTCATCTGTCGCGCCATGGCCTCACCGCCTCCGGTGGAGAACACGTCCGTGCGCTCGCCGCAGTGCGGGCAGACGAAGCCGGACATGTTCTCCACCACGCCCAGCACGCGCAGGCCAACCTTGTGCGCGAAGTTGATCGCCTTGCGGCAGTCGGCAAGCGACGCCTCCTGCGGCGTGGTGACGATGATCGCGCCGTCCGGATCGGGGATCGACTGTGCGAGCGTCAGCGGCTCATCGCCGGTCCCGGGCGGGAGGTCTATCACGAGAAAGTCGCGCGCGCCCCACTCGACGTCGCCGAGGAACTGCCGCAGCACCCCGCCGCGCAGCGGGCCTCGCCAGATCGTCGGCTGATCGTGCTCGGGGCTGAGGAAGCCGATGGACATCACCGCGAGGTTCGGGGTGACGTCGACTGGTTGCAGCGACTCCGGCGTGCCGGTCGCCATCTCACCGCTCGCGCCCATCATCAGCGGGATCGTCGGGCCGTGCAGGTCTGCGTCCATCAACCCGACCCGATTGCCCCTCTCAGCCAGCGCGTACGCGAGGTTCGCGGCAACAGTGCTCTTGCCCACACCGCCCTTGCCGCTGAGCACGAGGATGACGTGCCCGACCAGATCCATCCGCTGCGCGATCTTCTGTGTCTGCTGCTCATACTGCTGTGCCTGGTCGTTCATCATGCGACGACGGTCCTTTCGGTGGTCATATTTGTCTTCAATGGTTCAGAGCGTCCCGATAAGTTGCGCCGCTCGCTCCCAGGTCTGCCGCATCGCCTGTGCCGCGGGGCCATCGTTGTGCTCGACGAGCGGCCTCTTGGCCGCGAGCGCATCGGTGACCTGCGGGTCCCAGGCGATCTCGCCGAGGATCGGCAGGCCGCGTGACGAGCACCACGCTCGCAGGCGCTGCGTGTTCTCCATGTTGATGTCGAACTTGTTGATGACCACCGCCGCCTTCAGGCCGAAGTGGTCGATCAGCTCCACCTGCCGCTCCATGTCGTGGATGCCCGAGAGCGATGGCTCCGTCACCACGATCGCGAGGTCGGTCTCGGTGAGCGCCGCGGTCGTGGTGCAGCCGAGCCCCGGCGGGCCGTCTATGATGATCAGCGGCAGTTCGCTCTCGTAGGCCAGGTTCTCGGCCTTCTGCCGCACAAGCGTTACGAGTCGCCCGGAGCTTTCCGCCGCCGGGAGCAGCCTCGCGTGGGCCATCGGGCCGTAGGCGCTGGTGCCGGTGAACCACGTGCCCACCACGACCGGCTCGAGCGTCAGTGCGCCGGCCGGACACGCGACCACACACATCCCGCAGCCCTCGCAGGCCAGTTCGTCGAAGCTGTCCACGGTGATGGCGTCGAAGCGGCAGCGCCTCTCACACTCGCCGCAGCGCGTGCATTTAGCCCAGTCGCGCACCGCTACCTTCGCGCCGAGGAATTCGCCGCTGTCCGTATCGTTCGGGTGCAGCAGCAGGTAGAGGTTCGAGGCATCTACGTCGCAGTCAACCATGACCTTGTCCTGCGCGAGAGCGGCGAAGGATGCGACGGTGGTCGTCTTGCCCGTGCCGCCCTTGCCGCTGACTATCGTGATCTGCTTCACCTCTGACATGAGTGCTTCTCCTTGCATCACACTGCCGATTGTCGGATAATGCCCCGCGAGCCTCTCGGCTCGCCTGGGGTCGTGCGCAGCACCTCGCGTAGCTGGTGGCGGCCGGCCACATAGGGAGTTGGAGACGCAGTGATGCGTTCCAGCAGCCGGCCGCCACCATGCCTCAGGCTACCACATGCGGCCAAAGCCCATGCCGCGGCCGAAGCCACGTCCCATGCCGCGCCCGAAGCCGCCTCCGCGGCCCCAGGCCATACCGCGCCCGTAGCCGAACGGAGCGCGTCCGCGGCCCCAGGCCATGCCCATGCCGGGCATCATGCCCATGCCGGGGCCGTAGCCGTAGCCGTAACCGCCCATCGGATAGCCGTAGCCACCCGGCGGGTAGCCGTAGCCCCAGGCTCCGTAGCCGGTGTTGAGCGGACCAGCCGGATTGCACCAGCCGCGCGCCCCACCGGTCATCGGCCCCATTCCTCCGGGTCCTGTTCCATCGAATCCTGGCATCTCAGTCACACCTCCTGTAGCAGTGGTGAACGTCTCTTCGTGCGTCGTACTACCTCTGCCGGGTCATTGCCGCGCCGCATGCCGGGCACTTCATCTGATAGCACGGGGTGCTACGCTGATGAGGCGCCGTGCGCCCGCAACTGGGGCAGACGCAGTCGCCGCCCGGGCCCATCGCGAAGCCGCCACCGCCCCCGCGGCCGGCTCCCGCACCACGACCGCCCCCGCGGCCCGTGCCGGGTCCTCCGCCACCCACAGGTCCTGTCCCGTCTCCACGAGGCATGGTCCTCACTCCTTTCACACAGTTGCTTCACGCAGAGGTCGCAGCAGTCTCTGCCGCCACGGCCTCCGCGATCGTCTCGTACAGCCCCAGCAACTCATCCCGCCACTCGTCTCCCGCGCTCATCAGCGTCTCGCCGCGCGAGTACGCCTCCGCGATCTCCCGTCGCTCGGGCACCCGCATCAGCACCTCGATGGCCTCGGCGGCGAGCCACTCATCCATCTCCGCATATTCGCCGCGGTCGCGGTTCACGATCACGCCGCAGGGCACGCCGATGCGCCGGCAGGTGCCAACTGCTTCGCGCAGATTCGCGAGCCCGAAGGGCGTCGGCTCCGTGACGAGGATGCAGTAGTCGGTCTCAGCCACTGCCTCCTGCATCGGGCAGGCGGTTCCGGGCGGCGCGTCCACGATCGCGGTCAGCTTCGACGAGATTGCGTGCTTCACCGCGTGCGTCACCGGCGTCGCGCGCTGATGGCCGACATCAAGCCGCCCCTCGATGAAGTCGATGCCCTCGGGCGATATGCCATGGCTCACCTCGCCGATGCGCAGCGGGACCTCGCGGATGGCGCCGGTGGGGCAGACATAGGCGCAGGCTCCGCAGCCCGAGCACAGGTCGTGGAAGGTGAGCACGGCCTTGCCGATCGCCGCTATCGCCCCGACCTGGCAGGCGTGCGCGCACTTGCGGCAGTGGATGCACAGGCTCACATCCACCTCCGGCACGAGGATGGTCACCGGCTCGCGCCGGTCAATCTCCGGGTGCAGGAGGATGCTGCAGTTCGGCTCCTCGACGTCGCAGTCGAGCACCTGCACCGAGCCCGGCCGTTCGCTCACCAGCGCCTGTGCGAGGCTGCAGGTGATGAGCGTCTTGCCGGTCCCGCCCTTCCCGGCGGCGACTGATACTGTCAGCTTCCGGTCTGTTTCAGCCATCGTGCGGCCCTACTCTCCGAGCGACTCGAGGTAGTCTATCTGCGACTGGATGAACTCAAGCTGCTGCTGGAGCATATCTGCCTGTGCCATCAGCATGCTCAGGTGGTACTGGCGCATCTCCTCCTGCGCCTGCGGACCGATCGGACCCATGCCCATCGGCCCCATGGGAGCCATCGGGCCCATCGGGCCCATCTGCGGCCCCCACGGGCCCATCATTCCCGGTCCCATCTGCGGGCCCCACTGGCCCTGCTGGTAGCCGCCGCCCATCCCCTGGCCCATCCCACGGCCGCCGCCCATCCCGCGGCCTCCGCCCATCGCGCGGCCTCCGCCCATGCCCATCCCGGGCATGCCGCCCTGCATGCCACCGGGGGCCGCGCCCTGAGCCTGCGCGCCCGCGCCGCCCGCCTCCGGCAACTGACCCGCGGCGGCAGCCTGCGCCGCCTCGCGCACAGACAGCCCGGAGGCCTGGAACATGCGGATCCCGCCCGCCTGCAGCGCCTGCGCAGCGTTCGGGCCGAAGTTCCCGGCCACGACACCCTCAGCACCGGAGTCACCGATGATCTGCGCGGCCGAGGTGCCGGCGCCGGAGCCCATCAGCGGGCCCGGGTTCTCGAGGGCCTCGAACTGCCATGTGTCTGTGTGCACAACCACGAAGTACGTACACCGTCCGAACCTCGGGTCCATCTGCGCGTCCAGATTGTCTGCCGATGATGAGACTGCGATCTTCATCTGCTTTTCCTTCCTCTCCCGGGCCGCGTCCTTCGAAGGCCCTGTTCGACTATCTGACTGAGACTGCTCCAGTTTCGTCCTCTACAACGATGGCGCTCCCTGTCCCGGCGCGCAGAGTCTCACCGGGGAAGTGCTTCGCGAGCAACTCCGCTCCGCGCTCGCCGCTGCAGTGCATCGGCACGATCTGCCGCACCCCTCTCTCATGCAGTTCATTGGCCACCCGCTCGATCCGCTCCTCAGGCTCATTCGCCAGGTGCGTGCCGCCCGCGATTGCGATCGGGCAGCGGCCGGTGATCTCCGTCACCCGCGCCACGATGTTCAGCAGGCCCGCGTGCGCGCAGCCCGTGAGGAGCACATCTCCCGGTCCCAACCGCGCGATCAGCGACAGGTCGTCCACGAAGTCATCCACGCGCAACTCGCCCTCCCGCTCGACCAGCAGATGCGGCGTCTGCGGCACCAGGTCGCTTACCCGCGGCACCTCCCCTGTGGTGATCAGCCCGGGAGCCACCGTCAGCGGCTCCGCGCTCAGCCGGAAGAACGCTCCCAGCGCTTCAAGCTCCTCCCGCGAGCCCGGCATGCCGATGTACTGCAGGGCGCCGCCGCGGTCTGCCATGTGCCGGTCGAAGATGCCGGGATGACCGATAACCATCCCTCCGCCGATACGCCGCAGAAGCTCCGGGAGACCGTTGGTGTGGTCGTAGTGCCCGTGGCTGAGGACAACCGCCACGACGTCCCGCAGGTCCGCGCCCAGTGCGTCGGCGTTCGCCCAGGTCTCAGCGCTGTCGCCCGTGTCGAAGATCACCTGCCCTGCGTTCGTGTGGATGTGCATCGCGAGCCCGTGCCCCTCGCGCAGCCCCTCGCGGGCGGTGTTGTTATCCCTCAGCACGAGCACCTCAAGCGGAGCGTGTGCCATCAGCCGGCACCTCCATGTGAATCTGCTCCCCCGCCAGCGCATCCGGCAGCGTCTGCGCGCCTGTCCGCAGCACCTCTATGTGCGCGGCGCTCAGCACGTAGTAGGGGCCCTTGCCCTCGATCTCCTCACGCGTGAAGACCGCGTCCGCGCCCTCCTTCGTGAGCATCTGTGCGACGCGGATCCCGCGCCCGCCCGGCTCGTCTTTGTAGGGGTTCGTCAGGTAGTGTGTCTCGCGCACCGTTCGGTCCTCAGTTCCGACAGAGACGAGGACGTAGCGGGCAGCCTCGCCGAACTTCTCCGAGAGCGTGTCACCCTCACTGTCAGCCAGCGGCAGCGCGTAGACGTATGTCTCCCGCCGCTCAGGCTCGAAATGGATCAGCACGCGATCGACGTTCGGCGCCACCTCGTGCACCGCTTCCTCCAGCCTGTAGCTCACCTGGTGAGCGTGGTCGAGATCATGCACGTCGAGCACCACGTGCGCCTCAACGAAGCGGTATGGCCCGGAGTTGCGCCCCATGAGGCTATGCACCTCAAGCACATCCGGATCGCGCTCAATCGTCTGCTGGATCAGGTTCAGCAGGTCGTGGTCGAGGCTCGCGTCGAGCAGCACGCGGATCGAGTCCACCGCCAGTCCGGCCGCGGTGTAGACGATGAACGCGACGATCACCAGCGTGGCAAAAACGTCGATGTTGTAGCCGAGCCACGCGGAGACGAGGCTCACGAGCACCGCGAGGCTGGCCAGCGCATCCACCAGCGAGTCGCGGCTGTCTGCCTCCAGCGCGGGTGAGCCCGTCTTCGCGGCGATCCGGGCCTCGTAGCGCGAGAAGCCGAAGCTGATCGCCATCGCGGCGACCGTTGCGGCGATCGTCCAGGGCAGGTACGCGATCTCCGCCGGGCCACCGCCGAGGATCGCGCGGCGCGCAAGCTCATAGCCAACAAGGGAGATCAGCACAACGATGCCGAGCGAGATCAGGTTCTCCAGCTTGTAGAGCCCGTAAGGGAATGTCTTCGTCTTCCGCCCGGAGATGCGCAGGCCAATCCACAGTGTGAACGACTGCGCCACGTCCGAGACGTTGTTTACTGCGTCGGCCAGAAGCGACATGCTACCCGAGAGGGTGGCGAGGATGTACTTCAGGACCGCCAGCGACGCGCGCACGCCGATGCTCATCAGCGCAGTCCGCTGCGATATCCGCCGGGTCCGCTCGCGATCGCGGTCCAGCCTCTCCTCGGCCTCTCGGTGCGACGCTTCAGTGCTCACAGGTGCTTTCTCCCGGCTCAAGCTCGCCCTTGATGATCCTCTCGATGGCCTCGTCAATGCTGCCCGATATCCCGACGAAGATGCCCATGTTCATCTCGGCGAGCAGGTTCACAGCGCGCGGACCTGCGCCGCCCGCCACGACATAGGCCACGCCCTCCTCATTGAGCAGACGGGGGAGCAGGCCCGGCTCGTGTCCTGGGTTCGCCAGCTCCTCCCGCGCCACTTCAGCGCCATTCGCGATGTCCACGATGACGTAGCGCTCACAGCGCCCGAAGTGGGGCGCAACGTCCGATCCGTTTGCGGCTATTGCGTATCGCATGGCAACTGAACCCTCCAGAGATCCGTCAGCCCTTATCAAGCAGTTCCTGCGCGTGCTTCGCGAACTCCTGCATCGCCTCAGCCCGCCGCGCTATGACCGTGACCCAACTGGCGAGACGGGCGCGCCCCAGTTCCGTCAGTTCGTAGTTGCGCCTGGCGGGGCCGCCGCCGGAGGTGTCCCATGTGGAGGCGACGGCGCCCTCGCCCTCAAGTTGCCTGAGCACCCGGTAGACCGCTCCAGGGTCAACCTGCGTCTCCGTCAGCCCCATCGCGTTCACTTCACTCAGGAGGTCGTAGCCATGCGCGGCGGCGCCGGTGCCGAGCAGGTAGAGAACCGCCGGCTCAATCAGCCGCGAGAGGCGGATGGCGTACTGCTCATCAAGCTGCATGCGCCCGCGCTTTCTCATATGTACCTAACCATCCAGTCGCGCTATATGTGAGAGGCATATAGAATATAGACTGCTCTATCTGCTGAGTCAAGCGTATTCGAAGAAGCATTCCTGCCCGCGCAAAACAATCGCATGTGTGTCGGAGGAAAGCCCCGCGGTTCGCGGAATATGCATGGGAAGCGCCCGGCTGGACATCCACAACGGACGTGCGGGGACCCTCGGAGCACCGTCGGCGCCGAATCTGGCAGGTGCACTGTACGCTATCATCACGTGCAGTGGCCGCTGGTCGGCGCCGACAGGCGCGCATGCCTGCCGCTCCTCAGTGCGGCTTGCCCCCGTTCGCCGATCACTGTCGGATGACCCAGGGGGCTGCCGCGATGTGGCGCAACGAGATGTGGGGCGGGCTGCTGAGGTGGTGCGAGAGCGACCCGGAGTTCGGGCGCGAGTTGGCGATCAGGCGCACCGCGCGTGGCGCGATCCGGGAGCTGCTCCGTGAGGAGCGGCTCGCGCAACTGAGCGTCAGCGAGTTCAGTCGTTCCGTCGCGTCTCCCGGCGGCCTCCTCCACCCCGACGGCAGACAGCTCGTGCCCGACGAGCTGGCGCAGCTCAGCCCCGAGCGCCTGCAGGGACTCCTGGACGATGGTCGGCTCATAGTCATCGGCAACCCTCTGCTGGCGGGCGAGCAGGCCTCAGGCGCGCGCCGGTCCGCGCTGCAGTGCGGGCTTCCCGGCCTCGACACCGCCGGCAGTGAGCGCCTGCGACGCTGGCTCTCAGCGCTTCTGCGCGATCCCACTGCTCCGCCCGCCGAGGCCATCGCGCGTGCCGCAGGCAGAGGCTCCCCGCTCTCGCACGAGCTGGCTGCGGTGATCCTGAGCCTGTGCTCGCCGCATGCGCCGGCGATCCGTGATCACACGCGCCTGCTCGGATTGCGGCGCCTCGCGTTTCTGCTGGACGCCGGGCCGCGCAGCATCCTCACGCTCGGAGACTCTGGCGATGATCGGGAGTGCTTCGATGCGGCGTGCTCCGGGCTCCGCGATGCCTCGCGCGGTGTGCTGCGCGATCCGCTGGCGCTGGACCTGCTGCTTGTGCGCGTCGCGGCACTTCGAGAGCCCGCGGCGTGGAAGGTAGCGATCGGCCTCAACGAGGTGAGCGCTGAGGCTGAGGCGATCGCGCGGCGTTGCCTCGCGCAGGGCTTCGCCGCCATCTCGCCCGACGATCCGTCGGACGCGAGCATTGCGCGGCTCAAGGAGTTGGTGGTCGGCGACTGCGTGGTGATGCATCTGCGCGGGCGGATCGGAGCCATCGGCCGGGTGATTCGCCCATACTACGAGGTGGATCGTGACGCGGGCGGGCCGCTGGAGAGCCGCTGGTGGCGGCGGATCGGCGTCCAGTGGATCACGGGTGACCACGACTATGGATCGCTTCTGACGGGCGCGCGGCAGCGGCGGTCGGTGGTCGAGCTGGACTGGGAGCTGTTCCGTGCGATCGCCCGGATGTACCGGCGCGAGCCGCAGTACGATCGGCTCTTTCGCCCGCTCCACGGCTCATGGCTGATGGTCTGCGATGAAGAGCGTTACCAGGCGCTCATGCGGCTGGAGAAGCCCCTGCCGCTGCGAGACCATCTGGCGCCGGCGCCGGATTGCGCCGCCGCCTCCGCCCCGGGCCCCGGCGATACCATCTTTCTCTGCCACGCCGCGTCCGGCGGGATCATCGGCGCCGCCACGGTCCTCTCCGAGCCGCGGCAGGCGCGGCGCGGTCCCGGACGGATCGAGGTGATCCTTGAGCGGCTCAGCGAGGGCCCGCCCGATCCTCGCACGATGGCCGCAGACCCGCTCCTCGCGGACTGGCAGCCTGCCGATGACCTGGTATCGTGGGTCCCGCCTGAGCCCACCGCCGCGCTCGCCCAACTGCTCGGCCTCAGCCACAGGAGGCACTTCGCCCTGCTCGCCGAGGGGCGTGGCGGCGCCACTCTCCGCACGCGCGAGCGCTATCTGCTCGCCGGGCGCAACGCGCCGGTGTGTGCGCGCGAGATGGCGCAGGCGGTTGAGGGCGGCAGCGCGCGCTGCCTGATCTACCATGCCGCGCCCGAGAATGCCTTCGTCGGCTTCGGCGAGCTGCTCGACCTGCATGAGCGCGCGGCGGAGGCGGAGCGGGAGCGCGGCAGAGATGCGGGGCAGGAGTTGGAGGTCTCGCTCGATCTCTGCCGCTTCACCCGCAGGCCGGGCGGGTTGCTCTCGGATGTCCCCTGCGATGGGCAGAGTCGGGTGGGCCGCAGCCTCCAGCACCGCCATCCGCTCACCCGCACGGTCTTTCCGACTGCGGCCGACGACTTCTACCGGGTGGTCAGCGCCGGGATGGGCGACCGGCAGCCGCCTGAGATGGCGCCGGTGAGCCTCGAGCTGCTGGCCGATGAGACCGGCGCGCCGCTGCGGTCACTGCAGGAGATGGAGCGGCTCGTGCGCGACCGGGGGCAGATGATCCTCTACGGGCCACCGGGCACCGGGAAGACATGGCTGGCACTGCGCCTCGCCCTTCACCTGTGCGGCAGTGACGCAAACCGCCGTGAGCTTGTCCAGTTCCACCCCGCATACTCCTACGAGGACTTCATCGAGGGCATCCGCCCGCAGGTCATACGCGATGCGGATGGCGGCTCCTCGGTGGACTACCCGCTGGTGCGCGGATCCTTCGCGGCATTCTGTGATCGGGCTCTGCTCGACCCGCACAACACCTACGTCTTCATCATAGACGAGATCAACCGCGCGCAGGTGGCGGCGGTCTTCGGCGAGTTGATGCTGGCGCTTGAGTACCGTGGCCGCGAGGTCCAGCTTGCACACCGCCGCGGTCCTGCCGAGGCCGCTGAGGCGCGAGGGCTCGTGGTGCCGCCGAACATCCTGCTCCTCGGCACCATGAACACCGCAGACCGCACAACAGCCCTCGTGGACCACGCTCTGCGCAGGCGCTTCGCCTTCTACCCGCTCTTCCCCGACGACAGCAGGCTCGTCCGACCGATGTTCCACAGATGGCTCGCGCGCAACGCGCCGGAGGCAGCATGGACCGCCGACCTGCTGGCGGAGTTGAACGCGTGGCTGGAGCCGGAGGTGGGGCGGAACCTGCTCATCGGCCACAGCTACTTCCTCCGACCGGGCCTCGATGAAGCGATGGTGCGTGAGATCTGGCAGTTCCAGATCGCTCCGCTCCTGGAGGAGTACTTCGCCGGGATCCCTGAGCGGCTGGAGGGCCTCAGCATCGAGGACCTCATCTGGCGCGCCCGCGAGCGTGAGCAGGTGGCTGAGGCCGCGCCGGCGGGGGAGGCCTGAGGGTGGCTGCCGAGACTACGCCGCCCATGGCTGTTGCGGACGCTGAGGGGCTTCCCGGCTCGCCGCTGCATCTGCGCGAGGGTAGCGAGCACTGCGTGTCGCTCACTGACCTTGAGGCGCAGTGGCTGCGGAGCACCTACGGCAGGCACCTGGACCTCCTGCGGCACGGAAAGCGCGGCGCCTGGGCGCTGCGTGCGGGCCGCATCTGCGGCATCATCACGCTGCCCGGCGGCCGGCGCATCTACATCGAGCCGCGCGTGCCGGTGCGCAACGTCTGGACGCTGCTCTGGCTCGCAGGTGAGGTGGACTGCATCGCCCCGCCTGCAGCGGTCGCCGAGACCTTCGCGGGTCTCGCGGATGGGATGATGGAGCTTTTCGTTACGGAGGTGGCGCGGCTGATTGGGTCCGGCGTTGCCAGCGGCTACAACCACGTCGAGCGTGTCCTCCCGTGCGTGCGCGGGCGGTTGGACCTCCAGCGCCAGCTTCGCGAACTGCCCCATCGCCTCGACCGTTTCGCCTGCCGCTTCTCGGAGTTGAGCCGGGACACGCTCGAGAATCGCGTGTTGGCCGCGGCCCTTGAGCTGGTCGTGCGGGCGGCGGGAGGCGATCTCAGTCTGCGTGCGCGGGCGGCATGGTGCCTGCGCACGCTCTCCTCCACGGTCGCGACTCGGCCGCTTAAGGCGGGGGAGATCGCGGCCGCGCGCGCGGGTCTCGCGCAGCGGCAGTACCGCGTGCCGCTGGCGCTCGCGCGGCTGCTGCTGGAGGGGCTCGGCGTCAGTCACCGCCCCGCAGGCCACCTACGCGGACCCGCGACGCCCACGCTGCTGGTGGAGATGCCGAGGCTCTTTGAGCGCGTCGTCTGCCGCTCTCTGCAGCAGAACCTGCCTCTGCCGCTTCGCGCCAGTTCAGGGGGCCATAGCCGGGCGCTCGACGAGTCCGGCCACGCGCTTCTCTCGCCGGACGCGCTTATCGAGGGCCCGGATGGCCCGATCTGCGTGGTGGATGCCAAGTACAAGCCCGACTCCGGCACCCGCCGCGAGCCTTCCGCTGATGACACCTATCAGATGCTCGCCTACTGCATCGGCTACGGCGTGCGGCATGCGGTACTCGTCTATCCACGCGCAGTGGATGCACCTCCGCTTCGGATCAACAGCGGCAGCTTCAATGCGACGATCCACACTCTCGGCCTCGACCTCTCGGCCGACGCACGGAGCATCAAGCCGGAAGCTGCGCGCCTCGCGGCGCAGGTGGCGGAGCTGCTGGCCGAGGGGGCGCAGGTCCTCCCGCGCTGACGGGCGAACTCATCCGCCACTGCCGACCGCTTCCGATCACTGGAGGTTGCACAGCATGCTCGAAGCCCACGACTTCGGCCGATCGTTCGCCACATTCGTGACGAAGGGCCGCACCAATCACGCGCGCATCCAGTTCGAGGCGACCTGCGAGCTTGCAGGCGGCGCCATCTACGCGCTCGTGGCCTCCTGCAAGTCAGAAGACACCTACGCTGAGCGCAATCTCTTCAAGCAGCCCAACTACGACTTCTGCGCGATCTTCGGGCCCGAGCAGTACTGCATCGTGCGTGTGGGCCTGCCCGTCACAGCCGCGTGGCTCGAGAGCGGCCTGAGCAGCGATCGCTTCGAGGAGGTGCGTATCGCGCCGGTGCAGGCTGAGGCGGAGGTCTGCGCGGACAGGCAGGCTGTGGTAGAGGCGACGCTGGCGAACCGGCCGCTCGTGGGGCGCACGCAGCTGCTGGGCGAGGCCGGCGAGATGATCGCGCGGGTTGAGTATCCCATCAAGACGATGAATGTGAATGACTCCGAGCGCGCGCCTTCGGGCGACTGGATCTTCCAGATCGACACCGGGCCGATCGTGGTCCCGGCTGAGCGCAAGCGCGGTGACCTTGCGGTCGAGGGCCTCGAGCTTGCCTTCATCGCGTGGAACGCGCCGGACTGGGCGGAGTTTGTCGTGCTCGAGCCGACCCGCATCGGCCACACTGAAGACTGCGTGGGGCATTACTCGCGGGTGCGGGTGGTTTCAGCGCGCAATGAGGTGCTCGCGCTGCGGTAGGGGCTTCCCGCCGTTCCCCATGCCCGATGCCCCGCCGTAAAACAACGACCCCCGGCGGGGGGAACCGGGGGCCGTTTGTCCCGTCGGTTGACGGAACAGCGTGTGCGTCATCAAATTATCACGCGACCCCCGGCGGGGGGAGACCGAGGGCCGCGCTACTCCGCCTTGCGGCGGAGAAACCTGGTCTCACTATTTCCGCGGAGCCGCGGGCTCGTCAGGTGTCTGAACATCGGCTCGCGGCCTCAGCGCTTCCTGCAGCCTCGCCATGAACTCATCGCGACTCATCATCTTGTCCTTGTTAACGTCCGCAACCGCGAAATAGTTCGCCCACTCCTCTGCAGATACCTGCCCGTCTCCATCAATATCCATCATCCTGATGAACGCGCCGATCACATCCTGCCGGGCTGCCCCGTTCCCGGGGGCATCCGCGGCCCCTCCAGCGCGTACCGCGGGCATCTCGCCCTGCCCCACGAAGCCGTCGCCATTGGCGTCCAGCGCGGTGAAGCGCTCCGCCTGACCAGGCCATTCAGCCGCGGAGATGCGCCCGTCCTTATCCGCGTCGGCGGCCAGCATCCGCTGCCAGCGTTGCGCCGGATCCACTGCACCCGCCCCGCCGCCCGCGCCCCGGCGCAGGCGCCCGCCCGCATTGAGTGCTTCCTCCTGCGTGATTGCCCCATCATTGTTCGCGTCCAGCGCCCTCATGACCTGCTCAGGGCCCTGGAACTCCTCCGCCGTGATCTGGCCGTCGCCATCGGCGTCGAAGCGCTGCAGCATCTGCTGCCACCGTGCCGCCGGGTCCCGCTGGGCCCGGCCGCCGCCTGCTCCACCACCCGCCCCTGCACCCGCGCGCGCACCCATTCGTGGCGCCGCCTGTGCAAGCTCCTCTGCCGTGATGCTGCCGTCTCCATCCGCGTCCATGCGGGTGAAGTTCTCGTCCGAGCCCCGGAACTCCGTCCGGTCGATCTTCCCGTCAGCATTCGTATCGAGCCGGGCGAAGAAGCCTGCTCCCTGCTCTGGCGGGCCAGGTTGTGCGTGCACCACGCCCGCGATCACCAGGGCGAGCGGGAGTGTAAGGGTCACGATGAGCGTTCTGTGTCTGATCAAGGTTGGCACCTCCTGAGTTATGACGCGCGCCCGGCGCCTGTGGCCGGCTTGGTCTCGCCTGACATACCTGATGACGCCTGGCAGGTGCTGGAGATTCCCTGCGCGTCGCTATCTCGTGGCGATGCAGGGAATCCTGCGCCGACGGCGAACGGGCGCGAACAGCATCAGGCCGTCCGGCAGGGAGCTTGCCATATGAGCCAGTTGATGCGTGAACACCGCGAGATCGACCATGACGCCGAGCTCCCCGAGAGCATCCGTGGCATCACGATGCGCGCCGTCATCATCTCCATCCTCCTGACGATCGCGACCTGGCTGGGCATCACCCGGCTCGGCTACATCAGCCTGAACTGGGTGCCCTACGTCGTCCCGCCTGTGCCCGCCATCCTCTTTCTGCTGATCCTCGTCGGCATCAACGTCGGCCTCTGGGCCATCTGGCGCCGCAACAAGAGCATCGGCCTCCTCGCGCCGCTCTCGCGGGGGGAGCTTCTGCTCATCTACGCCGCCATCGCCGCCTCCCTGCCGATGGAGCGAGCGGGCTACGTCTTCCACTACCTGCTCTTCCCGAAGTACTACGGCACCGACGTGGATGGCTACGCCGATCTCTTCGAGCACTACCCGGCCTTCTGGATCACTCACGAGAAATGGGCCATCGACGGCTTCTTCGAGGGCACGGCATCGCAGCGGATCCCGTGGGACCAGTGGCTCGTGCCGATCGCCTGGTGGGGCGGCTTCTCGCTGCTGCTCGTCTTCACTGTGCTCTGCCTGACCGCGCTCTTCCGCAGGCAATGGAGTGAAAACGAGCGGCTGACCTATCCGATGAACTTCCTGCCACTGGAGATCACGGGTGGCTTCGCCGGCTCGGCGGGGGAGAAGGGCTTCTTCCGCAACCCGGTCATGTGGATCGGATTCGCGATCGCGACGCTCTTCAACGTGGTGAACATCCTGCACGCGTTCTACCCGGGCTTCCCGGGAATTGAGAAGAACCACGTCATAACCGCCGGAATCACCGATCCGCCGTGGCGATGGCTGCATCCGCTGACCTTCAGCCTCTCACTGGAGATCTGGGGGCTGTCGTACCTTGTCTCGGGCGAGGTTCTCGGCACCGCTCTCGTCACGTACTTCTTCATGAAGCTGGTGAAGATGGGCGGCCTCTCCGCCGGATATCGCGCAAGTGGCTTCCCGTTCTTCCAGGAGGTCTCGGCAGGCGCCTGCATCGCCTTCACCGGCTTCATGCTGTGGGCGGCGCGCCCGCACCTGCGCCTCGTCGCCCGCAGCATCATGCACGGCGGCGACGAGTACGACCACGATGAGCCGATGCCCTACCGCGTGCAGATCATCGGCTTCATCCTCGGCACGGTCGCGATGATGTGGATGCTGTCCCACGCCGGGATGCGGTGGCTGCCACTCACTGCGTACTTCGCGTCGCTCTACATGTTCACGCTGGTGGCCGCGCGCATTCGCGCGGAGGCCGGGCCGCCGGTCCTCTGGACCCACCCGTATGGCTTTGACACCATCGTGCCCATCCATCTGCTCGGGAACCGTGCCCTCCGAGGGGTTGGCTCGCCGCAGTCCATCATCCTCTACTACGCGCTGTTCTGGATCGGCCGCACCGTCTTCGCACACTCCACCGCGCAGGCGTTCACGGATGGCCTGAAGCTCCCCGAGTTCGTGCGCGCGCGCAAGTCTCACTTCGCCTGGCTGATGCTCGGGATGTGCGTGGTCGGCCTGCTGCTCACCTACTGGTACCACCTCGATGTCGGCTACCGCTACGGGCAGGGGCTGATCGGCGCGAAGACCGGCCGCGCGGGGCAGTCCTGGGCGCTAAGCTGGTCGCGCGGGAACTACGTGCTGCTCGACCGCGCGCTCGTTGCGCCTGAGGGCCCTGACTGGACCCGCATCGGCTTCTACGGCGGAGGAATCGTCCTCACCACCGCCGTTACCTGGGCGCGCACGATGATCTCCAACTTCCCGTTCCACCCGCTCGGGATCATCCTCGGCACCCTCTACGGCGACTCCTCGCCCTACTGGGGTCCATTCCTCGTGGCCTGGCTGGCCCAGCGGCTTGCCCTGCGCTACGGCTCATTGCCGGCATACCGCAAGCTCGTGCCCGCGTTCCTCGGGCTCTTCTTCGGCCACCTGCTGATCGGCGGCATCCTCTGGCGGATCGTCATCAACTACTTCATAGACCCGACGATCTCGATTCAGTACTACGTGAACCTGGGAGGGTAGAGTGGGGGCGTTACGCGCATCTTCGCTCGGTGCGGTCGTTCCGTTGCTGTGGAGGGGCCGCTCCGAGCGCCGCTGTCGTTTGCGGCGCGAGGAGTGAGGCGCGCCAGCGCCTCAGGTTCCACCCCGGCCCACGCACAACCAAGACTGTCTGTGCAGCCGCCGAGCGAACGACAAACGACACGGGCCGGCACAGCGGCTGAGTTCCGCAAGCGGAACTCACCCTCGCGCCGCAAGCGGGCGCTCGGGCGGCCCCTCCGCGATAGCGACAACGTTCGTGCCGCCGTCGCGTCGTTCGTAGCGGCGGGCTTCCACACATCTTCCAGAAATCGCGCAAGGTTCAAGCGTCAGCGGGCTGAGAGGCCGAGAGCAAAGGTCGTTCAGGAGGGGCGAGCGCAGCTCGAAGAGCTGACC
>DHPY01000025.1 GCA_002411015.1 Armatimonadetes bacterium UBA5352 | reverse complement strand
AACTCGGCTTATAGACACGCTCTCCGTGACCGCATTTCTGCCGAACTGTGAACACAGGCGGGAAAAGAGCGGAATGTAAGCCCCGACAAGGTTGTGGTCTTGGGTTCGGCCTGAGAACAGGTAGCTTCTGATGATCCTGAGCACGATCTCCATGCTGCTGCTCGCCCGCGCAACGAAAGGGTGTGCACAGAAGTGCAGGAGACTCTGACCACACTGGCTCAGGATTTTCTGGTGTACCTGGAGGCAGAGCGAGGATGCAGCCCCCTCACCATCACCGCCTACCAGTCCGACCTGTCACAGTTGTTCGAGTTCATGCAACAAATCGGCGTGGCCCCAATTCCTTCCGATGTCACCACCAGTCTGATCCATTCCTGGGTGGTGCACATGAAGCGCCGAGACCTCAGTGGTTCCACAATCCGCCGCCACGTATACGCGTTGAAGAGCTTCTGGACGTTCCTTCTCGACTTTGACCATGTCTCCCACGACCCTACTCGGCGAGTGGCCACGCCAAAGCGAAGGAAAGGCCTCCCGAACTACCTCAACGAAGACGAGTTGCGGCTGCTTATCGCCGCCGCCGCCGACCACCGGGTGGACTACTGCCGCAGGCGCAACCGGGCGATCATTGCCACATTCGCATTCACCGGTGTGCGTCGAGGCGAGCTACTGAGCCTCCGCCTGCCAGACGTTGATCTCATTGATCAGACTGTCCGCATCGAGGACGGTAAGGGCGGGAAGACGCGCATACTGCCCCTGTTGGACGATGCCTGTGAGGCGCTGCAGCAGTGGCTCGATGTGCGTCGGGACACCGGCCACGACTACCTCTTCACCACCACCCACGGGAACCGCATCCATGCCTCTCGGCTCCAGATCATCTGGAGGGACATTCTCCAGCGGAGCGGTATCAAGAAGCCGCGCGTAACCATGCATACGCTGCGGCACACCTTTGCCACGCTGCTGCTGCGTAGCGGGCGGTGCGACCTCGCGTCGCTTCAGAAGCTGTTGGGGCATTCACGGCTGGACACGACCGCGATCTATCTGCATGTCGGGCCGCAGCAATTGAGGGAGGCAGTCGATGGGCATCCACTGGCGAACTGTGGGGAGGACTGAACGGGCCACGCTGCGAAATGTGCACTCACACACTTCGCACGAGCACCTTTACCTGCGGTCTCCTCGTGGGGGAATGCCCATTGGCTTCGCATGACGTGCCCGAACAGGGCCAGCTTGTTCAGCTTCGCAACCGGCACTTTGTCGTGCTGGACGTCGATGAGCACGTCGATAGCGGCGGTGTCAGCCGGAAGGTTCGGCTTGAGTGCCTCGATGATGACGCTCTCAGCGACCGGCTTGAGGTCGTCTGGGAGCGGGAGATCGCGCCCGAAGTGCATGATACCACGCACCTCCCGCGGCCGGATGACTTCGACAGCCTCGACGCCTTTCTCGCCTACACCCACGCCCTGCGCTGGTCGAGCAACTCCGTCATCTCGGGCCCGCCGCTGACCGCCCCCTTCTTCGGTGCGGTCGAGATAGAGCACTACCAACTCGTGCCGGTCGTGCGCGCGCTGCAGATGAATCGCGTCAGCCTGTTGCTCGCTGATGACGTCGGCCTCGGAAAGACGATCGAAGCCGCGCTCGTCGCGCAGGAACTGATCCGCCGGCATCGCGCGCGGCGCATCATGATCGTCTGCCCGGCCTCGCTGCAGCGCCAGTGGGAGCAGGAGATGCGCGAGAAGTTCAACCTCGACTTCCGCATCATCGACCGCGAGGAAGCCGAGCGCCTGCGCAAGGAATACGGCATCCATGTCAACCCGTGGCGCAGCCACCCGCGCTTGATCACCTCGATGGACCTGCTCAAGGCCGAGCGTTGGCTGTCGCTGTTCCACAGCTCGCTGGAGCAGAAGCGCGCGCCGGGCCTGCGCGAGTGGGACCTGCTGATCGTCGATGAGGCGCATAACTGCGCGCCCTCCGGCCGCCAGGACTACGTCCGCGACTCCGACCGCACGAAGATGCTGCAGGCGATCAGCGATCACTTCGAGCACCGCCTGTTCCTGACCGCCACGCCACACAACGGCTTCACACCGAGCTTCACCGCCCTGCTGGAGATGCTTGATCCGCTGCGTTTTTCTCGCGGCACGGAGTTCAGCAAGCAGGCCCGCGACTTCGTCATGATCCGGCGGCTCAAGGAGCAGATTCTGACCGAACTCGGTGCGCATCGCTTCGCTCACCGCGAGGTCGAGACGCTCGCGGACCTGCACCTCTCCGCCGAAGAGCGCCGCGCGCACGAATTGCTCGACGCCTACATCGACTCGCGCCTGTCGCGCGTCGAGTGGGACAGGCGCATGGCCGTGCAGTTCGCACTCACGGTCCTGAAAAAGCGCCTGCTGTCGTCGCCGGCAGCGTTCTTCCAGTCGCTCAACACGCACGTGCAGACCCTCGCCGAGAAGGAGGGTCGCGGCGATGTCGCGCTCGTCGAGCGCATGAAGGCCCGCGCCGGTGAGGACTTCGATGACGATCGCGAGAAGGCCGAGGTCGAGGCCGCCGCGCTGCAGGAGGCCACGCGCCTCTTCGGCAGCCTCACCGCCGACGAGCGTGCGTGGCTGGACGAACTGATCGCGATTGCCGACCGGCTCCGCAAGTGCGCCGACACGAAGGCCCAGGCCCTCCTCGACTGGATCGAGGAGCACCTGCGCGATGGTGGCGCGTGGAACAATGAGCGCCTGCTGGTCTTCACCGAATACCTCGACACCCTCAACTACCTGCAGGGCCTCTTCGAGAAGCGCGGCTGGTCTGACGGCATTGAGGTCATGTCCGGCGGCATGTCGATGGCCGACCGCCAGGCAGTCAACGAGGCCTTCCAGACGCCGCCCGACCAGGCCCCAGTGCGCATCCTGCTCGGCACCGACGCCGCCTCCGAGGGCCTGAACCTGCAGAAGCACTGCCGCTATCTCGTTCACTACGAAATCCCGTGGAACCCGAATAAGATGGAGCAGCGCAACGGGCGCATCGACCGCCACGGGCAGCCCGCCAGCCACGTCTGGTGCTACCACTTCCTCTACCACGCGATGGAGGACCGCCGCTTCCTCGAGGTGATCATCGAGAAGGTCCGCACCCAGCGCCAAGACCTCGGCCAGGTCGGCGACGTCATCGCCGAAGAGGTCGAGCAGGCCATGCTCCACCTCAAGGACCGCATCGATGATCCGCGCGAGCGCCGCTCGGTCGTCGAGGAGGAGCTGCCGAGGGACCTTCGCCTGGGCGAGGAGGTGGCGAAGGTCCGCGAGGGCATCGACCGCACCCGCGCCGAGTGGGAGCTGACGCCCGAGCAGATGGCGCGCGTGCTCAACGAGGCCCTGCGCCTCGATCGCGGGCGGCCGGTGGAGCCCGTTGAGTCCGGCGGGCTCGCGGGCCGCGCCTGGCGCTGCACGCTCCCGGAGTCCTGGCGCGATCTGCGCCACCACCTCGTCAACTCGCGCGG
>DHPY01000003.1 GCA_002411015.1 Armatimonadetes bacterium UBA5352 | reverse complement strand
TTTCAAAGGCGCTGCACTAGAACACTGTGCCCCCCACGATACAGCTGCGGCGCGCAGGTGAAGTGAAGCCCGCCGTCAGCGGGCGCTTGACAGCGGCATATTCGTCACACCTGCCCTTGTCATCCACGACGGGGAGCGGCGGGGAGAGCGGTTCTCCAACGTTGAGGTCGTGGTGCATGACCGGCGGAGTGAGGAGCCACGGATCCTGAGTCTCAGCGGCGCACCGATCTGCAGCGAGAGCGGAGCGATAATCCTCGGCCTCGTCACCATCCGCGACGTCACAGACCGCATCAGGATGGAGGAGCAACTGCGCGAACTCAACCAGGACCTTGAGCGCCAGGTGGCGGAGCGCACGAAGCTCGCGGAGACGAGGGCGACGCTGCTGCAGAAGCTCGCGCTGGAGTTGCTGGGCACCGAGCAGCGCGAGCGCCGGCACCTCTCGCAGGTGCTGCACGACCACCTCCAGCAACTCCTGACGGCTGCGCAGATGCGCGCACAGCTGCTCCTGCGCAGCAACGGAAAGCAACCTGAGGCGCGAGAGCTCATGGAGCTGCTCCAGGAGGCGATCCAGGAGTCGCGCTCGCTGGCGGCTGAGCTGAGCCCGCCGGTGCTCGCGCGTGGCCTGCTGCCCGCGCTCAAGTGGCTCGCCGATCAGATGCTTCAGAAGCACCACCTGCGCGTCGTGATCGACGTGACCGAAGCGCACGAGCCGGAGGACGAGCAGATCAGCGCATTCCTCCTGCAGGCGGCGCGCGAACCGCTGTTTAACACCGTGAAGCATGCAGGGGTACAGGAGGCATCGCTGTGCCTGCTGGTGGACAGCGCCAACCTCGTGCTGGAGATAGCGGACGGTGGAGTGGGCTTCGACCCCGCGGTTCTCGAGGCCGAGGAAGGCATGGTCGGCGGCACGGGGATCCTCGGAATCCGAGACCGGACGGAGCTTCTGGGCGGCGAGATGGAGGTCGTGAGCACGCCGGGCCAGGGGGCGCTGTTTCGCCTGCGCATGCCCGGCTCGATAGTGACCGCAGCGGGTAACTCAGAGCCGGTCCAGTCGCGGCTGCACCTGGAGAACGGCCCCGCGAGCGGTGACGCGCCCATCAGGGTGCTGATCGTGGATGATCATGACATCGTCCGAGAGGGCCTCGCGGAGCTGCTGAGCAACTACGGGGAGATCGAAATCGTAGGCCAGGCCTCCGACGGCGTCACGGCGCTCGCCCTGGCGCGTGAGCTGCAGCCCGACGTCATGCTGATGGACGTGAGGATGCCGCAGATGGACGGCATAGAGGCGACGCGAGAGCTTGCGGCGAGCGATCCGTCGATCCGGGTGATCGGCCTCTCGATGCATGAAGAACAGGACGTGATCGACCAGATGATGCAGGTGGGCGCAGTCGCCTACGTGAACAAGGGCGGCCCGTATGACGGGCTGATCAAGACCGTCCTGGCCAACGGCGACGAGTAGTCGCGCGTGCTACAGCCCCGGCGCGGGCACGTCGCTCTCACCGGTGGTGATCACCAGGCTCGTCAGCTTCACCGGCGCGCAGCCCTCCGGCGCCTCGAGCGTCAGCGTGTGCCAGCCCGCCTCGCGGCGGCCGAGGCTCACCGGCTCTCCAGCCTCAAGCGGCAGCGGCCCGAGCGCGTCTATGTAGAGGTTCAGCTTCGTCTCCCGCAGCCCCGGCGTGATCCGCACTGTGGCGGGGCCATCAAGTAGATACACGGGGTAGCGCAGGCGATCTCCTGCGGCGAGCGTGACCTCCTCCCGCCGCATAGCGCCCTCGCGTGCCGGTGCCAAGAGGGTGCTCTCCTTCGGGCTGTATGCGCCGGCGCCTATGGCCAGTGGCCCTCGCCCGGCGGCTTCCTTCACCGCCTGGCGGTAACCGTAGTAGAAGTCGGCAGGCGACTCCCCCGGCGCCTTCTCCAGCGTCGAGCGCAGCATCTCATGCCCGTGCGCCGCCTCTACCCACAGGAGCATCCCGACGAGGTAGTCGAATGCATCCGACCCGAGGCCAGCGCTCAGCGACGAGTTCGGGCCCTCGGCGAGCCACCGATCGAGCGTGCGCTCGCGCGTCTCTGTCAGAAGCTGCCCCAGCGCGACCTCGCCATCGCCCCAGAGCCCCTCGATGGCAGTGCGAGCCTTCAGAGACGGCCAGGGCTCACCCACGACGATCCCCGCCTCGTCGGCAAGGAGCTGCAGAAAGAGGGCCTCGCCGAGCACGCCGCTGGCGTAGGGCTCGGGCTGCTCGAACCGCCCCATGCGCGGCAGCGCGTAGTGGCCCCACTCGTGCGCGACCTCGCGCAGCCACTCCTCGGGCGTGCGGTTGCGGCCGATGTCGTAGACGAACATGTCATTCTGATACTGCTCGGCCCCCGTGGGCCCGCTCTCGCACAGCCAGACTCGCACGACCTCCGACTCCTGCGCATCGGTCATCTGCGGGAGACTGTAGGCCCCGCGGCTGTAGCAGTGGGCTCGCAGGATGATGTGCGCGATCCGTTCCGCCAGCCCGGCGTAGTCGTTGCCGCTCTCGCTGAGCAGCGTCGACGGGTAGTAGACCATGGCCGTCATGCGCAGGTCGTCGCCCTCAGGCACGGCCGTATAGCCGTAGCAGACGCGGTTGAAGGTCGCCTGCCCGACCACGCCCTGCCCTCCGGCGGAGGGGATGTCGGCGCTGATCGGGCCGGCGCCGTCCTTCATGGTCTCGGGGAAGATCACGCCTGTGGTGTAGGCGATCTGGCGCAGGAGCGGGTCCCCGCCATTGTCGAGCCGAAGGAGGCATTGGTCGGTGACGAACGAGGCCGGGCTGAACTGCAGCAGGCTCAGCCGGAGCCTGCGCGGGAACTCGCCGCCGTAGAAGAGATGGGCGATGCGCTCGCTGCCGTACGCATCATCAGGCCGCAACTCAAGCAGGTGGCCGTAGCTCTCAAGGGCCTTGAGCGGCTGGCCCTCAAGCTCGTAGAGGTAGCCCAGGTGGGAGTGGATTGAGGGCTGCTCGGGCGCCAGCTCAAGCGCCTGCAGCAGGCACTGCATCGCGCCGGCGCGGTCGCCGGCATCCACGAGCTCCTGGCTCTTCGCGATGAACTCCCCGGCCTTCGCGGCCGCGGCCTCACCGGCCGCGCAGGCGAGTGCCGCGCTCAGCAGTGCTGCGGCGCAAAGCGCCAGGCGCCATGCCCTCATCGTATGGGCCCCTTTCCATCGCCGGTCTCCGCCGCAGCGTCTTCCGGGCAGACGATGCTCTCTGCCACGCGCTTGATGATCTCCTTGTGCTCTTCATCGAGCAGCGCACCCGCGTAGTAGATCCGGTTCTCGTCCACGCAGTGCCAGACCCAGCCCTGCACCACGTCGGCATAGGGCCGCCTGGCAATATGCATGACGAAAGACTGCATGTGCTTGAGGGGATTGATGAAGTAGCCGCTGACCTCCACCGCGGGATGCCCCCGGAAGGTGGTCTCAGTCATCTCGAGCTTCGTGCCCTTGTGGTAGTCGCGGATCTCAGCCGCCGCCCAGTTCTCGAGTGTGCGGCCACGCAGCACCACGTTCGCCATCCCCCATCGGACGCCGACAATCTCCTCGCCGGCATTCGCGAAGCGCAGCTCAATCAGGCCGGCCATCAGCTTCTGTCCGGACATCTCGAAGCGCTCCGGGACCTCCATCTGCAGCCCGTACGTGGACCAGGTGATCCAGCCGTCGTGGGGATGGTCCTCGAGGCTCCCAATAACCTCGCGGGCCAGCTCGGCCCCGCGCTCATCGGGCAGCGCCATCACCTGCACCACCATCACGCGCTGGCAGTCGGGGCAGTACCAGGCCGCGCCGTAGCCCTCGATCGCCCCGCGCCACGCGAAGCACTGCAGGTCCTGCTTGCGCATCTGCCGCTTGCTCACGACGGAGCAGTCACGGTCCGTCTCGATCTCCGGCTCGCCCTTCTTGCGCTTCTTCTGGAGGTCCTTGAGGTAGCCGTCAACGACCCCGGTGACGTTCACAAAGCCCGTGGACTTCTGCCACTTGAGCTCCACGCGCGGCATGTTCTGCGTGTCATCTATGCGCATGTAGCCCTGGTTGCGGTCGCCGCTGATCGCCGCGATGTCCCACTCGGAGGGCACATGCAGCAGCACACCCTCCCAGCCGCGTACCGCCCAGTTCTCTCGGTTCATGTTCATCATCGCCATCGTCCTGTCCGTTCGTGCGCCTGCGCTCTAGAACACGATCTGATCCCGGCGCATGTAAATGCTCTGCAGGATTCCGACCGCCATCATATGGGCGAGCAGATTCGATCCGCCGTAGCTGAGGAACGGGAGTGCCATGCCCTTCACCGGCGCAAGGCCGATGGTCATGCCGATGTTGACGTAGACCTCAATGAGCAGCATCCCCACGATTCCCGCGGCGACAACGCGGTCGAAGACGGTAGGCGCGGAGGCTGAGATGCACAGACCACGGTAGAGCATCAGCGCGTAGAGCACGATGATGCTCGCGGCGCCAACGAACCCAAGCTCCTCGGCGATGACGGTGAAGATGAAGTCGGTCTCCTGGTCCGGGATGAAGTCCGCCTGGCTCTGGACGCCATGGAAGAGGCCCTGTCCCCAGAGGTGGCCGGAGCCGACCGCGATCAGCGACTGCCGCAGGTGGTAGGAGGCGGCCTGAGAGGTGTCGTCGGGATGCATGAACGCCGTCAGTCGCGCCTTCTGGTGCGGTCGCACGAGGCCGAAGCCCCAGGCGCCTGCAAACAACAGCAGTCCGGCGAGCACGAAGGCCCCGAGATGGACCGAGTTGGCGCCCAGCGCGTACATCATGACGAGCCAGATGAAGAAGAGCACGATGGGTGTGCCGAGGTCGGGCTGCAGCAGAATCAGGAGGGCGGGCGCGCCCACGTAGAACAGGGTCTTGATGAGGAAGATGAAGTCATGTTCCTCGTGTTCGAGCTTCGAGACAACCGCGCCGAGCATGATGATAACCGCAATCTTGGCGAGCTCGGCGGGCTGGATGTTCACTGGCCCGATCGGGATCCACCTGTGCGTCTCTCTGACCGAGCCCATCATCAGAGCGATCGCCAGCAGGACCAGCACGATGATGTAGATCGGCCAGGTCAGGCCCCGGATCTTGCCGGTGTCGAGCGCCATTATGCCGGTCATGATCGCCAGGCCGACGATGATGTAGGCGAGCTGCATCGTCAGCCGGGAGGTGGCATCACCGGCATTGCGCATGCAACTGTAGATTGCGAGCGCACCGATAGCAGACAGCAGCAGGACAACTGTCAGCAGCTGCATATCGACGCGGCGCATGGCACTCATGCTGTCGCTACCTCATCGGCTCAGGGCGTGGTTACCCGCGGAAGTATAGCATATGGCGCCGGGCGGCGAAAGCGGGCCGCGCTGAGGAGCAGGCAAACCATGCCGCCCGCGGCCGCCACGGGTCTTCTGACGTAGCAGAGGGGAGTTGCGTTCACATTGGCCGACACTGCGAACGGCAACGAGCCCGCTCGTTGCCGTTCGCATCAGAAGAGCGCAGCCGGACGCAGGTCGCTACGGAACGGGCCAGTCGCCGCCATTCGCGGGCTTGCCCCAGTCCTGGCAGATACCCACGCTATCGCCGGACTGCGGCTGGTTCGCGAATGGGCCGGAGGTGTTCTTGGCCCACTTTGCATGATAGTCCAGGTAGAGGAAGTTCTTCCCGCCCGAGTGCCACATTGGGAACTCCTCCGGATCCTCGATGCCCTTGCCGTCATTGGGCATATCATCGTCATGATACTGGTAGACGTTCTGGCCCAGCGCATCCCCCCAGGCTCCGGGAGGGTTGCTGCCCTTCTCAAAGACCAACACGGTCTCACTGGGTAGCGGGATATCATCCTTGTAGCCGCCGAGAGCGATGATCCGGCCGGAGCCCGCCGGGGACTCGATTGGCCGCTGCGTGTACTGGGCGATGGCGTACGAGCGCGCGGTCAGCGCATCCTGGTTGGGGTTATCAGGACAGCTAAGCAGAGTGTCGTCCTTCAGGTATGTCATGATACTCATGTCCCAGGTCGCGACACCGGGCGCCGGTGCGTTCTCGTCTCCGCTCGGCGGCGTCCATGGGTTTACACCGGGGTGCGTGATGGACCATGTGGGCAGGAAGCCATGATGGTCCTGCACATAGCTCTCGATCGCCACCCCAATCTGCTGCATGTACGCGAGACACCGCGCCTGTCGCGCCTTGCCGCGGGCCTGCGCAAATACGGGGAAGAGGATGGCTGCGAGGACCGCGATGATGCCGATCACAGTCAGCAACTCAATCAATGTGAATGCGCTGCGACGTCCGCGTGTTCCCATCGGATGGTTCACCTCTCCGGATCGTTCCTCCCGGCCTCGGCTCAGAGCGGCCGGACCGGTCGCCTGCCGGTTCACTTGCATTGACACCGCGCGGCCGGCCGTCAACCGGTCCGGCGCGTCTCCATACCCCCGCGCTCATAGTATACCACCTAGAGCATGCATCTAAAAACGCGTTATTCGCGGAAGATGGACAGGGACCTCCGCGAACCGAGATTCCATACCTCCCAAAGCATGCGCGGACCGGAGACACCGTCCGGTCCGCATGCACGCTCACCACCCGCAGATTCCGCTACTCATGCGGCCAGTCAGTCCAAAGCTCACAGTGACCCGCCCCGTGTGGCGAGTCATACAGATCATGGCCCGCGTACCCCGCGGGCGGACAGGCGAGCCCGCTGTTGTGGGCAAATGGGCCCGATCCCTTAGAGTGCCACTTGACGTGCCCATCGAGGAACAGGAAGTTCTTCCCGCCGTTGTGAAACATCTTCCCCCACTTGTCCTCCTCCGTCCGCCAGTCCTGGCCGGAGATCGCTGCGCCGTTGCTCTGCATGAAGTGCTCCATCGCGGAGTCGCCGTTGACGCCTGGCGGCAGGTGCCCCTTCT
Organism: Armatimonadetes bacterium UBA5352; assembly: GCA_002411015.1. GTDB lineage: Bacteria > Armatimonadota > Zipacnadia > Zipacnadales > UBA5352 > UBA5352. Next base: position 46,763 of record DHPY01000003.1, on the reverse strand, counting down.
CCCCCAGCAGCACGGTCTCCGACGGCAGAGGGGCTCGGTCCTTGTGGAGCGGGAGGTCCAGTCCATACGCATCCCCGGTGTAGCGTGTGATCGCGTAGCCGCGCGCGTCGCGTTCGTACGGATTGTCCGGGCAGAGCAGGATCGCCTGGTTCTTGAGGTACGGCTGGAGGACGGTGTCCCAGGAGAAGAACCCCTGCGCCGGACCGTTCTCAGGCTCGGAGGTGTCGCCGTAGCCCCAGACGGGCAGTAGCTCATCGAAATCCTGCGCATACATCTCGAAGCCGAGGCCCAACTGCTTGAGGTTCGACATGCAGGCAGTCTGCCGCGCCTTGGCCCGGGCTCTGGCGAAAACCGGGAAGAGGATGGCGGCGAGGATCGCGATGATGGCGATAACCACCAGCAGTTCGATGAGCGTGAAGCCGTGTCTCCCGCGGGTCATGATGTGCCTCCCGGGCGCACTCAGCGGTGATGTTGGGGGCTCACGGTGGTGAGGGGACGACACCGCGTGCCATGTCGCTGCTCATAAACCCCCGCTCCCGCAGAAGGTTCCTCATCGCGGTCCAAATCATTCGCCAAAGGGCGTACAAAACGAAGGGCCGGCTCCCATGCAGGGGACCGGCCCGGAATCGTGCCACGAAGGGCGTAACTCAGTACGGCATTTGAGAGACCGCCTGCCCAATGAGCGCAAAGGCCACAGACCCCATACCCACCAGCCCCATCCCGCAGGCATACCCGGCTGAAAGCACCGTCGCATACTGCTTCCACCGGCGCGCCCCGAAGCGAGGGATCATGTAGTACTGGCTGATCAACGCGCCAACCATCTCCGGGAACACGTAGTGCGGCAGTTGGCCCAGGCCACGGACCACGCCATACACCAGAAGCGTCGGCATCCTGATCGCCGCAAGGAGGTTGTAGGCGACCACCCCAAAGCCGAAGCCACCAACGACGTACTGCCACTTGAAAGCCTGCTCGAACATCGTCTGGCGCTCAGAGCCGGGCATCGTTGCGCTGAGCCACAGGCCGCGCTGGAGCGCCGAGAGATGCCACATCTTCTGCGCGTAGGGGTAGTTCACCGAGGGGATAGGCGCAAGACGCCAGATGAACTCCCAGTAGAGCACGCTGCAGAGCACAACGATCGGCAGGATGAGCAATTCTGCTTTCACCAGCGACATGACTTTGTTGCCGGTGAGCTCAAGGACTCGGAACTGCTGCGCGCGCGCGCCGTGATCGAACTCAGGGATCGGCGCGAACCAGATGTCGATGCCCTTGTAGCCGGAGAGGATGATGACACCCTCTTTGACCATGGGGATGCGCACCCACTGGCCGGTGAGGCCCTTCATCCGCGCATCAACATACGATTCCAGGGGCGTGAAAATGAAGCCGAAGAAGATAATCCACAAGATCGAGAAGTTGGGGACGAGGTGCCGGCAGAGCAGCACGTACCCAAGCGTGGAGACGAAGAACATCGCAATAGCCAGCCAGAGGGGTATATCGCCGCGACCGGGGATACCCTTGAGCGTCCCGGGCTCGTGCTCGCGGCCTTCCTCATCGGCCCGGCGGTTGCGGTAGAAGTGGGCAAGGATGCCGAAGATGCCGATGGCCGCGACGGCGAACGAGGTGCCCATACCGATCGAGAAGTAGAAGTCGATGTAGTTCGCGAACTGGGTCTGGATGGTGTCCATGCCGGGCGTCCACTGCTGCAGGACGCCCATCTTGTAGAGCTGTGGGTTCAACGCAAGCGTCACCACAGCGGTGACGAAGCTCCCGACGACCGCCCAGAAGGGGACGACGAACCCGGCCACGATCGCGCCGAGGTCGCAGACGAAGCCGGTCGGCACGGCCGGAAGCACCGCCTCCGTGTTCCGCGTAAGGTCCACGAATGGGATCGGGATGAGCTGCAGCGGCTTCGTCATGATGACGCCGGTGATGGCCGGGACGCCGATGTAGAAGGCACCGAAGGCAAGCCCTGCCATCGCACCGATGGAGAAGACGCGCCAGCGCCAGGTCTCAGTCTTGGTCGTAGTCTCGGCAAGCGCAGTGGAGCCCTGCGCGGTGATGGCCGCGTATGGGAATGGAAGCCGCTCGTAGTCTGAGGTGATGCGGAAGAGCGCGTAGCCCAGCCCGAACCAGTTCAGGCGGCTCAGGATGACACCCAGAAGCAGGATCGCAGTCGGGTAGATCCAGTCCGGGTGGAAGAACGTGCGCCGCATGAGCGCCTCGGAGTCTGGTCCCGGCACGACCCAGTTCGGGATCTCGTAGGCAATACCGAGACCGCGCGCTGCTGGTGAGCGCACGAAGTACTGGTCCCACATCTTCCCGGCGAAGACGCCCCCGGCAAGCTGGAGGCCACCCGAGGAGGACGCGAGCGCGGAGGCTATGTAGAAGAGGATGTAGACCTCCTGCCGCTTAAGGGTGATGAAGGAGCGCCGAGCCACCTCAGTGAAGAGGATGATGGTGGTCCACTCGGCGGCCGGACCCAGGTCGCGCCCGACGAACAGCCCCAGGTAGATGGCTCCGGGCATCATCACGAAGCCGATGAACAGTGCCCCGATGATGGTCTTCACATCGAAGCCATCCTCGTATTGCTCGGGCTGATCCATCAACCCTCGATACAATTCAAGTTCAGGGTCCAGTTGAGCCACGTGACACCTCCAGGCGCAGATGAGGAGAGATAATCCGGCGTGCGCTCACGCTCGTGCTCGGTCTTCGGTCGGCGGGCGAGGCGCCTCGCGCTACTCGGCCGTCTCCGGCAGGCTCTCGCCGGCGAGGATTGCGCGGCCGCGTACGCCGAACTCGCCCTTGACCGGCGCGGGCAGCGTCCTCCAGAGCAGGTACTGCTTGCGCAACAGGTTGATGAAGTTGCGCGTTACACGGATCCAGGACGCCTCGTCACCGCTCTCGCGACGGATGACGGCGCGGATCTGGTAGATCTCCGCATCCTCTGTCGGTACCGTCTCGATCGTCAGGTGCTCCGACACGCCAAGGTCATACGGCGCGAGCCAGACCATGACCGAGAGGGCGTACCCTTCTCCGAGTTCGAAGTCACCCGAGTTCAGCTCAAGGTTGCCTGTTGAGAAGTTCCCCAGCGAGTAGTCGGCGTGAGCGGCCAGGTAGTCAAGCAGGAAGACGTTGACGCCCAGCGCCTGATCACCCGTAACCGTGAAGGGCAGGTTCATGCGCATGACATCATTCACAGGCTCTGGTAGCGTCCAGCGCCGCTCGATCCCGGGCATCGCGATGTTCGACGCGACGCGGGCCGGGTAGATGACCGACAGGAGCACGGTCAGCATGATCATCACCGTGCTGCCGACGGCGGCCAGGGAGGAGTAGTTGAGGTACAATCCCCCAAACCACCCGGTCATCAAGATGATCTTCGCCGCCGCCTGGCCAACCAGGTACCCCGCAACCGCGCCCATGACCGCGTACACCGATGCCTCAGCCACGAATAGCGCCGCGATGTGGGTGGGCGCGAGCCCGAGTGACGAGTAGATGTGAATCTCGTTCGTGCGTTCGAAGACCGAGCCCAGCATCGTGTTGAGGACGATGAGCGCGGCGATGAGCACGACGATCATGACATCCGAAGCGCCCTGCACTCCGGTCGTGCCAACGGAGCTGCACAGGAACGTCTGCTCACCGATGCCGGCGTAGAGGTTGAGCTCCACCCGCCGCATCAGCGAGTCGAGGCACTCGCGCACGGTGTCCGCGTCGGGGATACCGATGGCCACCGAACGGAGCTGTCCGCCCGCGTTCACCACGAAGGTGTACGGCACGATCAGGACCGCGTCGGGAGTGAGATGGATGTACTCACGCAGTTCGTCCTCACTCATCTGATCGTCGCCCGCGGCCATGGACTGTCTTTGTGCCTGCTGCTCCTGCATGAGCAGATAGTCCACGGGAGTGAGCTGCTCGCCGTCGAGGTCTTCGACGCGCTTCAGGCGGTCCGAGTCGACGATGCCGATGACGCGCAGCTGCGTGCCGAACACGGAGACGAACACGTTGCCGACATCCTGCGGGGTGATCAGGAGCTTCTCGGCCATCTCCTGCGGGATGATGCACGAGAGTGTGTCGTCCGCAGTGAACCAGCGGCCGCCGTCCTGCAGAGCGTCCTGCGGGCGGGTGATCAGCGCCTCCTCGGGGGTGAGCCCGAGCATCGCGGTGGCGGAGTAGCTGGCTCCGGCGCGTGAGACATCAACAAAGGACTGCTCACCTACGCGACTGGAGAAGTACCAGGCACGCGGCGCGACCGGATAGTCCTCGCCGAACTCATTGCGCATGACGCGCGTCGTGGGTTCGCCGATCGGCGTCCAGGTCTTGTCGCGAATCATGATGCCGCTGTAGTCGGCGCTGTGAGGCAGCCGGATGCGGTTGCTGCGCACGGTCTGCTTGATCGAGGTGGTCGAGAGAACCGTGAACGTAAGCAGCACGAGCGTGGCGCAGGTGAGAATCGTGCGGATCTTGCGCCGGCGCATGTTGGAGATACCGAGGCTGAAGGCCGCGGCGGAGGCGGACATGCGGCCTACGTCGGCCTCACGCACGCCCGTCTGCTCCCACCGCATCTCGCGCATCTGCTCCTCGAACTTCTGCACGACGATCCCGACGACAACGATCGTCAGCGCAAGGATGAGGAATGCGAGGAGGATGATCATTGGGGTGAAGGTGATCGCGAAGGCCGGGTGGACCAGGGCGATTAGGATGAAGATCCCCACGAAGAACGCGACGGTGCCGATGATCTGCCGCTTGATCTCACGACCGCCGATAAACAGGCGCTCGGCAAAGAGCGCGAACGGCATCAGCAGCGCGAGATAGAACAGAACGCCCTTGACCACATCATCGGCGGTCTTGCGAACGTCCGGATAGGCACGCGATTCGTAGCTCCATGCAGAACGCGCGGCCGTGAAGAACTGGTCATACTTGCGTTCGCGCAGGTACTGCTGCGCGAGCTTGAGGTACTCGGCCGCGTCCTGGTGTGAGCTCTGGACGCGCTCGTTGGTGATACCATGCTTCGCGAGGTCCGTCATGCGCGTCTCGTCGAGCTGCCACATGTCCATCGCGACACGGTACGGGGTCGCGTACAGTGATGGATAGCGGTCCACCAGGTAGCCGGCGCCGAGTTTTTCCTGCTCAGTCGGATTGACGAGCAGGAAGCGCAGGCCGAGCAGGCTGGCCCCCATCGTGATCTTCACGTTTGTCCCTGAGGGCACGAATACCACCGCCACGGGCTCGTAGCTCGAGGTGAACTGCTCCGGCGGCAGCGGCAGACAGTAGCCGAATTCATAGGGTGCGGCGTCGGTCTGCGCGTCGTAGATGTGCAGTTCGCGCAGAAGCTGGAAGAAGCGCTGGTCCACCATGTCGAAGATCGCGACCGGTTTGCAGTCGAACATCACAACGGTGACCGGCTTGATCTCCTGGTCCAGCGTGATCTCGTTGGGATACTGCTCGGCCCCGGTGACGCCGCGGTCAGGCGCCATTGCCACCGAACCGGTCTGTTCGTCAATCAGGTACGCCTCGACCGTCAGCTTCCCGCCACGCGCTCGCGCGTTGGGCATGCCGAGGAGGGTGAAGTGGCCTTCTTCGTCCACGATGTCGAAGACCTCTCCGCGCACACCCATACCGGTCTTTGAGCCCGTGCGCCCGACGGCCACGGAGCCGACCATCGGCTTGTCGGGGAAGAGGCTCTCCTCAGGATTGAACTGCACCGCGCGGCCCTTGACCTCAACGAAGTCATCCGCCAACTCCAGGTCATAGAGGTCACGCGGGTCATCTATCCCGACCATATCCTGCAGCAGACAGCTCAGGAAACGCGTCTGCTCGACGAGGTTCGGAATCTGCATGTGCTCGATCCTGTCCATGGGCGTGTCGACCCACGGACGCGAGTCGTGCACGGTGGCGAAGCCAAGTCCCGGAACGCCGGCGATATTCGCAACCTCGTTCGCCAGCGCGAGCTTACCGGCCATGTATGTCTGCCACGACTTGCCCTGGATGGCGTTGATGCCATCAACCAGACGCACCGGGACGCCCAGCGCGGTTGAGATCAGGTCAGAGTACTCACGGGCCTTCTTGCCGATATCGGAGAACTTCCACTGGATGCTCTCGCGGTAGTTGTAGAAGTAACCCTTGTAGAAGATGCCGAAGAGATCGTTGTGACTTGACAGGTCGATTGAGAACCAGAGGTAGACCTTTTTGTCGGAGAAGTCGATGGCGTCCACAACGTCGAAGGCGCGCTCCTGCACCAGCGCCAGGGCCGCTTCCTTCTCCTCAAGAGAGGCGTCGGCACCCACCCGGACGGCCTCTCGGAGCGCATCGCGGGCGGTGTCAACGGCCGCCTCGACACGCGGCGGGGCCGCGGAGAACTCCTCGATCAGCGCCAGCCGCTCATTGAGCTCCTCAGGCTCAAGCTGCTGTTCGTCGAGCTTGCCCTCGTTCGGATCCTCGCGGCGAGCCTTGTTGACTGTCCTCTCCAGCCGGCGACCGTTCTTCGCGCAGAGCTTGATCGCCCGCTCGATCCGGCCCATCGCTCGCAGGCGCTCGGCCGCAAGCTCCTCGGGTGTCTTCTCCTCATCTAGCTGTTCGGTCTCATCCCAGACGCGCGCGATAGCGTCTTCCAGCTCTTTGCGCGCCGTGTTGGCCAGATCAAACATGTGCTTGACGCGCTTCTCGCCGTGCGCGCCACGAACGAACTCGCGCAGGAAGGCCTTGGTCCCGGTGAGCGCCTCGAAATGCCCGGCGGTGGCGAGGAAGACGACGGTGCGCTTGGGAGGCTGCTGGGTGAACGCCTTCGCGAGTTCCATCATCGCGGCGATGGACGCCGCATTCTCCGCACCGGGAGCCTGGTCGGGGGTGATCGAGATAGAGTCGTAATATGCCTGGACGACGACGCGCTGGTTCTTCAGGCGCGGATCGCTGCCCTCGATGGTGGCGATGATATTCTCGCCGGTGCGCTGCTGCCACTGCATGTCACAGCGGACGGTGACGGGGACGCGGTCGCGGGAGAGCAGCAGGCCCATCAGGTGATCGGCGGCCTCACGCGGGATCCAGTACCGCGGGATATCCACCGGAATCGACAGGAACTTCGCCTCAGCCTCACCGCGGATCGTCTCATCGGGCTCGATGAAGAGAACGGCCTTGGTGCCAAGCAGCGGCCCGTTGAACCACTCGGCCTGGCAGTTGAAGTCCACCATCGTGATGGAGTTCGTGACCTCCTGGCCGTTGAAAGCACGGAGGCTGCCGTCGCCGACGTAGATCAGGTTGCCGGTGATTCCGGACGGAGGCGTCTTCGGTGTCCGGACGAGGTTGGGCCAGATCGGAAACATCCCGAAGCTCGGGCCGTTCTGCACCTCGATTGAGGCGGGGCGGCCCTGGTCGTCCCGGTTAGCGACAGGGACGACGATCGGGAACTGCTGCACAGACACATCGTCGATTCCGAGCGAGCGGAAGCCCTGCTCGACGATTCGGGCGGCCTCATGGCAGCCCGGGTAGCCGGTGACGCGCGACCCGAGGCCTTCGAGGCGCGAGATAAGCCCACGCATCGCCTGCTCATCAACCGCTGAGGCAGCCAGTTTGTAGTCGATCTCGGACTCAAGGACGATCTCCTCTTCGTGACCGCCCTGAGCCAGCGCAGGACCGGCCATAAGGGCGAATGCGAGGATGGATATGATGAAGCCTGTGGCCCGAAGTGGACGCAGCAAGTTCCCTTCACCGCCTCCGGAGAATTGCGCGCGGCAAGCGCGCCGACGGTCTCCCCCAGGAGTGAACCGCCGTCTTCGCAGAGAAACCTGGCGCGCGGCGGTTGCCGCGCGCCAACTCAACAGCCTCGCCCGGCCGCGAAAGCCCGTGCCGGGCTCGTACGGTGGTTCATCCGGCGCGTCACCGCTCCGCAGTGCGCGCTACTGACCAAGAGTGCCGACCTCAAGGTCGATGTCCGCGCGGTTCTCTATCCGCTCAACCTGTCCATCGCGGATGTGGATGACGCGATCCGACACGTCGATCATCTTGAGGTCGTGCGTGGCGGAGATGATCGTCACGCCGCTCTCCTCGTTGAGTTCCTTGAGGAGGTCGATGATCTCCTTGCCGGTCTGCAGGTCGAGGTTACCGGTCGGCTCGTCGGCGAGGATGATCGCGGGGTTGTTCGCCAGCGACCGCGCGACGGCAACGCGCTGCTGCTGCCCGCCGGAGAGCTCGTAGGGCTTGTGGTGCAGGCGCTCACCGAGGCCGACGAGGTCGAGCAGCAGTGCGCCGCGCTCCATCATCTCGTCGCTGCTCATCCCGGCAAAGATCATCGGCAGCGTGACGTTCTCAAGCGCCGTCATGACCGGGATGAGGTTGAAGGTCTGGAAGATGTAGCCGATCTTCCGACAGCGCAGCCACGCAAGCTCGAAGGCGTCGAGCTGTGCCATGTCGACCTCTTCGATGAAACAGGTGCCCCGCGACGGCTTGTCCAGCCCGCCAACCATGTTGAACAGCGTGCTCTTCCCTGAGCCGGACGGGCCCATGATTGAGAGGTACTCGCCGCGGCGGATGTTGACATCGACGCCCTTAAGCGCAGGGACCTCGACCTCACCCATCTTGTAAATCTTGTGCAGGTCCTTCGTGCGCACGATGTACTCATGAGTGGTCATGGAGTCGTCATGTGCTACCTCGCGCAGACGCTCGCGGCGATGACCCATCTCAGCCATGACAGTGCGAAGGTCGGCCTTGCAGTTCGGGCAGATCGTAACCAGCCCGGTCGTCTCCTCAACATGACCGCATTCGGGGCATTCAATTCGCGCCATAGTACGCTCTCCTTGGTGCCGTGACCACCGTCAGCTGTGTCCTGTCGGTCGCCGGCCGGTGATGAAGGCTCTCAGACTTCAGTTGCCAGCGCCGCCGCAGGCGGCATCTGCGCCGCGCGCATCGCGGGCGGCACGGCAGCAATCAACGAAAGGAACATGCCGATCCCCAGCGCTATCACGATGTAGAGCAGCATCTCGCCCCAGTTCATCATCGCCGCCACGCCGCTTTGTTTGGCGATGTAGACGAGCAGCATGATGCCGTGCCCCGCGAGAGCGCCCACCAGGGAGCCGATGAAGCCGAGCACGATGGACTCGATGAGGAAGATCCGCACGATGAACTCATCGAGCGCACCGAGGCACTTCATCGTGCCGATCTCGCGAAAACGCTCCGTGACGGACATCAGCATCGAGTTCGTGATTCCGACGGCGGAGACCATCAGCGACATGACCACCAGCCAGGTCTGCCGCGCCGCGCGGGCCTCCTCTTCCGCCTTGGCCTCCTCGGCGCCCGGCGCCATAGCCCCCTCGTCCTCACCGATGGCCCTCGCGCTCTGAGCTTCGTATCTGTCTATGCCTTCCTGCGCCACCTTGGCCGTCCATACCGAGGTGAGGAACGCGATGCCGAGAACGATGCCGGCGCCGGTGATCATGGCGCGGCCAAGTCGCATGATGACATTCCGATAGCTGATGCGGAACGCCTCACGCCACGGAAGAGTGATCTGCCGCTGAACCTGACCCCAGTCGGTGTCTGACTTGTAGATCTTCCTCGCCAATTCGGCCTTAATCATCGAATCGTATTCATCCCTTCCCCGGCGACTTCCGTCACATCAGCAGGCCACGACCCCATGCCGGGTCAGATAGTGTTCTCCCGGTGCCGAGACCACGGACACCTCGCCGCACGCACCCTCCACGGCGGAACGCATCTTCCCCCTCCCCAGGCCAATGTCCTTCTCTCAGCCGAGCACTTTTTTTCCGGCCCTCTTTTCCGCACATTCACGGCGACCGACCTCATTGACTTCCCGTCTGTGCGCCGGTAGACTCAGTGGTTGGGGGCAGAGAGCTAACGGCGCCGCATCACGCTCCGGCACTGGTGGAACCATGGGCAGACCTGATCATCTTCCAGAACGGCGGGCACGACCGCTGCGCCTGGCGATACGGCTTATCGTCCCGCTCATTTTCGCCGGCGCGCTCTGGTACCTCTTCACCAATGTGGTGCGTTTCGGCACAGTGGACAGCGAGTCAATGACACCTGCGCTGGAGCCGGGCGATTACTACACGATCCGCCTCGACGCCTACAGGAACGGGCGTCCGCCGAAGCACGGTGACATCATCGTCTTCGATCATCCCAATGAGGGCGCGTACCTCAAGCGCGTCATCGCCGTCGGTGGTGACCTCGTCGGCATCGCCGGGGGCCGCGTCTGGCTCAACGGGAGTTGGCTCAAGGAGCCCTACCTGAAGGTGCAGCCCGTGGCTGAGTTGCCGCTCGTGACGAAGATCCCGAATGACCACCTCTTCGTCCTCGGTGATAACCGCAACAGCAGTGAGGACAGCCGTGACTTCGGCCCCATCCCCGTATCCAGCGTGGTCGGACAAGTCAGGAAGATCGTGTGGCCCCCCGGGAGGATCGGGCAACTGGCTCCCGTCATCCAGGAGAATGGCATGGTCGGCGCCGAGAGCAGATAGCGCGGCCTGCTGACGACGGCGGCGGCTGAAGCGCGGCCGGTAGAAGAGTAGACCAAGCTCCCCCCGCTGTCAAGACAACGATCATGGCGCCGGCGACGGCGCATTCCTCGCGTGTCTCGGGTAACCCCACGGCCACCCGCCGTAGAGGCTGCGCGCGACGCGGTGTTCGCGCAGTCCGTCCTCACCGGGCGACTGCCATCGCCTCTGAGAGCGCCTCGCGCGCGGTCTTACGGCCACTCAGCGCGTAGACAAGCGCATCGCCAAGCAGTGGGCGCAGGCGCTTCCAGCTCGCAAGCGGCACACCCTCGGCCGCCCGCAGGCTCGCGACGTGTGCCGACCACGGCGACACCGCCGAGAGCTCCTCTGTCAGCTCACGCATGGCCGGGACGGAGGGCATCATCGCGAGCATCCGCTGGCTCTCCTTCTCAGCTATGTAGCGCATGAGCCGAACGGCAGCGTCCTGGCGGTCTGTATCGCCGAAGGCGACAAGCCACTGCACCTCCACCGCGCCCGAACCAGCCGGGGCCATCGGGAGGGGCGCAACCGCCCACGCGGCAGCGTCCTCCATGTCCTTGAGCATCCGGGCCGCCTCGATCGGCGCGATCATCATCGCCAGGCGCCCCTGTGCGAAGAGCTCAACCAGCTCGCGCTCACTCCAGGTCAGGGTCTCGGGCTGCAGCGCGCCCCGCGACTGCAGTCCCACCAGTAGCTCAAGCGCAGTCTCGTAGTCCGGCCGCCCGCCGCGACTGCCGTCGGAGCTTCCATCCGAGAGCGTCGGCCCCGGCTCATCAACCTCAAGCTGCGCACTGCCCTGCGCACGCCCGAGCGCGTGCAGGAGTTCCTCCCCCCCACCCAGAGGCCGGGGAAGACCCAGTCCGTAGCGTGCAGGTGGATCGGCGAGGGCCTCAGCGCGGTCCGCCAGCTCCTCGAGCGTTACAGGCGCCGTAAGCTCCGAGGCTGAGAGCAGATCGGGGCGGTAGTAGAGGGCGCGGGTCGACACGCGCCAGGGGATTGCGCGGGCCGGTCCGGGAAGCCGGCGCATGACCGCCGGATCGCAGGCCTGACGAAGCTCGCGCGCGAGGGCCTCAGGCAGCGCCAGCAGCTCATGGCGGTGCTCCCACGCCAACTGCTCACTCATCACAGTCAGATCGGGCGCGTAGCTGCGGTAGTCACCGCACCAGCGGGGGACCCACTCGGCCTGCAGGGCCTGGTCCTTCCACTCCAGACACACGATCACATCGGGGTTGGCGCGCTGGAAGCTGAAGAGAAGCTGGCTGAGTGCCTCGCGCTCAGTTGCGACACCACTGTCCCATAGCGTGACCTGGAGGTTGGTGCGTGGCGCCGCAGTGTCGTCCCGGGCGCCTGCACGCGCCTGTGGCAGCACGGCCAGCAGCGCGATGGCCACAACGGCCATGCACCGGTAGTACACAGGCACGGCCGCGGCAGAGGCGCCGCGGCCGATGCTCGATTGTGGTGGAGAGACGCTCATGATCTCCCCCTGCCCCTTGGCCAACCTCTGCGACCCTGTGCGCGTCAGAGGCCGACCTCCTCGATCGTGAGGTTCACGCGGATTCTGACCTTCATCGGCTTCGGCGGCTCCGCCTGCATGCCCGGGCCGAAGCTGTAGCCCATCCCGGGATCCATCATCATGCCCGGGTCCATCATAGCGGGGTCCATCATGCCCGGGCCATACATCCCTGGCTCTATCCCCATCCCGGGCATGCCCATGTCCATGCCCGTCATCGCCTGAGCGCGCTCGATCTCCAGCGTGTGCGTGATGGTGTCAACGATCCTGAGAGGCCGGTTCAGCTCCCATGACCAGTAGGTGATGCGCTCGCCGGTGTAGGAGGTGTCCTTCTCGGCGCTCTGGCCCCCAATGCCCATCCCGCCGCCCGCTCCAGTGTCGCCGAAGCCCATCATGCCGGGGTCCATCATGGCGGGCTCCATCGGCGCCCCGAAGTCCATCCCCGCGCCGGCAACCGCGCCCGAACTTGCTGAGGGGATCGTCACCCTATCGTCGTCAACGCTGTAGGTGCTGCGGATCCGCACCGTGGGGTAGCCCGCGACCCACTCGAAGCCCTCCACCCTGTGCGTCGCCTGCACCGTGCGCGTCTCAAGCTTCGTGGGAGCCTTCGGGCCCGTCGCCGCGACTCCGCCTACCATGCCCATCATCGTCGGGTCCATCATGGCCGGGTCCATCGTCATCCCCGGATCCTGCATCGTCGGATCGCTCATCAGCTCTGCCCCGGCCGCCGCCAGGGTGCCCTTCAGCGGGTCCGGCCAGATGGTCATGCGGCCCTGCCAGCTGTCGCCAACCTTCACCGGGCGGCCAGGTAGCGGCACAGTGATCTCTGCCAGCTCAAAGCTCGGCTCATCGTCGTGCTTAGGCCGCATCTCACCGCTCTTCAGGGCAAGGTAGGTCAGCGCCTTGCCGGCGTTGTCCAGAGCTCCCACATCACTTGTGCCCGCCTGCGCGCCGGAGGACCCGACGACAACGTGCAGCACCGCGTGGCCCGCAGCGTAGGTCGGGCTCATGACCTTGTTCTTCCAGTTCGAGACCAGCGAGCCATTGAAGACCTTGGCGATCGCGTACACGTCCTCCGGCTTCTCCTCGTCGGAGGCGGGGCGGATCGCCCAGTCGGCCTCTGCACGGTAGCGAACCTCATCGTTGCGGTCGTAGAACAGTGACAGGTCCACGGTCTGTGGCGTATCGGTGGCCTGGACACTGTTCTTGAGCGTTACGGTGATGGACGCCTCGCCCTCCTTCGACCCGGTGCCGGAGAGAGCGACGGCGGTGAGGGTGTACTGACCGTCTGGGTACAGGTCCTTGCCCTCGTCATCGCGGGCGCGGGTGTTCCAGACGTAGGCGAACGGGGAGGTCACGGCGGCAACGAAGTCACCGGTGTCCCCTCGGATGATCTTGTACGAGATCCAGCCCGCGTTCGGGCTCGGCTTGGTCGCCTGGATCCGGACCATGTCGCGGACGCTATCGCCCTCCTGAGGCGTGACGAAACGCACGCCCTGGGCGTCGGCGGCGAGGCCTGCGCCGAGAAGCATGAGTGCTACAAGGGCCGTCAGAGCTGTCGAGCGGCGTCGCATCGCTCTTCCCCTTTCAACGGCCGTCGAGCCTCAATCGAGGGCCCACTCAGCCCTCGTGGCCGGAGGACATCAGTTCCTCTACAACCGGCCGAAGCTGGTTGTAGCTGTCCTCGAGGCTTTGAGGCACCACGCGCGTCTGTGAGACTGTAGTCATGTAGTTCGTGTCGCCGCTCCATCGCGGCACAATGTGCATATGGATGTGATCGCAGATGCCCGCACCCGCAGCCTCACCGAGGTTCATCCCAAGGTTGACCCCCTGGGCCTTCAGCGCCCGCCTGACCGTCTCCACGGCAACCGCCGTGAGCTCCCAGAGCTCACCTGCGGCCTCGGCCGTGAGATCGCAGAGATCGCCAACATGCTCGTTCGGCACGACCATCAGGTGCCCGCTGTTATACGGATACCTGTTGAGCATGATGACGCAGTGCTCACCCCGGTGGAGGATGTGGTTGGCTGCATCGTCGTCTGAGTTGATTTTGGCGCAGAAAACGCATCCATCGGGCCGCTCGCCAGTCACGTACCCGAAGCGCCATGGCGCCCACATTCGCTCCAACGGCCGGCACTTCCTTTCTAGCGAACATTATATCTTTGGCGAAAGCGGGTGTCAATTCCGCGGAAGCCGCGATCTGCCGATAGCATAGACGTTCGAGCAGGCGGTTGTGTTTGCTCTCAGCGGCTTTCCCGTAGCACGGCATCCTGCCCGTGCGAGCGTTGCCGTTCGCGCTGCGGAGGCCTGGCAGTCGCCTTGTTCCGCATCCGCGACGCCAGACCTTCTGCCCCACCCGCTGCGTTGACTCTCCCCTGCGCCGCTGATATACTCAGTTTCGCCGCGCTACGCCGCATATGGGCCCCGATTCGCCGCCCATTCGGTTCCTGTCACGTGGGAGTCCACGCCTCCGGCGCCGCCCGCCGGTCATGCTATCATGAGCGTTGAGCCTGATCCGATCGAGAGCCTCCGCCACCACCTCCTGCGCCGATGGATCAACTGGGGCATCGTGCCGCTGCTCATCTGCGCCGCGATCACCCTCCTGCTCGCCCTCTGGGGGCCGCAGGGGCCGATCGAGGGCAAGCAGCAGACGCGCCTCGCCTTCGAGATCGTCTTCGGCATCGCCGCCGCGGTCTTCCTCGCCGGCTTCTACATCGACGGCCACTGGACCGGCGCTGAGCGGGTCGCGCGGAAGATCTACGAGGCCGCCGGGGGTAATGAGGGCCGTCGTCCGAAGTCCTGGGCGTCCAGCGGCGCGCACCGTTCGGCGCTGCGCTCCTCGGCACAGATCGCCCTCGGCTCCATCCGCGCCTCAGCGGACGCGATCACCCTCATGGGCATCGCGATCGGCCTCGTGGCGATCGTCAGCGTGCTGATGGGGCTGCCGTCGAACCACGCCATCCAGATACTGCTCATGGGCGCGGCCTACCAGCTCTTCATCTTCTCCCGCCACCCCTACTACATCCGGCTGGCGGAGGCGGCGCTCAACGGCGAACTGCTCCCGCGCGCCGATGATGAGGAGAAGGACCAGGCGCAGCGCACCGTATGGCGCCAACCGTAGTCTCCCCTACCCTGTGAGTTGATTTCCGATGCGCTACCAGCGACCCAAAGGCACGCAGGATATTCTCCCGGATGTCGCGCCGCGATGGCGGATGGTGGAGAACACCTTCCGCGAGGTCTGCCGCCGCTTCGACTTCGGCGAGATCCGCACGCCCATCTTCGAGGATACCGATCTCTTCGTGCGCTCAGTGGGCGCGGAGACCGATATCGTGTCGAAGGAGATGTACACCTTCGAGGATAAGGGCGGGCGCTCGCAGACTCTGCGCGCGGAGGGCACCGCGCCGACCGTGCGCGCGTTCCTCGAGGAGAACCTGCAGGGCCAGGACCGCGAGCGGCTGGTGAAGCTCTACTACATCGCCCCGATCTTCCGCCAGGACAAGCCGCAGGCGGGCCGCTACCGCCAGCACCACCAGGCTGGGATCGAGGCCATCGGCTCCCCTGAGCCCGCCGTGGACGCCGAGGTTATCAGCCTCGCGCTCACGTTCTTTGAGGCGATCGGCATCAAGGGCACCCGCCTGCTGGTCAACTCCGTGGGCTGCCCGGCATGCGCTCCGAGCCTCGTGGATGAGCTGAAGGCCTCGGTCGCCGATTCGGTCGGGAGCATGTGCCGCGACTGCCAGCGCCGCTACGAGACGAACACGCTGCGGCTGCTCGACTGCAAGAACGAGGTCTGCCGCCAAGTGACGGACGGCGCGCCGAAGATGCTCGATCTGCTCTGCGGGGAGTGCGAGGCGCACTTCGACGGCCTGCGGGAGCACCTTGAGGCGCTGGGTATCGCCTACGAGATCGACCCGCGCATCGTCCGCGGCCTCGACTACTACACGAAGACCGCGTTCGAGTTCCGCCACGACGCGCTGGGCGCGCAGGACTCCATCGGCGGCGGCGGGCGCTACGACGGCCTGGTCGAGCAGTGCGGCGGGCCATCCATCCCCGGCGTGGGCCTCGGCACCGGCATCGAGCGGGTCCTGCTGGTGCGCGAAGCGCTGGGGCTCGCGGACGAGGAGCAGCCGCGCGAGGGCAGCTTCATCGTCGCCATCGGCGATGAGGCGTGGCTGCCGGCCTACCGGCTGCTGCACGACCTCCGTCGCGCTGGCGTCAAGGCCGAGATCGACTACCGCCGGCGGTCAATGCGCGCGCAGATGCGCTACGCGGATGCCCAGGGCTACCTGAACGCGGTGCTGCTCGGCGGCGACGAGATCGCAAAGGGCGTCGCCACCGTCCGCGACATGCTCTCAGGCGAGCAGGAAGAGGTCGCGCTGGACGGGCTGGCTGCGCACCTGAAGGGCGAGTAGGCACGTCGTGATGGAGCGGCGGCGCTTCAGCGGCGCCGAACTGTTCGCTATGAGATGTCGGAGCGGCTGAAGCCCCTCCGCTCCATACGACTGGGCAAAGGAGTCAGCTACTCCACCTCCCGCCCCCACACCTCCGCCTCGACCAGGCTCAGGCGCTGGCCCTCCGCGCGCTCGGCGAAGGTCGCCCGCACGTAGCGCACCGGAAGATCGTGCCTAAGCGACACACTCAACTCGCGCACGTCCCGGTCCTCCGCGAGTGGCCCTGAGCCGCGGCCAAGCGCCGTCCACGCCTGCCCGTCGGCACTCCCCTCGACCGTCACGCCCGGCATCGCGTCGCGATACCAGAGCTTTAGCCGGCTCATTGCATAGCGCGCGCCGAGGTCGAAGGTGACCGAGACCGGGTCCGTCTGCTCCCACGAGACCATCCAGCGGCTGTCCGGGTTCACGTAGAGTTCGTAGCCGGCCGGCTTCTTCTTCGCGTCGTTCAGGGATGCCCGGCGATCGGTGAGGTTGCCCTCGTCGAAGCCGATCTCCGCTCCCTCCGCCACGGATTCCGGCATCGCATCCGGCGCAATCGAGTAGCTGTAGCTGCCGCCGGTCGCGAGGTTGCCGGGGAAGTGCGGCACCTCCTCCTGCCAGACCACGTTGTTGTTGGTCAGGCAGACGCCGCGCGCAGGCTGTGCCTGCCAGATCGCCGACTGCGGATACTGGAAGCGCCAGATGTCGAGGCCCGTCGGCATCCCAAGCTGCCGCGCGAAGCTCGTGAACCACTCCTGCCACGCCGGGTCCTCATTCGCGCTGAACTCGAAGGGGTTCGTGCCCCAGAGGATCGCCACGCCCTCTCCGAGTTCATTCGCGGTGACGGCAGCCGAGCCGTCATCGTAGCGCGCGAGCACGTGCACGCCCTCCGCAGGCTGCAGCACACTCGCCGCGCCCGGAACCGTGAGGGTGCCTCCGTCCGTGAAGCTCAGCGTGGATGCCTCGCACTTCGCGCCCACCTGCGCCCCGAACAGCGCCGTGCGCCGCGCTGAGGTGTCCTCGCCGAGGACGTCGGTGCTGAATGCGGTCGGGTCGCCGCAGATGAGCGTGCCGCCATCGCGCACGAAGCGCTCGAACGCGTCCACGACCTCCGGCTGCTGGTAGGTGGCCGTCGGCAGCCAGATCACGTCGAAGCGCTCGATCAGCGGCCGCGTGTCATCGAGGACCATCGGCACGTCAATGAAGCTGAACCACGAGCGCGCGATTGGCCCGAGGAAGGTGTAGCAGGCCTCGGTGCGATACCAGTGCGTCCTGCCGGGCGCGTGGTAGCCTTCGCTCTGCAGGCAGTCATCGTTGTAGAAGACCGCGACACGCCCCGGCTGCGGGTAGTTCGGCCGCGGCATGCGCGTGGTCATCCGCACGATGTTCATGACGGTCTCGTGTCGCCGCGGCGAGCCCCAGAGCGTCACGCGCGTGTCGCCGAGGGTCTTCCCGGCATTCGCGGTGTCGGGCATGTAGAGGTGGAAGCCATGGCCACCGTTGCGAATGACCTGGCTCATCTCCTCCAGCGCCTCGGCAGGCGTGGTCGCGAAAGCGTAGTTCTCCACATGCACGCACGGCCAGACCTCCTTGCCGGTGAGGTCGCCGAGGACCTTCGTCAGGAAGCCCAGATACTGCCGCCACTGCGAGCCGCGCGGGAGGTACTGATGGGTGAAGATATCGTAGTAGGGCGCCTGGCGGCTGAACTCGTAGCCGTGCACGCCGCCGACCGGATCGGTGCCAACGATCGCCAGTGATGGGTCATACTTGTCAACGAGCGCGCGAAGGCCCGCGGCCCGCTCGCGCATCTTCTCGTTGATCCAGCGGAAGTAGGCGATACGCCTGTACGGGTTCCGGTCGCCCTCGCCCTCGGGGATGCCCCACTTCCCGCCGCCGAAGCGCTCCATCACCTCGCGGTTCGCCTCGTGGATGTACTCGTAGCCCTCGGGCGGATTCTCCATCAGCGCCATGCCCTGGCGGATGGCGTACTCCTCGCGCTCATCGCCGGCCGAGAGCCCCCACAGGTGCGGGTGCGGGGCGCTCAGGAGCGCCTCCGTGCGGTCGAGGTAGTCCTTCACGATCGTCGGGTCCACGATCCACGGGATCTCATCTGACTCATTGACGTACGCGCAGTACTTGATGCCGAAGCGGTCGTAGTACTCGCCGCGCACGCCCTCACCGCTGCCGCCGAGCGGGATCAGCGCGTTGTCGGCGAAGAGGCGATAGGCGTCCTCGTAGACGTACTCCACGCCGAAGCGCACCGCTGTTGCCTGCAGCACGCGCTGGTTCAGCATGTGCGTCCACATGAGCGCACCGTCCGCGGCGAAGCCCGGCGGCTCATCGCTCAGAAGCTCCCGGAAGAGCGGGTCCTCGACGATCCACGTGCGCGGCTTCGGGGAGGCCGCCGGGAGCGCGCTGATCTCGGTGGCGTATACCTCCGCGCCATCTACCACCGCCGCGAACCGCAGCGTCGGCTGGCCCTCTGCCGGCACCATGTAGGGAACGCTCAGGCGTCGCTGCTGCCCGGCGGAGACGCTGAAGTCGCGCGTGCCGATCTCACGGCCATCCGCGCTCACGGTCAGTGTCACGCTGCGCTCGCGCCCTGCCGGCGCAGCCACCTCCACGTCGAAGCTGTTGTGGCCGAACTCGTTGAACGCGGCGCTCGCGCCGCCGCGGGAGATGCTCGTGAACTGCTCGGGCGCGCCCGGGCCCGTGAAGCGCATCGCGCCCAGCGTCGCGACCTCAGTGAAGCTGTCGGTAACCGCCCAGGAGCTGATCTCGCTGCGCCCGGCCTTGCGCTCGCGGCCAACGTTGAAGCCCCAGACCTCCCCTGGTTGCGCGATCGCTCCGAGTGCCGCGAACGGGACACGCAACTCCGCCGACCAGCGATCCCCGCCACGTGCCGCCTCGACCTCGATGCCCTCGAGATCCACGTCGCCACCGAAGTTCGCCGCGCCGTGCAGCCCATCCCAGAGCGACCCGTTCGGGTTCACGATGAAGTGGTACATGAAGACGCCGCCGCTGGGCGCGATCATCAGATCCACCGCGTCATCGCCCCAGAGCTGGGCGTCGCGGCCGGTGAGATCGGCCATCAGCTTGTCCATCTCCGGCTCGTGGCAGATGACGCCGATGTAGAGAGCGTCATCTGACGCGAGCAGCCTCACGGTCGTCTGCACCTCGACCGGATCGCCGCTCGTGAGCGCGACGAAGTCCGTGAAGGTCGCCGCCTGCTCCCAGACGGCAGATGACAGGTCGCCCGTCAGTGCAGGCTCCGAGGCAAGGATCGGGACCTCGACCTGCGGGGCGCAGCAGGCCCAACCGGCGCAGAGGCCGAGTGTGAGCATGATTGTGAGCGAGTGGCGCAGCGTCATGAGAATCGCCTCCAGCAGAGCGCGCGGGTACAACGATGCGAGGCGCCATTTCCCCGCGCGGGCTGAGATGCCTCCCGCGAAGCTCCATCGCGGCCTAACACGGCTTGCATTTTGAGCGGCTAACGGGTAGGATTGCGGGGCAGCGACCCCGATGAGGAGCCAGCGATGCTCTGCCCACAATGCCAGCAGGGAGTGCAGACCCGGGAGCTGAGAGGCGGCGAGTGCCCCTACTGTGGCTTCCCGTGTGAGGAACTCAACCGTCGGGTGAGCCACATCCAGGTCATCCTGGCGGCGCTCTTTGTCTCCACGCTGATCTACGGCATCATCGTGGCGGTGCTGGAGCTTTACATCGGCTATGAGGCGCCCAACGCGGGTGAGAGCGAAGCTGTCTTCGGGACCGCCCTGATGGGCGCGGCGGCAGGCATATTCGTGGCCTCATTGATCTTCGAGCGCCGCACGCGCAACGCGATGACCATAGAGCGCTGGCGGCAGACCATGGCCATCCTCGGCGCGATTGCCGAGATGCCCGCAATCTTCGGGCTGCTAATGTACCTGCTCTTCGGCAGCCTGCAGTGGATGGTGCTCTTCCTCGGGGTAAGCTGGATGCTGATGCTCCGCCTCGGGATGAGGCTGCCCGCGGCCCTGCGGGGCATCGCGGAGTGCCTGCGGACAACTTGACTTCAACGAACGCAGGCAGTAATGCCTGCGCCACGAACATGCTTGTCGGCGTGAGGGCGGGGGCGCCCGCACTACTGGAGCGTCAACGCCGTTCCCAATTGCCAATTGCCAATTCCCGCCGTTAATGCCCGATCGCCAATTCCCGCCGTTCCGGAGTCTGATCATGACCGAAGGCGCCAGGCTGAGCGAACTCAAGAGCGATCTCAAGCGAACCCACACCTGCGGCGAGTTGCGCGCAGAGAACATCGGCGAAAGCGTCACCCTCAACGGCTGGGTCAACCGCCGCCGCGATCACGGTGGCCTGATCTTCATTGACCTCCGCGACCGCTCGGGGATGACCCAGGTCGTCTTCGACCCGGGCATCGACGAGGAGGCCCACCGTCTCGCGCACGACCTGCGCTCGGAGTTCGTGGTCGCGGTGCGGGGCACCGTCGCGCCGAGGCCCGAGAGCACCGAGAACCCGGACCTGCCTACCGGCGCGATCGATTTGCGCTGCGAGAAGCTCGCGATCCTCAATACCGCAGAGACGCCGCCCTTCACCTGGCAGGACGATGCCGACGTGGACGAGAAGGTGCGGCTTGAGTACCGCTACATCGACCTGCGCAACCCGCGTCTACAGCGCAACCTGCGCATCCGACACGAGGCAGCCCGCGCCACCCGCGAGTTCCTCTCGGACGAGGGCTTCCTCGAGGTCGAGACGCCGCTGCTCTTCCGCCCGACCCCCGAGGGCGCGCGCGACTACCTCGTGCCCAGCCGCGTCAGCCCGGGGAACTTCTACTCGCTCCCGCAGTCGCCACAGCTCATGAAGCAGCTCCTGATGATCTCCGGTTGCGACCGCTACTTCCAGATCGCCAAGTGCCTCCGCGATGAGGATATGCGCGCCGACCGGCAGCCGGAGTTCACGCAGATAGACCTCGAGATGAGCTTCATCACGCGCGAGGACATCCTCGAGCTGACCGAGCGGCTCTACGCTGCGATCTTCAAGGCCGCCATCGGCGTGGACCTGCCCTACCCGTGGCCGCGCCTGACCTACGCCGAGGCACTCGCGCGCTTCGGCACCGACAAGCCGGACATGCGCTTCGGCCTGGAGCTTGTGGATGTGACGCCCATCGTGGCCGACTCGGGCTTCAAGGTCTTCGCGAGCGTCGCGAAGTCCGGCGGGGCGGTCAAGGGCCTCTGCGCCCCCGGCTGCGGAGACCTCGGCCGGGCGCAGATCGACAAGCTCATCGAGTTCGTGAAGGAGCACAAGGCCAAGGGCCTCGCATACTTCCCGGTGACCAAGAGCGGCCTGGAGGGCCCGATCGCCAAGTTCTTCTCCGAGGAGGAGCTTGCGAACCTCCGCGAGGCCTTCAAGGCGCAGCCCGGCGACATGATCATGATCGTGGCCGATGAGGCCGCGGTCGCCAATGAGGCCCTCGACTGGCTGCGGCGGGAGATGGCCGCGCGGCTCAATCTGATCGAGGAGGGCTCGTGGGCGCCGCTGTGGGTGATGGACTTCCCGCTCTTCTCATGGAACGAGGACGAGAAGCGCTGGGACGCCGAGCACCACCCGTTCTGCATGCCGCATGAGGACGACTGGGAGAAGCTCGACACCGACCCCGGCGCGGTGCGCGCGCTCTCGTATGACGTGGTGCTCAACGGCTACGAGGCGGCCTCCGGCTCGATCCGGATCCACCGCCGCGACATCCAGGAGAAGGTCTTCGACATCCTGCAGATCTCCCGCGCGGAGGCTGAGGCCCGCTTCGGCTTCTTCCTGCGCGCGTTTGAGTATGGCGCGCCGCCGCATGGCGGGATCGCCCCCGGTTTCGACCGCATCGTGATGCTGCTGTGCGGCGAGCCGAACATCCGCGAGGTCATCGCCTTCCCGAAGACGCAGAAGGCGCAGGACCTGATGGCGGGCGCGCCCGCCCCGGCCGACCCGGCCCAACTCCGTGAACTGCACATCCGCCTGGAGCTGCCGGTGGCGGAGGATGAGGACGAGGAGGAGTAGGCGGGAGGATCCTCTCGCATCCTGAAGCAACCAAGGGCCGCCCTCACTCAGGGCGGCCCTTCTGCGTACGTGGGAAGGACTCCCGCCCGCCCGTGGCGCATAGTCAGCCGATCGCACTCATACGCAGGGGAGGTCGCACTATGCTCAGTCTCACGCTCATCGCCAGCGCGCTGTCAGGTGTCCCGGCCGCTCCCGAGTGGCCGTTCGAGGTCGTCTGCGAGGGGCAGTACGAGTACCACCTGCAGGGCGTCGCCACCAACGGCGTGGACGCGATCTACTGGAGCTTCACGACCGTGCTCGTGAAGACCGACCTTGAGGGAAAGGTGCTCGCGCGCGTGGAGGGGCCGTCGCATCATGGTGACCTCTGCTACGCAAACGGCCGCGTCTATGTCGCCTGGTCGAACTTCTTCAACAAGCCCGGCGCGGATGGCCAGGTCTGGGTCTACGATGCGGACACGCTTGAGCTGCTCGAGAAGCACTCGGTCCCGGAGGCCACCTTCGGCGCGGGCGGGATGGACTACGCGAACGGGCACTTCTACGTGATCGGCGGCCTGCCGACAGAGTACACCGAGAACTACGTCTTCGAGTATGACGAGCAGTTCAAGCACGTGAAGACGCACGTGATCCCGAGCGGCCACACGCACCTCGGCATCCAGACCGCCTGCTTCCACGATGGCCGCTGGTGGTTCGGCTGCTACTCCCGCGACGGCAACCCGGGGCTGCTCGTCTGCGACGCGGAGATGAAGCTGCTGAGCATGCACGAGGTGTCGCCCTCGATCGGCCTGATCGGCTGGGGCGAGGGGCGCTTCCTCATGGCGAAGCACTTCGGTGAGAAGTACCAGGCGAAGCTGCTGCCGATGCGCGTGGATGAAGTGGCGGGGCTGGTGCGGGAAGGGTAGGGCGCTACCACTGGTCGAGCGGCAGCCCGTCGATGGCGGCGAAGTGCGCGTCCCGCGTGATCAGGATAGCCTCAGAGACAAGCGCGCAGGCTGCTATCCACACGTCATTCTCAGGGATGGGCCTACCGGTTCGCGCAAGCGCGTCTTTGATCCGAGCGTACTCGCTGCAGACGGCCTCATCACAGACTGCCAGCTCCATGCTGCTTGCGAGAGCGCGAATAGCCGCCTCGTTTTCGGTTCGACGCGATGATCGCCGCGCACCGTAGAGCAGCTCACCGAGTACGGGCGCCGGGAGGACCGCCGCTTCGACCGCAGACCAGCGAGATGAGATGACGGGATCGCCGTTAAGCACAGCGATCGCTATGTTAGTGTCCAGCGCGTACTTACCAGCCGTCAGCGTCAATCTCTTCGCACGCCTCCTCAACCGCCCGCCGCATCTCCTCGGCGTCTCGGTCACTCACACTGCCAACAGCCCTGCTCCACCGGCGAATGCGGCCCTCCGAGCCAGCGCGGCGCAGAGCCTCGAACAGGGCTCGCAGATTCTCCTCGGGTAGCTCATCCAGCAGGTCATTCAGTTGCTCTCGACATTCCGTGCTCAAGTGCATCACCTCCGCTTCTGAGGACATTATACCATCTTTCCTGCCCCCCACCTCACTCCATCCTCCGCGCATCGTAGCCCCGCTCGCGGAGGTGCGTGAGGACCTCGGCAAGGTGGTCGTGCCCGCGCGTGCCCAGCACCATCTCCACCTCCGCCTGCCCGAGTTCAAGGTCCACGCTCAGGCGATCATGGTAGATCTCGACGATGTTCGCCCCCGCTTCACCGATCTCCGCGGCCAGCCGCCCGAGCGCCCCCGGCCGATCCACCAGCGTCACCACCACGCGCACCGCCCGCCCGGCCTCCACGAGCCCGCGGTCGATCACCGCCGCGAGCGTCGTCACGTCCGCGTTACCGCCCGAGATCACCAGCACCACCGTCTTCCCGCTCAGTGACCCGCAGCAGCCCTCCAGCGCCGCGACCGGCGTCGCGCCGGCGCCCTCGGCGACCAGCTTGTGATGCTCGATCAGCTCCAGCATCGCGCGCGCGATGTCGCGGTCGGCCACCGTCACCACGTCATCCACGAGACCGCTCACGACCCCGAAGGTCAGCGCGCAGGCCTCCCCCACCGCGATCCCCTCGGCGATCGTGCCCGTGACCAGCGCGGCGGTCAGCTCGCCGAGCCGGCAGCTCTGATACATGGATGGCGCCTTCTCCGCCTGCACGCCGATGACGCTCGTGCGGGGGCTCAGCGACTTGATCGCGGTCGCGATCCCGGAGATCAGCCCGCCGCCACCGACCGGGACGATCACGCAGTCGGGCTCGCAGTCCTCCAGGGTCTCCAGGCCGATCGTCCCCTGCCCGGCGATCACGCGCGGGTCGTCGAAGGGGTGCACGAAGTACGCGCCCGATTCCTCTGCAAGCCGGTACGCCTCTCGCTCGGCCTCGTCGAAGCTCTCTCCGTGCAGGATCACGTGCGCGCCAAGCTCCTGCGTGCGGAGGACCTTCGTGACGGGCGTGATCTCCGGCATGACAATCGTGGCAGGCGCGCCCGCCGCGCGCGCGGCCACCGCCACCCCCTGCGCGTGATTGCCGGCCGAGGCCGTGATGACGCCGTGCGCGCGCTCGGCCTCGGTAAGCTGCAGGATGCAATTCGAGGCGCCACGGATCTTGAACGCACCAGTCACCTGCAGGCTCTCGCACTTGAGCAGCACGTTGCAGCCGAGGCGCTCGCTCAGGTGGTCGCTCGGGAGCAGCGGTGTGTGGCGCGCGATGCCGCGGAGGCGCTCGGCGGCCGCGCGGATGTCATCTATGGTGATCATGGGGGCTCCCGTCCAGAGAGTCATCAGAAGTGATACAGCCGGCGACCGTGAGGCCGCCGGCCGTGATTCTACCCGATCAGGAGGGTCTAGTGGAAGTGATAGTAGCGCCACGGGCCTGCGCCGGCCATCACGTTGGAGTGCGCCCGCGGGCATGCCTGGATGCCCTGCGGCAGCGACTTCACGTGACCGTCCGCGAAGGCCGCGTTCGCCTGGCCGTTGTGGCGGCTGTCAACCGTGTAGTATGCGCCGTTGTACTTCCGTGCCAGCTCCGGGGTGGGGGTCTTCACATTGTCGGTCCGCTCCCAGAACGATCGCTGGCAGTTCCAGTAGGTGGCGTCAACGATGACGATAACCTCGGCGGGAGCCTCCATCTCTGCTATCGGCTGGCCGTGTCCTGGGGCGTCCTTGTTGGTGTCGGTACCCCAGCCGGCTGGGTCGTCGGCATAGCCCAGACTGCCGTTGTAGCCCAGCACCTCACGGACAGCGCCGTAGCCGCCCTGGATTGCGCCGGAGGCGCCCGGGGTCGATTTGGTCCAGCCCCGGGCGGAGGGACATACGAAGACCTGCCCGTTCGAAACATAGGGCATGATCACGGCGGTCCACGCGTACCAGTCCGCCGAGTTGGGGCTGCTGTCACGGCCCATGAGCAGGTCGGGGAGCACCTCGTCATAGTCCTGAACGTACATCATCATAGCGGTGCCGAGCTGCTTGAGATTGCTCGTGCATGAAGACTGTCGGGCCTTCTCACGAGCGCGCGCAAAGACGGGGAACAGGATCGCTGCGAGGATCGCGATGATCGCGATAACGACAAGGAGCTCGATCAGGGTAAAGCCGGTGCGCCGTACTCCCATGAGTCCACGTCCTCTCGATCTGGATCTATCGGCAATTGTCCATTCCTCAGATGCTCCGGATGTCCTCCTCGGTGATTCGGGATCTGCCGGACCATTAAGCAGCAGTGAAACAGCCGGCGACCGTTAGGCCGCCGGCTGTCGACACTGTGCGTCACAGTGAGACTAGTGGAAGTGGTAGGAGCGCCATGGTCCTGCGCCGGCCATCGGGTTGCTGTGCGGGCGCGGGCATGCCTGAATGCCCTGCGGCAGAGACTTCACGTGACCATCGGCGAAGGCAGCGTTCGCCTGGCCGTTGTGGCGACTGTCAACGGTGTAGTACGCATTGTTGTACTTCTGGGCGAGCGCAGCGGTGGGCGTGCTCACGTTGTCAGTGCGCTCCCAGAAGGACCGCTGGCAGTTCCAGTAGGTCGCGTCTACCACGACGATAACCTCGGCCGGCGCATCCATCTCAGCAAGTGGCTGACCATACCCCGGGGCGTCCTTGTTGGGGTCTGTGCCCCAGCCAGCTGGGTCGTCCGTATAACCCAGACTGCCGTTGTAGCCCAGCACCTCACGGACGGAGCCGTAGCCGCCCATGATCTGGCCGGAGCTAAGGACATTCGGGCTGGTCCAGCCACGTGCCGAGGGGCAGACGAAGACCTGGCCGTTGGCGACGTAGGGCATGAGGGTCGAGTTCCACGCGCGATACTTGGTGGGGTCGTTGGTGTCGCGTCCCATGAGCTGGTCCATGAACACCTCGTCATAGTCCTGGACATACATCATCAGAGCGGTTCCGATCTGCTTGAGGTTGCTCGTGCAGGAGGACTGTCGGGCCTTCTCACGAGCACGCGCGAAGACAGGGAACAGGATCGCCGCGAGAATCGCGATGATCGCAATTACGACCAGCAACTCAATGAGGGTGAAGCCGTGCTGCCTGGTCTTCATGTCTACCCATCCTTTCGCGTCGAATGCTGTGCGCTCTCAGTTTCGCTATCTACGGAGCAGACACCTCTCGCCACCATTCAGAATGTACGGAAAAAGTTAACGCGGCGGACCATCTTAGCCTCACTGTGTTGCCGATGCTCTCAGGGTGTTATTGAGCTCGGTTACCTCCGGCACTGTGTTCGCGGAATCGAGCGCCACTGTCACCTCGCCATCGAGACCCGCGGGCAGGGAGAACCGCACCTCCGCGGTCTTCGGCAGGAAGTCCAGCGGCGCAGCGATCGGCGGCACCTGCGCCTCCGCGATCACCTTGCCATTGCGGCTGAGAGTGGCCATGCAGGCCGGTGAGTTGAGCGACCCGATGTTGTGCGCGATGACCATCAGCGTCCCATTCGCGATGCGCGCGCCCTCGGTCGCCGAGAGCGCGAGGTCCGCCCGCGCCGGCGACCATGAGGTGTCCGCCTCGACCAACTCCAGCAGGATCTCAGCCTCCGCCCGTGCGGGGAGGGCGACCGGCACTCTCGCGCCACGCTCGACCCGGACCTCCCGAGGAGCGCCACCGGCGACTGTGACACGCCACAGTCCAGGCTGCAGGCTCCACGTGCGCAGCCCCACCTCTCGGACATCACCGAAGTTCCAGGCGCTGATGCGCAGCTGCTCCGGCTCGTTCTCGCGCACCAGCGCTGCGAAGTCGTAGCCCGCGTCCCAAGTCACCGCGATCGTCGGCCATGGCGCGCTTCCGCGGCCGTTGAGCGCGTTGCCACCGCAGTACATCCACGGGAGGATGTAGCGCCCCCACGGGTAGACGCGGTCCTTATGCGCGTCCACGCCGGTGTATAGCGGGTACGCGCGTGCGTTGTTCCGCCAGGCGTTGAAGCAGGTCGCCTCAAGGTAGCGCTCCTCCCCGGTGATCTGCCAGCCGAGCAATCCGGGGATCTCCTCATAGGCGAGCCCGCGCTGGAAGAACTCGTCGTTCGCGATGCGCTGCAGGCGATCGTCCGCGCCCGCCAGGAGAAGCCGATCCCACTCGCCCGGGCCGATATCCGCGCGCAGATCGGTGGTCGCCTGGTTCACGATCTGCAGCCAGCGCGGGTGCTGGCGCCGCAGGTAGCCCACCAGTGGTTCGGCGTAGCGCTCATCGCCGGTGAGCTGCCGGGCCGCGTCCATCATCATCGTGATCTCCGCGAGGTAGACCTCCTCAGCCGGGCCCACCTCGTGCGAGGCGAAGTCCACCCATGACGGGATCTCACCCGCGGGCTTGCTCGGCGCCTCCGCCATCGTGTCCTCAACCCACGCCTCCATCCACTCCGTCAGGTGCTGCGAGGCCGCCGGGTGGCCGTTATACCACGCGAGCCACATCGAGGAGACCATCGCGGTCGCGCAGAGGCCGACATCGTGGCCAAAGTGCCCGTCGGTCTTCATCTCCTCCGCGGTGAAGTAGTTGCTGCGGAAGTGCCGGTGGCCGTCGGTCACGCCGGTCCAGTAGTCGATGTTGGAGGCGGTCTGCATGATCTGCTCGATATGCAGCGGATCGCCGTAGCGCACGAGCGCCATCGTCGGCTCGAGGTAGCTCGCCTCCTCCGCCGAGTGCACCGCGTCGGTGAAGGGGCGGCTCCAGCCGTTGAGCATCCTCCCGGAGGCCCAGTGGGCGGCGAGGTAGCGTTCCATCGCCTCCGCGAGCCTCTCATCGCCGCTGAGCAGCCAGAGGAAGGAGTACTCATTGAAGAGCTTCGTGTCATCGTTCCACATGTCCGCGCGGCCAACCACGTAGCCGCTCTCATCCTGCCGCTCGTCAATCCACCAGTGGATCGTGTCGCGCGCGGAGAGAGCCGCCTCACGCGCGTACCGCGCAACCAGCGGGAACTCCTGTGGCCCGCCTGGCTCCTCCTCCCATGCGGGCCACGGGCGGTACTTCGCCCAGCGCGCCATGTTCCAGGCGAGGTCGTTGTCCGGGTCGAAGTAGATGGCGCGGAAGACGCCGCGCGTGAGCGGGTCATCCCTGACCAGGCCGCGGAGGTAGTGGACGAAGTTCACGCCCATCTGCGAGGTGAAGTCTTCGTTGATGAGCCGGTTGTACTGCCGCGCGAAGGACTCGCCCTCGACCTCCGCGGGCACGATGCGCGCCGATAGCTCCGGCGTGCCTGCCAGCGTGAAGGCCTCCGAGGAGACGATCTCGACGAGCGGCCGGCTGCCCTGGGGGAAGATCATCCCCGGCGCCTCGATGGTGAGATCGAGCATGCCGCCCGTGTCCTCCCAGCGCACCTGCAGGTCGGCGCTGGCGTAGAAGGCTGAGGGCTCGTAGGGGTGCGGCACGGTCAGCCTGAAGACTTGCGAGGTCGCCTCCGTGCTCAGCGGCAGCCGCAGGCGGAGCGCGCTCACGCAAGTGTCGGCGGCCATCGGCTCGCCGGCAAGATAGAGGTGGCGCGTCGGCTTCACCTCGTGCGCAGGCGCCTCGCCCTCGCCGGGGAGCAGCAGCCGCCGATCCTCCGGGTCGAGCTTCCGCAGCAGCGGAGCCTGCTGCTCCGTGATGTGCGCGACGATCTCCGGGTAGTCCTCCCACGGCGCCTCGAGGCCCTCCGGCGCCTCGCGCGGCGACGCAAGATCCTGCGCCGCCCCCTCCGCGGCCAGACGCCAGGTGGTCATTGCGCCGGCTGGAGCGCCCTCGGTCACACGGAAAAGCTGCACCTCGCCAACCGTCGCGCGTCCCGGGATGGCAAGACGCGGCTGCGCGAGGTCGGGGAGTTCGCTCCGCGCGGCTCCGGCGGCGGTCGTCGTGAGCGTGACGTCCTCCCCCGCAAGGCTGAACGCGCTCCCCTCGGGCGGCTCTCCCACGATGACGGCGTAGTTCGCGCGGGCGCCGCCCACGAGCGCGAAGGTTGCCTCGCGCGGCATCACCACGCCGCCCTGCTCGAAGCGCACCGATGGCTCGAACCTGCCGTCGGCGAGGTGCGCGCGGGTGATGTAGCGCACGCCGATCTCCGTGGGCTGCAGGGCGGCGATGGTGGCGGCGGCCACGCCGTCCTCGGCGATGACCGTCAGGCGCGCGGGGTCGTCCTCAATGAGGAACGCGCGGCGGCGTTCATCAAGCTGCGCGCCGGAGTACGCGAAGGGCGGGCTCGGCTGGAGGTCGCCGAGCCGGCCCTCCATCAGCGCGATAACCTCTTCGGCGCTTACGGAGCGGTCGAGCAGCACAAGCTCGTCGTAGGCGGAATCGGCGGCGGTGGTCCATCCGGCGCGATCCACGGGCGCGGTTCCGCCGACGCCGATCCCGAGGGGTGTCGCGGGCGGGAAGGGGCGCTCGCCCCATGTCGAGTACTTCAGCACCCCGTTGTCGTAGAAGCGCACGCCCTGCGCGGCGTCCCAGGTGATCACGAGGTGGCGCCACTCGCCTGACTTCCACGTCTCGATGCCCTCAGTGTAATTGGGGCCGTGCTGGCCGCCGTCGCGGTCCACCACCCAGATGTAGAACGCGCCGCCCTTGATGTTCGTGCGGATGAACTGCTGGTAGTAGCTGTCCTCGACCGAGGAGACGTTGACGAGATACGGGCCGGTGGAGTTGCTGCCGGAGCGGATCTCGGGGTCGTCGAGGTCGTAGAGCGGCTGGAACCAGAACGCCACCGTGCCGCGCTCGCCGAAGAGATGGCCGGTGGCGTCGTAGTTGAGGGAGGTCGCGCGGCCCTCCACCTTGCCGAGCTGCGTCTCCTTGTCGCGCTGCGTAAGCACCGCCTGCCCCACGCGCCCCGAAACGATCCGCGCATTCACGAGCGCCGTGGGCTCCGGGTTGCCCCGCGCCCAGGTTGCGGTGACGCCCTCATCATAGGAGGCATGGAAGGTGATGCCGCGCGCCTCATACTCGGCAGGCGTGGGCGGCTGTGCCTGGGCGATGCCAGCCAGGCAGATGAGCGCGGAGATGATAGCGCGGCGCATGGATGGTTCTCCTTCAGTTCTTCGCCGGTACGAGCGCGTGGAGGGGCCGCACGAGCCCTCACGAGCGCCAGCGAATGAGGGCGAGGTCGGCCCAGCAGTCGTTCGCGCTGCAATAAGCCGACGGCTGCAGGGCCGACCTCGCAGACGCTCCTTCGTCGCGTCCGCTCGTGCGGCCCCTCCTTCATGTTGGCGCCGCTGCTACTCCGCCGCCCCGATCGCGACCGTCTGCGTCGCACTCTGGCCGCTGATGACATCGCGTGCAGTCAATGTCCAGCGGCCGGTCATATCCAGCGGCAGGCGGAGCTCCGCCTCGCCCGCGCCGCCCGCGGCCAGTGTGTTCAGCGCGTACGGCGGCAGAGTCTCCCCAGCCTCGCCCGCCAGTGTCCAGTGCACTACCTGGTCGCCGCCGCCGGCGATCGTGCAGCGCGCGGTCAGGATCCTTCCGGCGGGCGCGCTGGCGGGGCAGTCGAGGGTGATCTCCCCCACCTCCGCCGGCAGCAGCGCATAGAGCTGCGCGACGCCCGTAGCGAGCGAGGTCTCGATGCGCGCGGTGCGGCCGAGGTGCCGGTTCGCGCGCAGGTCGTACACGTGCGCCTCGGCGGGAAGCTCGATCACGGCGGGGGTGAAGTCTGCCTCATCCACGCGCTGCTCATCGCCACCGCGTGAGTAGCGCCCGCCGAAGTAGCGCGGCATGATGCCGAGGTAGCGGATCGGCCCGCGCTCCAACCGAACGAGCTCAATGTAGCGGCGCGGTGTGCCGCCGGGATTGCGCACCATTGCCGGCGGCGCGACATCGAGGCCGAGCAGCAGCGACTCGAACAGCCGCTGCCAGCCGGACGCGATCTGCTCGTTCGCCGAGTAGCGGTCCACCGTCTCCCCCGCCACGCCGGACGGCTGGAAGGCGCGGTAGTCCGCCGGAAGGAAGCCGCACTCGATGCGCGCGCCGTCGCCGAGCGGAATCCGGCGCACGAGCCGCCCAAGCAGCGCCGGATCGGTCGGCCCCTCAGGCTCCTGCCAGCGCAGGGCCTCCACATCGGTCCCGGGCCGGGGCTTGCCATCGGCGGTGAATGCGCCGGTCGCGCCGAAGCTGATGACTGTGCCTCCGGAGCGCGCGTAGGCCTCAGCGGCCGCAAGCTCCTCATCGGTCACCGCGACGGAATCGGCCATGATGAACGCCGCGTACTCCCGCTCGGCCAGCACGCCCGCCTCAAGCTGAGCGCTGGAGATGAAGTCAAACTGCAGGCCGAGGTCCTTGATGATCTCCGCGACCGAGGTGAGCGTCCCGAGCGCGGGGCGACCGAGCATCTTCCCGAGATGGATGCTCGGCTGCGAGTAGTGCAGCGCGATGGGCGCCCGCGTGCGCTCGGCGGTCAGCAGCGCCTTGCCGATGCCGGACTTTAGCTCGGCGGTCTCCTCGATGTGCCACTGCGCGCGGTTGGTGAGCGTCAGGTCCGGGCGCACGTAGCCGCCGAGGTCGCCGCTGGTGGCCGAGTAGATCGAGACGCCCTGCATCCCGCTGAACAGCTCGATCCACGGGAAGTAGCGCGCCATCACCTCATTCGCGTCCGGGTCATCGTAGCCGATGAAGCTCGTGAGCATGTCTCCGGGCTTGCGCCACGAGCGGATGCACTCGCGCTGCAGGCCGTCGTAGAAGGTCAGGTGCGTCAGCGTCTCCATCAGCCGCCACCAATCGAAGCCGATGTAATGCGCGGGGTCGCGGGTGCCGGAGATCCCGAGGCGGTTGCGCGGGTCCACCTCCTCAGCAACCTCCCGCGCCGCCGCGAGCGCGTCGATGAACAGGTCATCGGCGAAGACGTGCTCTGCCAGGCGCTGCTGGAGAGGCGCGCCTTCACCGAACTGGATGGCATCGAACGAAGCGATCTCCGTGCCCCAGGCTTCGTTGAGCGCCTCGACCGTCTCGTAGCGCTCGCGCAGCCACGCGCGGAAGGCCGCGAGCGTGTACTCGTCGGTGCGCAGGTCGTAGCCGCACTCGTCGCCAACGGAGTAGTCATACGCGCCCCACGCATGGGCGCCCTCGATGGATGGCCGGATCGTGTTCAGGAACTGCTCCGTGAAGCCGGGCTCGGCGAGGTTCATCTGCGCGTAGTTGTCGGCGCCCTTGAAGAAGATCCGGTGCATGTTCTCCGGGCAGGGGCGCATGCCGTGGCGCGGGTAGCCCGGCATCGGTCCGGCGATCGCGAAGTCCACCAGCAGCGCCTCCTGCGCGGTCAGCATCGCGTCGCCCCAGTAGCGCTTCCCGATGTAGGAGCCGTAGCTCGCCCAGAGGCCGACCTGATACTCCGCGAGGTCCTCCGGCAGCACCGTCGGCAGGAGGCGGTAGGCCTCATCCACGAGGCGCGCGCCGTCAAGCAACTGCACGTGCAGCATGCAGGTGAGCGAGCGCGACAGCTCCGTCGGCAGCGTGAGCGTGGCCTCCGCCGCGCCATCTGCCTCGGCCACGGCGACCAGCCCGCCCCACTGGTCGCGCAGCTCAGCGCGCAGAGCGAGGCCGTCGGCGGCCTCGCTGCGGATCGTCGCGTTGACCGCATCGCCACGCTCGTAGCGGTCGCTGTCGAGGGCCACCTCCGCGATCCGCGGCCCCTCGACATCAACCAGCGCCGCGCGCCAGTCTACCTGCCGCCCCTGCGCGTCCTCCAGCCATACGATCGCGCAGTGCGGCCCGGCCTGCAGCGGGAGGTCAAATGTCAACTCCGGGCCGGGCGCCTCCACCGCCGCCACCTCGCGGCCATGCTCGTTGAGGAGGATCGCCCGCAGCGTCCCGCCTGCGGGAGCCTGGCCGATGACTGGCGCGGTGAGCGCGATGCCATCGCGACTGGCGCGCGCGACCTCGATCGCGCCGAGGCTCGCGGGCTGATCGCCGCCGGAGGCCCAGCGGAGCATCTTCGCGAGATGCGCCGCGTGAAGCTCCCAAACCGGGAAGTCCTCGGGCGTGTTGCGCCCGGGCATCTGCGGCCAGAGCGCGCTGTTGGTCTGCCCGAACCGGTCGCCATCGGCGTTCTCATAGCGCCAGATGACCACGCGGCCCTCGCCGATCGTCCCCGCGCGGACCTCACCGAACGCCCCGTCGCGCAGGTCCTCCAGCAGCGGGAAGGGCATCTCCGCGAGCGGCGAGTCGAGCACCGGGAAAGTCTGCTCCGGAAGCGCATCGAGCATCGCGCGAAGCTCCTCGGTCTCGCCGAACGGATGCACCCAGAGCAGGCCCATCCCGCCGCGCACTGCGTCGAGGATGGCCGTCTGCGCCTCCGGCCGGAGGATGCTCCAGTCGAGCGCGGGGAGCAGCAGCACATCCGGCCACTGCTCCAGCTCCGCGAGGAGGTCCTGCGTGCGGAAGTAGCTCATCTGCGGCGTCTGGCGGAGCAGTTCAAAGATGCGCTGGTCCATGCCGACCCGCTGCTCAAGCTCGATCGGGTCGCGGCCAAGGAGATAGGGCACCACCGTGAGCACATTGGGGCGCCCGCCCGCAGGCTCCCGCGCCCAGTCGAGATGCGGCGTCTCCACCTCGCTGCTGATGGGCGGGATTGCGCCATAGGCGTCCTGCGCCTCGATGTACTCCCGGAGTTCGATTGCGTCGCCGGTCATAGTGACCGTCGCCGGGTCGAAGTCGCCGGGATGCACCATCAGCTCGGTGACGCAGATCAGGCCGGAGCGCGGGGCGCCACCAGCCTTCGTGAGCGGCTGGTCCATCGTGAAGAGAACGTAGCGGCCCGCCGCGCGGAACTCCGGGCTGCGCGAGAGGAGCGTGGTGAAGTCGGCGGGAGCGACCTCCAGCCCCTCGCCCGCGTCCCAGGAGGTGACCTCGTGCAGGCGGTCCATGCTCTCCCCCACCCGCACTATCACGCGCGGCGGGTGAGCCGCGAAGCCATGCACGGAGGCGACTGAGACGCTGCTGATCGCCAGGACGCTCCCGAGATCCACCAGCACCTCGGTGGTCGTGCCGGCGGAGGCGCGCCAGGCGAGGGTGTTCGCGCGCGTCCAGAAGCCGCCGGCCCAGGTGCCATCGGTGAGGATGGACAGATCGCCCTCGGCGGAGGTGCCGTAGCTGCGGCGTGAGAGAAGCTGGTACTCCGCCCCGAGCGCCGCGTTGGCAGGCTCCTCCTGCGCGGTGGCGATCTGCGCGATCAGCAGGATTCCCAGAATGATCAGTCGAGTTGCGGGTGCATTCAGCATCTCAGACCTCCGCAGCGAAGAGGTTGTCGCAGCCCTCAGGTACCAGTGGTTGCGGCACAAGGCGCGTCCCGGGCGGGCACTGCGGCCCGCAGCCGCAGGGGTAGTCGCGCGGCCCGAATCCGAGGCGAGGAGCGAACTCGCTCCACATCGCTCGCGATTCGGTGCACAGGAAGACCGGGACCTCGCGGTCGTAGCGGCGGATCTCCTGCAGGTAGAAGTCGTAGACCTCCGCGCGCAGGTCATGCGGGAACGGCCCCGGCCGGAAGCCGCGCATCTCCTCGGCAGCCTCGCGCATGCCCTGCAGGAAGCGTGGATCGAGCATCTCCGGCGCGATAATCCGCTCCAACTCCCACGCGAGCATCCACGCGACGAAGCACAGGCCGATGGTCTCCGGGCGAGCCTGCGTCATCACCGCAGAGATCATCTCCCGCGCTTCGTCCTGCCAGCCGCGCACCGGAACGATCGGCTTGAACTTGACGCGCACCGGATAGCCTGCTGCGAGGCACGCTGCGGCAGCCGCGATCCTCTCCTCAGTAGTCGCCGCCCCCGGTTCGATCTCGCGGCTGACCGTAGCGCTGGTCGTGCTCCACAGGCAGATGGTACGATCGAGCGGCTTGTCCAGCAGAGACTGGACGTTGGCGCTTTTCGTGTGCACGAGGTGGCACTGATCGGGCGTCCGCGCGAAGTACTCCGAAAGCAGCCGCGTCAGTCCGTACTCGGGCTCGAAGGCGAGGACGTCGGTGAGGCAGGAGTTGAACATGAAGACCTTCTGCCACGGGTTCGCTTCGGCGGTGGGTATGACGACGCGCTCGATGTACTCCTCCACATTGGAGAAGATCGTCGCGACCTTGCCCCCGCTGCAGTAGGCGCAGCCGTGGGGGCAGCCGTAGATCGTGTCGAACTGCCAGCGCGAGCGGCAGATGCGGGCGGAATCCATCCGCTCATTGTGTCCCTGCGGTCCGCCGTGCCCGAGCATCGTCCGCAGGAGTGAGCCGGGCGTCCCCTCCGGGCACCTCTCCTGCAAGGGCGCGATATC
Source organism: Armatimonadetes bacterium UBA5352 (assembly GCA_002411015.1). Taxonomy (GTDB): domain Bacteria; phylum Armatimonadota; class Zipacnadia; order Zipacnadales; family UBA5352; genus UBA5352. The sequence continues at coordinate 10,642 of DHPY01000003.1, read as the reverse complement.
CGGCGCATCGGGGAGCCAGCGCGTGAACACGAGGTCAAGCTCAGTGCGCTCCGCATGCTCGCCCTGGCGCACCCGTGCCTTCGTCCAGCCGCGCTCGCGAACCATCTCAGGCACATCGTCAACACTGACGGTGCGGGCATCGGACACGCGCAGACCGATCGCGCCGAGCATCCGCTCAACACGCGCGGCGCAGCGAGGATCATCCATGACGCCTTCAAGAACGTAGACGGCCTCGGGCCTCAGATCGTACATTGCCGCCCTCTCTCGCGCTGAGCATCCGGTAGATGAACGAACTCGTCGGGCAGCGCGTCATTTGGCCCGAGGACCCGGCGAATCCTGCATACCATGAGAGTAGCTGTTCGGCAGCCGGGGTCTCGGGGCGAATAGTGATGCAAACTTGACAGCACCTGTGCCTGCTGGTACTCTAGTGCTGGGGAAGGGTAACGCGGTCGAGGCCCTCGGTGCACATCCTCATGGGGAGGTGGCCCGTGGTGGGGGATCTGACGGACAGACAGCAGACGATCGCGAGCGCGGTCGTGAGTGAACATATCCGCACCGCCCTGCCGGTTGGCTCGGAGACGCTTGTCACCAGGCGCGAGCTCAAGTGCAGTTCGGCGACCATCCGCAATGAGATGGTACGGCTGGAGCGGTGGGGCTATCTCGAGCAGCCGCACACCTCCGCCGGGCGGCTGCCCCTTCCGCCTGCCTACAGGCTCTACGTCAACTCGCTTCACACCGCCGGCGATCGGCTCAGCCGCGACGTGGCCTGGGTGCAGGGGGAGCTGCGACGGGTGGCAGGGCGGCCGGAGGCTGCTCTGCGCCTGGGTTCCGGGATTCTCTCGCGCATCACCCGCTATCCGGCCATCGTGGTGGCGCCACGAAGGCGCGGGCCGCGGCTGATAGACCTCTCACTCACGCCGATCAGCGCCAACAACGTGCTGCTCTCGTGGCTGGACGACCTCGGGAGCAATGAAGAGGCGCTGATCGAGGCGCAGGCGCCGATCCGGGCCGACCGGGTGAAGGAGATCGAGGCACAGCTGCGCGAACAGCTGCTCGGCCAGTCGCCGGCCGGATCCATCGAACTGACACCCGACGACAAGGCGGGACGAGAGCTTCTCTCCGGGGTCCGTGAGGCGCTGGAGGAGGCCGGCAGCGGGCAGGTCTACGTGGAGGGCGCCGCGTTCATGCTCGATCAGCCGGAGTTCGAGGAGATCGATCGCCTGCGCCGCGTCATGAGCGGGCTGACCCAGTCTCCGCTGCTGCGCCGCGCGCTGGCGACCGCAACCGGCCGCGGCCGCGGTGAAGCGAGCCCGGCTGCGGCCAGCATCGGCCATGAGCACGGCGTTGAGGAGCTGCGCGACTGCTCGGTTGTGGCGGCGTCCTACTCTGTGGACGAGCGCAAAACCGGCGCGGTGGGCGTTGTTGGCCCGATGCGGATGGATTACGTGCTGGCGCTGGAGATGGTGACCACGCTCGCGCGGAACCTCGGGCAGGCACTCGCCCGGAGCATGGATAAGTGATCAGCAGGTGTGCGGTACAACTATCCGCTCGCGGGTGGCATTGCGCCACACCGCCGGGCGTTGTGGTGGGAGGACATGCGTGCTATGCAGGACGGACCGAGAAAGATCAGAATAGCGACCGATCAGGATGATCCGGAGGTGGCCTCGCAGTCGGTGGAGAACGAAACAGGCGAACTGGAGCAGTCACCGGCCGCTCCGGCCATTGACCAGTCAGTTGAGGAGTTGCGGGCGGAGATCGAGCGGCTGCAGGCGGAGGTAGCGCAGGAGCGCGACCGGCATCTGCGCGCGGTTGCGGAGATGCAGAACTTCCGCAAGCGGATGGCGCGCGAGAATCAGGATCGGCAGCGCTACGCCGGCCAGAGCGTGCTCGCGGCGATTCTGCCCGTCATGGACAATCTCAAGCGAGTGCTGGAGCATCAGGAGGCGGCGGGGACTGAGACGTTCGCCAGGGGCGTTCAGATGACGGTGGATGAATTCTTCCGCGTGCTCGCCAGCCTTGGTGTCACAGTGGTAGGCTCTGAGGGCGAGGCGTTCGACCCGAACGTGCATGAGGCGGTCGCACGGGTAGAGGGCGCCAATGTGCCTGAGGGCACGGTGGTTGCGGTGGACACCCCGGGCTACTGCCTGCACGACCGCTGCATCCGCCCCGCCCGCGTCGTCGTAGCGGCAGAGGGCTGACAGACTGCCGTCGTCGTCGCTGTCGTTGCTTCTGTTGCTGTCGTGACTTTCGTCGCTGCCGTACGGCTTGACACCTGTTTCAGCAGGGGGCTATAATCGCACGAGTTTCGGAGGCGTAGATGGATCGAGAGCAGCAGTTCCCCAAGAAGGGGGCGTCCAGCATGCTGAGGCCGGGCGTCGAGGAATACGCGAAGATCAGAGTCGTCGGTGTTGGTGGCGGCGGCTCCAATGCAGTCGATCGGATGATCGAAGCCGGCCTGATGGGCGTGGAGTACCTGACCGTCAACACTGACCGACAGGTGCTGGACCTCTCAGCCGCGGACAAGAAGCTCCAGATCGGCGACGAGCTCACCCGCGGGCTCGGCACAGGCGGCGACCCCGAGCTCGGCCGGCAGGCTGCGGAGGAGAGCCGGCAGGAGATCCTCATGGCGCTCGATGGCGCCGACATGATCTTCCTCACCGCCGGCATGGGCGGAGGCACCGGAACCGGTGCAAGCCCCGTCATCGCCGAGATCTCCCGCGAGCTTGGAGCGCTCACCGTCGCGGTCGTCACCCGGCCGTTCTCGGTTGAGGGCAAGAAGCGCATGGAACTCGCCGAGGAGGGGATCGAGCGGCTCAAGAACTCCGTGGACACGCTCATCGTCATCCCCAACGACCGCCTGCTCACCCTCACCGAGGAGGACCTCACCCTCCAGCAGGCATTCGCGCTTGCGGACCAGATCCTCCAGCAGGGCGTGCAGGGCATCTCCGAGGTCATCGTGGTCCCGGGGCTGGTCAACCTGGACTTCAACGACGTGCGCGCGGTCATGAAGGACGCGGGCACGGCAATGATGGGCATCGGCGAGTCCAGCGGCGAGGGCCGCGCGGCCGACGCCGCCCACCAGGCGATCTCCAGCCCACTGCTTGAGACCGGCATTCAGGGCGCCCGCGCCGTGTTGCTGAACATCACCGGCGGCCCCGATATGACGCTGACCGAGGTCCACGAGGCCTCGAAGATCGTCCAGGAGGCCGCGCGCGGCGAGGAGGGCGCGGACCTCACCCTCGGCGCAGTCATCGATGACAAGATCGAGGGCATGATCCGCGTGACGGTGCTCGCCACCGGCTTCCAGCCCGACTACGCGGTTCGCGATCTGTCGCCGCGCCATGAGACACGGCCCGCTGCTGAGGAGCCGCGACCCGCGCGCGAGGAGACCCGTCCGTCCCCGCGCGCTGCCGCCGAGCGACCCGCTGAGCCTGCCCGCGAACGCGAACGCGAACGTGAGCGTGAGCGTCCGGCTGCCCGCGAGGAGAAGACTCCCGCCGCCGAGGCGTTCGAGGAAGAGGAGCTTCCCACTTACGACGAGGATGACATTGACATCCCGGCGTTCCTGCGCCGGAGATAGAGGGCAGAAACGATTCACCGACGCCCCCGGCGTGGCGAGAGCATGACGTATCTCGCACTGATCGGGGGCGTTGCGCTGTACGGAGTCTGGAGGTTGCCATGAGCCCGCGCTCGCACAGCCTGATCGGCTTCCGCGACGTCACGCGCGGGGTTGACCCGCGCCTCGTGGCGGAGATCGGGCGGTTCTTCGATGAGGACTTCAGCCGCGTGCGCTTCCTGCAGATCGCCGAGCGATCTCCAGCCCAACGCGTCGCGCTCATCTGGGGGCCCCGCGCCAGGGCATTCGCGTGGACCCGCAACGTCCTCTTCCCCGCAGCCTGCGAGACCATCTACGCCGGCGATGCGGAGTGGCGCGAGGAGAACGCACGCACGATCGCGCACGAGTTGTGGCACGTGCTGGATTTCCGCCGCACGGGGGTGATCCGCTGGTGCGGACTCTTCGCCCGGGAGTGGCGCCGCCACGGCCTGCGGAAGATCCGGGACGCGCAGCACGAGGTCCGCGCGCGCGAGGCCGCGGAGGCGTTCGTGAGATCGCAGGAGTTCAGAGACGCCCGAGCAGAGGCGCTCGGTGGATGAGCCACATGGGCCGACCTCACGGTGATCGCCGGGGCGCTCACCGCTCGTGCGGCCCCTCCTCGCGCGGGTCGAGAAGCGCGCCAACGCCCAGGAGGGGCCGCACGAGCCATGCGACGAAGGAGCATGGCGAGGCCGGCCCATCGGATGCATCCCTCGGCAGGCGCTACTTAAGCACCACGATCGAGTCCGGGCGCTTGACCCGCAGCGCCAGCGTCTCCATGATCCGGAAGATGTGCGCCATCCCGTCCTGATCGTAGTAGGCGGTCGAGACGTCCATCCCGAGCGCGAGGTCCGCGTTCGCGCGACCCACCTCCATCACGAGCATCTGCCGGCCAAGCGCGCTGGAGCTGAACACGCCCGCCTGCGCCAGCTCGCGCAGCATCTCGATCTCCAGCCGCGGCCCGTTGAGTAACCGGTGCGCCAGGGCCATCGTGCCCGGCGAGATCGCGATCGCGTATGGGCCGGGGAAGCCGGCGTTGCCCAGCGCATCCACCGCGCGGGCGAAGTCGCGCACCAGCGAGCCCTCGGCGCTCCAGTCGTCCGCCTGCTCGATGGCGACGCCGTCGGTGTTGAGCAGCCCATGCTCCCCCGCGGCCTCGAGGCCGTTGTAGAGCAGGTCATCCTCCTGCCGCGCGAGCTCCTGCGCGGCGGCCATCGCGGGCGCGAAGCTCACCGGCGCCCCCAAACGCTCGGCCTGCGCGAAATCGCGCACATCCAGCGCGAAGTCGCTCGACACTTCGCGCAGCGGGATCAGCCGGGTGTCCCCGAGGCGGATCGGCTCGCCATCGCAGCGCTCCAGCCCCGCCGAGGCGACGACCGGCATGCCCACGCCGAGCGGCCCCACGATCGGGAGCATCCTCCGCGCGGTAACGTAGCGCGTCGCGGTGGAAGCCACCATCTCGTCAAGGTGCGCCCACTGCTCAGCGCTCAGCGGCGCACCGTCACGTGCCAGTATGTCCATCCTCATCAGCCACCTCATCATTCCTGGCGCGCCACAGCATCATCTTCCCGACCTCGGCTACTGCTTCGTCAGATCACCCACCGTCGCGGAGGGGCCGCTCGAATCGCCCTCTCCACCCTCCTCGCCCTCGCCGCCGGAAACGAGCTCTGCGGCGATCTCGTCCACCTCGGCGGCGCCATCGGCCAGCAGCCGCTGCTCGTCCTCAAGCAGGATGTCGAGCAGCCGCTGGAACTCCCCGACGTGCTCGCGCTCCTCATCGGCGATGTCGAGCAGGACTGCCTTCGCCAGCTCGTTGTCGGTGGCGTCTGCGTGGGCCTGGTAGAGATGGATGGCCTCCTGCTCAGCGGCGAGGTTCAGGCGGATCGCGCGGGTCAACTCGTTGAAGGTCATCTTCCGGTCCGGGGCCGTCCCACTGAACGGATTCGCGAACTCAGGCATAGTCTTGTGCCTCCTCCGGGCGCGTGTGCGGCGCGGCGCCCTCGGTATTCAGCTGCAGGGGATACCGTGACGCCCCGTCAGTACATTCGGCGGGGCTGGAGGGAGTCCTCGTCAGAATCCTCGAAGATGAGCCAACGGGGGGACCTCAGGTGCCGAGCAGCACGTCGTAGACGGCCTCGACCTGCCGCGCCACCCGGCGGACATCAAAGCACTCAACCGCGCGGCGGCGGCCCGCCTCGCCCATGGCACGGGCACGCGCCGGATCGGCCAGCACCCGTGCGATCGCCTCCCCCAGCGGCCCCGGCTGCTCCGGCGGCGCCAGAAGCCCGGTCTCGCCCTCGCGCACGATCTCCGGCACGCCGCCGGAGGCCGTCGCCACCACCGGCAGCCCGGCCGCCATCCCCTCGATCACCACGCGGCCGAAGGGCTCATGGATCGAGGGCAGAACAAGCAGGTCCACCGCCCGCAGCACCTCCGGCACGTCCTCGCGAAAGCCTGACCATGCCACGCGTTTGGAGATGCCGAGACTGTCGGCAAGCGCGCGCAACTCCGCGGCATACCCATCCTCCCAGAAGGCCACCTCGCCCACGATCAGCAGATGGGCGTCGGGCACTCGCGAGAGCACCTCCGACCATGCGCGCAGGAGCGTCTGGTGGCCCTTCCAGGGCGTCAGCCGGCCCACGACGCAGGCGACCGGCACACCCTCAGGCAGCCCAAGCCCCTCGCGCAGCCCCGCGGGCGGATCGCCCGGAGTGAAGCGGTCGATCGGAATGCCGTTGGGCACCAGGTGCACCGTGCAGGGCATGCCATCGAACTGCCCGGCGACCGCCTCGGAGATCGCGATGACCTCTGGCCGTACCCGCTGAACGGCGCGCCGCAGCCACGAAAGTGCGTCCTCGTCGGTCATCAGGTCGCGCATGTGCCAGATGACCGGCAGCTTCCGCAGGCGTGCGGCGGCGCCCGCCATCAGGTGCATCTTCGTGGAGTTGGTATGCACGATGTCCGGTTCAAGCTGCCCGAACTCCCGCCAGAGCGCCCCCAGTGGCGGCACCGCGTCGAGCACTCGCTGCAGCCCTGCGATCGGGCCCCCGCCAAGCTCACTGCGCCGGGCGGCGTAGAGATCGCTTGGCGGCACTGCCGGGCGCAACTCCGCCCGGCCGGCTCGCGCGTACTTCAGCCACTGCGCCTCCGGCAGGTGCAGGATCACTGGCCGAACGCGCTCATGATCGAGCGCGGCGACGAGCTCGCAGAGGCTCTTCTCAGCGCCCCCGACCTCCGCCGCGTGATCCACATAGGCGACCGTGCGCGGCGTCATCAAGCGGCGCCTCCGCCAGGCAGCGTGGAGATGGCGCGGAGGAACCGCTCGGCGACACGACGCCAGGTGAACTCGCCGAGGACCCGCTCGCGCGCAGCCTCACCCAGCGCTCGCAGGCGCGCCGGGGCGCCGAGCAGGCCGGTGATCGCCTGTGAGAGCGCGTCAGCGTCATCCGGCGGCACGAGCAGCCCGGTCTCGCCGTCGAGCACGGCATCGGGGATGCCGCCGAATGTGGTGGCGACGCTCGGAGTGCCGGCAGCCGCGGCTTCGAGGTAGGCGAGCCCGAGGCCCTCCGCGAGCATCCCGCGGACCGGCCGGCTGGGCATCACGAACAGGTCAGCGGCGGCGTGCAACTCGGCGAGGCGCTCGCCATCCACGCGGCCGAGAAATCGCACTGCACCGGCTACTCCGGTTTCTGCCGCCAGCGCCTGCAAGCTCTCGGCCAGCGGGCCCTCGCCCGCGATCAGCCAGACGGTCTCCGGCTGAGCCTCCAGCACCGCCGGGAGCGCGCGCATCACCACCTCGTGGCCCTTGCGCTCGACGAGGCGCGAGGCGGTGAGGAGCAGCGGCGCGTCGCCGAGGCCAAGCTCCTCGCGCACCTCCCGGACGCGAGCCTCGGGGAGGTCATATGCCTCCGGACGCACGCCGCCGTAGATGATGCGGATGCGCTCGCGCGGAACGCGAGCCGCCGCGAACAGCCCGGCGGTGTAGCCGCTGTTCGCCAGGCAGAGCGCCGCACGGCGGAGGACCAGTCGCTGCACGAGCCACTTCATGAGGCTGCCACCGGTGTGGCTGAACTCCCCGCCGTGGCCGATCAGGACGATGGGGCAACGGAGCTGGCCGTACGCGAGGATCGCGGCCGGGCCCTCAGGCGCCCACTTCGTGGCCACGACGCAGCGCGGAGGGGTCTCAAGCTGCTGGAGGGCCTGCTGCGCGCCGGTTGAGAGGTTCATCGCGGCGACCGGGTAGCTGCCTTTCGTGGGAACGCGGATGACCGGGAACGGGAGCGACCCGTCGAATGCCTCGCCGCCATCCTGGCGGCCCGCGACCACCGCGACCTCCTCCCCCATCTCGGCGAGCGCGCGGGCAAGCTCGCAGGAGTAGGTCTGTATGCCGCCAAGCTCCGGCGGGAAGTCATCGGCCAGCAAGATGATGCTCATCGCTGCCCCCTGTCAGTGGTGCTGCGAAGCGGGATGTCGGGAAGGGATTCGGCGCCCCCCACGGAAAATGCAGACGGAAGGACACGTTCTGTCTCGATGTTGGAGGGTTGTCATGGGCTGTCTCAATGACGAACTGCAGCTGTTCAGCGGAAGCTCCCACCCGGCTCTGGCTCAGCATATCTGTGACTGGCTGGACATCCCGCTGGGACGCACCCGCAAAGACCGCTTCGCCAACGACAACCTCTTCGTGCAGATCGAGGAGAATGTTCGCGAGAAGGATGTCTTCGTCCTCCAGACCGCCGCGCCACCGGTCAATGAGCACCTGATAGAATTGTGCATGATGTGTGACGCGCTCAAGCACGCCTCCGCGCGGCGCATCACCGCGGTCATCCCCTACTACTTCTACGTGCGCTCCGATAAGAAGGACATGCCGCGCATCTCAATCACCGCCAGGCTGGTGGCCGACCTGCTGAATACCGCGGGCGCCGATCGGGTGCTGACGATGACTCTGCACTCCGAGCAGATACAGGGCTTCTTCCAGACCCCCGCCGATCACCTCTCGGCGGTCCCCCTCATCTGCGACTACTTCAGCGGCTGGGACCTGTCAGACTTCGTGGTGGTGGCGCCGGACGCAGGCAGCGCCCGCCGCGCCGGAGCCTACGCCACGCGCCTCGGGCTGCCGATGGCGATCGGCGACAAGCGCAGGATCTCCGACACCGAGGTGGAGATTCAGAGCGTCGTGGGCGATGTCATCGGCAAGAAGGTGCTGATCTTCGACGACGAGATCGCCACCGGCGGCTCAATGCTCAAGCTCGCGCGCTACCTCGCCGAGGAGTGCGGGGTCGCGGAGGTCTACGCAGGCGCAGCGCATGGGCTGCTGGTCGGGCCGGCGCTCGAACGCCTCGCACAGCCCCCATTCCAGGGTACCGTCGTGACCGACTCGCTCCCGCTGCCGGCGGGTGCGGAGGCAGCGAACGTGCACCAGGTCTCCGTCGCCGAGCTCTTCGGCAAGGCAATCTACGCCATCCACACGGGCGAGTCGGTGAGCAGGCTGTTCCGCTGACAGGTGTTGACTGCGAGAACTCCCAGAGGCGGCCGCCGCAGGATGGGCGGCCGCTTCCGCACCTCTGCCGAGTCACCAGAGGCAACATCAGGGTTACCCAACTTGCGAAATGGGTATATCACCCGAGGTAGTCGGAGGCGGCTGAGGGGAACGGTTCAGTGAAGCCCATCCAAACTCGGAGGTGTTGCGTGTGTCAAATCTAAGAAGCCCAGCCGTAGTCCTGCTGGCGCTGGCGGTAGTCTCAGTCGGATTGGTGTTGGGAGGCTGCGGAGGCGGAGATGACGATGTCAGCGGAACCGGCACCGCGCGCGTCGTCCTGACGGATGCCCCGATGTCGAATGTTGATGAGGTCCACGTCAAAATCACCCGGATCGAAGTAGTGGGCCAGGCCGGCGCGCAGGTGCTGCTGAACGATCGGGATATCCCGGACGATGTTGAGCTGATCGCGCTCGGGGCCAACCCGCTGCTCCTCGGCCAGCGCGAGCTCCCCGCGGTGCAGTACACGCAAATTCGGATGATCCTGGACAACACTCCGGGGGCGAACTACATCATTGACTCAGAGGGCGAGCGGCACGACCTCACCATCCCGAGCGGGGCCCAGTCCGGCGTCAAGCTGGTGACCGGCGCATTCGAGGTGGTTGACGGCCAGATCATCACGATCCTGCTCGACTTCAACGCCGCCGCTTCCGTGCATCAGGCCGGACAGAGCGGCCAGTGGATCATGCGCCCGACCGTCTTCGCAAACGTCGTGCGCGGCGCGGACCTCGACCTCGGGACGATCCGTGGCACCGTCCTCGATGAGGCCGGCGCGCCGATCGTCGCCCCGGATGGCCGGGTGCTCGGCGTGTTCATCGAGACCCCGTTCGGCACGGTCGGCGTGGCTGAGGTTGACCCGGTGGACGGGAGCTTCGAGCTGCCCGCCGTCATCGCCGGCCCCTACAACCTGCGGGTGCGCTACGCAGATCCGCTCACCTGGCAGCCGATCGGCGACCCGCTGGACCTCGTTGTGAACAGCACGATCCAGCAGCTCCTCGCGATCACGCTCGCCGATGAGCAGACCCTCGACCTGGCGATCGTCGTGGACATCACGCCGTAGCAGCGTTCCCCGCACTGCGCAGATGAGCGGCCGCCACGCACACCGTGGCGGCCGCTTCGTATGTCCCTACGCCTCGAGGTACTCCTTGAGCGCCACCGCGTTGTTGTGCTCGGTATCGCGCGCGCCGTAGACCAGCGTCACCGTATGCCCGTCCGCCCACTCGCGCAACTGCTGCACAAGCTCCGGCCGCGCGTCGAGCTCCCTGAAGTAGCGTTTGCGGAACTCCTCCCAGCGTTCGGGATCATGCCCGAACCACTTCCGCAGCTCGTTCGATGGGGCAATCTCCTTCAGCCACTCATCAACCTGCGCCTCTTCCTTCGAGACGCCGCGCGGCCAGATGCGATCCACCAGCACCCGCCGTCCATCGCCACGAGCCGCCGGCTCATATGCCCGCCTGATCCTGATCATCCGTCCTCACCGCCTCCTCATTCGCTAGTGCAGCGTCCATAAAATA
>DHPY01000019.1 GCA_002411015.1 Armatimonadetes bacterium UBA5352 | reverse complement strand
CGCCACCGTGCTGCCGGGCGATCTGTACATGGTCCAGCAGTCCGGCGCGCGCAAGGCCGGCGGGCAGTACTACACCCCGAAGTGGATCACCCGCTTCATCTGCGAGCGCACCCTCGAGCCGCTCGTCTACGATGGCGAGGGCGAGGGGCGCCGCATCAAGCCGCCCGCGGAGATCCTCGCGCTGAACGTCTGCGATCCGGCCATGGGATCGGGCGCGTTCCTCGTGCAGGCCTGCCGCTACCTCGCCGAACGCCTTGTGGAGAGCTGGGACGCCTGCGTCGAGCGCGTCGGCGGGCAGGTCACGCTGCCGCTCGGAGAGCCCGCCGCCGAGGCCGGCGCGCAGGCCCGCGCGCTGCCCGAGGACCACGACGAGGCCGTCACCTGGGCCATGCGCTACGTGGCCGATAACTGCCTCTACGGCGTGGACGTGAACCACCTGGCGGTCGAGCTTGCGAAGATGTCGCTGTGGCTCGCCACGCTCTCGGAGGACCGCCCGTTCACCTTCCTCGACCACAAGCTCAAGTGCGGTAACTCGATCATCGGCGCGTGGGCCGAGGACATCGACCGCTACCCCGCCGCCGCGTGGGATCGCAAGGCCGAGAGCGGCTCGGCGCTCAGCGAGACGCTCAAGGAAGTCCGCAAGCAGGTCCGCGAGCAGATGAAGCTGGTGGAGCAGGAGAAGGCTGGCCAGCGGGTTCTCCTTCTAAGCGCGCGAGTGCCAGACGTACAGAGAGAGATCTCGAATGCGATACAGGACATCGAGAGAGTTGATGTGGAAGAGCAGGCAAGGAAGGAACAGATGTACCGCCGCCTGGAAGACAATCCACGCTGGCAAACAGTTAAGCGAATGTATGATGCGTGGTGCGCGGTCTGGTTCTGGCCACTGGTGCACGGAGCATCGGCGCCATCCGATCTACCCCTCGTCTGGGCGTGGCGAGAACTCGTGCAGAGTCTCGCGCCCGGCGCAGAGACACCAGTACTAGCGTCCACCACTCCCGAACGCATTGAGTACTGGCAGCAAGTGGTTGACGGCCTGCGATATGACTTGAACTTCTTCCATTGGGAGCTTGAGTTCCCTGACGTGTTCGAGCAGCGCAACGGTTTCGATGCGGTGATCGGCAATCCGCCGTACGTGAGTGTGCGATCGGGTGACATGGATCCGGATCAGACTCGAGTCATCAGTCAGCTCTACACCGTGACCGAGCGGAACTGGGATCTCTATGGCGTCTTCCTGGAGCGTGCGCTCAGGCTCGGCCGCGGCGGCAGAGGCATCGGCGTGATTGTCCCGAGTCGAGTGGCAAGCAACCTGGACATGCTCCCGGTGAGGGAGTTGCTCTACGATGCGGAGGGACCTTCGCATTTCATTGACTGTGGTATGCCTTTCAGAGCCGCAACCGTTGAGGCCGGAATCATCATTCACGCTCCGGGGCCATCGAACGAGATCACTGTCGGAGTCTTCCGCAATGGGGATCTGTCCGAAGTGAGGCAAGTCGACCGCTCGATAGCTGCGGCCCTGCCCGACGTGCCATTCCCGGTGCGCCTATGGCCGCGACAGATACCGATCCTCGCCAAGCTGACTGATCTCGCCTGCCGCATCGGGGATGTTCTTGAGGTACATAGAGGCATGGAGTGTGGTACGAATGACAGCTCGGTCCTCCAGACAGCAGGCACGGGCACTGTCCCTGTGGTCTCTGGCGAGGGGGTGAGGACGTTCTCAATTGTACCGCAGGGGTTGTTCATCCATCTTGGACTTGAACCTGCCCGCAAGTACAAGTCGCCGGAGCTCTTCACGAGGACCCCAAAAGTGCTGCTCAGATTCGTCGCACCTGTGCCGGTGGCTGCAGTCGACACTGAGGGTATCGCCAACTTCAACACAGTCTATAACATCTACGGGATCGAGAGCGACGGAGACGTTGACTGCTACGCCGTCGCAGCGTGGCTGAACAGCTCCCCTGTGCGATGGTGGTTCTCCCGGGTGTTTGCCTCCGAAGAAGACGTCTTCCCGCACATCCAGAAGTACCAGATCCAGGCTATACCGATCGCGCCGCAGCTGATCACGAAGGGGGGTGACCTAGCGCGGATTGGACGCGCGCTGACTGAGCGAGACGCGGCGGACCGCGAAGGGCTTTGGAGCAAGTTGGATGGCGTTGTGGCCGCGTGGGTCGGCATCACCGATTCCGAGATGGCAACCGTTGCGGACGAACTCGACGGAAGAGGGTGGGATTGGCCGTGAGAGTGAAAGCAGCGCTGTTCTTCTGGCTGGGCGAACTCGATACATGCGTCGCGACTGGCGACCTTCCAGCTAACACTGGGACGCATGACATACGCTTCTGCAACCGCAGGGAAGAGATCGAGAGTTTCCTTGACGGGATCTGTGAGGAGCAGCACCGTGAGTGGCGATTTCAGTTGGCGCCATATCCAGCGGCTGGCATTCCAGAATGGCCTATCAAGATAACCCAGTACACCTACCGGAGCGGCGAGTGCGCGATGCCCGCGCAGTCCGCGAACTCCGAGGGGGCGTATCCTCTGTGGGCCAAGGTGGTCACCACGCTGCCTGGCGGCAGCGACCCCCACCATGCGATACTACTGCTGCGAGACGAGGCCGACCGAGTGCATGCGCGTGTGGTTCATGTGCAGAACATAAGACGGTTGCCCGGAGCACTGCGAGATCCTCTTGTGCAGACCCACGGGAACGACCAGTGTGCGAACTTCATTGACCTGTCCCGTGATCCTGTCGACGTGCGTGATCTGCCTATCGTGGTCGGCGATCCTGACGAGCCGCCAGTCGAGGCGCCGGACGCGGAGCAAGAAGAAGATCTTCTTGCACAGGCGCGCGAACTCAACGAACCAGAGGAGACGCAAGAGACGACCACTCAGCGAAGACGCCGAAGCCGCAAGCTCGCAGATCTGATGAAGCGACACTACAGTGACCGCTGTCAGCTCTGCACGGCCGATGCTCCAAGGATCGACATGGGCGATGGTCGGTACTATGTGGAGATCCACCACATTAAGAAGCTGGCCGAGACTGAGGCCCTCCGCGCCGATTCCAGCATTGTTGAGGACAGGCAGGACGCTCGCCATTTCAGCCTGGACCGCTACGACAACGTCGTTGTACTCTGCCCGTTCCACCACCGGCTGGTGCACTACTACCGATCGCCAATCACCTTCGACCGGGCCCGCGGCCGGTTCTGCGCAGATGACGGCTCCCTCACGCTGCACCTAGTTGTTGATGATCACCTGAGAGGGGTCGGGGAGGAGTAGCGGCAGTCGTTAAGGTATGAGGAGGAGTTTTGCGGGGAGCGGCTGGCGGATGTGATTGCGGGGCGGGTGCTGGAGCTTGTGTACACGGCGTGGGACATCCGGGCTTTTGCGCAGGATCTCGGGGACGAGGGGCCGCCGTTCGTGTGGGATGAGGAGCGCCGCGCGCAGTTGCGGGCGCAGCTTGACGCGATCTACTTCCACCTCTACGGGATCGAGCGCGCGGACGTGGAGTATATCATGAGCACCTTCCCGATCGTGGAGCGCAAGGACCTGGCGGCGCATGGCGCCTACCGCACCCGCGACCTGATCCTGGGCTACTACGACGCGTATGCAACCGCCCGCCCCTCCGCCCTCCAGACCTGGCTCGGCCCGGAGGAGAAGCGGACGGCGAGACGGCATAGTGTGGAGACCAGTGTCTGAAGAGGCGAATGGAGGAGAACCGCCATGCTGTGGTTTCCCCGTCATGAGCTTCCACAGGAGGAACGCGAGATGTCGGACTACCGATTGCATGAAGTATTCAACGAAGCAGCAGTGCCCGATGTGACTTTCGTTGCGCCTTCGAACTTCAGATTCATCGTCGATTCGATAGACACCGATGGCAAGCATGTTACGCTCTACGGGCCATCGGGATGTGGGAAGACAACTCTCGTGACGCGGGCAATCCACGACCTTGGCGTGCCTACGAGCGACCTGTTTGTCATGAACGGCCGAGATTACTCAGACAGCCGAGACGCGCGTTACCTGCTTTCCTCCGCTCTTGAATGCGAGCGGTCATGGTCGGCCATCGAGGGACTTTTGTCCCTTGTCGATCTAGTTGTCATCGATGATTTCCACTACCTGTCCGCTCCTGCCAGAGAGGGGTTGTGCGGGCGCCTCAAGCTATGGCACGAACGCGGGATCAGCGCTGTTATCGTGGGCATAGCGCAGTCCGTCGAGGACCTCATTTCGCAAGATCCCGAACTGACGCTGCGCAATGATCCGTACGCCATCGGGCAGCAAGATGACGAGTTCATCGACCTGCTAATCCGTCTGGGGGAGGAGGCGCTCAGAATTGAGTTCAACCCGGCGCTTCGCGAGGACATAATCGGGGCCTCTTCTGGTGTTCCTGCGATTGCCCAGATGCTGTGCAAGACGGCATGCGTTGAGGCCGGAATCCGCAAAACAAGACCGTCGCTTGAGGTGGTGGAATGCTCGCTCGACGCAGTTCGAGATGCAGTAGTCCGGCGATTTGATCCGAGGTTCTTCGGCCGGGTCGTTGGGTTCGCGAAAGGTAAGCAGCAGGCCCGGTCCGTGCACAACACATATCTGGACATCCTCTCGGAGATCGCGAAGGACAATAGGAGTGAGATTCCCGTCGAGCACTTCCGGGAGCGCATCGTGAAGCCGATCCAGGACGCCGATGAACGCAGGAGGAAGTCGACCTCCTACTACAACTGCCTCAACAACCTCGACGATGTCATACAAACCAAGGGGCTGTCTGATGCGATGCGCTATGATGAGATCTCGGGAACTGTCTACATAACAGACCCGACACTCCGCTTCTATCTGAACCTACTGGACATAGAAAGGGTGCGGCAACAGATGCAGCTAGACAAGCAGGCCTACGAGTACGATGTCGCGGTATCCTTCGCTGGGGAAGTGCGTCAGTTCGTGGAAGAGACCGTGCGCCAGATGCAGGAGCGAGGCATCACGGTGTTCTATGACGAGGACATGACGGTTGACATGTGGGGAAAGGACTTGCAGACATACCTGGCTGAAGTCTATGCGGAGAAGGCCCTCTACATGGTGGTGTTCCTGTCGCAGGACTATCCGTAGAAGGATTGGCCCAAGTTCGAACTCGAGGTCGGACGAGAAGCGCGTGGAAAGCGAACAGCGGAGTATCTCCTGCCAGTTAGGATTGATGAGGTCAAGGTGGTGGGGCTCG
This sequence comes from Armatimonadetes bacterium UBA5352, assembly GCA_002411015.1. Taxonomy (GTDB): domain Bacteria; phylum Armatimonadota; class Zipacnadia; order Zipacnadales; family UBA5352; genus UBA5352. The sequence goes on along the minus strand of DHPY01000019.1, from coordinate 17,195 downwards.
GGAACACAATCGGGTTCGTGGATGCGCAGAAGCTCGGGCCCGAGGGTATCGCGAAAGCGATGTTCGAGAAGCTCAATGGCTAACCAGTGCTGGCGGATGTGGTTGCGGGGCGGGTGCTGGAGCTTGTGTAGACGGCGTGGGACATCCGGTCGTTTGCGCAGGACCTCGGGGACGAGGGGCCGCCGCTCGTGTGGGATGAGGAGCGCCGCGCGCAGCTTCGGGCGCAGCTTGACGCGGTATACTTCCGCCTCTACGGCATCGAGCGCGCGGACGTGGAGGATATCATGAGCACGTTCGCGATCGCGGAGCGCAGGGACCGCGCGGGGCATGGCACCTACCGCACCCGCGACCTGATCCCGGGCTACTACGACGCGTATTCGGCCGCAACGCCCACCGCCGTCCAGACCTGGCTCGGCCCGGAGGAGAAGCGGACGGCGAGAAGGCATAGTATGGAGACCGAACCGGATGGCAGAGGCATGGCGTAGACGGCACAATCCCGCAAGCGTGCGTTGAGGAAAGGCGAAGCAATGGAGGTCCGGGGACCACGGGGACGATGGAATCCGGCCAACATCCGAGTACTCATTGGGTCGGAGCAGGTATTGGCTCAGGTCCCCGATCTGGACTTCGTCGTGCGCTCCATCGCCCACCTGAATCCACGCGTACTTGCAGGACTTCTGTCGTGGCTCAACCGCCGCTGGGATGACGGCGTCCAGCAGTCAGAGGACCAGGCACAGCTTGCGTACGGGGTCTTCCCGCGAGGGCCGCTGCTCGACGCCGTGGTCAACCAGTTGCTCATGGAGGACGAAGATCACGTGTGGTGGGTGCCGCCTGCCGGCCTGTACGGTATGCGACTGCTGTCAGAGCACTGGCCACAGCCGGACTTCGCACCAGGCACGTCATGTTCCGTCGACCTGCTGTCCAAGTGGCTGCTTCATCTGACCGGCTTGGTCAGTGAGAGCATTGGGGGGCCCGGCCATCAAGATGAGTCCGTCAGTTGGGTGAGCTGGGAGTTGGGCAACTGGTTCGTGAACTCGACCGAGGACCGTCTTGGTCTGTTCGCGCGCACTGCCTGGCTGCTCTTCGCTGAGCGAGAGCCTAATATCGTCGGGTCTCCGAACTACATAGATGTCGAGGCCGAACTGACGGAGTTGCTCGGGATCGGGCCGCTGGCGTACCTCTCACTGCTGGTTGGTGTGTACAGCAGCCTGGTGGCCCCCGAGCATCCACCCGCCCACATCGAGATCGCTTGGGAACAGTGGCAGAAGACGGCGCTCACGGAGCGGGAGTTTGAAGTGAGCCTGAACAGGGCGGCGATCGATGCGGAGGGCATTGCTGAGCGCTTTGCCGAGACGGAGCGACTTGCCGGAGGGACGCCGCTCAACATCCTGCCCTTCGCGGAGAAGCCTCTGCTGCGTCTGCCCGACGGCACGTACATCTGTCCCTCCATCAGACTGCTCGTCCAGCATGTCCGCGACGGGCTCTACCACCTGCTCTGGAACACCTATCGCGACCGCGCAGGGCGTCCGGACAACCGCTTCACGCGCTTCTGGGGTGAACTGGTGGAGAGCTATGTCAGGGTCCTACTCAAGCACACTATCCCAGCCACTGGGCCCATGCAGATAGTGTGGTTCGGCCGGGATGCAAAGTATGACGACGGCCAGCAGGAAGCAGTTGACGTGATTATCGAACACCCTCAGGAATTGATCTTTATTGAGGTCACGGCCACTGCACTAACGCTGCAGTCGGTCTGCCTCGGGGAGCCGGCCGCAACCCGCCGCGACCTACAGAACAGCATAGTGGGGAAGGCTGCTCAGTTGAGCCGATGCATAGACGATTTCCGGCGAGGGTGCATCGACTTTGGCAAACCTGCCCCGAGCGTTGATAAGCCGATCGTGCCCGTCGTCGTCACTCCTGGGTTTACACCAAGCTTCCCACCTTCCCAGGTGCACATTCGTGGCGAGATGGCCAAGCAGAAGCTTCTTGAGCAGCGTGGGGTTCTTCCGCTCCAAGTCTGCTCGTTGGGCGACATCGAGATGATCCTCAACTACGCTGCCGCAGATTGCAGCGTCGGCGATCTCCTCGGCGAGAAGGCGCGCTCCGAGTCCACGCACGCGCAGGGGAGCTTCGCCGAGTGGATGGCAGACACTGAGATGGCGGCTCCGACTCGGCGCCATACCTTGCTCAGTGAGGTGTTCCGGGCGTTCTTCGCGAGGATCACGGAGACCCTGTTTCCCAGGGAGATCGTGTGACGAGGACAGCTCCCCCGCGTGCGAGAGGTCCATGGCTCTCAAACCATCCATGGGTCTACGTCCACCGCGGCAAGCAAGCTTGCCCTTGGGGATCGAGCGCCCGGACGTGGAGCATATCATGAGCACGTTCCTGATCGTGGAGCGCAAGGACCGCGCGGCTTGTGGCACCTACCGCTCCCGCGACCTGATCCTGGGCTACTACGACGCCTACGCAACCGACCGCCCCTCCGCCCTCCAGACCTGGCTCGGCCCGGAGGAGAAGCGGACGACGAGAATGCATAGTGGAGAGCCAGCAGACCAGGAGGCAACTGATGAGCGCGAGTAATCACATTTCGAAAGTAGCTCTCGTGTTGGCCCAACAGGGGACAATGGCAGAAGACGTGCTGCTGAGGTTCTTCTACACCTATACAGCCGCAAACGCGCTCTTCTACTCTCGTCACCTTGCGCAGCCACAGGGACGCTGCGAGTTGGACGCGTTCAAGCGCTGGGCGGCCGCGCTCCCGCCGAGCGCTCTCGCCGAGGCTTTGGGCAGCCAGGCCGTGACCGATCTGATGGAACGAGTGCCCTTTGACTACCGCTCGCGCTGCCACCTGCCGCAGCACAGAGGCTCAGTAATCAACTACTACGAGAGCGATCGCAGCGATGGGTTGAGGTATGCACGGCTTGACATACCGACCATCCGCGCAGCCCGCAAGGCTAATCCTGATGAGCAGACGGTACGGAACGCCACGGGATCTCTGGCGAAAGTCATCTACACGATCCGGTGCAACCTGTTCCATGGACACAAAGCGTTTCCCGACGAACGGAACGAGGAGCTGCTGGAGCAGTGTAATGCCGTGTTGAGTGTCTGGGTCCGCGCATCACTCACGGAGCTGGGCACACCTGTTCGCGTACGAGTGCCGCGCGCAGCTTCGGGCGCAGCTTGACGCGATCTACTTCCACCTCTACGGGATCGAGCGCGCGGACGTGGAGTATATCATGAGCACGTTCCCGATCGTGGAGCGCAAGGACGGCGCGGCCTATGGCACCTGCCGCACCCGCGACCTGATCCTGGGCTACCACGACGCCTATGCAAGCGGCGCGCCCTCCGCCCGCCAGACCTGGCTCGGCCCGGAGGAGAAGCGGACGGCGAGAAGGCATAACATGGAGACGAGGGCGTGAAGGGGGCTTGTACTCGCATGGACTTCCTAAGCTTCATATTCTCAACCAAAGAGATCATCGCTCAGGTGTATCAGACGATGCAGCAGCCCGACCCGAGGGAGGACGTGTTCGCGTGTAAGGTGGTGACGGTGATGCATGCCATTGCCCACTCCATGTTCTATCCCGATGTCGTTCACTTCTCCCGCCAGGCTTGGATGCTGTGCCTCAGCTGGGCTCTCCTTCTCGATCGATCCTCTACCGAGTTCCGTTACAAGTCGGAGTTGCCGGCGAACGTCAAGAGATGCTATTCAGAGATGCACGGCGTGGGCATGGCTTGGGTTTTCATGCGCGAGTATATGGGTGCAACGGATATCGCCACTAAGGACGTCACCCAAGGGTCCAGAACTGCGGATTGCACCTGCAAGCTGCCAGGCGTGATGGCGCCACTCAACATAGAATTCGAATGCAAGGGCAGTTGCGTGGACGCGACAATGACAACGGCGATCAAGAAAGGTCTCACCCAAGTACACAAGTTGCCGGCCCTGACTCACCCGATTGCAGGCCGCGATCGGCAGTCACCGAACTACGTTTTGGCGACCTTCATCGGTGGGCCGAACGCAACTAGGCGTAGTCGCATGAGGGTCTATGACCCCTTGAGCAAGCCGCCGCTGTTCTCGCATATGCAGGTGCAGTTGCTTCTCTATGGCGTCACCTGTTGCTGGTGTGGTCTGCGCGACCTCGGTCAGCAGCTTGTGGTTCGTAGTGGGTGGCTGCAGTTGGATCCAGATCGCCCCGAGTTTAGGAAGGGTCTCTCCGGCGGAGTTGAGACGGTTTGGCTCGACCACAAGCTTCTGGCCCAGGACCCGGCTGCGTACTATCGGGATCCGACTGAGGCTCTGAAAGTTGACGCTCGTCTTCATTCGCTGGCCGAGTCGGAAGTGGTGAACCACACCAAGATCGATGTGGAAGGACGTAGGTACGCAGTCTCGGAGGTGTGGACGGCGCCGGATGGGCTTGAGGTCTCTGTGGGAGTGGATATTGACGCGCTCTTGAGTCTGGCGCGGGGTGATACCACCGAGGCCGACGCCATTGATGCGGTACATCGTGGCAGGAACGCGGCTCACTTGAGCAGACGAACCGGACTCTGTTGGGGCCCAGGTGGCAGCCTGATGCGGTTCACCCGGGCGAACTATAAGTAGCGCCGCAGATCGGCATTTGTGTGCGACGAGGAGCGCGGCGCGCTGCTCTGGGCGCAGCCTGACGCTATCTACTTCCACCTCTACGGGATCGAGCGCGCGCACGTGGAGCATATCATGAGCACGTTCCCGATCGTGGAGCGCAAGGACCTGGCGGCGCATGGCACCTACCGCACCCGCGACCTGATCCTGGGCTACTACGACGCGTATGCAAACAGCAATCCGCAGGTCTGGTTGGGACCGGAGGAGAAGCGGACGGCGAGAAGGCATAGTGGGGAGACGAGCGCGTGAGGTATGCATTAGGCAGCAACTGGGGGACATGCTGTGTCCGACAGCGTAATGCAGGAATGGGAGGCCCGAAATGCCGGACTACCGACTTGGTCAGGTATTCAGCGCGACGTCAATCCCGGACGTGACATTCGTCCAGCCGCCGAACTTCCCGTACATCTGCAACGCACTTGAAGCGCCCGGTAAGCACGTCACAGTCTACGGACCGACAGGTTGTGGGAAGACCACGTTGATCACCAAGGCCGGTGAGCATCTCGCAGTCGCAGACACCGACATCTTCGCGGTGAACGCAAGAAATTATGCAGATTGCCCAAGCGGCAGCAGCGTGTTCTCGCGAGCCCTTGACTGCCCGGCCGACTGGACGGAGATCGAGGAATTGCTTGGATTGGTCGCATACGCACTCGTTGACGATTTCCACTTCCTGAGTCCGGACGCCCGTCAGGACATATCGAGTCGCCTGAAGCTGTGGCATGAGCGGGGAATCAAGATCGTCATTGTGGGGATTGCTCAGACCGTTGCCGAACTGGTAACTGGGGATCCCGAGCTTTCCATCCGAAACGATACTTACGGCATCGGGAGCCAAGACCCCGCTTTCGTGGAAGAGTTGATTTCTCTCGGGGAAGCCGCACTGAATGTCGACTTCAATGACGACCTACGGACCGGCATTGTAGAGCTATCCTCTGGCTTCCCCTCGATCGCTCAACTCCTGTGTGAGACCGCCTGCGTGACGAGCGGTGTGACTGGAACGCGGCAACTCATGCACAGGATCCCGTGCACAATCGATGAAGTGGTGGATGCCCTCACGGGCCGCTTTGACGATATGTTCTTTGACCGAGTCGTGGGCTTCGCGAAAGGCAAGGAGCATGGAAAGCAGAAGTACAATACTTACTTCGATATCATCGCAACCATTGCTGCGGAGCCGGGAAGCGAGATCCCGGTGGAAACACTGAGGCAGAAGATCATCCTCTCAATCCCAGACAAGGACTTCAGGGCCAAGAAGTACACCTCCTACTACAACTGCCTGAACAACCTCGCGGACGTAATCGAGGCGCGTGGCCTCAGCCAAGCCATGCGTTACGATGACAACTCTCAGACGATCTACATCACCGACCCGAATCTCAGGTTCTATCTTCGTCTCCTGGACCTCTCAAGGGTCGAGGAGCAACTGCTGGCCGCGCAGATAGACTATCCCTACGACGTAGCAGTATCGTTTGCCGGAGAGTGCCGGGAATTCGTTGCTGAGACCGTCAAAGCGATGGAAAAACTGGGCATCCGGGTATTCTACGATAATGATTCAGTGGCCGAGATGTGGGGGAAGGACCTGCAGCCGTACCTGGCCGAAGTCTACGCGAACAAAGCAACCCACATGGTCGTGTTCCTCTCGGATGATTACCCTAGAAAAGACTGGCCCAGATTCGAGCTCGAAATAGGCCGGGAGGCGCAGGGCAAACGCACCTCAGAGTACCTACTGCCGGTGCGAATGGCCCCAGTGCACGTACTCGGTTTGAGCGACACTATCCGGTATCTGGACGGAACGTCCATGACACCAGAGCAGATTGCGGCGGTCATGGCGGAGAAACTCGATCTGTAGTCACCTCGCGGCGCGACTGCTCGCGGGTGTCAGAGCTTGTGTATACGGCGTGGGACATCCGGGCGTTTGCGCAGGACCTCGGGGACGAGGGGCCGCCGTTCGCGTGGGATGAGGAGCGCCGCGCGCAGCTTCGGGCGCAGCTTGGCGCGATCTACTTCCACCTCTACGGGATCGAGCGCGCGGACGTGGAGTATATCATGAGCACCTTCCCGATCGTGGAGCGCAATGACCTGGCGGCGCATGGCACCTACCGCACCCGCGACCTGATCCTGAGCTACTACGACGCCTACATGTCCGCCACGCCCTCCGCCCTCCAGACCTGGCTCGGCCCGGAGGAGAAGCGGGGGGCGAGACGGCATAGGCCGATAATCGAAGAGGCCTGATCATGAAGCAGAAGAAGTCAATGGCCGGGCAGCCAGTGCCGACGTGTCCTCACTGTAACTCTCAGAACTTTGTCCCAATCCTGTACGGACTTCCAACGCGCGAGTCAGAGCAGATCGCCCAACAGGGCAAGATTATGCTGGGAGGCTGCATCCTGAGGGATCTGAACTGGTTCTGTAAGGAATGCGAGACCGCGTGGGGTGGGCCACAACCTGATTGGGATGCAATCTACAACAAAGATTCCCACGGCAACAGGGGGAACTGACATGTCACTCAACCCGATCGCGTTCGGCGAGCACGTGGTGGAGCAGTTTCAGCGCTATCTGCTGACCTACTTCCCGATCGCCGATCCGCGGCTGGAGGAGCAGGTGCGCGAACACCTCTCGCGTGGGCCCGGTGGACAACGCGAGCTGGTGCGCGGGCCATACATCCACCTCAACAGGCCCTTCCAGCCCGGGCCGCTGCTGAAGGACCTCCTCGCTGAGCCGGACCTCGGCCTGCACCACGCACTGCCGGGGCTGTTCCGCTTCGAGCAGCTCTACAAGCACCAGGAGATGGCCACCCGCGCGATCCTCGGCGGCACGCATACGGTGATGGCGACCGCTACCGGCTCGGGGAAGACCGAGGGCTTCCTGCTGCCGATCCTCAGCCACTGCCTGCACCTGCGCGACGAGGGCGCGGAGCCGGGCGTGACGGCGGTGCTCGTCTACCCGATGAACGCGCTGGTCAACGACCAGCTCGACCGCCTGCGCAGGATGCTGGCAGGCTCGCAGATCACCTTCGGCCGCTACACCGGCGAGACCCCCGAAAGCACGCCCGACAACCTCCGGCGGCTGGCGCAGTCGCGCGACTACACCGACGAGGAGAAGCGGGCGTATCGCGAGGAGCACGCGGACCTGCCGCGCCCGTGGGAGGAGTGCGTCTCGCGCACCGAGATCCGCAACCGCAAGCCGCGGCTGCTGCTGACGAACTACCGGATGCTGGAGTACATGCTGCTGCGCGACAAAGACGTGCGCGAACTGCTCGAGGGCGCGCCGCTGAAATTCATGGTCTTCGACGAGGTGCACACCTACACGGGCACGCTGGGCTCCGAGGTGGCGTGCCTGATCCGCCGCCTGCGGCACGTGGCGGGCAAGTCACCCGACGAGGTGACCTGCATAGGGACCTCGGCGACGGTCCGCCCCGGCGATGACGAGGTCGGGAGCGCGGAGGAGCTGACCGCGAACTTCATGCACAAGCTCTTCGGCATCCCACGTGCGAAGGTGCAGGTGGTCGGCGAACAGTACCGCGACTTCGCTGAGCCGCCGAGCGCGCCCTACGCGCCGCCGCGCCCGGCCGATGCGGGCGAGATGCTGCAGCGGGTGCTGGATGCCTCGCGCAGCGTGCACCTGCAGGAGGACGTGGGTGAGCTTCCGGAGGGCCTGCTGGATGTTGCGGAGGAGCTGTGCGGCCGCTCCGCTCCCGGGGCGGGCGACAGTCATGAGCGCCTCTACGCGCTGCTGGCGCCGAACGAGATCGTGACGAACCTGTCGCGCCAGATGACGCGGCCGCTGACGCTGGAGGAGTTGCATGCCCGCCTGCGACAGGTCGGTGACCGCTCAGTCGCAAGCGAGGATGAGCTGACCTGCGAGGCGATGGCGTACCTGACGCTGGGCGCGATCTGCCAGCACGACGATGAGCCGCTGCTGCGCCCGAAGCTGCACTACTTCGTGCAGGGCTATCCGGGACTGTGGCTGAGCTTCGAGGCGGAAAGCCCGGACGCGACGGCGCCGGGTGAGGTCGTGCCGACGGTGCACTTCGGCGGCGAACAGCGCGAGAGTGACGAGACGCTGAGCGCGCGCATGCCGCTGATGCTCTGCCGGGCATGCGGGCAGCACTACGCGCGGGTGATCGCCGAGGACGCCTGGGCCTCTGAGGACGACAACGGAGTCATGCCGATCCGGGCGGGCGACGCGCGGGAGGTGCCGGGCGAGGAGGAGACGATCTGCTACCTCACCGATCGCCTGCACACGCAGGAGGAGGACACGACCGCCGAGACGTGGTTCCTCTGCCGGTGGTGCGGAGCGCTGCATCGAGCGGATAGCGGACGCTGCATGCACGAGAAATGCGAGCGCGTGGGGCCGCTGGTGCCGGTGCTGGTGTGGCTGGATGACCTGAGCCAGAAGACCTGCCGGGCCTGCGGCTCAACGAAGACAGTCTCGGGCACGCGCAGCGCGGAGGTCGCGGACGTCAACACGCTGGCCGAGTCGATGCTCAGCGCGATGGACGAGCCGACACTGCGCAAGCTGCTGATCTTCAGCGACAACCGGCAGGAGGCGGCCTTCCAGGCGGGCTGGATGAAGGAGCGCTCGCGCCGGCATGAGCTGCGGCACCTGCTATACGTGATCGTTCAGGAGGCCGATGAGCCGCTGTCACTGGACGCGCTGGTGAACCGGCTTGTGGACCGGGCGGAGGAGCACCGGGTGCTGGAGGTAGGGCACACGCAGGATGACCTCAAGCGTGCGCAGATGCGCGTGCGATGGTTCCTGCTGCAGGAGTTCGCGTCGATGCGTGAGCGCCGCGGCAGCCTGGAGACGCTGGGCCTCGCGCGGGTGGAGTACGACGGCTTGACCGCGGACGCCGACCGGGAGTTCTTCGGCCGCTGGGCAGATGCGTTCGGACTGGAACCCGGCGACGTGGTCAACGTGACGCACACGCTGCTGGACTACTACCGCAGGCGCGGGATGGTGTCCGACGACCTGATGCAGCACTGGTGGGCGTGGCGCGATCCGGAGGTGCGCGACGGGCTGGTGAGTGTGGGCGACTGGTGGCGGCCGAGCGTGCTGACGCTGCACAAAGTCGAGGCGGCAGTCACCACGAAGAACCTTCTGGCCTCGGGAGGGACCACCGCCGCGCAGCACATCGTGCGCAAGTCGATCCGCGACGGCGAGGAGAGCGTGAACGACTTCCTCGGCGAGCTGTGGGAGTGGCTCCAGCAGGAGCCTCACCGCTTCCTGGAGGATGCGGAGATCACTCAACGGAGCGCGGGGCGGCAGTCGAGGGTTACGGTGGGCGCGCACGCCTGCCAGGTGAGCGTGGGGCGCCTGCGGATCGGTCGCGCGTCCGCGCGGCAAGTATGCAGCGTCTGCAGGTCGGTGCAGGCAGTAGCGCTGCCGGGGCTGCCCTGCCCCGAGTGGCGCTGCGACGGCATCATGCAGCAGGCCGACGTGGATGAGGATCACTACGCGGTGGTGCGCTATACGCAGGAGGACTTCGTGCCACTGCACCCGGTCGAGCACTCCGGGCAGGTCGAGAAGGATGACCGCGAACGGATCGAGGATGAGTTTCGCAAAGACGACGGCGCGGTCAACTGCATCGTGTGCACGCCGACGCTCGAGCTTGGCGTGGACATCGGGCAGCTCGAGATGGCCCTGATGCGCAACGTGCCTCCGACGCCCGCGAACTACGCCCAACGCGCCGGGCGAGCGGGCCGGCGTCACCGTATCGCGGTGGTGATGGACTACTGCGGCACATCGCCGCACGATCGCTACTACTTCGAGCGCCCGGAGGAGATGATTGACGGGCGCATCCGCATCCCCGCGTTCAGCATGAGCAACGAGCCGATGCTGCGCAAGCACACACATTCCGCGATCCTGACGGCTCTGCGGCGATCCAGCGATCCACGGGTGCCCGAGGCACTGGCGCACGCACTTCCGCGCTACATCTGGCGCTACTTCATGGCGGCCGATTCAGACGATGCCCCGGCCGACACCTACGTGCAGGAGGCGCCGACATTTCCGATGCTGCGCGAGGCAGTCGATCGGCATTCTGACGAGTTGCGGCACATGCTGGCGGAGACCTTCGCAGCCGCGTGGCCAGCGGAAGATGCCGACGCAGTCGCGGATCGTAACCTCCATGGCCTCGTCACTAACATGCCGGTACTGCTGGAGAGGCATGTGCGCGCGCTGTTTCAGCAGGTGCGCAGCTACCGCGAGCGTGTCCGGGAGCTTGCCCGCAAGGAGTACGAGGAGGACCGGGAGCTGAGCCAGGAGGAGAAGCGCGAGCGCGAGCGTCTGAACCATGCGCTTGCGACCCTCCGCCGCAGCGATCAGGACCGCTACACACTCAGCTACCTCAGCAACGACGGCTACTTCCCGGGCTATGCGCTGACGCGAGAGAGCGTGGTGGCCCGCTGCCTGAAGCCCTATCTCGAGCTGCAGCGGCCGGAGCCCGTCGCGCTGCGCGAGTTCACGCCAGCGAACTGGATCTACGCCGCGGGCGACGTCTATGCGGTCAGCCGTATCGACTGGTTCTCGCTGCAGATTGGCGAGGAATCCTCGGCCGAGGTGCGCCGGCGTGAGATGATCTACGACCCGGATTTCGACCGAGTGATCGATCCGGCGCGAAGCGAACTCGAAGGCCACACCGGCGGTCGCTTCATCTCGATGCTGCTTGGCGGTGTCGAGTTGCGCCAGCGCCAGCAGATCGACGATCGCGAGGAGCGCCGCCACTACGGGGCGCAGGATATCGTGGGCACCTTCCTCGGCACACATCGAGGTGGGCGAACAGGCAACGTGGGCGATGTGCAGTGGCGGCATTTCCGGCAGGCGGACCTGCGCCTGGTGAATCTCGGACCGGTTGGTCGCGACCGTGAGGGGCTGAGGATCGGCTTCCCGATCTGCCGAGTGTGCGGCGCCGTGCGCAGCCCATTCCAGAGCGACGCCGAGATCGAGAAGTTCCACGAATACCACAAGGGGAGCTGCAGTGCGGGATCAACCGAATGGGCGGCTCTACACGTGGATTTCCGCTCCGACCTGCTGGAGATCGGGCCGCTGCCCGAGCGCGCGGAGGCCGTGAACCTGATGGAGGCGCTGCTGGCGGGCGCGCGTGAAGTCCTGGACATGGGCGAGTCCGAACTGGAGGGCTTCATCGAGGAACGAGGCGAGGGTGCCGCGTTCGTCCTCCTCTACGACCCGATGCCGGGAGGATCGGGCTTCCTGGAGCAGCTTCAAAAGAGCTGGGTAAGCGTCTGCCAGCGCGCGCGGGATGTCTTGCAGTCGTGCGAATGCGAGCAGGCCTGCTACGCCTGTCTGCTGACTTTCTGGAACCAGCGCCACCATGCGCTGCTCGATCGGCACCTCGCGAGCGAACTCGCTGAGCGCCTCGCCAGGCCCATGGAGATGACCGGGCCGGTGCCGGCGAACTACCACGAGCGTACGGAGGACGGTAAAGAGCCCGAAAGCGGGGCGGAGGCCGACTTCGGGTGCATTCTCGATGAACGTGGCTTCCCGCAGCCGAGGAAGCAGCATAGGGTGACTCTGGCGGATGGCACGAGCACCGTCGCGGACTTCGCGTATCCCGCGGAGAACGTGCTGATCTACACCGACGGGATGTCAGAGAAGATCCATGGCAGTCCGGAGCAGCGTCGCAAGGACGGCATCCTGCGGGCGAAGCTAAACAGGGCCGGTTACCGGGTGGTCGAGATCACGGCCGCCGCCCTCAATGACCGGAGGGCCGTGGACGCGAAGCTGGACGAGATTGCGGTGTACCTGGATCGGGAGGATCTTTTTGCGGAGTAGTCAATCAGACAGAACCGGGGAGGGTCCTGATGCCCACCAACCGCGAGACGCTGAACTGGTTGTTCGACACAGGAAAGATCAAGCTGCGGCGGGGTGCGATCTTCGACACGGCTCCGGCACCGCTACCAGACGCCCTCGACTTCGATCGCGCCGAGGCCATGATGCTCGGACTGGCGATTAGCGACGCTCTGGGTAATACTACCGAGGGGCAGCCCACCCGCACGTGGAGAAGATCCAGATAGTGGGGCCAGGGTAGTGCTTACTTGCAGAATAGACCGCTGCATAGTATGCTCGCCTCACTATGGGAAGAGAGGCGACATCGGTCCAGCTGTCCGTGCATGAACGCACCGCCCTGGAAAGCTCGGTGCGCTCCGGCACGACCCAGCAGCGTCGCGTCTTCTGAGCGCGCATCGTCCTGATGGACGACGATAGCCTCACCAACGTCGCCATCGCCGAGGAACTGGATACGCGCCCCACCACTGTGGGCAAGTAGCGCAGCCGCTTCAGCGAGCAGGGCGTCGAGCTCTTGCTGGACGCGCACGGTCCGGCTGCACGCCACCATTCGCGCGTCCGACGTTCGCTCGAGTTTGACGATACGAGACATTCAACATACTCTTCACACCAGAATGAGCGAAGCAACGGATATCAACGCCTTCGAGCTGTGGCTTGTTGAGCAGGGGCTCCGGGAAGGCAGCGCCCGCGCCTACTCACGGGATGTATCAGGCTTCCTGGCCTCCACCGCCGGCTTGGGGGATGCGTGCCTCACGCGTCAAGCAGTCAGCGGGTGGCTTGATGCGCTTGCCCAGGCCGGCAATGCGCCTACCACCGTCGCTCGCTGCCTGACGTCCCTGCGCCGCTACTGCCAGTGGCTGGGCACGCGCCGCGTGCTCTTGGTTGATCCCACCAAGGACGTTGCCGTGCCGGTCCCTCAGCCCTCACCCGTGCAGAGGCGCAGAAGAGACGTCGAAGCGGTCCTGGTCGCACCTGATCCGTACTCCGCCCTCGGGATGCGCGACAGGGCGATCATGGTGCTGCTCGCCGACACGGGTATGGAGTTGCAGGAGCTTTGTGCCCTCAACTACCGTGACTGGTCGCACGACGGCGAGCGGCTCCTCGTAGGCAGCGGCCGTCGGCTTCGCACGGTGTTTCTCTACAGCGCGCGACTGCCACTCTTCCGCTATTCCTGCTACGTCCGCCGAGATCGGCCGGGCGAGGCGCTGTTCTTGAGCAATCGAGGCACCCGTATCTCCGAACGCTCAGTCCAGCACCGCGTCAGGCACTACGCTGTTGCCGAAGGGGTTACCGTGTCGGTCAATGACCTGATCGAGCGTGGCCGGGTGAAGCGCTCACTCGGTCATCCGGAGGAGGTCGCGCGTACCCTGGGTTTCGCCCGGCCCGACGCAGCGCAGCGGCGGTATGGCCCGCCGTCCCGGGTGCCGGCGCCGGCCTCCGCGGCGAATGCCTGCGATCATCCGCGTCTCCGGCCACTCGAGGGGATGCAACCGGGAGGCATGCCTTCGGCGAGTGGAGGCGCGTCTCGCGCAGGCAGCCTGAGCGACACCTGGGAGCGCCTTGAGTCTGAGGCAGGGAAGATAATGCGCCTGCCTCGCCGCGCGCCGGCTCCGTGGCCTGCCGATGCGCAGTGGGAGGATACCTCGCCCGGCGACCGCCTCCGGTCTCGAGTCGGGCCAATGGCCGCCCTCTTGCGGTCGATCACGCAAGATCTTGCGCTCTTGCCGTCCGTGGCTAAGCTCCCGCACGATGACGTAGTCCGAGCGACCTGGGCGTCCGACACCGGGCTACTTCGCCTAAACGCGCTGGCGCGTGAGGCGTCCCCGGCTCTCGACATGTGGTCGCGACTTGTGAGGAGCCTTCCGGAGTACAGTGAGGCTGTCGGGCTGGGCCCGGAGACGCTCAATCCGGGGCTTCAGGAGCCGGCAGAACTCGAAGCGCCACTCGTGACTGTGGCCTTCCACCGCCCAGAGCACGCCATTGATCTGGCAGACCGGCTTCTGCGCACGGAGATCGGGCAACACGTCTTCCTGACGCTCCTTCGTACCCAGCGGGAAAGCCTCCTGCATCTTCATCAGTGCGCAGTTGAGTACTACCAACTGCCTGGTTCTGCCCCTGCGCTTGTCGAGCAGGAGACTGCACTCGCGATTTCGGCCATCGCGGCGTTGATGCTGTGCGAGCCGAGAGCAGTGGACCGAGGCAAGGTGAGTGACGCCGTCGAGACGCCGGCGTTGGCGTACTTCCTCGATGTCGCCACCGTGCTCTTCCATCAGCTGCTGAGAGCTGCGGGCCAGTTCGGGCAGGAGCCAGGCGTTGGGGCAATCGCTGATGATGCGCTCTTCATCGAGCGATTCGAGGCCGAATGGGACCGGCTCCTGCCGTTCACTAATAGCTTCTTCGGCTTCGTCGTAGTACCTCGCTTGAGCTACGACGATATGGTCCGCTATCATCGGCTCTGCTATCGACCACACGGTCGACTCGACAGCATTCCGTACGAAGTCGGCGACTATATCGTGCACCGGGCGAAAGGCAGCATGCACTTCCTGCGCCCAATGGCGCGGCGGCCTGTTCAGGACGCTTTCCTCGATTACGTCCGGCCGCTATACGACAAGCTGCTCGATAGCTTCGAGTACAAGGCGAGAGGGGCCCTGACCCGGCAGCATCAGGATCAGGATGGTGAGGTCGTCTTCGAGCGGGCCGATCGGGAGACGGAGGCCGCCTTCCGGGAGGCCTACGACGGTTACGACTTCTATCAGCACCCGCCGGGGGGGCCACAGACAACCGTCACGGAAGGCCTGCTGGGCTGGCGCCGGCGAAGTGACATCAGAGAGTTGGCCGCCGAGTTGGGCATCGACTGTGAGCAGGCCCGGACGCCCTTCTCGGCCTATGCCCGCGGCCACCTTCATCGCCTGCTCAAGCGCCTCCAAAGACAGAGCAACGACGGCATGCCCCGGGGCCTCCGTGTGCAGGCCCCCGACGGCCGCTACTACTACACGGTCAACAAGATGGCCGTCGTCTTCAAGCGAGGAGTCCATTCCCTTCGAGGCCTGGACGATCTCCTGCAGCCGCTGCGTGTGTCAGAGGTTTTCGGCAACCACGCCATGGGGCGCCAAGGTCTTCCCGGTTGCGCGCGTCTCTATATTGCAGACGGAGGCAACCTGGAGACATACAGGGCGCTGCTATCAGAACAGCATCCGCGCCTTGAAACTGAGGGGCTGCGTACGGAGACGCAGGTTGCTCGTTGGCTCGATGTTGACGTCTGGTGGCTGCGCAACCGCAGGGAACGGGGCCTGCTGATGGCCGGGCGATCTGGACACTTTGTCGTGTATAATGCAGAGCAGCGTATGGCGGCAGGACGGCTGCTGGAACACGAAAGAGGGATGCCAGAAGAAACCTAAGACCTTACAGTGGCTCAGTAGTGGGTCAGCAGGCGTCAAAACGCCCACGGCTAGTTTGCCGTGGGTGAATTATTCCCCGTTCATCAATTCAGAGACGAACTCTCTGCGGTATGGGTGCTGTGCACAGAAAGTGCGAGGAGGACACCAGATGCAGCACCCAACCGGATCAGAGACCGCCGTACGGGACGTGCCACCCGCCTTCCCGATCAGGTCGTTCCTTAAGGACTGGCTGACTTACCTGCAGGGGTATGGCAAGCGCAGTCCGCTCACCATCCGGGCCTACCGCAGCGATACTGAGAGGTTCATCAAGTTTCTGGAGGAGCGCCGCCTGCCCCTCTCGGCCGACGAGATCACCCACCGCCATGTGCGGGCTTTCGCTGCCCTGCTCAGCGACCGGGCCCCGGCGACCATCAACCGCAACCTCGACGCCCTGTCCTCATTCTTCGGCCACCTGCGCGACACGGGCATCACCGACACCAACCCGGTTTCGCTGGTCGAGCGTCCCAGGCGCGCGCACAAGTTGCCCCGCGCGGCGACCGTCGAGCAGTGTCGCGCCCTGATCGGCGCGGCCAGAGCTGCTCGAGACCGGGCGATCATCCTGCTGCTCGCCTGCACGGGCATTCGCCGCGGCGAACTGCTGGCCCTGGACGTGAGCGATCTCGCCGCGGATCTCTCTGAAGTCAAGGTACGGGGGAAGGGCGAGCGCGAGCGAGTGTTGCCCATCCCCGAGCAGTGCCAAAGTGGCCTTCAGGACTACCTCTACCTGCGCCAGTCGGGGTCGTCGGCACTGTTCATCAACCGGGCTGACAGCAGGATCGGGACGACCACGTTCCATCGCTGGTTCCGCCGCCTGCTTGAAGCTGCCGGCCTTGGAGACAGCTCCCTCACCCCTCACTGCCTCCGCCACGCCTACGCGACCAATCTGCTGCGGGCGGGCGTAGACCTCGAGACGATCCGGGAGTTGATGGGCCACTCCGACATCTCCGTCACCGGCCGCTACCTCTCCACTGATCCGTCGCGTAAGCGAAAAGCCGTCGAGAGCCTCCCCCGCTTCGACAGCGAGGGGGCGGGCGACCATGAGTGACCCCGTAGTCCGGTCCGGCGACGATGAATGTGATCGATTGGCTTGGATGCGGAGAGTAGCGCAGACGATGGCTGGCTTGCTCATCACCGCCACCGAACGCAGCGTGGGCCAAGAAGAGGACCGGGACCCGGACGTTGAGCGTCGTGCACCGTGACAGCTCGAAGCGCGTGTACGGCGCTTCAAGGCTCAACGGCAGCGATAGCCAGCTTATGTGCTCGGTTTGGCCCTTTAGACGGGCCTGTGTACTTGCTTCAATTCTATGGGTAGAGGCATGTCTCTCGGTATGTGATACAGTAGT
>DHPY01000049.1:9981-21017 GCA_002411015.1 Armatimonadetes bacterium UBA5352 | reverse complement strand
ACGCTCGAGGACCACGTCGCGCCGGCCATCGAGCGGTTCCACCTCACTCCGGGCTACATCCGCCTGCGCCACTACCCGTATGACCCGGCGACTGTCGAGATCAGCCGGCCCGATGGGACGCTCGTGGACCCTGCCACCATCGCCCCCGTCACGCCGGGCACGGATCTCTTTGGCGGACGCCAGGCTGTGCTCGACGGCTGGATTGACATGCGCGCTGCGGTGGACGCCGATGGCGTACCCATTGCACCGGGCGATGAGATCCTCGTCAGCTATCACGGCTGGTCTGAGGCCGGCGGCGGTTGGATAGCGGTTCCGAATGCGGCCTTCAACATCGCGATCGAGCGGCACCAGCTTGCACCGATCTTCGGAGCGTCTGTGTCATCGCCCGCGGTCGGCGACGACACCATCCACATCGGGACCCAGGGCCGCGACCGCAATCTGAACGGGGACTTCGACCCGGACGCGACGGCCGTCGGTGACCCCGAGCCCCCACCGGACCCGGCGACCCTGCTCTCGCTCATCTGGAACAAGGCGACCGGCTACGTGCGCAGCGCCACCACGGTGCCCGCCCGGCCGCAGCCGGGCGTGGGTGGCATTCCCGTCGTGAGCGGCCCGCCCTCACTGGCTGAGGACGCCGTCTTCGTGGGCTCCCGGATGATGGGCGACCCCGCCAATCAGGACATCGGCCCCGGCTACGTCAGCGCGCTGCGGCCCTGGAGCGTGCTGCTGTGCGACAGCAGCCGCATCGTCGAGACCATCGGCTCAGAGCCAAGTTGGGTCTGCACCGGCACCTCGAGCCCTCAGCGCACCCAATCGTTCATCGGTGAGGACCTGCGACGGCCCTTCAGTCGCCCGGCCAAGGCAACGCGGCTGCCGAACGGTGACATCCTCGTGGTGGACACCGGGAACCACCGCGTCGTTGAGATCGACCGCGCGGGCAGGATCGTCTGGCCGCTGGACCTGTACGGCTACGAGTACTATACCAGCTCCGATAACCACGATCTGAAGCTCTCGCGGCCGGCGGATGCAAACCGCTACTACGGCTGGATGACGATAGACGTGGGCGGCACTCCTGAGCGCTTCCCCGTGGTGCACACGGTCATCGCGGACACCGGGAACGCCCGCGTGATAGACATCCAGACGACCTTCCATGACCCGGTCACGTTGGTCCGGGATGGCAGGCAGCGGCACACCATCACCACCGTCACACCGACCTACGTGCAGGTTGGCGGGAGTCCGCGTGGCTACGAGCGCGTGCGCTACACCTCGGCGGCGCCGATCAACGACCCGGGTAACGGCGCGCTCATCGGCTACCTGTGCGCGGCCTCCAACCTGAACCAGCTCCTCGTGGTCTCAGCGGGCGGCCGCATCGTCAATCCGTATGCCTCCCTCCAGACGTCCGGTGGCACGGCGGGCGCCACATGGGCGCCGTGGGCATGGCTGTATGACGCCGACCCGGCCGATACGAACGATGTCTCCGGGCAGCCGCTGCAGTTCGAGAACATAAAGAACGTGAGCCTCAAGCGCATCGGCGGGACCATCTACGTCGGCGTCACCTGCTCGCGTTACATCGGACGCTCCGGTGAGCCCGCCCATGCGCTGGCCGCCGCCGGCCCCGGCGTCTTCGAGTTCCGTATCGACGTCAGTTCGTCCGACCCCGCGGACTGGCAGCTTGACCAGATGGGGACCGGCGCCGCGTGGCCGACGATGGACCCGCACTGGTTCTTTGTCGGCGACGACTACCGCGGACGCCCGATGACCACCATCTCGACCGCAGCCGGAGACTTCGACAACCGCTGGTACCCGGTCTCCGCGCAGCGCGTGTCAAGCGACACAGTACTTATCACCAACAGCCTCAGCCAGACCGAGAACGCGACGCCTGCGAACATCGGAGGCGGCGCCCGCCAGGCCGTGATCGGCAGCCACATCTTCGAGGTGCTCACAGACGATGGCGGGGACGCTGATCCCACCAACGATCTGCATGCGCTCGATCCGCAGCGATCTGTACCCGCGCCGGGTCAGGCATGGGCCGATCCCTTCGTCCAGCCGGCCTACGCGGAGGTCAAGTAGCAGGATGTCCTGCAGGGGGTTTACGGTGCACCAGAGGCGATGTTCTGGAGAGGTGCCAGGTTGATGCGAAACCGAGCGATCATCGCGATACTGCTTGCCGGCGTGATAGTCGTCCCCGCGTTCGCGGAGACGGGGCCACCATGGCAGGTGCGGCCATACCTGTCCACGTACACGGACGCCACGTGGACGTGGAACTACACCGCCCTGCGCCACCGCTTCGTCTGCCCTTACTGCGGCTACAGCACGAACGTGCCCGACCCGACGCCCGCCGATGCGGACTACACATGCCCGAATCCGTTCGCCGTTGCGGCACATCCCGCAGTGCAACTGGTTGAGGCCACTCCGCACCAACGCGTCCTCGGGCACCTCGCCGTCGGTGCGCTCCCATTCGGCGCGACTGACGTGGAGAACCCGCTCGTCGGGCGGCCGTTCCACCCCGGCGGCACCATCCCGCCGGCGTGGAACGCCAACCCGTCACCGTGGGAGCAGCCCGCGCTGCCGAACCAGGCCTCGTGGCTGACGTTGCGCGCCGGTAACCTCGACATCGCCGGCGGCGGCGCTCCCCTCGTCGCCGATGGTGACGCACTCCGGTTCATGGTGCTCGATCCAGGCTCCGTCCGCGCGTCCGCGCGCTTCCAGTACGTAGCCGTGGACACCACGTCCGGCGCCGAGACACCCACTGCCGCCGCGAGCTACTACGCCATGTCCGCCACGCCCGGCGTTGAGGCCGACCAGTACCGCATCCATGTCAACCCATACCGTGTCTCCGATGGCGATGTCTTCTACATCCGCCATTCCGAGACCACGAACGCCGCGGGCATCACCAGTGGCGTCAATGTCGAGGTCTACAGCACCCTCTACGGGAATGACTTCAGCCTCGCCGGCCAATTCGACCCGGACAACGAGGCCGATGACTATGCCGCCGAAGGCCTCGTCTGCATCACTGACAGCGGCGCCCTTCGGATCGGAGTGCCGCGCCAGTTCACGACTGCCGATATGCAGGGCACCTTCGTGCTGAAGATCGTCATCCACTCCAACACTCATCTCCTCCCAGGGCCTGCGGAGGTCAACTGGGACCTGGTGGACGGAGTTGACCTGTACCCAGGCGCGACCGAGGTCGAGCCGAACCTGACCGCCGACATCGCCGCTGACCTCTCCACGAAGAAAGCCCCGTACGTCATCTACGGCGCCGCCAACCGCCCTGCCCTCGCCACGGCGAACTCAACCGATGGCGTCAACTACAACGTGGAGGAGAAGGTGCTGCGTGGCGGCGCGTTCGCCTCCAGCGAGATCTGGCCCTACCGCATACCTCCCCAGGCCGCCGGCCGGGGTCGCGTGATGCTCCAGTGGGCTGCCCTTCCCAGCACCCCCCCCGGGTTCACGAAGATCGCACCGCCCGGCGAGCCGATCACCTACTGCCGCGAGGGCCTCGAGTGGCACTACCTCGCGAACCTCAATGACTTCAGTTCGCGCCTGATCACCAACCCGCAGGTCGCCAACATGGTCGACGTCAACGCGCTCGCGCCCAACACCTACCTCGACGCCTACTTCATGGTCTCGCGCCTTGACGTGGACCACGACCCGGGCTTCAAAGAGTACCTCGGCGATGATCAGTGGGTGAATTCGCTCGGCACCGATCGGGGCCCGGCGGCCACCGATACCGAACCGGCCACCGGCGGCCTGGCGCGCATCATCCTCGGCCAACTAACGGGCCCGACCGTCGTCGGCGGGGGCTGGGGCGGCGAGTACAAGCCCGGCGCGCGCACTCCCGCCCGGCTCTTCTCGATCGCGAACCGCCTGTCGGTCCGACCTCTGGTCTGCCGCCGCGGCTGTGGCGCGCGCTACATCCTGGGCCAACCCTATGCGGACGGCAACGACGGCCAACTGGGCCCCGGTGACGACTGCCCCGCCTGCGGCCGCAACCTCACAGCTGAACGCGGTGAGGCCGATGCTCGCTACGATGTGCACGGAGCGGTAACTGCGGCCACCGGCGCACGCCTGACGCCCGAGGCCTTCCGCTTTGAGCCGCATGCACTCGTGCCAATTGCCGCGCACGACTTCGAGCAGAGGATCTACGCGGAGATCCCGGCGTACCAGCCGCCATCGGTTCCGGAAGGGGCCACACACGTAGCCAATAATATTGAGGCCGACCTCGGCTATCGCGGAACAATGGTCTCCTTCGATCGCCCTGAGGATGACGGGAGCCAGCAGGCGCCAAACACCAACTGGGACGCCTACTATCTGTCGCCTGAGAACCGCAACAAGCTCGTAAGCCCGGTAGCCGCAGCCGCCGGCGATGCCGAGTGGATCTGCCCGGTATGCCACATGCATGAGAGGCGCGGAGCCAATACCTGTCGCTTCTGCGGCCACACCTTCGTGCAGCCGAACGACCTGCCCGATCCCTATGTGCCGCACGAAGCTCTCACCGCTGAGGAATACGATCTCTTCGGCGTGCAGCTCTCCGTGCTGCGTGAGGCCGACCTCGCGGCAGAGCGGCGCGTGGTGGACCTCGGCTGGATCGCACCCGGAACGCCCGCCGACGCGCCCAACACGGTCAGCGGCGCCGCTGACGTAGTCGCGGGGAGCCAGGCACTCCCGACCGACGTGTCGACGGCGGCCGAAGTGCCCGTGCGCAATGAGGGCAACATCCCCCTCAACACCGACATGCCCCTGGGCGTCCTGCTGCGCACCGGTGTCGAGCAGTCGGTGCGTTCCCGCCCGCGCTGGGCGCAGAGCGTGCCGATCACCCTCGGGACGATCTTCCGCTACCGCCCCGGCATGGCTGAGTTCGGCACCGTGGGCTGGTTGCTCGGCTCTGCCGATGCCACCAGCGCCGCCGGCGCAGACGCCACAGCGATGCTGCGCGCCGGCCTGCGCAGCGGCCCCGCCGACCCCTACCCGAGCATCACCAAGCCTGTGCCGCTTGGCCAGCCGGTCGGCAACTACGCCAGCGAGCTCCTGGTCTTCGTAGACCTCAATGGAGATGGCGTGCTCAACTTCTACGACACCCAGACTGGGCGGAGCGATCGCCCGTTAGAAGAGTTCGACCCCGGGATCGATGAGCCGTTCGAGCCGGTGGCGCCCTTCGTCACCCGCGCGCGGGTCGTCGAATCGCGCCTGCCGCAAAACGACTTCTACTCGGCTGACATGACCCCCACCCTTCTCTATCAGGAGGATCCGGCTAACCCGGCCTCCAGTCGGATGCAGGTCCTTTGGGTTGGGCAGCGTGCAGTGACGGCTGCCGGCGCCGATGCTCCCGCGGGAGTCTCTCCGGCCGACGTCCCGCTGCCGATCGCGCCGCTGAACATCCTCTACGCGAACGCGCAGGTCAACGCAACCGCGGCCGCGGTCAACGATCCGCTCTACCGCGGCTGGCTCTGGGCCGCGCCGGGCAGTGAGCCTGAGGAGGCGGCGGCACTCTCCGCAAGCCTCGACGCGAACGAGCTGAACAGCTCGCCCACCGCCTACCTTGACCCGAACACCGGCGACCGCTGGGCCATGTGGCACCGATCAATGACATCCGCGGCCGGAGTCTCGTCCCAGCTTCGCTTCGATACCTCCGCCGGTACCGAGTGGGATGGCTCAGACCCGACCGAGTTCATCTTCGGCAGCTCCGGCGCCCACAGTGGCTTGACCGGCTTCGTGCGTGATGGCGCAGCCAACATGCACTGGCTGCTCTGGCACGCGGGTCCGGTGGGGCGCGAGCATCTGCGCTACCGCTGGGAGTGGGACCCGACCTCGGCCACGGTTCCGGGCGATGAGCGGCTGATGGTCAGCAACAGCTCCACCGGCCAGCGCCTCGATTACTTCGAGGTGGACGACGTCCGCTATCGCAAGCCGGCGCTCGACCCGTTCACCTATGTCAAGGAAGCCAGTACGTTCGGCACGACCAACGCCACCGGCGAGTTCCAACTCGACGTGCTCTACACCGGCCACATACGCTCGCTCGGGAACTCCGACATCTGCTGGTCACGCTTCAACTTCGGCATCCCGGCTGATGCCGACTTCCCGTATAACTCTGCCCAGGACAACTTCGGCAAAGTTACCTTCCCCCGCGTGGCAGGCCAGACCTACGGGACGGCGCCGTTCTCGCCCACCGACGCGCGCGGGATGGCCGCCGTCATTGACGCCGCCGGCGACGTGCGTGGCTACGTGGGCGAGCAGCTCGAGCCCAGCCCGCGCCGGGAGGCCTTCCAGGCGCACGACATCGACTGGCTCGTGACCTACGACTTCGAGACGGAGCCGGACTGGTTCGACTGGATGAGCGCCGCGGCGCCGAAGCCTGTGACCACCGAGTACGACGACCCGATGTTCTACGTGGGCGTCGTCACCGATGACGGCACCGGGCCGCGCCAGCGACTGCTGGCCGTCGAGTGGAGCCAGGGCAGCTACAACCCGTCGACCGGCCTCTACCAGGTCCTCCCGCGGTTTGTGGAGATGGACCCGGTGAGCGGCGGGCTGCTTGAGCTGCCCGACCCGGCCGATCCGGCCACCGACCCTGCGCTCGTCCATCCGAATGACGATAGCCTCGGCAGCGCGATCTACCGCCGCCCGGTTGGCGGCGTGTCCGCAAGGGCTCTGCTGGCGCCGCGCGCGCGGCAGGAGGCCATGGACGGTGCAGCCCCGGAGCGCCTGCCTGCGGTCACGCTCGAGATCAGCCCCGCGTCCGGGCTCCTACGGTGGTCAAGCTCGCTCTTCAACCCCGACAACCCCCTCGACAGCGGGGCTGTCTTCAACGATCAGAACACGCCAAATATCGTGGATGTGGTGGTCTACGCCGACTACACGCCGTTCGTGCGCCGTGCGACCACCGATGCGGCTGACGATGACTCGCCGTCCGCGTTCTGGAACGCCGGCGATAGCGGCCGTCTCACGCTCTTCTGGCGCCGCAGCTACGCCGATACCGACACGCCGCACTTCGGCCGGCCTTCGTTCCTGCACAAGACCTACACTCGGGCGATCCAGGTCGGGCGCCCGGCCATCAACACGATCGTCTCAGTGGTAGACAGGACAGTGGATCCCGATCCGGCTGCCCCCGAGGTGAACCTGCCCTATAGCCTCGTCTCGGCCAACAATGGCGTCATCGACGTCGAAGCCAACCCGGCCACAGCGTTGTCACGCATCGGGCACCGTGTCGAGGTGACATATACTGACGCCGCCGGCATTAAGCGAACCGAGAACCATCGAGTGGTCGGCTGGAGTCTTGAGACCCCGGTCCCAATCAATGCCGTGACCAATGAAGGACCGGTCCGTGTCATCCCTGAAATCTA
The DNA here is from genome assembly GCA_002411015.1 of Armatimonadetes bacterium UBA5352. Taxonomy (GTDB): domain Bacteria; phylum Armatimonadota; class Zipacnadia; order Zipacnadales; family UBA5352; genus UBA5352. The sequence goes on along the minus strand of DHPY01000049.1, from coordinate 13,677 downwards.
CACGGTCAGCGCCGGTGGAGAGGAGTTCGACACCGTCCGCTACTGGCTCGTATGGGCCAGCTCCCGCGGCGTCTACGACATGCGTGCTGCGGGCTCCGACGGACAGCGCGTGCAGCAGTCGGCCGACGTCTATCTCGCGGTTGTCGCACCGGATCACAGCAGTCTGATTGCCGACCTGGAGGTCCCGCAACTGGAGCCGTAGAAGCATCAGCAGACGGGGCGCGCAGGCAGGCAAAAAAAGGTCGCGAGAATTGTTCGGTCGACGGAGGAACCCTTCCGCGAAATAGGGAACACACCCTCACGCCGGAGACTTGACATCGGCCTGCCGGATATAATAGAGTAACCGAGGATCGGCTGCCCGCGCGGCCATCGCTCGGAAGTGAGAGGCTGCACTACGGCAGGAGGCGCACTACATGGCCAAGGGCGCAACGCATGTCCTGGGCCTGGACATCGGGACAGCATTCATTAAGGCAGCGGAGATCCAACTGCGCGGCCACCAGTTCCACGTCGTCGGCCGGCCTGCGGTTATCCCCACTCCTCAAGGTGCCGTGCGTGGTGGCGTCATCGTCGACGCCCCGGCCGTCACAGAGGTGCTTCAGGAGATCCGCGCCCGCTTCGGCGCTAAGTCGAAGAAAGTGATTGCCTCGGTAGGCGGAGATTCATCCGTCGTCGTCCGCATCACCGAAGTGCCCAGGATGTCAGGCAAGGAACTCGAGGAAGCCGTCCAGTGGGAGCTCGACGAGCAAACCCCCTTCCCCGTGGATGAGGTAATCTACGACTACGCGACCATCGATCGCCCCGACGCCGATCCCGAGGCGACAGAGATGGAGGTCCTGCTCGCCGTGGCTCAGGAGGACCTCGTCGCCGCACACGTCGAGGCCATCCAGGGTGCCGGCATGCAGCCTGTCGCAATTGATATCGAGCCACTCGCCATCGGCCGTGCCATCATCGACGCCGCCGGCGACGAACTGGCTGACGAGACCGTCATCAACGTGCACATCGGCGCAACAAACTCGCTCATCCTGATCTTCCGGCACAAGCTCCTCAGCTTCGTCCGCATCATCCCCTCCGCTGGTGAGAACTTCACCCAGACACTGGCCCAGGCCCTTATGCTCGATCAGGACCAGGCGGAGGTCGTGAAGCTCCAGCTCGGGAACCTCGCTGAGGGCGGCTTCGCGGGAGAACAGGAGCCGGCCGATGAATTTGGCGGCTCCGGCATGTTCGAGGATGAAGAAGAGGAACCGGTGACGGACTCGGTCTTCGAGCTCTCCAGTACGGCGGAGACGCCGGACCTGGGCGCCTTGGACAACCGCGCCACCCACCTCGAGATCGAGGAGGATCTGAGCGAGATCGAGGAGCCGCCGATCGCAGCCCCGCCCCCTCCCGCAGCCCCGGCCCCCCCTGGGGAGCCGCAGGATCCGGATTACATCGAGGCACGAGAGCACGTGGCGGAGGCGCTCACCGAACCTGTGCTCGATCTCGCCACAGAGGTTCGCAGATCCCTTGAGTTCTACCGACGGCAGCATCGCAATGAGCCGATCGACCGCATCGTAATCACCGGCGGCTCCGCCAACCTCGAAGGCATCGCCCAGTTGATGACCGACGAGACAGGCGTGAAGTCCGAGATCGGTGACCCGTTCAAGCATATGCAGATTGACGATGACACCATCTCTGAGCAGTACCTGCGCGACATCGGGCCGTCCAGCGTCGTAGCCATCGGATTGGCGCTTCGCGACATGGTCGGCGACTGACACCGGCCGCGCTGATGACCCACTGATCTGAGGGATCGCACGTGCTGAGGATCGACCTTCTGCCCCGACAGATTGCGATTGCGAGGACGAACAAGCTCCTCATCGCGCTCATTATCGCGCTTCTTCTGGTCGAACTCGGCGTGCTCGGCGCGATGCTGATGGGCGTAAAGGGGCGGATCGCCACGACCAGCGCAGAACTCGAACGGGTCACGAAGATCGCTGACGAGGTCACCAAGCTCGAGGGCGAGGTCACTCAAAAAGAGGGCGAACTCGCACCTATCCAGGCAAAGGTCGACTTCGTCGACGAGGCCGATAGGTCCGGCGAGCAGTACTGGGACCGCTTCCACGAGATCAACGAGTACATCTACGAGAACGCCCAGATGACCCGGTTCAGCATCACGGGCACAAGCAGCGTCAACTTCACGGTGGTTGTCGGTGACACGACTGACGCGGCGCGCTTCGTCCTGAACATCGTCCACTGCCCCGCGCTGTCCAACGTCTCCGTCTCCGGTCTGCCGCCCGGCGTGAGCATCGAAGGGGCCGGAGGAGCGATGGGCGGCGGCTTCCAGCCAATGGCCGGCATGGAGCCAGGCATGGAGCCCGGGATCGATCCAGGGATGGAGCCGGGCATGGGGGCTGGTATGGGTGGTGCGACGCCGCAGGCATCTGCGACCGGGGAGATCACTCTCGATATCACCGCCACGCTGACCGAACCCGTCTCAGTTCCCGCTCCCGGCGGAGGCGGAGCAGCCGCCGGAGCTCCGGGGATGCCTGGAATGGAGCCAGGAATGGACCCGGCCATGATGGATCCGGGTATGGCGCCCGAGGCCTCCGCCCCGCCTCCCGACGCGGGTGCTGAACCACCAATGGAGTAATGCATCAAGGCGGCAGCAAACGGCCGCATGACCGCAACGGTAGGAGCCGATAATGGGCCGCATACCAACCTGGGCAGTCATACTCATCGGTGTCTTCCTGCTCGCAGGAGTGGGAGCGCTCGTCTTCATGCTCATGATCAAGCCTGAGCGCGAGCGCCTCGCCGATCTGCAAAAGCAGCTCGATACGCAGAAGCAGATCGCTGACCGGCTCGACGCCACAAATGTGAGGCTCGAAGAGGTCACTGCGCAGTGGCTCGAAGCTCAGGGCAAAGTACAGGCACTTCGCCAGGCCCGTAGCATCCCGATCTCCTTCGGCCATCCGGCTGGCGCAATGATCGCTCTGTGGTATGAGTACCGCCACGATCTGGTCCCGGTCATCGAGGATTGGGTCCGATCGACCGGATGCACCATCGAGAGCGGCGCCAGCTTCCCGGCCCCGCCGATGACACCGCCCACCGCACCGGCAAGCGGTTTCATGCAGATCCCGGCCGAACAACCCGTCTCACTGACCGTATCCGGCACGCTGCAGCAGATCGAGAGGCTCTACCGCTCGCTCGACCAGTTCCCACGCATAGTCACCATCAGTGATCTCGTTCTGATGCCAACTGGCGAGGGAGACCGCCTGCAGGCGCCGATCAACCTTTCTATCTACCTGCTGGTCGAGGCGCCCGCCGCCCCCGCCCCTGCTGCTGCGGCACCCGCGCCCGGAGGCGGAGGACCCGAGGGCGAGATGCCGCCCGATGCACCTCCGGTGGAGGATGTGCCGCCACCAGATACCGGTGGCGGCGGGGACGCGGAGTTGGACATCTGAAGAGCGGAACAGACATCTCGTTCGGCGCGCACAAATGGCGTTCTTAAGACCGATGTCGTGAAAGGGTCCGACTGTGATCGAGGAGCAGAAGGCAAAAGCCCTTTTCGCCGGCGGCGTCGCCCTGTTCGTGACCGGGCTCGTCGTCCTTATGCTGTTCGTGATCCCTGCCGCCAGGCACACGCAGATTGCCATGGCGCAGGAGGATGGCGATATGGCCGAACCGGGACCGGAACCTGGCATGGAGCCGGGCATGGAGCCG
>DHPY01000049.1:0-9780 GCA_002411015.1 Armatimonadetes bacterium UBA5352 | reverse complement strand
GCCGGGCATGGAGCCGGGCATGGAACCCGGGATGGGCGCAGCCGCCCCGGCTGCCCCGGTCGCAGCTCTCCCGCCGGGACAAATACTGGACCCCCTTGAGGCCAGCCGTCCCAACCCGTTCGCTCCAAGATCGAGCATCGCCGCTGCCGGAGCAGCAGCCGCGGCCATGGTGCGGCCCCACTACGGGCCGGACTGGAGTCAGCTCCCGATCGCCGAGCGCGTCGCGTTTGTGAAGCCTCAGATCCCGCCGGCGCCCACCCCGCCACTCCCAAGGCTGCAGGCCGCTGCCGAGGACCAGCTTCGCGTCACCAGCGTGCTCTGGGATGCCTCCGGTCAGGCGATTGCCGCCTATGAGGATCCACAGGGCCAGCGCGGCGAGCTCAGACCCGGCGACCGGGTGCCCGGCACAGGAATGACAGTCAGAGAGATCACGCGGACGGGCGTCGTCCTTGAGAACGCACGGACTGGCGAGAGCCAGGAACTTGAGTTGCGCCCGCGTGTCGAATCAACTGAACGCCAGCAACCGTCGAGGAGATCCCGCAGTGGAGGCTCACGCGGCGGGGCGGCTCCTCGCGAAGGCGGCTTCCCTGCCGCCCCGCCGGGACGCTGACGCGCACCAGCACTAGAGCGGGGAAGCCCAAAGAGGAGTGACGATCAGATGCGTAAGACAACTCTGGCACTGATGGCGCTGACCATGCTGGGTGCCTTCGTTCTCCCTGTGTTCGCGCAGGAAGAGGAGGTACGTCTCGACCTTGACTTCCGCGGTGAGACGCTCGATCAGGTCCTCCAGCTCTTCAGGCGTGGCTACGGCCTCGAGTACACCCTGGGTGAGGGCGTTGACCCGAACACCTCGATCACGACCCACTTGCGCGGGGTGACCCTGGATCAGGCACTCCGCTCGATCCTCGAACCCAATGGCCTGCTCGCCGTCGAGCAGAACGGTCGCTACACTGTCCGCGTGCGGCCAGCGCCCACCGAGAGGGATGCTGAGGCCCGAGTGGTAGCGCCGGTCTTCACGACGCAGACCCGGACCCCTCCTGCACCAACCCGTCAGGCTGCAGCGTATGAGCCCCGGCGAGGTGCGGCGCAGGACGAGAACGCAACGCAAGAGCGAGACGAGATCATGGAGATCATCTACCCCATGTACCTCGGCGCAGATATGGCGTCCTCGATCTTCGGAGGCGGGTTCGTTGAGGCGGGCGGCTACTACGGCGGCGGCAGTGGCTACGGCGGTGGCAGCAGCGGCTACGGTGGCAGCAGCTACGGCAGTGGCGGCTACGGCAGCAACCGCGGATCCAGCTTCGGTAGCAACCGCAACTCCGGTTTCGGCGGCAGTAGCAGCTCCAACTTTGGCAGCAACCGCAGTTCCAGTCGCGGCACCAACAGGAACATCGGCTATTGAGCCAGCGCTCAGTGGTGTAGCACGACCATCAACTACATGCTCTGGCACATGGCGTCGTTCCCAGACGGCGTTGTAGGGAGGGCCCAAAGGTGACGCTCTTCAATCGGCATATGAAGGCCTCCATCGTAGCGTGCATTGTGGCAACACTCGTACTCGGCCCGGGTGTCCAGGCCGCGGACACCTCGGCAGACCAGGCGCCGATCAACATCGATGTTCGCGACATGGAGATCGGCGACGTCCTGCGAATGCTCGCTCGGGCCGCGGACGCCAACATCATCGTCGGCAAGGGCGTCACCGGAGCAATCAGCTCCCTCACCCTGCGCGACGTTTCCGTGGAGATGGCCTTGCGCGCTATCACGGAAGCTAACGGCTACTACTGGCGGAGGGACGGCAATATCTACTTCGTCACCTCCGAGCCTACCGGCGCCGAGGTTGAGAATGGCACGGCGGGAGCCGGGTCGGCTCGTACGCCGGAGGAGGGGCCGGAGGGGCAGCCGCCTTCTGCGTTGGGCGACACCGGAGCAGTTCCCGCGCCTCCGCGTGAACCGGTGCAGCCCAAACCACCGGTGGCATCCGAGCCTCCGCGCATCGTCACTGAGATGATCCCGCTGAGCTGGACCAGCGCCAACGAGGTGGCTGCGCTCTTCGGTGCTCGCACTGCTTGGGCGTTCACTCCGGCCGACATGCGCACACCCGGCGGCGGCCTGTCCGGGATGCGTTCTGTGTCCGCTGATGACACGCTTGGCTCGATGAGCGCCTATCGCGGGCGGCTCGGAGGAACAGGGCTCCCGCAGTTCGAGGGTGACATCGGCGGCGGGCGGGGTACGCGCGGGACCACCGGCGGCCTCGGAGGCGATCTCGGCACCGGCCGAAATACCGGGACAGGAACCACCACTTCCGGCACTGGTGACACTATCCAGCTTCCCGGCCAGATGGTCATCACGGCCATCATGAGCCACAACGCTATTCTCGCCCGTGGCACACGGGAGGAACTCGACGAGTTCCGCGAGATGCTCAACCTGCTTGACATTCCGCAGAAGCAGGTGGAGATCTCCACGAAGTGGATCGATGTTCAGACCACCGCCGCAGAAGCGCTGGGCATTGACTGGTCAGTCACTAACGGGGCCTGGGAGATCTTCAACCTTGGCTTCGCCCCGGGCGAAGCCGCGAACAACGGCATCCGCTACGGCCGCGGCCGATGGTGGGCGGAGCTTTCCGTCCTGCTCAACACCAGCCAGGCGACCGTTATCAACGAGCCGCGTGTCGTGTGCATGAACGGCATGCCGGGCACTATCGCGTTCGAGACTGAGATCCCGTACTTCTCCGCGACCATCAGCTACAACCAGTTCGGCCAGCGGACCGTGGACTACACTTCGGACTCGGTCACGGTTTCCAACGAGCTCTCCGTGGTCCCGCAGATCAACCCTGATGACTCCGTCAAGATGCTTCTGGCGCCTCAGCTTGAGGACCAGGTTGGGACCGTAGAGGGCCCCAATGGAGAGCGCATCCCGATCATCACGTCACAGTACGTCGAGACTATGGTCCGCGTGCCTGATGGTGAGACTGTAGTACTCGGTGGCGTAATTCGCGCGGACGAGTCGGTCAACATCCGCAAGACTCCGCTGCTGAATGAGATCCCGATCATCGGGAACCTCTTCAGATCCAAGCGCGTCGAGAAGACGAACAGCGAACTCCTGATCTTCGTCACCCCGAAGATCGTGAGGGACGCGTCCGCTACCTATTAGACCACCAGGGCGCTACCGGCGCCATGGATTGACCTACGCACGAACGGCACAGAAGGCTGTGCCGTTCGTCAGTACATGGAGGTTGCTCGTGCGTTCGGCACTTGAGCTGGTTACGGCCGGAGAATCCCACGGTCCCTGCCTGACAGGCGTTCTGTCAGGCGTGCCGGCCGGACTGCGGCTTTCCGCCGCACGGATTGATCGTGATCTCGCGCGCCGCCAGATTGGCTACGGGCGAGGTGGGCGCATGGCCATAGAGAGCGACAGCGTTCGCTTCACCGCGGGAGTTCGACATGAGCTAACGCTGGGCTCGCCCATCTGCATGGTGGTCGAGAACCGGGATTGGGCGAACTGGACAGACGAGATGTCACCGGAGGCCCCCCTTCCCGGTTGGGTTAGCGAGCGCGCTGTGTCCGTCCCCCGGCCAGGACATGCAGATCTCGCAGGCCTCGCACGCTACAACCACACTGATATGCGCAATGTGCTTGAGCGTGCCAGCGCCCGAGAGACGGCCGCACGCGTGGCATGCGGTAGTGTCTGTCGCGCGCTGCTCACGGAGATCGGCGTTACGGTTCGCTCACGCACTGTGTGTATCGGCGGGGTTCGCGACGAGAGCTTCTCAGGCACTGCAGCCGAATGGGCCGCTGCGGAGGAGTCTGACGTTCGGTGTTCGGATGAGAGGGCGGCTGCGAAGATGCGTACCGCAATCGACCAGGCCCGGTCTGCGGGGGATAGCCTGGGCGGAGAGGTTGAGGTCGTCGCGGACGGTGTGCCTCCGGGATTGGGGAGCCACACCGCCTGGGATACCAGGATCGACGGGCGGATTGCTGGGGCGATGGTTGGCATTCCGGCCATCAAGGCGGTCGCAATCGGGGAGGGCTTCCGGGGCGCCGATCTTCCTGGATCCGCGTTCCATGACGCCGTAAGGCCGGTTTGGGGAGGTGCAGGCTGGCCATTTTCCCGTGCGACGAACCGTGCCGGTGGGATCGAGGGCGGCATGACCAACGGTGAGCAGGTGGCGGTGCGGCTCATCATGAAGCCGATCCCCACGCTCACCTCACCGCTGCCATCCGTAGACCTCAGGACCGGACAGCCTGCGCAGGCGCACGCAGAGCGATCCGATGTCTGCGCCGTGCCCGCCGCCGGAGTGGTGGGTGAGGCGATGCTCGCCTTTGTGCTCGCCTCAGCCGCTATTGAGCTCTTCGGGGGGGCCTGCGTCACCGACCTCCTCAGTGCCTACGAGAGCTACCTCGCGCGACTCTCTCGGTTGGGGAGGGGCAGTCGGTGAATGACGACGCTTGAGCCGCCAGCTGACATCATTGCGATCACCGGCTTCATGGGCACGGGAAAGACGACGGTTGGCCAACTGCTCGCCGATCGGCTCGGGCTGAGCTTCGTTGACACCGACGCGCTCATCGAGGACGCCTCAGGCCGATCCATCGCCTCGATCTTTGCCGCAGACGGCGAAGAGCGATTCCGCGACCTTGAGAGCCGGGCACTGCATGACGCACTCTGCCCGCCCCGCGCTGTCGTCAGCACCGGAGGCGGCATGCTGCTTCGCGAGGCGAACGTGTTCGCTCTGCGTTCAGCCGGCCCGATCGTCTGCCTGACAGCAGCACCCGAGACCGTCCTCAAGCGGGTCGCCACCGATACCAGCAGGCCTCTCCTCCAGGTCGAGGATCCGCTGGCCCGCGTTCAGGGGCTGCTCAGCGCGCGCGAGAGCTGCTATGCGCAAGCAGACATTCATATCAGCACTGACGACCGCTCTCCCGAGGAGATCGTCGATGCCATCATCCAGGCGCTCAAGGCGGACGCCCGAGGCCGATGGTTGGCTGGCGGGCAGGCAGTGATCCCCCTCGAACTGCCCGATCATCGCTATGAGATCACGGTTGGGAGGAACCTGCTGGGCCGGCTCGGCATGCTTGTGCCACCTCGCGAGCCAGGCGCGCGAGCTGCGCTGATCAGCAGCGAGCCGATCGCCGCCCTGTTCGCAGACACCGTGCGCAGCGCCCTGGCCGCCGCAGGCTGGGATGTGACGGTTCTTGCTGTCCCCGATGGTGAGCACAGCAAGCGTCTGGAAGTCGCAGGAACACTCCTCGGCTCGCTCGCGCACGCAGGCCTCGACCGCGCAAGCACAGTCTTCGCCATGGGCGGCGGGGTGGTCGGCGATCTCGCAGGCTTCGTCGCCGCAGTCTACATGCGCGGGATCAATCTCGTTCATCTGCCGACATCATTGCTTGCGCAGGTGGACAGCAGCATCGGGGGGAAGACTGCCGTCGATCTCGATGCCGGGAAGAACCTCGTCGGCGCCTTCCACCAGCCAGTGGCTGTTGTGACCGATGTGGCCACGCTTGAGACGCTGCCAATCTCGGAGTTGCGTTCGGGCCTCGGCGAGATCATCAAGCACGCGTGCTGCTTTGATGCGGATATGTTTGAGCTACTCGAGGCCCGTCGTGATGAAGTAATTCGACGCGACCCCGCGGTCATTGAGTACCTCGTGGCCCGCAACTGTCAAATCAAGGCGGGCATTGTTGAGCAGGATCCGCATGAAAAGAGGCTACGTGCAGTGCTGAACTACGGGCACACCGTGGGGCATGCGCTCGAGCGGGCGGCGCCCGAGTGGGCCCTTCGTCACGGCCAGGTGGTCGGCACGGGTATCGTGGCGGAGGCGCGAATCGCTAAGTGGCTGGGGCTTGCCGACCATGCCACCGCGGTCCGGCAGGAGGCGCTGGTTGAGGCATACGGGCTGCCGAACTCGGTGCGGAACGTGGATGAGTCCCTCGCTTTGCAGGCACTGGAACGCGACAAGAAGATCGAGGGAGGGCGCCTGCGGATGCCGCTGGTGCCTGCCATCGGCAGCTTCGAGATCGTTGAGGACGTGGAGCTCGAGCTTGTGCGGCGTGCTTTGCGCTCAGTGATCGGCGAGCAGGCGACCATGTGAGGAAGCGACCGTGATCGGCGCGATCAGCCTGGATGACAAACTCATCTCTGTGGAGGCCGTCGCCGGCTGGCGGCGGTGGCTCGCGCAGGACGCGCAAGGTGGTCGCGGACTGCTCATCAGCCGTCCGGCGGACGCCGCGGCGTCACCGCTTCCGAGTGACGCCGCGTACGCGGCACTGCTGCGCCACCCCGGGCTTGCGCGGGTGGTTGAGGCCCGGGTGGATAGCTCGGGGCTGCGCATCATTGAGGAGATCGGTCCCGCGCGGGCCCTCAACGACGGACGCTGCCGGCTGCCGCGCGGCGATGCCCTCGCCATGCAACTTCTGCGCCTGCTGGAGGCGCTGGCCTATCTCCATCGTGAGGGGCAGAGCCATGGCGCCGTCTCCCGCGCCACGATGTTCTGCGACGGCAAGCGCCTGATCCTGACGGGGACGGGGTTGCGGGCGGGCGGACGAGCCATGCCATCGGCGGACGTGCGAGATTGGTCAACGCTCACCGCGGAGCTTCTGCGGCGCTCGCCGGGCGGCGAGCGCAGTGACCTCGTTCGCGAGGCCGCTCGGCAGGCATTGATCGCGCTCGATGATGGTCGCAGCCTCAATGCGGTGCGTGTAGCGCACGCGGTTCATCGCGCGCTAGGCACACAGGAGCCCTCGACCGCGCCGCCTTCCGCCGCTGCGCCGGCGCCTGCCCGGGCCGGTTCCGATGAGGACCACGCCTATCTGCCATCCGCGCGCAGCCGTAGCCTGGAGATTGCCTTGACCACCGCCAGAGGCGTCATCACTACCCTGCTGACCATCGCGCTGATCGCCGGGGTCGTCTCGCTTGGCCTCTTCCTCTTCCTCAGGCAGTTCCCGAACGAGGTGCGTGTGCCCACGCTCACGGGCCTGGAGCGTCAGGAGGCGGAGGCTCGTCTGCGGCAGGATGGCCTGCGCGTGGGCTCGCTCCGCTCCGTCTACCGCGAGGAGGTCGAGCAAGGCCACGTGGCCGAGACCTCGCCTCCGGCAGGAATGAGCGTGCGCGAGGGGCGTGAGGTCACGCTCATACTGAGCATGGGCGCGGCCCGGGTGAAGGTACCACGTGTCATCGGCTTGCGCGTTGATGAGGCGGAGGACGTGCTCGAGAAGCAGGGCCTGAGACTCCTCGACGGGGGCAAGAAGCGCTCAAGTGCATCGGAGGGTGAGATCGTAGACCAGGAACCCTCCGCGGGCAACAGGATCGCTCAGGGCCAGGGAGTGGTTGTGCGCGTGAGTGGCGGGCCCGAGTTCGGTGTCGTCGAACTGCCTGGTGAGGACGATGACGGCTCCGCTCCAATGCGCATGCTCTTCCGGCGTCTCGAGGTGGTCGTACCGGAGGGGGACGCCCTCCAGCGCGTGGTTGTGCGCGAGGGCTACGGCGAGGACCTTGAGGCGACTTACGACCGTCTGCACCGCCCGGGCGACCACATCAAGCTGGACACGTACGGACGCCCGGGGAAGCAGATTAGAGTGCTCATCGAGGGGGATGAGGTCTTCAAGACCATGCTTTGATGGCACCGAACCATGGCGCTGCGCGGAACCGATCGGAGGCCGATCTGGTCCGGGCTGCGCGAGCCGGCGATGCGGATGCCTTCGACCGTCTCGTGCAGGCTCACTACCGGAGCGTGTACAACACGGCCTACCGGATGCTGCACACCGCTCCCGCCGCCTCCGATGCCACGCAGAGCACATTCGTGCGCGTCTACGAAGCACTCCCCTCCTTCCGCGGTGACGCGAGCTTCGGCACATGGCTCTACCGCATCACCATGAACGTCTGCCTCGACGAGATCCGTCGCAGTAAGAGCCAACCACTGAGCCTGACAGACGAGGATGACGACGGCGAGCCGACGGGCGAGCGCGATCTCCCTGACCTCACCGCCGAACCCTCACTCTCCGCTGAGCAAAGGGAACTGCAGGCGCTCGTGCACGACGCGATCTCGCGTCTCTCCGAGGATTTCCGCACCGTCATCGTCCTCTACGACATCCGCGGCCTGTCCTACCAGGAGATATCCGAGGTGCTGGAGATCCCGCTCGGAACCGTCAAGTCCCGTCTGAACCGCGCTCGACTCGCGCTGCGCGATGAGATGGAGGCCTGGGCGGAACTATTTGAGGCGTAGTGCCGTCATATCCGTGATCATCTGCAAAGCCATTCGGGAAGACGCTTGAGGATACGCGACTGATGACCTGTGGGCAGTGCCTGGAGAAGCTGTCCGATCTCCTGAACGGAGATCTCGCGCCCGACGCCGAACGCGACGTGCGGGCGCACCTTGACGAGTGCGAACAGTGCTCCCTCGCGCTGGCGCAGATGCGCGGCATCGTGGGCGCGCTGCGCAGCCTTCCTGAGCTTGAGCCGCCGGCGGAACTGCGCGAGCGCCTCCGCGCGATCCCCGTCCAGGCCGAGGCCAGCGGCGTCTGGTGGCGTCGATGGCGGCCTGTTGCCGTCGGTCTGGCGGCCGCCGCAGCAGCCGTTCTCATGGTCACGATCGGCCTGCATGGCTACCACCAGGACCCGGGGGAACTGCCGGAGCGCCTGGTGATGGAGCGGGCCGCGACCGATGAGCCCGGGACCTCCACCACCGAGGCTGCGCCGGCAGAGCGCGCCGCCGAACTGACCGGCGAGGACACCGCGGTGGCGAATGCTCCCGCGACGGATGCTGAGCCGCCTGCCGCGACCGATGGTGCCCCTGAGCAGCCCGCGCGCACTTCATCGCACGCTGCTGAGCGTGACCGACCCGCCCCTGCCGCGTCCGGCGCTCGCGCTGAACGTCCAGCCCGCCGCTCGCAGACCGAGGTCGCCGAGGAGGAGCCTGCTCCGCCCGCACCCCCCGCGGAGCCCGGCAGCACCGAGCCCCCGCAACCGGCCGCCGCTGACTCTGCGTATCCGGCACGCGGGGGCGGGCGAGAGGCCGTGATCGAACCGGACATGGTTGCGCCGCCCGGCCCCCAGGGTCCGGCTGGACCCGCTGGACCGGCCGGCCCCGCGCCGATGCTCATGGCCGAGCGGAGCAGCGACGCGATGGACGGAGGCGCCCTGAAGATAGCCTTTGCGGTCTATCTCGACGCCGGCGAGGGCGTCAGCGCCCGCATCGGCGAGGGCACCGCATTCACCGTCGGGGTGACCCCGCCGCATGAGAAGATCGCCGGCACCATCGTTCCGGCCACCATTCGCCTCGAGGCGGAGGCCGACGTGGCGCGGGCGCGCGTGACCGTGAAGGGCACGAGCACGCTCGAACTCATCGGCGTCGCCGAGGACGGTACGATCTTCGAGGGGCCGCTGAGGGCCGGGCAGGAGACGGTGCTGAGTGTTCGGATGCTCGCGCACGCTCCCGGCGCCCAAACGCTCAACCTGCGCATTCGCAGCACGGACCCGGTCGTGGACACGCAACTCGACGTCGGGATGGGCGAGTTCTCCGCGCCCGTGCCGCCTGAGCGGCGCCCGGTGCAGTTCAACTTCGTTGGGACACCCATCCGGCAAGCGGTCACCGAGATCGTGCGCCAGTCCGGCATGAACATCACCGTGGACGCCGCCGCCGGTGATGCCACGGTGACCGCGCGTGCCGACGACCCGATCCCGGCCGCGGCCGCGCTGGAGAGCGTCGCCCGTGCAGCGGGCCTGCAGGCCACCCAGCGCGGCGCACAGCACGTCGTCGGGGCTGCGGACTAGTGCAGCGCCTTTGAAAAA
>DHPY01000031.1 GCA_002411015.1 Armatimonadetes bacterium UBA5352 | reverse complement strand
CTAGAGAAGCCCCTCAACAGGGAGGTTCTATTGATGAAGGTGCAGATTCTGGGCACAGGCTGCCCGAAGTGCAAGAAGCTCGCCGCGAACGCCGAGGAAGCGATCGCGAAGGCGGGAGTAGACGCGCAGATCGAGAAGATCGACAAGCTCGCGGAGATCGTGGCGTTTGGCGTAATGTCCACCCCGGCCCTTGCGGTCGCTGGTGAAGTGAAGGCAGCGGGGAAGGTCCTGTCGGTCGAGCAGATCGAAGCGATCCTGAAGGGAGCCTGACAGCGATGGAAAGCTGCAACTGTGGCGGGCCGATCACGATGATCCTGGCGTGCTCCGGGGGATCCAACGTTGGGCAGATCAGCAACGAGGTCGCGCGCAGACTGACGCTCGAGAACAAGGGCGCCATGTTCTGCCTGGCAGGCATGGGCGGGGACATCGCGCCACTGGTTGAGCGCACGAAGAGCGCGGAGCGCGTGCTGGTCATTGACGGCTGCCCCGTGGCCTGCGCGAAGAAGACGCTCGAGCGCCACGGCATCGAGCATGAGTGGTTGGAGCTGACGGCGGCGGGGATCGAGAAGTCGGCCAACCTCGAACTCGCCGAGGACGAGATCCAGACCGCGAAGGATGCCGCCGAGGAGATGCTCGGCTTCTGACAGGCCCCAGGGGCATGCTGAGACGCCGGCTGCCCGGTCCGTCGCATGACTGATCGGACAGCGAGTTCCTGAGAGGAGCCATACTGCATGGCCGATAGACGCAAGATGTTCATCATCCTGGCGGTTGTGGTGGCCGCCCTCTCCGTTCTGGCGTACAAGGACAGAGCGTCCGGTACGTGCTCGGTGCCGGTCCCGGGCATGATCGACGAGACGTCTTCGGGCGAGACCACAGCCTCCACAGAGGCAGTGCCGTCAGAGCAGCTACCACGGTTCGTCGAGGTCGGCGCAGATAGCTGCGTCCCCTGTAAGATGATGCAACCGGTGCTCGACGAGCTACGTTCTGACTATGCGGGGAAGCTGCAGATCGAGTTCGCTGACATCTGGAAGACCCCCGAGCTTGGTGAGAAGTACAGAGTCCGCTCGATCCCCACGCAGATCATCTACGACGGCTCGGGGAACGAGGTCTTCCGGCACCTGGGGTTCTGGCCGAAGAAGGAGATAGACGCGAAGCTGAAGGAGCTTGGCATAATTGAATAGTCTGCGCTCGAGATTGTCCACAGCGATTCTGTTCGCTGCCGCCCTCACCTCGCTGACTGGCGGCTGCCGCGCCACAGAAAGCCGCGCCGACGCAACTGCTGCGGCCACGACGCAGCCGAAGACGGTGGAGGAGCTCTACATGGGCCTGAGCAGCGGGCCGCTGGCACACGCTGTGGTCGGCGACCTGCCTGAAGGAACTGCCCTGCAGTCCGGAGACCTGACGGTCACGCGCGATCAGGTGGACGCATTCATTGAGGAGCGCGCCACTACGCCTGAGGCGAAGACAGGCTTCGAGGCGGAGGCATTTGTGATCGCAGAGCAACTCGCGGTGGAGCCCCTGCTCGAGCGTGAAGCGAAGCAGTGGGCGGAGGAGAGCGACCAGGACGTGGGTGGCGCCTCTATCGACGCGCACCTTCAGTCGATCGTGGAGGCCGTCATCGTGACCGATGAGGATCTACGAGCCTTCTACGACACCAATCGTGAGATGATCGACGGGGCCTCCTTCGAGGATCTGAAGGAGCAGTTGCGCCCCGTCGTCCTGCGGGAGAAGCAGGGCGAAGCCCTGGATGCACATATCAGCTGGCTCGGCGAGCGCCAGGAGGTGCTTGTCAGCGCCGATTTCCTTGCCGAGGTGGCGCCGAAGGCTTTTGACAACGTCCTCGATCAGGCCCGCCGATCGGGCAAGCCCACCTTCGTGGATTTCGGCTCCGAGGGCTGCCAGGCCTGCGACATGATGGCGCCGATCATCGAGGAACTCAAGACGGAGCTGCGCGACAGGGTGAACGTGGTGCTCATACAGGTGGGCGAGGAGCAACATCTGGCGGCGCGCTACGGGATCCGCTCGATCCCGGTGCAGTACATCTACGATGCGGAAGGGCGTGAGGTCTTTATGCACGTCGGCTTCCTCGGCAAAGAGGCGATCCGGGAGCAATTGGCCGCGCTCGGGGTGGAGTGAGAGTGCAGGAGCTTTTCGCAACGCTGACCAGGGCCGTCGAGGGCACGCCCCTCGTGGCGCTGGGCGCGGCGCTGGTCTGGGGGATTCTGAGCATCGTGCTCAGTCCCTGCCACCTCGCCAGCATCCCACTCATCGTCGGTTTCGTTGGCGGCCAGGGCAAGATCAGCAGGCGCGGGGCGTTCTCACTGTCCGCCGTCTTCGCGTCCGGGATCCTGGTCACCATCGCCGGCATAGGCCTCATCACCGCCGGACTGGGCAGGCTCATTGGCGATGTCGGGCCGTGGGGCAACTACTTCGTGGCGGCGGTTTTCCTCATCGTTGGTTTGCACCTGCTTGATGTGATCCCGCTCAACTTCACGGGCGCCAGCCCCGGCGAAACGAGGCGCAAGGGCCTCGTGGCGGCACTGCTGCTGGGCCTTATCTTCGGCGTGGCGCTCGGACCGTGCACTTTCGCCTACATGGCGCCGATGCTGGCAGTGGCGCTGCGCGCCGCGACCGAGAGCGCCCCCTTTGGGGCGCTGCTGTTGCTCGCATTCGGAGTCGGCCACTGCTCGGTGATCGTGGCTGCAGGCACATCGACCGAGGCGGTGCAGGGCTACCTCGACTGGACCGAGGCGTCCCGTGGAGCGACCATCCTGCGCCAGGTCTGCGGCGCGCTGGTCATCCTTGGCGGGCTGTACATGCTGCATACTGCCTGACGCGACAGCATCACGGAGGACTAGTCACTATGGATGATGTCAAGAGTGAAGTTCGGGAGCGGTACGGGAGTATCGCGCGCAAGG
Source organism: Armatimonadetes bacterium UBA5352 (assembly GCA_002411015.1). Classification (GTDB taxonomy): domain Bacteria; phylum Armatimonadota; class Zipacnadia; order Zipacnadales; family UBA5352; genus UBA5352. The sequence goes on along the minus strand of DHPY01000031.1, from coordinate 32,091 downwards.
CCGGCGCAAGCTGCTGCGGAGGCAGCAGTTGCTGCGGAAGCGCCTCTGAGAAGATCGGCTATGACGCAGAGCAGATGGCGGCTGTCCCGGACGGCGCGAATCTCGGCCTCGGCTGCGGGAACCCCACGGCGATCTCCGGTCTCAAGCCCGGCGAGGCCGTGCTGGATCTCGGCTCCGGAGCGGGCTTCGACTGCTTCCTCGCCGCGAACTCGGTGGGCCCGCAGGGCGCGGTGATCGGCGTGGACATGACCGAGGCAATGATCGACAAAGCCTGGGCGAACGCCGAGAAGGCCGGGTACGCGAACGTGGAGTTCCGCCTCGGGGAGATCGAGGCACTTCCGGTGGACGACGCTTCGGTGGACGTCATCATCAGCAACTGCGTCATCAACCTCGTGCCGGACAAGCAGCAGGCTTTCGCCGAGGCGTTCCGCGCGCTGAGGCCTGGTGGCCGCATGCATGTCTCGGACATTGTGCTTGATGGCAGCCTGCCGCCGGCGATCACCGCGAGCGTAAAGGCCTACGTTGGCTGCGTGGCGGGCGCCGTGAGCCGCGGCACGTACCTGATGGCCATGGAGGCCGCGGGCTTCACCGAGGTGACGATCGAGTGCGAGAAGGATGCGAGCGAACTGCTGGCCGGCTGCTGCTCGGTCGAAGGCAGCGGCTGCTGCAGTCCAGCGCCACAAACGCTTGCGGGCGTGCTCACGTCCATCACGGTGAGCGCGCAGAAGCCGCAGTAACAGGAGTGTCCAGATGCCTGATCACGCAGGTCTTCCGCCAGATGGATGTACGCCGGAGGCGTGTCCGGCACCGACGCGGCTGAGCTTCCTCGACCGCTACCTGACGCTCTGGATCTTCCTGGCAATGGGGATCGGGGTCGCGTTCGGCTACGTTGCGCCGGATACCGTCGAGCGCATCAACGCTGCGTCACAGGTCGGGACAACGTCTCTGCCGCTCGCCATCGGCCTGATCCTCATGATGTATCCGCCGCTGGCGAAGGTGCGCTACGAGGAGCTCGGCGAGATCTTCAAGGACACAAAGGTCCTGACTCTCTCGCTGGTGCAGAACTGGCTGCTCGGCCCGGTGCTGATGTTCATCCTGGCCGTCGTCTTCCTGCGCGACCAGCCCGCGTACATGTACGGGCTGATCATGATCGGCCTCGCGCGCTGTATCGCGATGGTGCTCGTGTGGAACGAACTTGCGGAGGGTTGCAGCGAGTACTGTGCAGCCCTCGTCGCGTTCAACAGCATCTTCCAGGTGCTCTTCTACTCCGTCTACGCGTGGATCTTCCTGACGATCCTCCCACCCCTCTTCGGACTCGAGGGCACGGTGGTGGATGTCACGATCGGCGAGATCGCTCACAGTGTCTTCATCTACCTCGGGATACCGTTCCTGGCGGGGATGATCACTCGCTTCGCCCTCGTGCGCGCTCGCGGGCGGGAGTGGTATGAGCAGCAGTTCATCCCGGTCATCAGCCCGATCACCCTGATCGCGCTGCTCTTCACCATCATCGTCATGTTCTCGCTCAAGGGCGAGTTCATCGTGCAGTTGCCGCTGCACGTGGTACGTATCGCGATCCCGCTGCTGATCTACTTCGTGACGATGTTCCTGCTCTCGTTCTACATGAGCATGAAGGTGCGCGCGACATACAAGCAGGCGGCGACGCTTTCGTTCACCGCTGCGAGCAACAACTTCGAGCTTGCGATTGCGGTCGCAGTGGCTGTCTTCGGCATCGGCTCGGGGCAGGCATTCGCGGCAGTGATCGGACCGCTGGTGGAGGTGCCAGTCCTCATCAGCCTCGTGAGCGTCGCGCTCTGGTTCAAGCGGCGTTACTACGGCGGAGATGCGGAGGCGCTGCCTGCGAAGGCCGAGTAGGGTGTGGCGGAAGGAGAGCGTGGCCGGTGTGCGGAAGGGCCGTTGGCGTTGATGCCAACGGCCAGAGGCCGCTGGAGGTCCCGGTCATGTCGCTGCCGCTGCGCTTCCCCAAACTCTCCCGCTTCGATCGCACCGCCGGGCCCGTTCGCTTCGCCGCGCCATTCCCAGAAGGGGCGCTGCAACCGGACGACGCGGTCGCAGTCCTCACCAATGATGCAGCCATGCCCACCCGGGCCCGCCCCACCGCCACCTGGCCTGACGGTTCGGCCAAGTGGTTGCTGGTGGACGCGCTCATTGGCCTCCCCGGAGATGCCCTCGCCGGGGCTGCATTGGAGGCAGGCGCCTCTGCCCCACCCCCTGAGTCGTCTGCGCATGCCGAGGTGATTGGTGGTTCCGCGACGTTGCACAGCGGCCCGCTGACTGCGCGGCTTTGCGGCCGGGCTGAGAGGGGCCTCATCTCCGAGATCTCGTCGCTCGCGCATGCACGGGAGTTGAAGGGCGCCCCGAAGTACCTGCGCGCGGGCATGACGTCGTTCGAACTGAGTCTGCAGGAAGAGATGGCGGGTTGGTCGGGGGCGAGGTACGTTGACGGTGACGCGGTGATCGCCCCGAAGGGCCCCGGTCCGAAGGCATTCGCCGCCTGCTTCATCCCCATCGCTCGCTTCCACCGCGCGGCTGTCCCAGCCGGGCTCCTGGCCGAAGAGGAAGCAAGCGCACAGAAAGGAAAGCAGACATGAACGTCATCCTGATCTGTTCGGACACCTTCCGTTGGGACTACCTCGGCTGCTACGGGAATGACTGGATACAGACGCCGAACCTCGACGCAATGGCGAACGAATCGGCCCTGTATGAGCACGCTTTCGCGGAGGGCCTGCCCACGCTGCCCGCGCGGCGGGTCATCGTCACCGGGCGGCGCATCATCCCGTTCGAGTATCACCCGCAGCAATCCGATAAGGTGCGCGTCCCCGGCTGGCACCCGCTCTACTACGAAGACGTGACGCTCGCCGAGCGCCTGCTCGACCGTGGTTGGGCGACCTGCATGGTCACGGATGTCTACCACATGATGAAGCCAGGCAAGAACTTCCACCGCGGGATGGAGTACTGGTACTGGGTACGCGGCGAAGAGGATGACCGCTACAACTGGCGTGACCGCGAGCGTGTGCAGGATGTCTGGCCGACCGTCGCAGGCTGGGGACGGGCCATCAAGGACCCGCGGCACTGGCTCGTGCAGCATATCAACGGGCGCGTGCGTTGGAGTTCCGACGCCGACAGCTTCGCGGGCCGAGTGTTCTCAAAAGCGGCCGACTGGGTGGAGGGCTACCACGGCGACTACCCGTTCTTCATGTGGCTGGACTGCTTTGATCCGCATGAGCCGTGGGACCCACCGGCGGAGTACGGGCGCAAGTACGATCCGAATTTCGACCCGTACAAGTCCGCGTTCCCGCCGGGGACGACTGGGAATATGAGCGAGGATGATCTCCGCTGCGTGAAGGCCGGCTACGCGGGGGAGGTGACGCTGGTTGATCGCTGGGTCGGCCACCTGCTCGATCGGCTCTCGGACCGCGATCTGCTCGACAATACGCTGATCATCTTCACCTCCGATCACGGCGGAATGATGGGCGAGCAGGGCGAGATCCACAAGGCCGCCAATCGCCTCCGCAACCAGGTGACGCAGGTCCCGCTGCTCATCCGCCACCCGGAGGGCGAGGTTGCGGGCGCGCGCGTGAAGGGCTTCGTGCAGCACCAGGACATCATGCCCACGATCCTCTCGATCATCGGCGAGGAGGTCCCCGAGCGCTGCAATGGCGAGAACATCTGGCCGCTGGCCGTCGAGGGCCGCGACAGTGAGCGCGAGCAGATCATCACCGCGTTCGGCTGGCACGCCTCGGTGCGCAGCCGGCGCTGGAACTACATCGCGCCATGGGCGGAGCGCGCGGAGGCGGGCGGAGTGCCGCCGCGCCACGAGCTCTACGACCTGCAGGCCGACCCGCAGGAGCTCACAAACGTGATCGCCGACCACCCGGAAGTCGCGGCGGAGATGCAGGCGTGGCTCGAGAGCTACATCGAGGAGCACCGCAGTGAGACCAGCGGTGACCTCGGCCCCGGCCAGGCCGGCCCGGAGCACGATCAGGCCTACATCTGAGCCGCCGGCTGAGGCAGCTCGACGGTCGCGCAGATGATCTCGGATCCCGTGGCGCTTCTGGCCTGCGCGAGTACGCAGGCGCCGCCAGGCGTCTCGGGATCCGGAGCGACGATCCAGCTCCTGCCCTCGAACGGCAGTCCGCCGAGGTGGCCGACGCCGAATGCCTCGGCGCCCGGCACCCGCAGTTCGGCCACCCGCGCGTACATGCCACTCGCGCGATCTGCCGCCTCGGCGGCCGTCCAGGGCTTCGGATTGGCGGAGGCAACCAGGAGCATCTGCGCACCCTCCGCCACCAGCCGCCCGACGAGATCGCGATCCCAGGCATCAAAGCAGATGATCGGGGCGAAGGTCCCGACCGGCGTGCGCCACGGGTGGAGGTCGTCGGCTGCTGCCGGGGCCAGGTCGAGGCCGCCCTGCCCCTCAAGCTCGATGAGGTTGACCTTATCGGCCCGTCCGAGGACTCCCCCATCTGGGCCGAAGAGATACGAGCTGTTGTAGATGCAGCCGCTGTCATTGTTCTCGCGGGGAAGCAGGATGCTCCCGGCCGCGATGTGGACCTCGTGCCGCGCTGCCACTTCGCTGAAGGTGCCGATGTAGACATCCCGCATCCGCTTCGCAAGGGCCGTGACCAGTGCCCAGGGGAGCGAGCTTGCAGGTTGCCTCAGCAGAGGCATGACGGCGGTGGCGTTGCGCAGTGCGGCCATGATCATCGCCAGGCGCAGCGACGGAGTGCGTGCAAGTCCCGGCGTGCCGAGCCCGACGAGTCCGGTGCCGATGTCCTCGGGAAACAGAATGATGTCGGGCCCGCAGGCCATCGCGCGTTCTGCATCGCGGGCCATCTGTTCGCGGAACTGCCGCGGCTGCAAGAAGAAGCGCAACTGCGCCTGAATTGCGGCCAAAGTCACCGAAGACGGCGCATTTGCGGCAATTCCGTCCGGCATCTCCGCCTCCAGGAACAGACGACAATAGACGCTTCTTGTTGACGTTTTGTGCCACAGGGGCTATATTGATTCAGCGGCGACCCGTTCGCGGCACTCATCCGGAGGTTCGACGAGTCCGCTACCGGCACCTACATTGCCGGTGGGCAGGCGCCGCGGCGTCACCAATCGCAGGTTATACATAACGCAGTGGGGGCGCTGTCGCACGACAGCCTAAGGTGGTCTGATCACAGTGCACATCGCAGCCAGCAGACCGCATGGATCGCAGAGTGTGCTCACATACGTCACCGAACCGCGCCGCACGGTTCGTGACGGTGGCGACGAGGCCATGCGCATTCTGTACATCGATGATGAGCCCTCGTTGCGTTCCCTGGTGAGCGAATTCCTCCGAATGGTGGGCCACGAGTGCGAGACCGAACCGTCCGGCGAGGCAGGTCTCGACAGAGCCCTGAACGGGGAGTTCGACGTCATCATCTGCGATATGCACCTTCCGGGTATCAGCGGCGCGGATCTGTGCAGGCGCCTGCTCGCCGAGAAGCCTTCGATCGAGGGGCGGTTGCTGCTGGCTACGGGCGATCTGCTGAGTCGGGAGACGCAGGAGTTCTTCAGCCAGACTGGGCTGCCGCACATCCACAAGCCGTTCAAGCTCCACGAACTGAACTCCGTCATAAAGGGGCTTGCCAGGACCCATCGAGCCGAGTCCACCAGCCCAAGCACCCAGTAGACCCTTCAGCCTCACTGCCTGAGTCTCAGCCCGGCCGGCCGCCGGGAGGACTATCCCCCTCCCACTGCGAACCAACACATTGCCGGTTGATGACGCCGCAGCCGTTGTGCGAGGAGGCAGCAGGATGGCCGAGAGAGGCGTGCTCACACACGACCGCAAGCGCGCGTGGCAGGGCTACACACTCTACAGCGAGAGCTGGGAGGACCCGAAAGCCTCCCCGGATGGGAAAGGCGAGATCCTGCTGATCGACATGGACGGAGAGATCATCCATCGCTGGTACGTCGAGACGGCCTTGCAGTCCTTCGCGCGGTTGCTCCCCAACGGCAACATCGTCTACCCCACCCGGGACCGCTCCGACATTATGAAGGCCGGGCTGCGCGAACTCGACCCGCAGAGCAACGTGGTCTGGTCATACCACTGCCGGATCGACCACGACTTCGCCGTCTTCGACGACGGTCGCGTTGTGATGCACACGATCCGGGATCACATGTGGCCGCAGCTTGGCAAGGAACTCAAGCGATGCCCGTACATGGTCGAGATCAGCCGTGACAAGGAACTCCTCTGGGAGTGGCACGGTGAGCATCACCTCGACGAACTGCGCGACCTGCTGCCTGAGGACGGCTGGGAGCATGTCGCGAAGCGCATCCGCGAGGAGTTCAGATTCGACTGGGCGCACAACAACACGCTGCAGATCATCCCGCCCAACGCGACCTGGGAGACCGAGCGGGAGCTCGATGGCTCAACGCGTTTCCGCCCCGGGAACATCGTCTTCAGCTATCGCAGCCTGGACGTGATCGGCGCTATCGACCGCCGCACCTCGGAGATCGTCTGGGCCTGGGGGCCCGGCGTGATTGACGGCCAGCACAAGCCGCACATGCTCCCCAACGGCAACATCATGCTCTTCGACAACGGCACCCTGCGAGGCTTCTCGCGGGTTATCGAACTCAACCCGCTCACCGAGAAGATCGTGTGGGAGTATCGCTCGCAGGACCCGACCGACTTCTTCTCGCCCTACATCTCCGGCGGCCAGCGCCTGCCCAATGGCAACACGCTCATCTGCGAGGGCAACAAGGCGCACCTCTTCGAAGTCACACATGACGGTCAGATCGTCTGGGACTTCGTGAACCCGCACCGGAAGCCCGGAGCTCTCGGCAGCATCTACCGCTGCGAGCGCTACCCGGAGAGCTACTGCAAGGCCCTGCTCGCTCGCACCTGATCTCGCGTGCCACGATGGAGGCTCCCTATGCGTCGCCTGCTGACGATTACGCTGCTGCTTTGCACGGCCATGTTCGGCGACGCCGCCGATGACCTGGTCTGGCGCTTCGACACCGACGGTGACCTCGAGGGCTGGACGCCCGCGAACTTCGAGTCAGTTGAGGTGCGCGACGGCGCGTTGCGCGGCGTGACACGGTATGACTCGATGCTCACCTCTCCCGCGCTGAACATCAACGCGAGCGACTACACAATGGTGGAGTTCCGTGTCTCCAGCACGATCAGCGGTGGCGGCGAGCTCTTCTGGATGGTCCCTGAAGGGCGGTTCGCAGACGATGCGAAGCAGCGGCACGCGATCATCGCCAGCGATGAGCCACGCGTCTATCGCTCGATCCTGGGCGGCCTCCCGGGCTGGAGCGGCGCCATCGAGCGGATCCGGCTGGACGTCCTGAATCCCGAGGGCGCGGAGATCGCGCTTGACTACATCCGCCTGACGAACCCGCCGGCCGGCGTCGTGCCCAATGCGAGCTTCGAGAATGACTTCGATGCCGACGGCGTGCCAGATGGCTGGAGCATAGAGGCGGCAGAGAGTGGCTCGGCGACCGACAACGTCTCGCAGGGCGACCGGTCGCTGATGGTACGCGCGGCCGCACCGCGCAACCGTATCGCCCGCGCCACGATGCGCACGCCGATCGACCGCATCGGCCTCTACCGCTTCAGTGTGACGGTGACCGCCATCGAGGGGAGCGCGCGGGAGCTTGCGGCTGAGCTTCGCTTCCTCGACGTCTTCGGCAATGCTCTCCCCGATGGTGAGATTCGCCTCACTGCCACTCCGCCCGACGCGCAGGGGCGCCGCACGATCCGCGGAGAGTTCACGACACCAGAGCTTGCAGCCTCTGCGGACCTGACACTGATCGCAGATGGGCGAAACGCGCGCATCTGGTGGGATGATGTCCGTCTCGAGCATCTCGCGGACACGCCGGCCCCGTGTGAGGCACCGATGGAGAGCTGGGACGCGCAGTGGATCTGGGCCTCGGAGACGCGCGGGCAGGACCACGCCGCGGCATATCTCCGCAGGAGCTTCGATCTGCCGGTCACGCCGGCGCGTGTGACCTCCGCGAAGCTGCAAGTGACTGCCGATGATACCTATCAGCTCTGGCTCAACGGGAAGAAGCTCTCAGAGAGCCTGGACATGGATGGCTGGCGGACGCCCGAGATCGTGGACCTGCGGCCTTACCTGGTGCGGGGCACGAACGTGCTTGCGATCGAGGCGCACGACGTCGCCAGCGCCGAGGGCGTTCTCGCCGAGGGCGCAATCTTCTGGCCCAACGGGTCGGTCGCGCTGCGCACGGATGATAGCTGGCGCGCGGCCGGCGAGGCGCCGGAAGGCTGGACCGAGCCGGGCTTCGACGCGAGCACGTGGCCGACGGCCAGCGTCATTGCCGCCGCGGGCACTCTCCCGTGGGGTGCCCTCGCCTATCAGTACTTTGGCGAGCGCGAACAGGTCAGGCTCGTCAGCGCAAGCGTCCCGGCTCAGATCTCGGCCGGCGGGCAGCTTCGGGTCTCCGCGGTGATCTCGCACCTGCCGGAGACGGCGCAAGCGAACCCCGTGAGGCTGGCGCTGCTGCGCGATGGCACGGAGTTCGTCTGCTGGACGCGACCGGTATCCGAGATCACGCGCGCGATCCCACCTGATCCGGATGATCCGAATTCCGGAGCCCGGGTACGCGTCGGGCCGATCCAGGTCGAGCTGTCGCGCTTCGTGCCGTCGGGCACCTACGATGTGCTCCTCGGCTTCCCGCGGATGAACTACGAGGGCCGCGAGGACGCGATCATCGGCACCATCGCAGTCAGGCCACCGTCTGCTCGCGAGCAGCGCCCGGTCGTGCGAGTGGCGCAGCACAACGGTCTTCCGACGCTGATGGTTGATGGCAGGCCGAACCCGTTCATGCACTACCAGGAGCTGGTGGTCAGCGGCGAGCGGATCGGCAATATGGCCGCCGCGGGCGTGCATCTGTACTTCCTTGCCGCTGATGACATCGGTTGGAAGGGCCCGGGGCAGTTCGACTACACTGAGTGGGACGCGCGGGTGACGGACCTGCTGGTGCATGACCCGCAGGCGCTGATCATCCCGTCCTTCACGCTCGAAGGGCGCTATCAGCAGTGGTGGCTGCCCGATCACCCGGAGGAACTCACGCAGACCGAGGATGGCTCCACCGACGTGGGCGTCTACCACGCGTCGGGACAGGTCATCTCGCTGGCCTCTGAGCTGTGGCGGCAGGAGGCAGGCGACGCGGTGCGGCGTTTCGTGGAGCACTCGCGTGCGGCGTCGTACGGTACGCGCATCATCGGCTTCCTCCCGGCATCCGGCGTCTCGTGGGAGTGGCAGCACTGGGGCTCGGTCGGCGATTTCCCGCCAACGGACTATTCGGAGCCGATGCAGTCGGCCTTCCGGCGCTGGGTGAGCGAGCGCTACGAGAGCGAGGAGGCGCTCCGCGAGGCGTGGGCGATGCCGGAGGTGACGTTCGATACGGTCGCGATCCCGTCTGTTGCCGAGCGCGACGCTGCCGATCACCTGCTCTTCCGCGACCCGAGCAAGGGCCGCTATGTGATCGACTTCTACCTCTTCTTCCAGGATGTGATGGCCGACGGCATCCTGCACTACTTCGACATCGTGAAGCGCGCGGGCAACAATGAGCCGCTCGTCGGCACCTACTACGGCTACGTGGTGACGATGCTCGGCGGCGCGCGTAGAGCCGGCGATTCGGGGCATATGGCGCTCTCGAACGTCATCAGCTCGCCGCTGTGCGACTTCCTCCTGAGCCCGTGGGATTACGCCATGCGCGAGGTCGGCGGCTCCACCGCGGTCATGACCGCTTTCGGCTCAGTGCTGGCGCATGGCAAGCTCTGGGGCATGGAGAGCGACCTGCGCACGCACCTCGTGACCGACCCGGCGCAGCGTGCGCATGGCGCGCCGGAGGGCCTCGATGGCACCGTCAGCCAGCTTCGCCGGGCCTTCGCGAGCGCCACAGCCAAGGGCCTCGCCACGCGCTGGTACGACTTCAGCAACGGCTGGATCGCGGGCGATCCTCGGCAGGCGCAGGTGATCGGACAGCTTCGCGACGTCGCCGACCGCTGGGTTGAGTGGGATCGCTCGCCGGAGACCGATGGCATCGCGGTGGTCGTGGACGAGGACACGCCCGCGGCGTATCTCAGCCACCAGATCGAGGCCATGCACTGGCTCGTCTACCGGCAGAAGTCGGTCTTCGAGCGGGTCGGCGCGCCGTGGAGCATCTACCTGCTCGACGACGTGGTGGCCGGGCGCGTGCCGAAGATGCGCGCCTACTTCTTCCTCAACTGCTTCCAGATGACCGAGGATGAGCGGGAGTACATCAACACCGAACTCAAGTCCGATGGCCGAACGCTCGCGTGGTTCTACGCGCCGGGCTACATCGAGGGCGATCTCGATGTCGCGCGCATCTCCGAGCTGACCGACATGGACTTCATCGAGATCGAGGAGATTCGCTCGTGGCAGTTCGCGCTTGAGCCGGAGCACCCGTGGGCGAAGGGCATCAGGGACGGCTCCTATCTGCAACCGAACATCGAGATCGGGCCGGTATTCGTGCCAGCCGCCCGCGATGCGGAGGTCGTGGCGAGGTGGCGCGAGACCGATCTGCCGGGGCTTGTGGTCCGGCAGATGGATGACTGGACGAGCGTCTACTCCGCAGGCCCGATTCTCTCGACGCTGCTGCTCAAGCGCATCTGCATGGACGCGGGCGTGCGCGTACCCGTTGCAGGCACGGAGCCGAGCTACGTGAGCCGCAACCTGATCGGCCTGCACTCAGCGGTGGACAGGACGGAGACCCTGACCTTCAATGAGCCGACGCGGGTGATTGACCTCATCACCGGGCGCATCCTGGCTGCCGACACGAAGCAGCTTGAGGTGCAGGTCCCCGGCCCCGGCACAGTGCTGCTGAGGACGAGGCCGGCCTATTGAGCGCCCGGCCATTGCCTTTCGTGGGGCAGGCTTGGCCTGCCAAATCGTTGCCTGCCCCACGAACGCTGCCGATCCACGATCGCCCTACCCCTGCACCCGCCAGACGATGTCGCCATCGTCCCCTTCCTCACTGTCTGCCCCGCCATCGTCACCGAGGTCGGGACCGACCGACCACAGCAGGTACCCGTTCCCCTCACGGTGGTAGCCGAAGGGCTCGCCGGAGAAGATGTCGTCAGGGATCGTCCAGTCCATGGTGCCCGCGAGCGGCTCCAGCGCCGGCGGATACTCCCCATGCTTCTGCCGGTAGAGATTGAGGGCGAGGGCGATCTGGAACTGGTCCATGCGGGCGATGGCACTGTCGCGTTTCTTCGTGATGCGTTCGAAGACCGGGGTCACAACCATGGTGATGGGCGCCGCCCATCCCCGGAACCCAACATAATCGTCGCGCTGCGGCCAGTCGTCGCGAACCTCACGCCACGGCCGCTCCATGCGTTCCTCGAACAGGTCGTGCAGTGTCAGCAGCGTAACCGCATCGTTCTTCCGCCAGGGCGCGCCGGCCGGGCTCCGGTAGAGGGCCCACAGCGCCTCCTGGTACGGTGAACTCGTCCCGTGGCCGGTTCCGGAAAGATCAGCCGGCCTCGCGAGCAGCGACAGCCCGGACGCGCGCTCGGCCTGCATCGCGTCTCGCAGATGACGCCACAGGTCCTCCTGGGCGATGATGCCGTGCAGCGAGCGCACCTCTGCGAGAGACAGACGCAGATCGTCCAGGATGTCGCGCGCACCCGCGCTCAGGGCCTCCAGCATCGACACGCGAACAAGCAGCCCGATCAGCGTTGGCTCCTGTCCTACGTGTTCGCTCATCCGGAGGCCGACCTTGCACCACTCCAGCGCCTCACCTGTCCGCCCCTCGCGGCCCGCGATCATCATCCGCGCGGTCACGAGACGCTGGGCCTCGCGGAACTGCGCGAGATGCGGGAAGAGGGCCGCGAAGCCATCCTCCCAGTTGACCGGGAAGACGCATCGCTCCATCCGCGAGGCACGCTTGATCGCCTCGAGGCGCTGCTCGATCTCATCGCTGAAGAGCCATCTGCGGGCCTCGGCAGGCAGATCAACGCTCTCACCGCTGATGAAGTCATCTACCGCCTGCTGCATCTCCGGCGCAAGATCGCTGAGCCGCGTCCCTGGCACGGCGCCCTCGGGCGTCGGCTCCCACTTCTGAAAGACGCGAAACGCCTCCTCGTACACGTCGGCAGCGTTCTCGTCGCGCGGCGGCATCCCCGGCACCGCCTCCGCCAGCGTCAGGGGCTCGCCGCGCTCTCGGATGGCCCCAAGCTCGCGCTCCAGCTTCATCCCCAGCGTGATGTCGAAGTACGTCCAAGGGACCGCGAGCACCACAGAGAGCACCAGCAGACCGATGCCGAGCCTGCGCAGACAACCGAACGGCTTAGCACCATTCCGTGCGCTCATGCCACCGTCGCCATGCCTGTCCGTTTCTGAGCGATCGGTCTTCATCCGGCTCACCTCGGTCCGCGTCGGTGTGCGCGACGTTGAGCATCTCCGACATCAGCCGCTCGCGCTCGGCGAGAGCCTGCGCATAGGCCTCGGCGTCCACAGGCGCTCGCTCCGCGATGGCCGCCTGAGAGCCGCCCGTCAGCTCCGCCATGCGCGCGTCGTGGACGTGCGCGAAGACCAGGTTCGCCGCGATCAGCAGCGCCGCTGCCGCCGCCAGCGCCCACTGCGCCCGCGCCGCCCAGCGCGACCGCCTCGGGCGCTCCACCGCCGCGCGCAGGATGCGCTCGCGCAGCTCCGGCCGCGGCTCGGCGAGCGGCACCTCGCGCAGGCGCTCCTCCATCCTCCGGTCATCCATCGTCGCTCTCTCCCAGGATCGCGCGCAGCTTCTCCAGCGCGTAGCGGTAGCGGCTCGACGCGGTGTTCGGCGGGATGCCCAGCAGCGCGCCGATCTCAGCGAAGGTGTGCCCGTGCCAGACCTTGAGCACAACCACCTCGCACTGCTCGGGCGGCAGATCGGCCAGCGCCTCGCGGACGGCCACAGCATCGGAAGACTGCTGGTCCGTCGCAGGCTCGGGCACAAGCTCCAGCGCCTGTGCCTCGGGCGTGCGGTGCGCGAGCCTGTTCCTGGCGATCGCGAACAGGTACGCCCGCACATCCGCGATCCGTGCCGCGCCCTCGCCCCGATCCACCAGCGCCAGGAAGCACTCGCTCAGCAGGTCGTCGGCGTCGCCGCGCGGCAGGCCCTTCGCGAGCAGCCATCGGTAGAGGGCGGTCGCGTGGCGGTCATACAGATCGCCCAGCGCGGCAGTGTCCCCGGCTGCGAGCTTCCGCAGCAGCGCGTTGTCGCCGGCTCCGCTTCGGCTCACCGCGTCCCCTCTCCGCGTCATGGCCATGCGTTCATTGAGTGTGTTGGCGGGGGCAGTTTCGTCTATGGGGACGGGGATTCTTTCGTCGGGGGCCGAAACAAGACGGCGGCGGGAGCAGCTCCCGCCGCCATCCACGTGACATGGGAGAGGCGACACTCGGATCTACAGCCTCTGATCCACCCAGATCGGGCTCGACCACGCGAAGATGCCGCGGTCCTGGATCATGCCCTCCTGCTGCACGCGGACGTAATACATCACCGGCGCTCCGAACTGCTCGCGGATCACCGTCTCGAAGTCAAGCCCATACGGCCGCTCCTCGAAGACCTGCACGAACTCGCCCGAGTACTCGTTCAGCCGAATGATCTCCACCCGCGCGAGCACGTTCGTCCCGTGTACCGCGATGCTGATCTCGAGGTCATCGCCGGTGCGGGCGGTGGTCTCCTGCCCCATCTCAGTGCCATTGACGCTGAAGTCGATCAGGATGCGCTCGCCGGTGGTGCCATAGCAGTGCCGGCCGCGGATGCCGCGCCAGATGCCCTCGCGCGTGAACTCATCGGCGAAAACGCCCGCGATGCCCTCGAAGTCCATCCCGCCCTGCCCGTAGTGGTCGTCGGAGGAGCCGATGACGCCAAGGCGCTTGCCCATCCGCCATGCGTCCTGCGCGAAGTGCGCCTCGATCGAGCGGTTGGTGCGCCGCCCCGGGGTGTGCCAGCGATTGAACTCGTAGGCGTTCACCTGGTCTGGCGCGTAGCGCTCGCTCTGGCCGTGGTGCGAGTAGATCTCCAGCACCGGCGAGTAGCGCTCGTCGAGCTTGCTGAAGTCCACCGCGGTTGAACTCGGCGGCCGGTTCCAGCCGATTCCGGTGTGGTGCGGGATCGTCATCGCATCCTCCGGATCGAGCATCGGGTTCAGCTTCTCGATGTCCCCGCCGAAGTCGGACTTCAGGTAGCAGTTGCCATCGGAGCCGACGTAGTAGGTGTTGTAGTGCCCCGACGGGTGGCCGAGGCCGTTCTCGTAGGCCACGAAGGTCACGAAGCGCCCCGGCTCGTTGTGCTCGTTCGCGAGGTCCACGAGGTGCTGCCAGTACTGGATAGCGCTCTCGGCGTGGTCGCAGACCGCCGCAAAGTCGAGGCCGCTCACATCGCGCGCGTACTCGTAGGGGAAACGCCCGATCGCGTCATGCGACCAGCGTGTGTGGATGTGGATATCGCCCCAGTACGGCCCGCGCGGGTTCTCGCTTACGCGGATCGGGTTGCTGAGCACGCCCCGGTAGCTGAGCCGCTGCACGCCCTCGCCCTGCAGCGCGACGGTCAGGCGGCAGCTTCCGTGGAAGCGCAGCGGGTCGGTCAGCTGCTCGCCATCCGGCCCGAGCAGCGCGTCGCCCCCATGCCACGTGCTGGACGCGTTCTCGTACGGGTCGAGCGAGACGATCAGCACCTCGAAGGGCTGGTTGGGCGCGACCGATGAGGGCGCGATGACCTTCAGCCGCGCCTCCTCGCGCGGATACGTGACGATCTCGGGCATCGGCTCGACGCGCTCGCCATCGATCGCGACATGGACGATCTCGCTCTCCGCGCGGCGCGAGGCGAGCGTGTTGCGCCAGTCGAAGACGATCGTGCGGCCCGCGGGCACCGCGTCACCCTCGACTGTCGCGTAGATGCGCCGGCCATGCCGCGACATCTCGCTGCCGGTGTCGAAGTCCCGCTGCTCGACGCGCACGTCGAAGGTGCAGGCCTCTCCTGGCACGTAGACCTGCAGGAACTCGGCCGCGGCCGGGTCCTCCATCTGATACTTCTTCGTGAAGCTTGCGCAGCGGTCCATCGTCCACGACTGCGGGAACTGCACCTCAATCACGGTGCCGCGGTCGAGTTCGCGATCGGGCGTGACCTCGACGCGCACATCGCACGGCTGGAGGACGGTGAAGCGGTCGGGGACTACTCTTGCTGTCGGCATCGGCAGACTCCTCTGTCAGCTCGTCTTCGTCGCGACCTTGAACGTCCAGTACTGCCACTTTGCATGCTGGCGGATCGATGAGAAGTCGAGCTCCTCGCGGCGCCCCTGATACTGAATGTAACCCAGCGGGAAGCCCTGCGTGTCGATGGCTTCGTAGTGCCCCGGAGCGTACTCCTCAGGCAGGTTCTGCGCCGCCGGGATCTCGATGCCCTCCGCATCATCCCGTAACGCCCGTGCCATGGCCGCCAGGAATGCTCCCGGGCCGATCCTATCAGCGCCGAGTGAGATTGCGGCAGGAACACGGGCGTAGTCACGGATGAACATCTCGACATCGGCGGCCGCAGTGAGGAGTGCTGCTCGCGACGCGTCTACGGCCGCGCTCTCCAACGGCTCCTGCGTCGGGCCGAGGATGCGCCTGAGCGGGTGCGGCCGCCCCCCGCCACTCTCAGGAGCGCCAATGGCATGCGCGAAGACGCCGAACAGCTCCGCGGGAGAGTATGTCTCGCCGCTCAGCTCAACCATGGCGGGGCGGTCGCCGACGAGCTTCGCCAGCGCCATCACCTCGCGCTCCTCCACCCAGACGCGCTTCGGCCGGTACTCCTCGTAGAAGCCGCGGAAGGTCCGGAACTCGATATGCGGGTGCTTCGCGACCCAACCGACCAACTCATCCGCGACCCACAGAAGCTCCTCCGTAACCTTCGCGTCCAGCCGCTCCGGCCACTTCCAGTCCCTGCGCGGCGGGTCGTCGCAATGCCCCCACCAGTTCGGCTCCTCCCACCAGTGGTCGGCGATGAAGCGCGTCGGGTGATTCACCCAGCCGAGGCGCGGCGTGCCCGCGTCGAGGTGCTTCTGCACGTCGGCGATGTGGCGCTCGAGCTTCTCCTGCGGGGTCAGGCTGAAGTCGTGCATGTAGTTCTCGTACATCAACCGAGGGTTGGCGATCTGAAGCTGGTTGCAGTACCAGATGGGCGTCTGATCGGTCATGTGGAAGATCGGCCCGTATGCATGCACGCCGAGCCCCAGGCGCGCGTGGGCGGCCATGACCTGCGGCGTCCAGTCGGCGTAGTTCCGAAGCTGCGTCACGGGGCGCTCACCGAAGATATCGCCGATGTCCGCGATGCCGCGCGATTCCTCCGCCAGCAGCCGGTCCATCGCGCTGTCCCAGTCCTGCTCGTTCACCCACGCGGGCATGTGCCGGGGATCGTAGCGCCGGTTGGGGAGGATGAAGTGGTGATCGGAGTGGTAGCCGACCTCGTGGTCCTTCAGCGCCTCAACCACGTCATTGCGGCCGCAGACGTGGATGAAGCGCGCCTTCTCCCCCACCAGGCCGAAGGTCGCGGGCACCCCGTGCTTGGTATGGATCTGCGCGAGTCGCAGCAGCGAGTCATTCGAGAGTGGGTCAATCCAGTCCTCGGTGTCGAAACTGAAGATCATCTCCATTGCGACTACCTCCGGTAGATTCAGTGTCGGGCGCCTGGGGTTTCGCCGTGGCATCGCGTGCGTCCTTCGAGCTACCTCGCGGCATCGGAGCATGCGCTTCGGAGGCCGCGCAATTGAGGCAGGTGGCGGCCTGCTCTCGGCGAAATGGGCGCGACGCCCGCCGACGAAGAGGCAATCATCTGAGGAGCCGCCGCATGTACGCCATCAGCCCGCCTGCAGTCTATGCACACGAGACGGTCGCCGCCAATCCCAAGTACAGCGCTCGGCTGGAGCGCGTCGTGAACGCGCTGCAGACGCCGGTCGAGCCGGTCATCTTCGCCGACGAGGACCTGCCGCGGATTATCAACGAGGAGCGCCTCTTCGAGAACTGCGGCACCATGGGAGAGATGGCCGAAGTGCCGGATCCGAAGCTGGTGCTGAACACCTTCCGCTTCGACGGCCGCCGCCAGGAGCGCACGGAGTGGCTTGCCGGGGAGGCAGGGGTGTCGCTGCATTACGCCACGGCGCTGCTCGGCTACCGCCCGTGGCAGTGGGCGAACTACAACCTCGCGGGCGATCCGGCGCAGCACGATAAGGTTTGCCGGCCCTGCTGGCGGCTGCACTTCCAGCGGGGCTGCCTGCACAAGTGCGCCTACTGCGGCCTTGGCGGGGTGCTGATCAGCGCGGTCAACTCCGACGAGTGGTGCGACAACCTCGGGCGGCTGATGGACGCGCACCCGTGGCAGGAGACCTATCTGCTGGAGGATGACGCGGATGTGCCGGGACTGGAGCCTGAACTCGGCTGCCTTGGTGAGATCATCGAGTGGTTCGGGACCCGCCCGGGGCGCTACGCCATTATCCACACGAAGACCTGGAACGCGGACTGGATGAGGGACCTGCGGCACAACGGGAACACGATCATCGTCTGGAGCGTCTCCGGCGACACGCAGTCTCGGCTGATCGAGCCCGTCTGCGGCACGACCGAGGAGCGCATCGAGGCCGCGCGGGTGGCGCAGGAGGCGGGCTACCAGATCCGCTACAAGTTCAAGCCGATCATCCCGGTGCGGAACTGGCGTGAGGATGCCACCGCGGCGATCGAGCAGCTCTTCGCGAAGACGAACCCGGACGTCATCAGCCTGTGCGTCTACATGTGGCAGGATGTGGAGACGATGAAGCGCCGGCTGCCGGTGGATCTGCTCGACCCGTGGGCGCTTGAGGCTGCGGAGGAGGCGGCTATCACGCCCGGCCAGACGCGCACCGCTCCGTTCCCGGACGATGTGCGGGCGGAGATCTACCTGCACCACCTGCGGGAGATCCGCAAGCACAATCCGGAGGTTCCAGTCTCGCTCTCGACGGAGAACTTCACGATGTGGAAGCGCCTGGAGGGTGAGCTTGGCTGCAGCGCGACCAACTATGTCTGCGGCTGCGGCCCGAACGCCACGCCCGGGCGCAGGTGCCTGAGCGAGCACGCGTTCAAGATCGCGGAGGGCGGTCCCGTTGGGGGATTCGACGGCATGTGAGCCGCGTGCGGAGGATGGCCTCCGCACTACCTCTACGATAGCACAGGCCCCCGGAGCGATCCGGGGGCCCGTTCGCATCCGCCAAGGCGGCCTGGTGTCAGACCTCCATCTCGGAGAGCTTGACGGGCCGGCCCTCCTCAAGCGACTTCTCGATGGCGAACATGACACGATGGGTCTTGAACGCATCGTCGAAAGTGACCTGCGGTGCGCGATCCTCGACGACCGCGGCGATGAAGTCGTCAATCTGCGGCGGGTAGGGGTGGTCGAGGACATCCCCGGAGTCGGCCTGCGCCGTCGGGATCTTCATCCACTCCTGGCCGCGCAGCCCCGCGAGTTGCGTCGTCCACATCTCATCATTCCACAGCGTCCCCTCGCTTCCGACGAGGTGGACGTTGAAGACGTAGGGCTGGCGGCAGTCGATGCACGAGGTGCACTTGCCGTGCGAGCCGTCCGCGAACTTGAGGATCGCGGTCGACGTGGTGTCATACTCATACGGCTGCGCCCACTCCGCGGTGGAGAGGCTGGAGAAGCCGAAGACTTCCTCCACCTCGCTCGCCGAGAAGGCCATGATCGCGTCAAGCGCATGGCAGCCGGCGGTGATGAGCGCGCTGCCGCCCATCTCCTTCTTGACGTTCCACTCGAACTGGCCATACCACGGGCCGATCCCGTGATAGTAGTCCACCTCGTAGTAGGTGATGTCGCCGAGCAGGCCCTTACCCAGCGTGGACTGGATAAACTGATAGTGCGGGATGTAGCGCAGCTCGAAGTACATCGTCGTCTTGATATCCGCCGCATCTATGGCGCGCTTCATCTTCATCAGGTCATCGTAGTTGACCGCGAGCGGCTTCTCGATCATCAGATGTTTGCCGGCCTCGGCGGCCTTCACGGTCTGCCAGGCGTGAGCATGGTGCGGGCTGCAGATGTCCACCACGTCGAGCCCCGGGTGCTTGAGGAACTCGTCGTAATCATGGTAGACCGTGGCAGGATGCCCGCCCGTCCACCAGCAGATCTCCTCGTCGCTGAGGTCCTTGCTGGTGCACAGCGCGTCGATCACGCAGTCAGGATTCGCCGCGAACGCGGGAGCATGACCGGTTGCGGCCCACCCCAGTCCTACCATTCCCACCTTGACTTCCGCCATCTTCGTCACCTCCGGTAGAGCTTATCCCGGCGCTGGCCGGGCTATTCTGTTCCGGGTCAAGGCGCCACTTCGCCAACCGCCGCGGGAATGCCTCCCGCCCTACAGCAGTGATGTCGAGAAGTATCGCTCGGCACGGTCGGGGAGCACGGTCGCGATCACGCTGCCTGGCTTGAGCCTCCTCGCGAGCTGCCGCGCCGCCCACACGTTAGCGCCCGACGAGGTGCCCACAAGCAGCCCGTCCTCGCCGGCAAGCCGCCGCGCGGTCCAGATGGCGTCATCATCGCTGACGGTTATGACCTCGCTGATGATCCCCGTGTCCAGGACCGCGGGCACGAACCCATCGCCGATGCCGGGGATGCAGTGCAGACCCGGCTCCTGCCCGAGGAGTGCCGCGGAGTTCTCGGGCTCGATCGCGCCGAGGAAGACGTTCGGGTTCTTCTCGCGCAGGAACTTGCCTATGCCCGCGAAGGTGCCGCCTGAGCCGATCCCCGCCACGAAGGCATCCACGCGCCCGTCGAGGTCGGCCCACAGCTCCGGGCCGGTCGTGTCGTAATGCGCCTGCGGGTTGTCCGGGTTCTCGAACTGCTGCAGGCTGATCGCGCCCTTGATGCTTTGCACCAGCTCCGCGGCCCTTGTGCATGAGCCATCGATGCTGGCCGCGCGCGGGGTCAACTCCAGCTCACCACCGAAGGCGCGGATGATCTTCTTGCGCTCCTCGCTCATGTCCTCGGGCATGACGATGATGACCCGGTACCCTCGGCTGACGCCAACGAGCGCCATTGCGATCCCCGTGTTGCCCGAGGAGGGCTCGATGATCGTGGAGCCGGGGCGCAACTCGCCGCGCCTCTCCGCTTCGGTGATCATCCGCAGCGCGACGCGGTCCTTGATGGACCCGCCGGGGTTGAGATACTCGGCTTTCCCCCAGAGCTCACAGCCGTCTTCGCTGTTGAGCCTGATCACCGGCGTGTTCCCTATCGCTTCAAGTATGCTGCTGTACTTCAAGACGGCTCACCTCTGTTCGTCTCAGGGCGTCTCTGGCACTGCGGGCAGCAGAAGGTGGACCTGTTGCTCTGGACGATGCGCTGAATTACGCCGCGACAGCCGCGCTTGAGGCACGGCTCCCCCTCCCGGCCGTAGACGCGAAGTCGCTTCTGGAAACTCCCCGGCACGCGCCGACCGGTCACGTAGTCGCTGATGGTGGTGCCCTCCGCGGCGATCGACTCGCGCAGGACCTCCCGGATGGCCCGGTGCAGCCGCGTGACCTCTTCGTGCGCCAACTCGTCGCAGCGCACTTCAGGGCCGATCCCGGCGCGGAAGAGCGCCTCGCAGACGTAAATGTTGCCCAGGCCCGCTACACGCCTCTGATCGAGCAGCGCGGACTTGACCGGAGCCGTGCGCCCCGCGAGCATCTCCGCCAGTCGCCGGGAGGTGAACTGCGCGCTCATCGCGTCCACGCCGACATTGCGCAGGGTGAAGCTCTCCCCAATGCTCTCGCTGCGCGCAAGTTCGATATGGCCGAAGCGCCGAGTATCGCGGAAGACCAACTGCATCCCGTCCGACAGCTCGGCGATCAGGTGAGCATGCACGTCAAGCTCGGCGCAGGCATCGCAGACGAAGAGCTGGCCGGTCATCCCGAGATTCACGAGCAGCGTCACGCCGTCCGAGAGCCCGACGATGAGGTTCTTCCCGAGACGCTCTGCCTTAAGGACAGTGAGGCCGGTCAGACCGGCCTCAACAGCACGGCAGATGTCCTGGTCGCCAGGGCCATCGGTCGCTGCCATACCCCGCACGACCTCCGCGCGACGCAGAGTCACAGCCTCGACGCTCCGGCCGACGAGGTGCTCCTGGAGATCGCGGCGGACGGTCTCGACCTCGGGCAGTTCTGGCATCGCGATCCTGTGCGGGCGACCTGAGAAGTGGTGGGCCGCGCCCATGACTGAGGCGGCCCGCAGAAAAGGATACGACCTGTTCCGCAGCCTGTCAATCGGAAGTCAATTGCCGACTCGGAGGCTGTCAGCGCCCCGCGAGGCAGCGACGAATGCTCGCGGCAATCGCCACCGCGCTGTTCAGTGCGGCGACGGCGATACCTTCGGCAGGCCGTTCCTGGTGCTCGCTCAGATGGACAGCCGCGCAAGCCGCTTCCGAAGGGCGGCCAGCCGGTCACGCTGTCGCACCAGATCGCGCACCACCGGATCCTCCGTCACGAACTGCCAGTCGGTCTCCTCGGAGATCGGCAGCATTACGTGGCGCGGGCCGTGGAGTTGCGGCGGCACCGTGACCATGCAGCGCCTGGGGTCGAGGGATCGGAACGACATAAGGGTCTGGTCGAACTCCGCGCGCTTGTCTTCGCCACCAACTGTCAGCGCGGTCAACTCCTCAAAGCGCTTACCCGCGTTAGCGCCGCCGAGCGCCAGCATCCGCTGCCAGTGGCGCAGGGCCGCTTCGACGTCGTCACCACGGTTGCGCAGCATATGCGCGAGGCCGATGTTGCCGTGCAGGACCGGGTCATGCGGGTCGTGCTCAAGTGCCTGCACGAAGTAGTGCAGCGCGCTTGAGAGGTGAGTTCCCGCCCGGCTGAGGATGTCGCTCTCGCGGTCGCGGCTGATCAGCGCCGCGGCACGCGCGGAATGCCGCAACTCCTGCCCCGTCCGCGCATGCACGATCGCGATGTTGTTGTTGGAGTCGACACTGTCCTCAAGCTGGACCATGCGCTTGAAGGCGTTCAGAGCCGCCTCTGTGTCTCCCAGGTCGTAGGCGCACATCCCGAGGTTGCAGAAGGCGTCCGCGGTCACCTCACCCTTCTCAACCGCCAGCTCGAGGTGCTTGCGGGCGCGCCTGAGCAACTCGCGCGCCTTCGGTGCCAGGTCCTGCACACCCGGCTGCTCAGCCTGGACCCGCCGAGCCTCCTCCGCCAGCGAAGTGCCGCCGCAGAAGTGCGCGAAGCCCTCATCGGGCAGGTTCCTCGTGATCGCGATGAACGCGTCGGCGGCGGCCGTGTAGTCCATCCGGAGGTAGTGGTAGAGGGCCAGGTTCATCTGCGCCTCAATCGCCCCGCCACTGGTGCCCGTCGCCACAGCGTTGAACGGGCGCAGGCAGCGGTGTAGCGCCTCGAAGAACTGCTCGCGCTGCCGCTTCGTCATCCTCCGGTCATACAGCTCAGCGGACTGCTCCAGCAGTGCCAGCCCGCGGTAGAAGCTGATCAACGGATCACGGTTTCCGGCCTCACGCAGCGTCTCAAGCAACTCCAGCGCCTGCTCCGGCTTCCCCGCGGCGATATGTGCAGCGGCAAGGTTGAGGGCAGCCACCGGCTCCGAGGTATCGCTGATCGCGGCCATCACCGACACCATCTCGGCCTCGTCGCCCTCGACCCAGGCCATGCATCCGAGGTTGTTGAGCAGCCCCGGATCGTTCGGCGCGCGCGCGAGCCCCCACTCGATCTCATTTCGCGCCGGCTCCAGCCGGTCCAGGGCAATCAGGGCAAGCGCCGCGTTGTGAGCGGCGATCGCCGGGTACTCCTCACGCACCACGGGGTCCATGAAGCTCCCGAGCGCGTCCTCATACTGGCCAAGATTGAGCCGGATGCACCCGCGGTTGAGTTCAACCTCGCAACTGGTCGGCGCCAGCAGGGCGGCCCGGCTCAGGACCCGGACCGCGACGAGCGGCTGCCCGGCAACGCAGAGCATCGCGCCGAAGTTGTTCGCGATGGTGGGGTGTGTAGGGTCAAGCTGCGAGGCGCTGTGAAGCTGTTCCACAGCATCCGCGATACGGCCGCGGCGGTAGGCAACGAGGGCGAGGTTGGCATGAGGCGCGACGGCGGATGGATCGTCCTGAACAGCCTTCGTAAGGTAGCGTTCGGCAAGATCGAGCTTCCCCTGAGACAGCTCGATTGCGCCGAGGTTGCTCAGAACCGACGCTGCATCAACGACATTGAGCTTCCCGAGCACACCGTCAACGATGGTCTGCCTCGGGCAGCGAGAGATCAGGACACCGAGGTTGTGCTGCGCCGCGGCCGCCGTGGCCGGTGCGGCGACTCCCTGCAGGAGAAGCTCGGCGGCCTGATCGAACTCGTTCAACTCCGCCATGGCAATCGAGCGGTTCACCAGGCAACTGCCGTTCGGGGAGACTTCGCAGGCACGGTCGAGCGCCTCAGCCCCCCGCTCGCCATCCCCGCGCAACAGGGAAGCGATCCCCAGTCGCTCCCACGCGCCATGGTCATCGCGGTGGCGTTCCACGCTTCGCGAGGCCGACTTAACGGTGCGCTCGAGGGCGCGCCTGAGGGCGGATGCGCGTCTGCGGACAGCCAGCGAAGTCCCCCAGCGGCGACTTGTCGCCACGAGCGCAGCCGGCATCAGCACAAGGACGTAGCCGATGACCGCACCGAGCGCCGCGATGGCGATGATCCACAAAGTCGAGGCACCGTCAACTACGAAGCGAGCGTACGCGAAGCCTGCGGCAGCACCAATGACGATGGCCAGTATGCGATAGAGCCAGCGGGTCCCCCGACGCGGAAGGTAAAGAGCCCACGCCGATTCGTCTTTGACGTGCTCCTGTACAACAGGTAACGCAAGACGTCTCGCCAACGTACGCATGCGCACCACCTCCACCACTCGTCCTACCTGTGTCTATACCCACATGGTGCGCCCGACTAACCATCAATGATCGCTTCGTTCGCTTTTCGTCCTCAAATACAGCCGCATGGCGGCCGTCCGCATCTTCTGCGGGTCTAACGAGCTCGCTCTCGGCACTACCGCAGCATGAACGAGCGGGCCTCAGCGCCTGGCTGGATCATCACTGTCACACTACCGTCGCTCTCTCCAGTGGGACTCGCCCACGCGCCGTCACATTCTACCCGCCGCTGCGGGGCGATCCCTCGGAGGGTGAGCACCATTGCCACGTCGTTGCGCACTGCGATCGCAAGTGGCCCCGCCGCGAGCGGCTGCTCGCTCAGATCAAGGGTCAGGCCAACGAGGTTGGCGGTGGCGATGGAGATCGCGTCATCTGCCGGGATGACATCGGCGGTGGCCAGGCGGCCGCCGTCCGCCACCTGCAGACACGCGTAGTAGTAGGACTTGCTCTCATCGGTCACCAGATGCAGTTCCCGTGCGGGAGCCGAGCTTCCGGTCTGCTCGACGCACCAGTCCAGCCCGAAGGTCTGCAGCCCCTCGTGCCCGCCGCTGAAGACATGGAGCAGTGTGTTGTGCGCCGGCAGGTTCCCGAGCATCCGGAAGGTCTGCCAGCTCTGCTCGACGGGGATCGTGGGGTCGCAGTCACCATGCCCCAGCAGCACCGGGAGGTGCGCGAGGTTCGTCATGAATGTGCGCGGTGATCTGCGAGCGTACTCGAAGTCCACCTCCGGGCTCGCACCGGGCTCACCGCCGGTGACGGCCACGACGTCCTTCGCGTAGGCATTGCCCGCGCTCCACCAGTCGCGCAGGTCGCTCACAGGCACCCATGCCGCCGCGGCCGCCCAGAGGTCGGGATGCTTCCCGGCCATCAGCAGCGTCATGTGCCCGCCGCCCGAGTCGCCGGTGAGGTAGACCCGGCCGGTGTCGACGTTGTAACGCTCGATCATCCACGCGCGCGCGTCCACCACATCGCTCTGCGCATACAGCGAACCGCCCGCGTAACGGGGACCGTTGGGGTTCGAGGCCTTGTTCGGCCCGCGGAAGTCCGGCAGCACCAGCAGCCACCCGCGCTGAGCGGCGTGGGTGCCGTAGGCGAGCGCCTGCTGGCGGTAGTCCGCAGACCAGGTGTGCAGCCCAACGAGCAGCGGCGTGGGAGCCGCGGAACCGACGCCCTCCGGGACGCCGATGACCACCGGCTGCTCCGAACCGTCCCGGCTGGAGACGACGCCGGCTCTGCTCAGCGTCATGCCGGGTACCTCCGGCAGCCGGTCACTCTGCGGCCCCTCGTCTCCTTGAGCGCGATCGCCGAGCCCACCGCTGCCGCCGCTCATCTGAAGTAGCCTTCCGGCACGCGGCCCGTCTTCACCTGCAGCTCAAGTTGCTCCGTGCCACGCTGGATGCTGAAGGTGACGCTGTCGCCGATCTCATGGGCGAAGACCGCGTTCCGCACACTCTCGGGGTTCACGATCTCCGTCCCGCCGATGTTCAGGATGACATCTCCCTGTCGCAGGCCGGCCGCCGCGGCTGGGCTCTTGTCGACCACGCCCCGCACGACGACGCCCTTGTCTGTCTTAAGGCCGAGGTAGTTCGCAACGGCTTCGTTGTTCGGCATGGTCTCGATCCCAACCCACGGTCCGCCCTCCATCAGGAAGTGCACGATCTCCTTGACGTCGTTGATGGGGACCGCGAAGCCGATGCCGACGGTGGTGCCCGTCGGGCTGAAGATCATGGAGTTGATGCCGACGACCTCGCCCGCGAGATTGACCAACGGGCCGCCGGAGTTCCCCTGGTTGATCGCCGCGTCGGTCTGGATCACATTGCGCATGGGCGCGTCGGGTCCTTGCCCGATCGGCCTCTCACCCATAGCGCTGACAACCCCAACGGTGACGGTGTGATCGAAAGCGAATGGATGGCCGATCGCGACCACCCACTCTCCGAGTTTGAGCTCGCCGGAGTCACCGAGCGTGAGGGTAGGCAGACCTGATACATCGTCCTGCAGCTCCACCACGGCGACATCCCAACCCTCATCGGAGCCCAGGACGCGCCCCTGGAACTCATCACCGTCGCGCGTCTGCACCATGATCTGCTGCGCGCCGGCGACCACGTGCGTGTTCGTGAGCACGAGCTTGCGGCCGCTGTAGTCGAAGATGAACCCGCTGCCGAGGCCCTGCTGGATGCGCGGGCCTCCGCCGAAGAAGTACTCAAACGGATTGGCCGGCTGCTCGACCGTCGAGACAACCTTGACGACCGCAGGATCCGCGCGACCAACGGCCTGCACGATGGCGTCCTCGTCTGTCATGACGGAGATCTCGCCGCCGCGTGCCCGGGGCGGAGCCACGACCGCGCCATCATCGGCCGGCCGGCTCTGCAGGAAGTAGTAGGCGCCACCCACCCCTGCCGCGGCGCCCACGATCACGGACAGAACGGTAACCGCAACGACAAGCCCTGCGCTTGATCCGTTTCGCATATTGGACCCCTCACTCGTTGTCCAGCGAACGCATGACCCGGACGGTCTCGATGGCCGACATGCCCGCCTCAAAGCCGCGGTTTGTGAGCCGCGTGCCCGCCCGCTCGATGGCCTGTTCGATTGTCTCAGTAGTGATTACGCCGAAGATGACCGGGATTCCTGTCTCCATCGATGCACTGGCCACGCCACGGGCAACCTGGCCCGCCACATAGTCGAAGTGCGAGGTCGAGCCGCGAATGACCGCGCCGAGCGCGATGACCGCGTCGAACTTGCCGCTCTCGGCCATCTTCCGGGCGACCACCGGGATCTCGAAGGCGCCCGGCACGTACGCCATCTCCATGTCATCTTCCGACGCGCCGTTGCGCTTCAGCGCATCCAGACAGCCCTCAACCAGCCGCCGCGTGATGAAGTCGTTGAAGCGCGATACGACGAGCCCGAACCTGAGCCCCGCACCATCAAGCTGCCCCTCATGAATCTTCATTCCTCGTCACCTCTGCCCTCGGCGCCCTCTTCGTCGCGCCGGATCATGTGTCCCATCTTGTCCCGTTTCGTGCACAGATAGTGCTCGTAGTGCCCGTTCGCAGGGGCCTCCAGGGCTACCCGCTCCACGACCTCCAGCCCGTAGGCCTCCATTGCGGTGAACTTGCTCGGGTTGTTACTCATCAGGCGCATTCGCGTAACGCCAAGGTCGCGCAGCACCTGCGCCCCGATGCCGTAGTCGCGCCGATCCGCGGGGAAGCCGAGCGCCTCATTCGCCTCCACGGTATCAAGCCCGCACTCCTGCAGGTGGTACGCGCGGATCTTGTTCACAAGCCCGATCCCGCGCCCCTCGTGGCTGGCGATGTAGAGCACCACGCCCGGCGGCTCCTGCGCGATCCGCTGCAGGGCGGACTGAAGCTGCCAGCCGCAGTCGCACTTCAGTGAACCGAGGATATCGCCGGTCACACAGCCCGAGTGCACCCGGACGAGTGGCGCCTCCGCGCTCCTCAGATCGCCGCTGACGATCGCGACGTAGTCGGCCTGGTCAACCTGCGAGATGTAGATGACCGCCTGGAAGTCGCCCCAGATCGTGGGGAGACTCGCTTCGGCCTCACGCGTCACGAGCTTCTCCGTCTTCGAGCGATAGCGGATCAGATCCGCGATGGTTGTGACCGCGATACCGAGTTCGTCGCCGAGCGCAAGCAGCTCCTGCGTGTTCGCCGCGGAGCCGTCTTCGCGGAGAATCTGCGCGGTGACGCCCGCGGGAGTGTGGCCGGAGAGACGCGCGAGGTCTACCGCGGCCTCGGTGTGCCCCACGCGCTTCAGCACGCCGCCCTCGGCGGCGCGGATCGGGAAGACGTGCCCCGGGCGCATGAGATACTCTGGGCGACTGTCCGGTGAGATGAGCGTCTGGATGGTGAGCGCGCGGTCGCGCACGGTATCGCCTGTCTCCATCCCCCAGCGCGCGTCAACAGAGACCGCGAAGGCCGTGCGCCCACCGCCCCAGCCGTCCGGGGACATCGGCGTGAGTGCAAGTTCCTCCACGCGGCCGGGCGTCAACGCCACGCACATTGTGCCCCGCGCGATCCGCATCATGCGATTGATCGCGTCCTTCTCCGCGAACTCAGCCGCCAGCACCAGATCGCCCGTGGCGCCATCGCCATCGTCATCCACAACGATGACCATCTCACCCCGGCCGATTCGTGCGATTGCCTCTTCCGTCGTCGCCAGTGCCATCTGCCAGCCCACTTCCGTATCAGATGAAGCCGTGCTCGGCGAGCGTCTCACGTGAGATGCCGCCGCTGTGGCCGGCCTCCCGTGTGCCCTCGAGCAGGCGCATCACGTACTTCGCCAGGATATCCGTCTCGATATTCACCATGCGACCGCGCTGGGCTTTGTCGAGTGTCGTCTGAGCGAGTGTGTGCGGGATGATCGCCACGCCGAACACGGTGCCTGAGACGTCGGTCACCGTCAGGCTGATTCCATCAATTGCGATACTGCCCTTGCTGACCACGTACCGCGCGAACTCCTCGGGAATCGCAAGCTGGAAGCGCACCGTGCTGCCCTCGTCGCTGCGGGAAACGATCTCGCCCACGCAGTCCACGTGGCCCTGCACGAAGTGCCCGCCAAGGCGGTCGCCCACCGCCAGTGCGCGCTCGAGGTTCACCGGTGCGCCAACACCCAGGCTGCCGATCGTCGTGCGCTCCAGCGTCTCGGCCCCCGCATGGCAAACGAAGCCCCACGCACCCGCGGCCTCGACGGTCAGGCAGGTCCCGTTGACCGCGATGCTCTCGCCGATCACGGCCTGCGCGCCGATTGCAGGCGCGGCAACCTCCAGCGCCGCGCCCCCGCCTGAGGGGCGCGTGGCCCGGATGCTGCCAACCTCCTGTATCAGTCCCGTGAACACCGTAGCTCCGCCTTCGGGGTGAGATAGCCCTCAGCCAGCATGTCCGGCCCGACCGACCGCACCGTAACATCGCGCAGCCGCAGCGCCTGGGCGACAGTGGCCGCGCCGGTGCCCGCGACGCCGGGGACAGTCTCTGTGCCGCCGATGATGATCGGCGCGTAGAACAGGAGCACGCGATCAACCACGCCTGCCTCGAGCGCACCGGCGGCCAGCTCTCCCCCACCCTCAATGAGCACGTTCAGCGCGCCCCGCCTGCCAAGCTCCTGCGTGAGCGCGCGCAGATCCACCCGATCGTCGGTCTCAGGCAGCACGAGCACCTCAGCGCCGGCAGCCTCGAGCGCCCGCAGGTTCTCAGGAGGCGCCGCATCAGTGCAAACGATCATGCACCGGGCGTTGCTCTCCTCACGGATCACCTGCGCATCCGGCGGCGTGCGGCCGCTGCTGTCCATGATGACCCGCAGCGCATCGCGGCCACCCGGCACTCCGCGGGTCGTTAGCGCAGGGTCATCCGCGAGCACTGTACCCACCCCTACGATCACCGCGTCCGAATGGTTGCGTAGCTCATGCACGATTCTGCGCGAAGCCTCGCTGGTGATCCAGCGCGAATCGCCGGTACGCGTCGCAATGCGGCCATCGAGGCTCATCGCGAGCTTGCAGGTGACCAGCGGCAGGCCGCTCCGCCGGTGGCGGATGTAGCCCCCCAGCAGCCGGCAGCCATCCTCCTCGAGGACGCCGCCCCGCACCTCAAGCCCGGCCGCCTGCAGCGCGGCCTCTCCGCCGCCCGCGCAGCGCGGATCGGGATCGCTGACTGAGTAGAAGACGCGGCTGATGCCCGCCTCGATGATCGCCTCCGTGCATGGCGGTGTGCGGCCGTGATGGCAGCAGGGCTCCAGCGACACATAGATATCAGCACAGCGCGCGGCCTCGCCGGCGTTCGCCAGCGCGACTCGCTCAGCGTGCGGCTCGCCTGCGCGCCGGTGGTAGCCCTCGCCGACGATTGCGTTCCCGTGCGCAACGACCGCGCCGACCGCAGGATTGGGCGATGTGCGTCCCAGCCCGAGTGCCGCGAGCTCAAGCGCGCGCCGCATGAGGTGCTCGTGCGGGCGGATCATCGCCGGTCCACCTGTTCATCACGGGTCTTCTCGAGCCTGCGAATGTACGTGCTCAGCCTGCGATAGCTCTCCGCGCGCCAGCGACCACGTGTGCGGCGCAGCAGCACGAGGTCCAGCAGGGCCATCAGCATCGCGAGCACCACCAGCGCCAGGCAGCCCGCCCAGTACGCGAAGGCGACCTCGGGACTGGTGAAGCGCAATCGCGCGCCAACCATG
Organism: Armatimonadetes bacterium UBA5352; assembly: GCA_002411015.1. Taxonomy (GTDB): domain Bacteria; phylum Armatimonadota; class Zipacnadia; order Zipacnadales; family UBA5352; genus UBA5352. The sequence continues at coordinate 1,991 of DHPY01000031.1, read as the reverse complement.
ACGAGCACGAGCACGACCATGAGGACGGCCGCGGAGGCGATCCGGAGGACCAGCTGCCGGCCGCTAATGATCGCCCCGCCGCTGGCGTAGCGCCTCCACTCGAACAGGAGACGGAGCAGCAGCACCAGCGCCAGCAGACCAAGAATCGTCGCAAACCAGCCCGCCATAGTCCCTCCTTCCAGATGCGGCGATGATAGCACATAGCAGGAGAGGCAGGCAAGCAGCGGGGCTGGAGTTCATGGAGGAGGTTGCGCAGCCCGAAAGACGCCATCAGTCCCCGGCCTCTGAACCAGAGCGGCGGCGAGGGGCGTCTCAACGTCGCTATCACCAGGGCGCGGGAGAGTGGTGCTGGTGAGCTCGATTGCCGCATCAGACCTCGATCTTTCGCAGACTCAGGCCCCGGGCGTTCGGCACCTGCATGCCTATCTCGACTTCGCTCAGCGAGGCCCGATGGTCATGGCCATGGCTCGTGACCAGGCAAGCCGCGATCACGAGTCGCCACTGGAGAGGGATGTAGCCGAGGCCATACGGGAGATGGGGTACGATGTTGAGGCGCAGGTCGGCTGCTCTGGCTATCGGATCGATCTTGGAGTCCGCGCCCCGAGCAAGCCCGGCCATCTCATACTGGGAGTCGAGTGCGACGGTGCGTCGTACCACTCGAGCCAGACCGTCCGTGACCGTGACAGGCTCAGGCAGGAAGTCCTCGAGACCCTTGGGTGGCGCATCCATCGCATCTGGTCACCGGCATGGCTGCATCATCGGAGTGCGGAAATCGAGAGACTGAGGCAGCGACTCGCCTTCGCGGAGCAGGCTCTCGAGGAGGCGGAGAGCGGGCATGTCCAGAACTGCGGAGGCGATCAAAAGGGGTGTGTTGTCTCCGTGGAACACTCGGAAGACCCTCTGAACCCAGCGGAGGGAACGATCCCAGTCTGGGCCGAACCGTATGTCACATGGGCTATGCGCACAGGGCCTCGTCGTTGGTGTGAGTTTCACGACCCCGCCTGTCTCGGCGATCACGCCGAAGCTGTCGCGGAGATAGTGGCCGTGGAGGGGCCTTTTCATACGGATGTCATCGCTGGGAGACTCGCGGACGCGTGGGATCTTCAGCGAGTTGGGTCAAGAATGCGCAACGCGGCAAAACGTGCGCGCGATTTGATGGTAGTGCACGGACTGGCGAGGAGGAGTGGCGCTTTTCTGTGGCCGACCGCCGAGGAGTTCCAGCTGCGTGTGGGAATTCCAGATCCCGAGAAGCCGAACAGCGCACGGCAGCTTGACGAAATCGCTACTGAAGAGATCGCTCTCGCGATGGAACTCATCTGCCGCGATGGTAGCGGAATTGAGAGGGATGCTCTCATCTCGGAGACTGCGCGCCTCTTTGGCATCGGACGCGTCGGGCACCTGGTGCGTGCTCGCATCGTCGAGGTGCTCGAGCAAGTCACTCGAGAAGGCCTGCTGGATGATCACGGAAACAGTGTGACAGCGACATAGCAGACGTTTGTGCCTACCTGGCGTCACGGATCAGCCGCTTCGATGCGTTCATTGGTGCGAGCAGTGGAGCGTCAGCCGAAGACATAGCCGTGGGCGCATGTAAAGGGGCTGACTCCCCCCAAACTGGGGATTCCCCAGACCGCATATGGGACCCGAGAATCTCACCCCCCCGTCTTCTCTGCCAACTTGGCCATCGCTGGGACGCCGTGTTCATCCGCACCTCGCCCGACTGCCGGGACTCAGGCGATCTCCACCTGTCCAGATCGGACACCGTGTGCATCGCCTCTGCCCTCCATTGCACATTGAGCTCCCCCGCGGCTGCCGTAGCGTGGGGCGGGACGGACGGTTGTGTTCAGAAAGAAAGTGTCGTGCCCGTCTGCGTGGAATCATGCGTCCGTGTGATAGTGCAAGTTGTCATCGGAGCAACGTTCATGGTTTGCAAGCGTGACGCCACACAATACGGCTTCCTCAACCCGCCTCCGCCGAAGGGCGAGTCGCGCGTC
>DHPY01000067.1:97161-111381 GCA_002411015.1 Armatimonadetes bacterium UBA5352 | reverse complement strand
CTAGGCGATCATGCCGTAGAGGAATCCGGCGATCGTCGAGAGCACGACGACGATGGTGACAAACGCGAGCGTCTTCCTGGTACCCAACACACTCTGGATCACGAGCATGCTCGGCAGCGAGAGGGCCGGTCCTGCAAGCAGCAGCGCGAGCGCAGGACCTTTGCCCATACCGCTGCCGATAAGGCCCTGGAGGATCGGTATCTCGGTGAGAGTAGCGAAGTACATCAGAGCGCCCACCAGCGCGGCGCCAAAGCTCGCCAGCAGCGAGTTTCCGCCGACGAGACGGCCGATCCACTCATTGGGGATGAGTCCATTGTCAGTGCCCGGCATCCCGAGGAGCAGTCCGGCCGCCAGCACCCCCGCGAACAGCAGCGGCATGATCAGTTCGGTGAAGGTCCACGTCTCATCGAGCCATTCCTTGATCTGATCGCGCGTATACCACTGCCAGAGCATCAGCGCGAGCACGCCCAGCAGGGGGAGGACGATCCACCACTTGACCTGGTAGACGGCCCACCACAGTCCGCTCTGATCTGCCGGACGGGCCCACGCCGCAAAGATGAGTATGAGCACCATCACACCGATGAACGATGCCACCTGCCAGAGCGGCTGCCCGGCTTCGGCATCAGTGTGCAGACCATCCGCCGCACATGCGGCGAGACGCTCCTCCTCCTCGCGACGGAACAGCCATGACATCAATAGCCCTGTTACGACCGCGAACACGACCGCGCCGATCGCCCGTGCCACGCCCAGTTCAAGGCCAAGCACGCGGGCCGTGAGGATGATTGCGAGGACATTGATCGCTGGCCCTGAGTACAGGAACGCGGTTGCGGGGCCGATGCCGGCACCACGGGTGTATATGCCCGCGAACAGCGGCAGAACAGTGCATGAACAGACCGCCAGAACTGAGCCGGAGGTGGATGCCACTGAGTAGCAGAGGAGTTTGTTGGCCTTCGGGCCGAGGTACTCCAGCACGGACTCCTTGCCGACGAAGACCGCGATCGCCCCGGCGATGAAGAAGGCCGGCACGAGGCAGAAGAGGACGTGCGCCCGGGCATAGTCCTGCAGCATCACCCACATGTCCCACAGAGCGGTCTGGACGCGTGGGTGCTGCAGCGGAATCAGGTACGCCGCGAGAAACACTGCTGTGTACAGGGCAATCTTCTGACGAGAGGACATGGACCTCAATACTCCCCTTCAGTGCGCGATGCGATGGCCGCGTGTGCCTGCAGCAGGCTGGTTGCGTGGGTAGCGGACCACTATCGCGCGAGCGCGTTGGCTGTACGCTCGGCCTCGCTGTGCAATACCGCATCAATGCACGAGAACATCCTCAGCACACAGGGCACCACGAGCCGGTAGTAGATCTGGTTGCCATCCCGCCGGCTGTCCACAATCCCGGCGTTCCTCATCTGAGCGAGATGCCGCGAGACCGTCGGCATGCTGCTGCCCACGATCTCCCGCAACTCGCAGACGCACATCTCCTTCTCCGCCAGCGCATCCAGCATCATCAGCCGAGAGGGATGCGCGAGCGCCTTCATGACCTCAGCCCGTGCCTCATACACTGCCAGAGTCACCTCCGTTATTTCTTGCGCCTTTAGCATAATAGCGAAATACGCAACCGTTGTCAACCGCCTCTTCCAGCTGAGCACGCGAGGACAGGCGAACATGCCGCCCAGGGAGAGTGATCGGAGTGCGGGCATGCGTCGCAGTCACCGTTCTGTTCGCCGCAACCGTTGCATGGGGGCAGGATCTTGGTCCGAACCTCGTGCCGAACGGGGACTTCGAGGCCACCGACTCCGGCGGCTGGGGCTTCAACGAACAACGCCGCGTGGTCGAGATGGACGATGCGCCGAGCGGCAGCCATGTCCTAAGGATGGAGTGCAGGGAGCTGCAGTACCACTTCGCCGTGGTTGGCCCGAATGTGCCGATCGAGCCGCGCACTCTCTACCGGATCTCCGTGAAGATCAAGCGCGACCCGGCAGGCGGACAGCTTCGCATCGGCGGCGGCACCGCTGACGCCGAGGGCAAGGGCCTCACACGCGGCGACTGGGCGCTTGGCGCCTACCCGATCATGCTGCAGCTCGGCGAGCGCGCCCTCGCCTGTCAGTGTAGGACATACGCCTCGCCTGTCAGTGTAGGACATACGCCTCGCCTGTCAGTGTAGGACATACGCTCCTGTCGTACACCGGCGGCGGCAGGCTCGGTACCTATCGCCGCATCCGCAGGCGGCTCACCCGACCCACACCGGGCTCGACCAGGCCATCTCGCCGTCGCTCTGGAAGACTCGCAGATAGTAGAAGCTGGGCTGCTCGGGGCAGACATCCTCGAGAGACAGCCCCTGCGTCATCCCGCGGCAGCTCTTCTCGCAGATCGTCTCGCCATCGCGCACGAGCTCCAGGCGCTCGAGGGGCGCAGTGCCTGTGACGGTGGCCTCGATTAGGTTTGTGCCGCCTTCGGGGCGCTCGACCTCGCTGCCCATGATGGAGCCGTTCACGCGGAAGTCCATCACGATGCGCGTGCCGGTGGTGGCGTAGCAGCGGCGGGCGTACATGGCATCCCAGACAGATTCGCGCGTGAGTTCCTCCGCCAGCACCGCAATGAAGCCGCTCCCGAGGCGGTGGTGGATGTGCGGCTGGCGATTGCTCCACTGCGCGTTGCCCGGGTTGCCGTCGTGCCCGTCACTGGAGGCCATGAGGCCGAGGCGATGGCCGCGCAGCAGCGCATCAAGCGGGCCCAGGCCCGGCAGGCGATCCGACGCGGTCCCGGCATGAGGGGCTCCGAAGTACTCAGAATTCCCCCAGGTGGAGTACACCTCCACCAGGCGATCAAACTCCGGGTCCATGTAGGACCAGTCCACCGGGAAGAAGCCTACCGATGGGTGGTGCGCGATCGTCAGCGCCCGCGCCCCGGACTCCCTGAGTGAGGCCCAGAGGTCTGCGGGCGAGCGGCTCTCCGGGCCGATGGCGTTGTGACCGTGCCCCGGATTGTTGTCAAAGTAGGGCCATCCCGTGTCGCGATAGTAGACGTTACGGTGCCCATACTTCGCCGAGGTCCACTCATATGTCGGGATTACTACGAAGCGCCCCGGCTCATCCCACCGGTCCATCTGCTCCATACGGCCGTTCCAGTCATCCTGGTCCTTGATCTGCCAGTCGTGGTCCGCGATGCCGATGAAGTCGAGCCCCGCGACATCGCGGCCGTAGGCGTAGTTCTCATCAAGCGTGCCGACGCCGCAACTGCGCCCGGAGCCGCGTTCCTCGCCTGAATGCCCGTGGATGTCGCCGAAGTAGACCTTCCAGTCGCCGATCTCGGGGGGCGCAGGGGCAGCCATGCACGCCTCCACTGCAGGATCGATGTGCGACTTGAGGATCGGTCGCGCGAACATGTCCACGTCTACCTTGAACCACCGCTGCGATGGCTGGCGGTTGAACGGGACGATGTCGATGCGCGCAGGCTGGCCCTTGGCGACCATGCTCTTCGGCACCCGCAGCGTCATGATGCCGTAGCTTGCATCGCTCTCCTCGATGATGTGCGCGTCAAGTTTCAGCGGGCAGTTGCCGGCGGCGTGCTCGCGGCGCCGGACATCGTAGGCCAGCGTCACCTCGCCGCTGCGCCACACGCGACTCTCACCGGTGACGCAGAACGAGAGCAGGCCCACGCGGGGCCGACCAGGCGTGGTGAGGCTCATCTCAAAGCGTCCGGAGGGCTGAGGGAAGATCGAGCCCATGCCCATGCCGACGGAGAAGACGAGGATCACCCACTCGGCGCCGCTTCCGGCAGGCACTTGAGCGGTGGAGAGCTGCAGGTGGTCGCGACCGCTCTGATGGATGTAGTAAGCCGAACGCGCATCGGTGAAGGAGGCGACCCGGTCGCGTTCACGATGGGCACGGCCCCATTCGGAGATCTCCCCGAATCCCTCAACGAGGTCGGCGCGGTAGCGGCGCAGCACCTCAGCGCGAATCTCCTCGTCGGTCCTTCGCCCCCCACCGTCCGGCTTCATACTCAGCATGGCTGCCTCCAGCACGCAAATAGTCCCAAGCACGTATACAGTAGTTTGACGTAATCAATAGTGAAGACGCATTGCTCCCGAAAGAACCGTGTGTTAGACTCGCAGACATGGGTATACATGGGCTGTAGCCCGGTCATCGGCGACCGACTGATGATCCGGAATGTTTGGTGATGGGAGGTGGAGGGACGATGTCGCATCGTGTCGTTTACGATCACATCCCAGGCCCCGATGATCACTTCCAGACTTTCCGTGTGCTGTGGGAGCCCTACACCAACCGTGTAGCGCTCCGGTTCAGGAACCTCGCGGAGGCGGCGAACGGACTCGTCGGAACACCCGAAGAGACCATCCGGTACCTCGACACGCGTGCAAAGGCGGGGCCCCCGTGGGACCGGGGTGCGCCGCTGGCAGCGCGCAGGGCCCTGGCGGCACTCGGCAGCATGAGCGAGATCGAGGCCCCGGGGAAGAAGTAGGATAACAACGGCTCGGCTCACTCGATCTGCGGCATGGGAGGGCATTCCCGCTCCTCATCGCCTGGCAGTGGCCTGGTGATGCGGATGGCGGTGCCCACCAGCCGCATGATCGCTTCCGCCTCCAACCGTGTCCCGTTCGTCCACAGGTGCGCCACGAACTGATCCTGAAGCATCCCTGCCCTGCGGCCACCGTTGGCGGTGAAGTAGCCTTCCACTCCGAGGTCCGCCGCCTCACGCACCTCGCCCTCTTCCAGCGCCACCTCGAGCAGTCGCGTGTACCACACGCGCGCCTCCGCGAGATCACGCGCTTCCATCACCTGCACCCGCACATCGGCCTCTCCGACAAGCGCCTCAGTCATCGCCGCCATCGGCCGCAGCTCGCCACCCAGTGACTCGGTCGGCGCGTAGCCGACGGTCATCGGCGTCACCCATCCGCGCGGCATGATCCGCAGGACCCGCGGGAGTTGGAGCTGCTGGGGCAGGCGCACCTCAAGCCGTGACGCCAGGTACTGATCCGCAGGGAGCGCGTCCTTCTCGACAGGCGGTCCACCGACTGCCTCCACGCGCAGGTAGTACCATCCCGAATGCACATGCAGCACCCCTGCGTCACGGTACGCGGCAGAGGTCAGCAGCACCTGCTCGGCATCCTGCGTCCGCTGCGCGGCATAGAAGCCCAGGGCATCCAGCACGCTGCCGAAGGCGAGCATGGCGATCTCGGCCTCACCGGGCCCGGCGGTGTTCCGGTAGGCCGCCTGCGCGCCGCAGACGGGACTGTAGGTCTGAAGTAGCTCCTGCGCCGCCGACGGAATCGCGCTCAAAAGCGCCGGGTCACCGGCGACAGGCGAGTCCAGCCGCTGCCACGCCCCGATCGGATCGGTCAGCACATGGGCGATGACGTCCTCAGCGCAGGAGCCCGCCGGAGGGGGACAGACCGCAAGTGGATCGGGAGCGGGAGGTGGGGGAGGGGGGCTTTCCGCTGGCACGAAGCCATTTCCCTGGGCGCCCGAAAGCGTGCAGGAGATCATTATCGCCATCATCACCCAGGCTGCCCGCCCTGGCATCGCTCAACCCTCGTCGCGAATCTCCGGCGCACGTCCCTCGGCGATATACTGTTCGACAACCGGGCGGGTCGGGCCTGCGAGGTGGATGGAGCCACTCTCCATCCAGATTACCCGCTCGCAGAGCATCCGGATATCCTCCATGTAGTGCGAAACGAAGAGCACGATCCTTCCTCGCTGCGCCTCCTCCCGGAGCCGGTGTCGGACCTTCGAACGGAATGCCTCGTCGCCGGTCGCGAGGATCTCGTCCACGATCAGCACATCCGGGCGCATGTGCGCGGCCACCGAGAACCCGAGGCGCATGAGCATTCCGGAGGAGTAGGTGCGCACAGGCGTGTCCGCCCACTTCTCAGCATCGGCCCACGCGATGATATGGCTCAGGCTCCGGTCGATCTCACCGCGGTCCATGCCGAGGATCGCGCCGGAGAGGTAGATGTTCTCAAGGCCCGTCAGGTCGGCGTGGAAACCCGCTCCCGCCTGCAGCATTGGGCAGACGCGCCCGTTCACACGCACCTCACCGTGCGTTGCCCGCAGCACCCCCGCGATGATGGAGAGCACCGTGGTCTTGCCGCAGCCGTTCGGGCCGATGAGGCCCACGATCTCGCCCGGCTCCACGCGCATGCTGAAGTCACTGACCGCCCACGCCTGCTCGACCTGGTGCACATGGCCGAGGAATCGCGCGAGAAATGCGTCTTTCAGGCGCGCAGGGCGGTCGTGGTGCCTGCGATAGCACTTCCAGACGTCGCGGAGATCCACCAGCGGCTCGGAGGCCATTCAGAGCACCTCCGGGAGCTGCGGGCTCATGCGGCGATAGATCACGATGCCGACCACCAGGCAGATGATGCTGAAGACCGTGGCCACAGTCAGATGCTCCGGCAGCGGCAGCTCCTGGCGGAGCAGCACACCGCGGAAGCCCTCGCAGATCGTTGCCATCGGGTTGAAGAGAAACACGTACCGGTAGCCCTCCGGGATCTCGCTCGTCGGGTACATGACGGGCGTGACGAAAAAGAACATGCGAATGAGGGCGCCGAGAGCATACTCAACGTCCTGATAGTAGGTATGCAGGACGGAGAAGCCCAGGGCCAGGCCAGAAAGCATGACGATCTCGATGAGCGTCAGCGGTATGAGGAAGAGGAATATGGGGTCAAAGTCCACCGGAATGATGAGGAATACCGCGAACAGGATGACCATCGAGAGCAGAAAGTGCACGAGAGAGCTGGTGACGATGGAGATCGGGAGCGACCAGCGCGGGAAGTAGATCTTCTTCACCACGTCCCGGAAGCGCAGGTAGGTGGGACATGAGCCGAGGACAGTATCGTTGAAGAACGTCCACGGCAGCAGCGCCACGAGGAACTGGATGGTGTAGTTCGGGATGTTGTGCTGCAGCAGGCCCTGGAAGACGAAGCCGATGACCACGATCTGGAAGAGCGGGACGATCAGCGACCACAGGAAGCCGAGGAACGAACGGCGGTAGCGTGCCTTGAGCTGCGAGATCGTGAGGATCCCGAGCAGCTCCCAGAGCTGGCGCCACCTTATGCCATCGTCGGAGCGCTCTGGCGCTCGGCGAGCGGTCGGTGTGCAGGAAGCGGCCTCAGTCATGAGCGCCTCCAGCAGGCACCTTGCGCAGCAGGAGCATGTAGCTGGCGAAGTCGTTCCCCGGATCGGGCCAGAGTCCTATCGCCATCAGTGCCTTGCGCACCAACCGGAACAGAGGCTTGTGCAGCGTCCGCTGCTGGCGGAATATCAGGCGCTCCGTCTCGAAGCCGACCGTCGCCGCGAGGCCGATCAGGCAGTTCGGCCCGTACGGTCGCTGGTGCTGCCAGTCATCCCAGAAGGTGCTCATGGCCGTGACGTTGGCCGGATTCGCGGTGACAATCAATACCCGCCCGCCCTCGTCTGTCAGTCGTTCATACCAGCGCTGCATCCACGTGATGAGATCATCAACCGTCATGTGCTCGACCACATCAATAGCTGTGATGAACTCCACCCGCGGCACCTCATCCCAGTCGGATGTTACCCTCAGACCTCGATCCTTACCCAGCTTCACAGCCACCTCGTCATTGTCGAAGCCATAGCCCTCCCCGATGTCGGCGCCCTGCTGGATGAGCGCGCCGGCGCTGCAGCCGAAGTCCAGCCAACGCTGTGGCTGACACTCACGCAGAACCGCCAGTACTTCCCTGAAGCCTGTCTCGCGCACGTCCTCGTGCTGCTCACGATGCAATGCCTCTTCATACCAACTGATCGGCGGATTGGGCGTGTTAGCCATGTGAGCTCCTTGCGTCGGCTCAGTCGGATTCCGGCTCTCAGTTCGCCGTCGGTAGAGATTGCCCTGCGACATGCGATGGAGGAACGCGGCGATCAATGGTGAACAACGATGCCGGTGATGACAAGTTGAAGCTGCCTCGCCAGCCTCGGCCGTGCCGTATCGGCGTTGAAGTGACGGCGATGCTCGACCCCGTGCGAACAGGGCTCGGGCACGCCACTCGCATGCTCATCTCCGCGTTTGCAGAGGCGGAGCGGGAACTCTGGCTGTACTGGCGCCACAGACCCGGGCTCGACCTTCCCAAGGCTTCCGCGACGATGCATCCCCGTGCTGTGAAGATCCCTGTCGGCTACATGACAGCGGGCGTGCCTGCCCGCCTTGTTCTGGACCGGATAGAAGTTTGCCACTTTCCTGAGGGGGAGATCCCGGCGTTCTGCCCGGTACGGTCGATCGTCACCGGCTATGATCTCACCTGGCACGTCTTTGCGCACGTGTTTGAGCCGGCCCGGGGAGCGCAGTTGCGTGATATTTTCGAGCCAGGCCTGCTGAAGGCGGACCATATCATCGCCATCTCCCAGAACACACGCAACGACATCATGGAGGTCTATGGGATCGCCGCGGACCGCATCTCGGTTGTGCCACTGGCCGTAGACCCGGATATGCACCGTGCGTCAGATGACGAGATTGCCGCCGTACGCGGCCGCTACGGCCTTGAGCGGCCGTACCTCCTCCACACCGGGACCTTCCTTGAGCACAAGAACGTAGAGTGGCTGCTGCGCTGCTACTCGCGAGCGTTCGCCGATCAGCCCGACAGGCCCCAACTGATCCTCGCCGGCCCACCGCTGCCACGCGCAGACGAGATCGTGGCGGTCGCGCGGTCGCTGGAAGCGGCAGAGGACATCCGCTACCTTGGCTACGTGCCGCGAGAGGACCTCCCCGCGCTGATGACCGCCGCGCTCGCCTACGTCTTTCCATCGCTCTACGAGGGCTTCGGGCTGCCTCCTCTGGAGGCAATGGCCTGCGGCACTCCCGTCATAAGCTCGATGGCCGGCGCTCTGAGCGAGACCATTGGCGATGCTGCCATCGTGATCGACCCGACGGATGACGACATGATGATTGCCGCCCTCAGTCGCGTGATCGACGACGAGGGCCTCCGCCGCGACCTCGTGACCCGTGGCTATGAGCGCGTGAAGCTCTCCACCTGGGCGCGCACCGCCGAACTGACCTGGGCGGTCTATGAGCGCGTGCTCGGCCGCTCATGCGCCGGTAACTCCCCGTAGCCGCGCCCCGCGCAGGCCTCGTAGCGCTCGAGCACGCGCGCGAAGACCTCGTCCCACGTGTAGCGCGCCAGCACCTTTTCCTTGCCCGCGCGAGCCATCGCTCCGGAGGCCTTTCGATCCGCCAGCAGCCTCTCCACGGCGTGGGCGAGCCCGTCAGCGTCGCCATACTCCACGAGCAGACCATCCCGGCCATCATCAATGACACCCGGAATGCCGCCCGCCCTCGCGCCGATCACAGGCACCTCGTTCATCCACGCCTCCAGGAAGACGATCCCGAAGGCATCGGCGCGGGAGGGGAGAGCGAAGACATCGGCCGCAGCGAGCGCATCTCGCTTCTCATCCTCAGAGACATAGCCGAGATCAATGAAGCGGTCGCCCGGCAGGCTGTCGCGGAAGGCCTCCAGGCACTCGCGGAAGCAGGGCATGGAGCCACCGGCCATCACGAGCGTGACATCGGAACCGCGATCCCACAGCCGCCGCGCCGCCTCGAGCACCGTGTCCGAACCTTTCGCGACCGCGCGGGTCGCAATGTGCAGTAGGATCGGCCCCTCGATGCCATGGTGCGCACGGAAGGCCTCGCCATCGCCTCCTGTGACCTCGGCGGGCTCGATGCCGATACCGATGGGGCAGACGGTCTCAGGGCGCGCGCCGAGGCTGATCGCCACATCGCCCTCAATTGCGGTCAGCACGAACACGACTGAGGATCCCCGCAGGAGTGTCTGCTGGTGCGAACGGGAGTAGAAGCGCTCGAATTCCGACACATCTCGTTCACCGCGCCCAAAGTGCAGCAGCGGGGTGAGCAGCAGTGGGCAATCGGCGCGCTGCGCGAGTGTCCGCCCGGCCCAGAGCGGACTGTCCAGCGGGAAGCCGGTGCCATGGACGATCTCCGGGAGCTCACTGGTGCGCCTGACGTAGCGATGCAGATCAGGAACCCATGGCGTGGGCGGATCGAAATATGGGCCCCAGAGGCCCGGCGCAGCCAGCGCAAGCGCCCGCGCGAGTTTCCAGTGGTTGATCGGCAGATGTCTGACAGGAAAGCGCCGCACGCGAACACCGCGTTCGTCCTGGACGCCTGGGGCACTGTGCGGTGCGGAACCCCGCCAGAAGTACTCGCCATCAACCGCGTTGGTCGTCAGCACCGTGACGTCATGTCCGGCCGCAGCCGCGCGAAAGGAGATCTCGCGGAAGTAGCGCGGGCCTCCGCCAAGTTGCTCGGCCCATCCCTGGACGACGTGAGCGATCCGCATGGCGTCTCCCGGTCGCGGTAGGAGCGGGTGGTGGTAGGGTGCGGCATTGACTTTAGCGCTTCAGCGGTCCGGCTGGTTCCCGCGAAGATGACATAATGTATATTATGCGAAGTGATATGTCCGAGCGCGGATGTACCCGTGCCGATCCGGCTCCCCTGCCCCTCTCATGTGCCAAGGAGCCCCCGACGAGGTCGGGGGCTCCTGAGGACTGCCGGTCCGCGTATCCGCGGCCTAGAAGGAGCCGGTCACGCCAGCGGTGATGAAGTCATCGCCCTCTGCGTCTGCGTATGACAGGCCGACCTCGAAGTTCGTGAACTGATACGCCGCGCCGAGGCTGAGATCACCATCGGCTGCGCCGCCGCGCAGGATCAGGCCGCTGTTCGGCATGTCCCACTGGATACCCAGGCCGAGCCAGCTATCTACTTCATCGGTCAGGTCCCAGAGCGTGGCGCCGATCTCAACACCGGCGGGGAGCTGGACGGCCGCACCGAGCTGGACGAAGGGACCGCCGTACTCATCCGAGATGTCCTCAAGCCAGAGGCCGAAACGCCAGTCGTTAAGCGCGATCTGGCGGCGATACATCGCGCCGAGATCGACGGACAGCGTGTCGTCATCGCCGCCGGCCTGCACCGGGTTCGCCTCGAACTCGAGGCTCTGATAGAACAGGGAGGCGCCAACCGTGAGGTTCGCGCCGGCGCGCTGGCCGTAGCCCACTGAGAAGCTGTCCAGATCGAAGCCGTTCTCTGCGCTGATGTAGCCTGCGCCCCAGCCACTCGCGCGATCCGCGGCACGGCCGGCGTAGAAGGCGGAGAACTCGTTGTAGCCGCTGGGACCGTCAACGAGGGCGTTCAGCGACGCGCGGCTTGGCCACGGCGACACGTTCATGCCGAAGGTCTCGAGCAGGGGCAGCCCTGCCGGGTTGTGATAGGATGCTGTCTCATCGACTGAGACGCCGGCGAAGCCGTAGCCTGTGGCCTCGTGGAACGGCGTCTGGGCGGCTGCCGGCAGTGCCACGAGGGCCGCGAGGACAACCAGCACAGCGGTGCTTCGGGTTACTGTCATTGATACTTCCTCCATTTCGACTCGGCTGTGTGTGCGCGAGGCCAACCGGGTCCGCCGGACGACCTCACTGGTGCCTTCTGGAGCGAGTCAATTCCTCTCGCGCGCGGAGTCTCCTCCCCAATGTTGCGGCTCATTCAGCAGAATGTGCATCTGACGCCGCAACTACTCGTCGGGAGGCACTCGGGAGTCGCCATGCCCGACCACTGCAAGTGAGGAGCCGGGCAGCCATCCGACCACGCCGCTCTCCCCCACGACCTCCGCCCAGTCGGCGTCCCGCCGGAGCACCCTCAGCATCCAGCCCTCCTGCACCGGCATCGCCACCTCGAAGCTCTCGCCTGGCCCGGTTCGAAGCTGTGCGGTCTCCGCCGCCACGACCGCCCGTTCTGTCGCGTGCCACGCCCACCAGCGCGCGATTGCGAAGCCGGTGAGCAGCAGTGTCGTCACGCCAAGGATGATCGCGATGGTGCGTGCACGTCGTCGCTTCCGCTCTCGGAGCAGGAGCACGCTCACCGCTGCGGCAGTCCCCCACCACGCCAGCGCGGCGGCGACTGCGAGCTCGGAGAGCGTGAAGGTCCTCACGACGCGCACGGCCGCCGCATGAATCCACGAGGCCGAGGGCGCGGGACGTCCGTCGGGGCGCTCGCCAAGGGCACGGTCGAGGTTCGCGCGGATATCGCCGTCGCGTGGCGCGGAGATGAGGGCGGCCTGATAGTGCGCGATCGCCTCCCCGATCTGGCCGTCGCGGTAAAGGCCGTTCGCGAGATTGTAGTGCACGCGCGGGCCGTCGAGCCCTGAGTCGAGCGCCTCGTGGTAGGCTGCAGCAGCCTGCGCAAACTTCCCGTCTCTATAGAGCGCGTTCGCCTCCGCGAGTGGGTCGGCGGCCTGCCCCTGCGCCCATGCGCCGGAGGCGGCGATGAGAGCAAGCGCGAGCACGGTTGCTCTCATCGCAGCGCCTCCTCGAGGGCGTCCACGAGCGCGCGGGCATCGATGAGCACCTGCGCCGGCGCAGGTGCGCCTGAGGCGCCGGGGGCGTACGCGCCGGCGCGGGTCCGGTGCAGCAGTTCCTCCGCGCGGGAGGCCAGCTCCTCGCCGACGCCTGCGGCCAGTAGGCGATCGCGTGCAGCCTCCGGAGACAGCGCGGCCGCGGACGCATCGGTCCTGGCGGCGATGTACTCCGCCAGCGCCTCGTCGGTGCGGCGGAAGACCTCGGCCGGATGATCGGAGTTGCTGGTGGCGTGAAGCGCGGCACGAGCGTGGCGAGCCGCCTCGACCCGGCGACGGTAGCGTGGATCGCGGAGGCGGCGCGCCCGTTCGGCGCGCTCGCGCAGCGCGAGCCCGATGCATGCGACTGGCATGGCCTGCACCGCCCAGAACCACGCGGTGGAGGTCACCGGTTGGCGTGCCCTCAGCGCAAGACCGTCTTCCTTGATGTAGGCCAGTTTGCTCTCGGCGGGATGGGCGATCGCCTCGCCCGGGACCACCTCGATCGTCGCGGTGGTGGTCTGGGCGGAGCGATAGCGTTCGGTCCGCGGATCGAAGTAGTACATGACGATCGGCTTGATGGTCAGTTGGCCCGCGGCGAGCGGCATGATGAGGTAATCGAAGGTTACGGCGCCGCCGACCTGCGCCCCACCGGGGCCGATCTGCGGGGAGATCTGCCGCTCCTCGCCGCTCTGGTAGATGCGAGCGTCGCCATCAACAGCCACATCGGGCGGCTGCAGTTGGCGGAGGTCGCCGGTTCCGGTGATCTGCAGGCGGAGCGGAGCCGCCTCGCCGACGCGAACCTGCTCCGCGGGGGGCGTCATGGTGAGCTGAAGCGACCCGACGGCTCCGGTGAAGCCCTGCGGGCGACCGGCAGATGGCAGCGCGCGCACGTTGAGGGTGATCGGGTCGGTCTTGATGGTCTCCTCGTCGGACATGAAGCCTCGGCGGAAGGTGATCGTCGCCGGGCCGATCGTGTACTTCCCTGGTGAGGGAGCGATCAGCGCCGTCTTGCGCGTCACGATCTCGTAGGGGATCCCGTTGATGACCTCGGTTCGCTGCGGATCATCCGGCAGGGGCTCAGCGACCAGGCCCTCGGTTGGCGGCGGCTCATACTCCGCGTTGCCCACAAGGCGGGCAGTGTGTGCTTGTAGGAAGCGCAATGTCAGGGTGACCTGCTCGCCGACGAACGGATTCGGGTTGTCTGCGGTAGTTACGGCGCTGATCTCCTGCTGTGGCGTGCCTGGAGAGGTGGTCGGTGGCGCGGTGGGCTGGCCTCCTGGTGAAGGGATCGAGGTGGTGCCAGGCATCACGCGGAGCGTGAGAGCGTGGGTAGTGTAGAGCTCATCGCCGACCTGCACGTTCATGGACGGGATAGTATAGGTGCCTTCGCGGCTCGGGCGGAGGCCGTAGATGAAGACGGCGGTAGACTCGGAACGCCCATTGGTGAACTGCACAGTATTGCGGGAGCTTGACGAGACCACGTGAAGGTAGTCGATCTGCGGGATGCGCGGCGGCTCGACGCCTAGCAGGGCGCCGGAGACGGCGACAGTAAGCTCGGCTGTCTCGCCGAGGGTGATGATCTCACGATCGAGCGAGACATGGACGTCTACCGCGGCGATGGCAGGCACGCAGACGGCCACCGCGAGCACACAGAGCACGATCGGGCGACGCCGGTGCCATCTCACCAGTCTTTCGCCCCCTCTGACGGTTCGAGGCGCTGAGGCTGGCGGCGGATGAGCTTCTGCATCTCGGCATCCTCCGAGGCCAGCGCATGCAGCAGTCGCTGGGCCTGCTCGCGCGATAGCTGATCCTCGCTGGCCTGCTCCCGTTCCTGTTGTTCCTGTTGTTCC
>DHPY01000067.1:0-96981 GCA_002411015.1 Armatimonadetes bacterium UBA5352 | reverse complement strand
TTCCTGTTGTTCCTGTTGTTCCTGCTTCTTCTGTGCGAGTTCGAGGTTGTGGCGGGCGTCCATGTCGGATGGATCGGTGCGGAGTGCCTGCTTGTATGCCTCGATGGCGGAGGCGTAGTCGCCGGCGGTGAAGCGGCTGTTGCCGAGGTTGTAGGCACTGTCGCGGGTGAGGCCGCTGCCGCCTGAGTGCGCTGCGGCGATGAAGGCCCGCGTGGCCTCGTCGTAGCGCTCCTGACCGTAGAGCGCGGTTCCGTGGTTGTAGGCGAGCGTCGGGCTGTCGGGCTCGTACTCACGTGCGCGGGCGAAGCTCTCGCCCGCCTCAAGGAACTTCCCGGCGCTGTACTGCTTCACGCCACGCGTACAGAGCCACTCGACAGTCCCTGGCCAGACGAAGCCCACCAGCGCCGGGAGGAGCGCCGCGACGGTTGCTGCGACGATATAGCGCTTCACGCGGACCTCCTCCGTTCATCGGGCAGGATCGCTGCGGTAGCGATCAGCAGGATGGCGATACCGAGCGGGATCTGATAGCGCTCCTCATACTCCTTGAACTGCCACGTCCCGACGACGCGGCCTTCCTCGCTCTGCAGTGCCGCCAGCGTGCGCTCAAGCGGGATGCCGCCATCGGACGCGGCGACGTAGACGCCTCCGCCCGCCTCGGCGATCTCCTTGAGCGCCTGCTCCTCCAATCGCGTCACGACAAGCTTGCCGTCCGGGCCCCGCTTATGGCCGAGGACCTCCCCGCTCGGCCCGATCTCCGGGATCGGCTCGCCCCGGGTCTGCCCGATGCCGACGACGTGGACGGTGAGGCCGGCCTTCGCGGCCTCGCGGGCCGCCTCGAGCGCACCTCCCTCGTGATCCTCGCCGTCAGTGAGTATGACGAGATGCTGGTACTGGTGTTCCGCGGCCTCAAAGCCATCGCGCGAAACCGCGATGGCATCGGCGATGCCCGTCCCTGGATCGCCCACGACCTGCGTGTCCATCGCGTCGAGGAAAATCTGTGCGGCGCCGTAATCTATGGTCAGCGGGCAGTACAGGAATGCTGCGCCTGCGAAGGCCAC
Organism: Armatimonadetes bacterium UBA5352; assembly: GCA_002411015.1. Classification (GTDB taxonomy): domain Bacteria; phylum Armatimonadota; class Zipacnadia; order Zipacnadales; family UBA5352; genus UBA5352. The sequence goes on along the minus strand of DHPY01000067.1, from coordinate 95,923 downwards.
GATTCCGACGCGATCTCCCTGCATGCGTGACATGAGGGCCGCCACCGTCTGCCTGGCGACGCTCAGGCGGTCGGGCGTCACGTCACGTGCCAGCATGCTCTGGCTGGTATCCACGGCGAAGATCACATCCACGCCGGTGCGCTGCACGCGCCGCATCCCGCTGCCGAACTGCGGTCGGGCGGCTGCAAGCACAAGCAGGGCGAGCGCGATGGTCGTCAGCACCCGTCGGATGCGCCGGCGGCGTCGGATACGCGCAGCGGTGATGCGATCGAGGGCAGCCGGTGTTGCCATGCGCTCCAGCGCCTGGCGACGCATCCGCCCTGCGTGGAGGTAGAGAGCCACCACGAGCGGCAGCAGCCACAGGAGGCGCAGAGCGTCCGGATCGGCCCAGCGAAGGTAGTCCTGCATCGCTCAGGGCACCTTCCTCAGCCACGTGCAGGAGAGCAGGGCCTGCAGGCCCAGCAGCAGCACTGCGGGCACGATGACCGCGCCGGCAAGCTCTTCATAGCGGCGGTACTCGGTGCTCTCGAAGCGGCTCTTCTCCAGTGTCCGGATCTCCTCGTAAATGCTGTTGAGGGTGGCGGGGTCGGCGGCCTCAAAGTAGCGTCCTCCGGACAGCTCCGCGACCTTCCGCAGGGTCTCGGGGTCCATTGCGGCAGATTGATAGGTCCCATCGGGGTTGCGCGCGTAGACGCGCCCGTAGATCGGGTCATCTACGGGGATCCGCGCGCCCTCCTTCGTGCCGACGCCCACAGCGTAGATCTTCACGCCGATGGCGCCTGCGGCCTGCGCGGCGGTGACGGGGTCTATCGCGCCAGCATTGTTGCGCCCGTCGGTGAGCAGGATGATCACGCGGCTCTCAGCGTCTGACTTCTCCAGCCGCGCAGCAGCGGTCGCGATGGCCATCCCGATGGCGGTCCCGTCCTCGATCATCCCAAGCTGCACGTCGTCGAGCAGGCGCAGCATCATCTCTTGATCGAGGGTCAGCGGGCACTGCGTGAAGACCTTTCCGGCGAAGACCACCAGCGCGAGGCGGTCGCCCTCGGTGCCGCGGATGAAGCGGCTCAGGACGTCTTTCGCTACGACAAAGCGGTTGTCCGGCGCGAAGTCCTCCGCGCGCATGCTGCCGGAGATGTCGAGCGCGAGGACGATGTCAATGCCTTCCTCGCTGACCTGCACGATTTCCTGCAGCCGCCGCGGACGTGCCATCGCGACGATCAGCAGCGTGAGCGCGATGACGGTCAGCCACGGCAGCGCACGGGCGGCGGCAAGCCTGCCGGTGCTGTTCGCGCGCAGGGAGCGCAGGTCCGGGTACACGATCGCGCCACTGCCACGGTCGCCTGGACGCCGGAGCATCCAGCCGATCGCGGGGATCAGCGCAAGCAGAAGCAGCCACCATGGCTGAGCGAACTCCATCACTCCGCCGCGGACGCGACCTCGACCTCCGCCGCCGCGTCCTCGGCCACCTCCTCCCGCCACGAGGTGCTGCGCACGATCTCACGGGCCCGCTCTATGTCCTCACGCGCCACCGCCGCCTCCGGCCGATGCTTCGCGAACTTCGCGAGGTCGGCGTGCCGCAGAAGCGCCACGATCGCCGAGACGGCCTCGTCAGGCACACGTCCGGAGGCTGAGAGGGTCTGCGCGAGCATGCCCGTGGTCTCCTCGAGCGCCGGAAGGTCCCAGCGACGCTCGATGTAGTTGCGCACGATCCAGCTTAGCTGCACATAGTGCTCCTTGATGCGCTCCTGGCCGACGAGGTCCTCGCGCTCAAGCTCGTCGAGTGCCAGCAGGGCCTCCTCGGCAGGTGTGAGCGGCACCGCCGGCGCCTCCTCGGGCAGCCGCGCGCCTCTGCGCGCACGGACCCAGCGCACCAGCAGCACTACGAGCGCGATCAGCGCCAGCACCGGCAGCGCGGCGATCACGTAGTGATGCCAGCGCAGCGGCATCTCGCGCGGGCCCCGGAGATCGCGGATCTCCTCCGTGCCCTCGGGCAGAATGCCGCGAACCGTCATCTTCGACTGGGGGCGCTCAAGCTCAACGCTACCGCCATCCGCGGCCCGGGAGGTGATCGCGGGGGAGGTGAGCGTCTTCTCCCCCACCTCCCAGAGTACCAGAGAGTACGCGATGCTGTAGCGCCTGCCTCCGCCGGGGGCGTCCGACGTACTTTGTTCAACAGAGCGCACTTCGGCGTCATCGCCGAACGCTGTCACCTTGTCCGGCAGCGCAGGCTCGCGCCCCTGCGGCAGCGTGAACTCAACTGTCGCGGTGAAGGGCTCGCCGATCATGACGCTCTCCGTCGGCAGAGTGAGCGTCACATCGCCATCAGCAGCGCAGGCGGCCGAGGCTGCGAGTATGAGCGCGGCAAAGGCCATCAGCCGGCGCGTCATCGCAGGCGCCTCCGCCGGAGTTCGAAGAAGCGCACGAGCGGATCGATCGCGTTGCCGTCGGTCGGCACGTCGATCACGTCTACTTTCCGGCGCGTCATCTCCTGTCGCTGCGCCTCCCGCCGGTAGGCCAGAACGTTCTGCAGGGCCGCGCGGTAGTCCGGAGATGAGGTGTCCACCAGCATGTGGCTGCCATCCTCGGCATCTATGAGCTCCACGAGGCCGGCAGGTGGCAGTTCGCGCTCGCGCGGGTCGATCAGCCTGATCGCGACCAGGTCGTGCCGCCGCGCCGCGATCGCCATCTGCCGCAGGTAGCCCTCGTCATGGAAGTCGGAGATGAGGAAGACGATCGCCCGGCGGGTGAGGATGCGGCTGATATGTTCCAGCGCCGAGCCGATGTCGGTGCCGCGGCTGCGCGGCTCGTGATGGAGCATCTCGCGGATGACCCGCAGGCCCTGCCGGCGGCCCTTCTCCGGCGGGATGAGCATCTCCACCTCGTCGGCGAACATCAGCAGCCCGACGCGGTCGTTATTGCGGATCGCGGAGAACGCGAGTAAGCCGGCGACCTCCGCCGCCACGTCCTGCTTACGGCGGTCGAGGCTGCCGAACTCGACTGAGCCGGAGACATCCACTGCCAGCAGCACGGTAAGCTGCCGCTCGTCCGCGTGCTGCTTGACATGCGGATAGCCGCTGCGGGCGGTCACGTTCCAGTCTATGTTGCTGATCGGGTCGCCCGGCGAGTAGCGGCGGACCTCCGCGAACTCGATCCCGGCGCCCTTGAAGACAGAGCGGTAGCTTCCGGCGAACATGTCCTCGGCGAGGTGCCGCGCGCGGATCTCCAGCCGCCGCACCTGCCCGAGCAGTCCCCGGATGAGCGCTACCGACTCCTCGTCCGGCTCCCGCCGGGCGTCGTCCAGCACCCTACGGCACCTCCACGCTGTCGAAGATCGCCTGCACGACGTCTTCGGAGGCGACCTGCTCGGCCTCCGCCTCATAGCTGACGATCACGCGGTGGCGCAGCACGTCCATGCCGATCGCGAGCACATCGTCCGGGGTCACGTAGCCGCGGCCCTCGAGGAACGCGTTGGCCTTCGCCGCGAGCGTCAGGTAGATCGTCGCGCGCGGGGAGGCCCCGTACTCAATCAGCGGCTCGAGGCGCTCCAGCCTGTATGCCCGCGGATCGCGCGTGGCGCAGACGAGGTCCACGATGTAGCGCTGCACGCGCTCGTCGATGTAGAGCTGCAGCACCACGCGCCGGGCGGCCTCAAGCTGCTCCACCGACGCCACCGGGCGGGCGCTGGGCACCTGGCCGATCGTCCAGCGCTGGAGGATCTGCAGTTCATCGTCCTTCCCGGGGTAGGAGACCTTCAGCTTGAGCATGAAGCGGTCCACCTGCGCCTCCGGAAGCGGATAGGTGCCCTCCTGCTCGATCGGGTTCTGCGTGGCCATGACCATAAAGGGCGCGGGCAGGTCGAAGGTCGTCTCGCCGATCGTGACCTGGCGCTCCTGCATCGCCTCAAGCAGCGCGCTCTGGACTTTCGCGGGCGCGCGGTTGATCTCGTCGGCGAGGATCAGGTTGCAGAAGATCGGGCCCTGTTTGGCGTAGAAGGTGCGGTCGCGCTCATCGTAGATCATCGTGCCCACGATGTCGGCGGGCAGCAGGTCCGGGGTGAACTGCAGCCGCTGGAAGCCGGTGTTGAGCGTGTGCGCGAGGGTGCGGATGGTGAGCGTCTTCGCAAGCCCCGGAACGCCCTCGACCAGCACATGCCCGTCGGCGAGCAGTGCAACCAGCAGGCGGTGCACGAGGCCCTGCTGGCCGACAATCACGCGCCCGATCTCGGCGCGGATATCATCAACGAACGGCCGGCTCTCCACGATGCGTTGTGCAAGTGCGTCAATCTCTGAGGCCACGGTGCTATCACTCGTTTCCGCGGATCTTCCGGCATCTCCTGACTGCAAGAACACATGAACGGCCGCCCAGCGTTCCATGAGCGCCCGTTGGGGCGATGATATCACGCAACTGCGACGATGTTAAGCGTGGGCAGGTTCGAATCCGGGGGTCAGGAGATCGTGCGCACGATGCGTTCGCGGCTGAGGAGCCCCCCGAGGGCCCATGTGATTGCCAGAAGCGCCAGCGACGCGCCCGCTAGTGCGCCCACCGCCGTCCAGGTCACGAACTCGGCCTCCTCCACGATCAGGCGGGTCATGGCGAGTGCCCCGAACAGCAGCATGATCGTGAGCATGTTGACGATCATGTTCTCCCGCATCCCCAGCATGAGCTGCGCGAAGCCCATCAGGGCCACCGCAGCGATGACGAAGATCGGGACGACGATGGTCATGTGCACGATGACGGTGATGCTCGGAATGATGAACTGCGGCAACCGCTGCCCCGCGATCAGGGTAATGCCCGCCGCGGCCAGCAGCGCGAGGATGGTTGACGGAACCGCCACGCCCACCGCCTTCCCGATCCAGAGGCTGCGCAGCGACACCGGCGCGCAGAGGAGCGTCTCCACGATCCCGCTCTGCTTCTCCCGCAGGTAGGTCTGGCCGGAGTAGATGTAGCCCACGAAGAGGCCGATGAGCGCGCCCATGTAGAAAAGTGAGTTATTGAGCTGCGCCTCACCGGTGATCCGCTCATCCGCGACGCCCAGCCCCGCCATGATGCTGAACCAGGTGGCGAAGAAGATCCCGGAGAAGGCCAGCCCCTTGTTGGTGACGATCTCACGGATCTCTTTCGCCGCGATGATCCTCACATGCTCGAAAGCGCTCATGCACTCACCGCCTCGTCGCGCACGATCTCGAAGTAGACATCCTCGAGCGACTTCGCCGGGCGGAGCACCTCTTCGATCCGCAGCCCCGCATGCACCAGCCGCGCGATCACCTCGGGAGCTGCGGAACCGTTGCCGCTGAGGGTCAGTGTGGCGCCTGTCCGCGCGATGGTGGCTGTCTGAGCCTCCGCGGACAGGAGCTCAGCGGCCCGGGCGGCGTCCCGTTCGTCGCTCAAGCGCACCTCCAGCCGCGGCGCGGCCGCGCCCTGTCGCAGCGCCGCGATGGTGTCATTCGCCCGAATACGGCCGCGGTGAAGGACCGCGATGCGGCTGCACAGGCGCTGAACCTCATCGAGGTGGTGGGAGTTAATGAACACGGTGATCTTCCGGGCCTCTGCCAGCTCCTGCAGAAGCTCCCGCACCATCAGTTGCGCCTCGGGATCAAGGCCCGCGGAGGGCTCATCGAGGAAGAGCAACTCGGGATCGTGCACGATCGCCCTGGCGAGGCCGAGCTTGCGCCGCATCCCGGTGGAGAAGGTACCGACCTTCTCGTTGCGCTTATCATCGAGGCCGACGAACCCCAGCAGGCGCTCGATCTTCGCGCGCGGGTCGCGAAGACCGTACAGGCGCGCGTGGTACTCCAGGTTCTGGTAGGCGCTCATGCGCTCGTCGAGGCCGCTGTTCTCCATCAGCACCCCGATTCGCGAGCGGATGGCGTCGGATTCGGCCGGGATCTCGCCGAACACGCGCACCGTGCCGCGGGTGGGCCGCAGCAGCCCGAGGAGCACTCGGATCGTGGTGGTCTTCCCGGCGCCGTTTGGGCCGAGGTAGCCGAAAACCTCCCCTGCCTCAATGTTGAGGGTGATGCCATCGAGCACCGGAGGACTGCCTGAGCCGCCGAACGATTTCGTGAGGTCTACCGCTTCGATCACACGCATATTCCGAACCCGCAGTGCCCTGCTTATGATGGTTTGCCGGTGCCGGCGGCCAGATGAGAAGGTAGCCGCTCGCAGGAGCCTTGTCAAGCGCGGGGAATACTCTAACCTGACGCCGGTGCAGGGGACATTCCTACTCTGCCAGAGCCATGCGCCTCGTGTTGACGGTGGCGCGTGACGGTGGTAACCTGTCCCGGTGCCGTCGCAGTTCCGCCCATCTTGCACAACAAGGGGTCTACGATCGTGCCGACGCTGAAGACGAGATTTCTTGGCCTTGAGCTTTCCAGCCCGCTGATTGCCGGTTCCGCCGCCATCACGAAGGACCTCGAGCAGATGAAGCGCGCCGAGGACGCGGGGGCGGGCGCCGTCATCATGAAGGGCTTCTCCGACATCGTCCCGATGCGCACCTCGCCCGCGCCGCGCTACCGCGTCATCGAGCATGAGATGGCCGATCGCGACGCCTTCACGTTCTACTCCTACGAGCAGGCGAGCCACATGGACCTGCAGGAGTATGCCGATGAGGTGGCGCGGGCGGTGCAGGCGCTGACGATCCCCGTCATCCCGAACATCGACTGCCAGTCGCTCGAGAGCTGGCTGGAGGCCACCGGAGTGATCGCGGCAGCCGGACCGACGGCGCTTGAGCTGAACGTCTCCTGCCCGCACGGCTCGATCGCCTTCAGCGGCCAGGACGTCGAGCGGCGCATCCTCGAGGTCGTGGAGGGCGTGCGCAAGCACGTCAGCCTCCCGCTGATCGTCAAGCTCACTCCGCAACTCACCTCGCCCACGGCGTTCGTGAAGGCCGTTGAGGACCTCGGCATCGAGGCCGTTACGCTCTTCAACCGCTTCACCGGGCTTGAGGTAGACGTCGAGACCGGGCTGCCGGTCATGCACGGCGGCTACGCGGGCCACGGCGGCCCGTGGGCGCGCAACTTCGTCCTGCGCTGGGTGAACACCGTCTCGCCGCAGACGCAGATGGATATCAGCGCCAGCGGCGGCGTGTCCGAACCGGAGCACGCGCTGGCGTACATCATGGCCGGCGCGGACACCGTGCAGGTCTGCACCGGCATCTACCTCGAGGGCTTCGAGATCCTCACGCGCCTCAACAAGCAGATCGAGGAGTTCCTGCAGGCGCGCCGGATCGAGGGCCTCGACTCGCTGCGGGGGGTGATGACCGAGAGGATCACGCCGCTCGATGCGGTGGACCGCTCGCACGACATCGTGGCGCAGATCCAGCCGCGCGGCACCGCGCCCTGCCGCTGGGAGTGCCCGATCAACGAGGATGTGCAGGGCTACCTCAACCTGATCGCCGAGGGCAAGTACGATCACGCGCTGCGCCTGATCAAGCAGAACCACCCCTTCCCGGGCGTGCTGGGCCGCTGCTGCCATCATCCCTGTGAGGGCGAGTGCACCCGCGGCGATGTGGACGACCCGATCTCCATCGCGGGCATGAAGCGCTTCGCGGCCGACCATGGCGGCCGCTACCTCCCGGAGACCCCGGAGCCCGCTCCGTGGCAGGAGGAGCGTGTCGCCATTGTCGGCGCGGGCCCGGCCGGCCTCACCGCGGCCTATCGGCTGGCGCTGCTGGGCTACCGCTCTACGGTCTTCGAGAGCCTCCCTGTCGCAGGCGGCATGCTCAGCGTCGGGATTCCTGACTACCGCCTGCCGCGCACCGTCGTCGAGCACGAGATCGGCGAGATCGAGCGCCTCGGGGTGAAGATCCGCACCGGCGTGACGATCGGCAAGGACCTGACCCTGGACGATCTGCGGGAGGACGGCTACGACGCGATTCTGCTCGCGGTTGGCGGGCACCGTCAGCGCAAGCTCGGTGTGCCGGGCGAGAGCCTCGAGGGCGTGATCGAGGGCGTGCGCCTGCTACGTGAGCACGCGCTTGGCGAGGCGCCTGCGCTGGGCGAGCACATCGTGGTGCTGGGCGGCGGTGACGTGGCAGTGGACAGCGCGCGCGTCTCGGTGCGCCTGCGCGATCGCGTCACGCTCGCCTACCGACGCCGCGTCGAGGACATGCCGGCCCGGCGCGATGAGGTCGAAGACGCGCTGTGTGAGGGCGTTCAGCTCGTGGACCAACTCCAGCCGGTGGAGATAATCGGCGAGAACGGGCGCGTCACCGGCGTTCGCTTTGCGCGCACGAGGCCGACCGCCCTCGGCGAGGATGGCCGCATCGGTTTTGAGACGCTCGAGGATGAGACCGAGATCGTTCCGTGCGACACCGTCATTGTGGCCATCGGGCAGCTTCCGGATATCGCCTGGCTCAGCCAGGTGGGGCTGCAGCAGCTCTGCGAGCGCGACCGCATCGCAGCTGACCTCACCAGCGGCGCCACCTGCGAACTCGGCATCTTCGCCTGCGGCGACTGCGTCACCGGCGCTGGGCCGCTGGTCGAGGCGATGGCCGCCGGCAAGCGCGCGGCGTTCAGCATCGCGAGCTACCTCGCGGGCGAGGAGATCCCGGCGCCGGGGCCCGCGATGGACCGCGTCGAGCCTGAGGAGGTCATTCGCGCGGCCGAACCGGTGGTGCTGACGCGCCGCCAGCGGATGCCCGAGCGCCCTGCGGAGGAGCGCGTGCGCGACTTCGAGGAGGTCGCGCTGGGCTTCCCCAAGGAGATCGGCCGGGCCGAGGCGGCCCGCTGCATGGACTGCGGGAACTGCGGGAACTGCGGCGACTGCGTCCGCGCCTGCCCGTGGAGGGCGATCTCACGGGTGGACGATGTCACGCAGGTGGACCCGGAGATCTGCGACAGCTGCGGCCTCTGCGTGCTCATCTGCACCCAGCGCGCTATCGAGCTTGTGCCGAAGAGTTGAGCTTCGAGTCAGCTGACATGAAAGGGGCCGCCTCACTCGAGGCGGCCCCTTCTCATTGCGACCAACACTCGGCGCCTACAGGAACTCGCTCATCCGCGACGCGCCGCCCGTGACCATCTGCCAGCGCCGCACCGCCTGCTCCTGCTGCTCAGTCTGGATTGAGCCCGGGCGAGCGCGTCTGACCTCCGCGATCGCCTCCTCAGCGGGCATGCCCTGTGAGACGAGGTAGCAGGCGATCATCGTACCGGTGCGCCCGAGGCCCGCCATGCAGTGCACGCCCACCGCGCAGCCCCGCTCCACCTGCCGGTCCACGAACTCCACGAACTCCTCGATCTGCGCCATCTCCGGCGGCGTCATGTCATCTATCGGCAGGTGGAGCGTCGCGAAGCGCGTCTCGCCCACCAGCCCATCCGGGAACCGCTCTGTCAGCGAGACGATCGCGCAGATGCCCTGGCTCTGTAGTTCATCCAGTTCAGCCAGCGCGAAGATCGAGAACGCGGCAAGCTTCCCCTCGATGACCCAGCTCAGCCCGTTTCTCCACGAGTAGAGATCATTCATCGCTTCCGATTCTGCTCTTTCGATCGCTTCGCACCCGCGCCCGCGAGCTCATCAGCGCGCGCGTTGAACTCCCTCGGCACGTGTTTGCACTCGAACCGCTCGAACTCGGCGATGAGCCTGCTCGCCTGCTGATACAGCGGGCGCAGGCCCTCCGACTTCACGCGGTATCGCCCCGTGAGCTGGCGGACGACCAGCTCGCTGTCCATCAGCGCCCGCACCCGCCGCGCGCCAAGCTCCTGCGCCTTCAGCAGGCCGTCTATGAGAGCGCGGTACTCCGCCACGTTCACCGTTGTCGGCTCCAGCGGCACCGAGCCCTCGGCGAGCAACTGCCCCTGCGGCGTCTCGATGACGAAGCCGGCGCCCGCTGGCCCCGGATTGCCGAGGGAGGCGCCATCGCTATGCAGCACAACCTCCTCGATCTGCCCGGGGCAGGCCTCTCTGCCGATGCACACCCTCTGCGCGCCCTCATAGCGCGCCGCGCGGCAGGTCACACGCAGCATCCCGAGACCCTCCACGACCTTCGCCACGAGCACTCCGGCCTGCCCGGCGCTCGGGCAGAACGGCCGCCCGGCCTCGCCGTAGAAGAGCGCAAGCGTGACGCCGTCCTCATCGCCCGGCTCGCCCCAGACGTCCTCCGCGGCCTTGGCCGCCGGCGGGACGAGCATGATGTCGCCGGGCTCCGGCGCGCGCACCTCGTTCTCGATTGGGATCTGCCCATCAGCGGGCTCGCCATGCCGGGCAGGGATCTGCATGAGCACCGCCGGCCCGGCGTAGATCGCGTGGACAGCGCGGGTCGTCAGTGGCGTCTGGAGCATCTCCGAGAGCATCTCTGCCGCGCGCGGCGCCTCGTCGAGAAGCAGGCGCGCGGTGACCGTCGTATCAAGTTCAGGGAAGCTGATCTGTATCTGCTGGCTCATCACGTGCTCCATTCGGGTGCGGCATCGGCGGCGCGACAGGCGGCGCTGCCGGTGGTGGCGGGTAGACGGGTGCGGCGCTCTCCGGCGGGATGGGCGGCAGAGGTGGCGCCTCCATGCCGTAGAGGGCCGCCGCGGGGCGAGCCACGCCCTCCGCCGTGCGCACCGCAAGCTCCGGCTCACCGATCGCCTCGGCCATCATGACGAGGTCGAACCCCTCCTTGCGCATCCGCAGGTCGTAGTAGACGAGGACGGTCGCGATGATCTGTATCGGCTGGAGGAAGACCTGGGCGACGACCATCCCGGCGCCGGCGAGCGCCTGCCCGCCCGCCGGCGACGCAAGCTGCAGCAGCGCCCCGGCAAGCTGCACGGGTATGGCTACGATGTAGGTCAGCACGCCCGCGAGGAGGCTGATGACGAAGATGGTGGCGGCCACGCGGATGAAATGGCCGTCGGTCAGGCGCCAGCTCCGCATGAGCGCGTCTGCAGGCGACTGGTCCTCGAGCACCACGGCCAGCGGCGCGAAGATGAGCTTGAAGGTCATCCAGATGGACAGGCCCGCCGCCACAAGCATCCCCAGGAGCCCCGCGATGATGGCGGCGATGCCGAACTCCGGCGCGCTCGAGTCGCCGAGGAACACGGCGCCTCCCGCGAGCACCACCACCGGTATCAGCGGCACGGCTACCACGATGAGGCTGATCAACCCGTAGAGGATCGTGGTGAGCATCAGCGGGAACCAGCGCCGCAGCGCGAAACGGTACGCGTCACCGAGGCCGGCCTGCTCCCCCAGATGCCGCTGCGCGACAGCCTTCGCCATCGCCGCCTGCATGATCGGCATCGCGAGCATCATCAGGATGACGTAGAGCGCGACGCCCGCGCCGCCCATCAGCGTCACCCAGCGCATCTCCGTGGACGGCGCCTCGGTGTCTATGCTGCCAACCGCCGCCGCCATGCTCGCGATGTAGATGACGCCCAGCGGCACGTGGATGACCGCCGCTATGCGCACGAGGATGCCGAAGTTGTGCCGGAAGAGGCGGATTACCGCGTCCAGCATATCCGCCAGGTTCAGCGGGCGAAGCTCGAAGACAGCGCTCGATTCGACGGCCGCCATGCTACTCACCCCCGCAGCAGACTGCTTCCGTGTCACTCCCTGCCAGAGTGCGTTTCGCGGCAACGGCTCCCCCGTCCTCCACGACCGCCCATGAGAGCGCGCAGCCCTCCCCCACCTCAGCCCCTGGCATCACGATCGTGTCGCTGAGGACCGCGCCATCGCCGATGCGCGCGCCGTCCATCACGGTCACGTTCGGCCCCACGATGGCGCTGCCGACCGCCGCATCGGGCCCGATCATCACCGGCGGACGCAACTGCGCTCCCGCAGAGATGTTCGCCTCCGGGTGCAGGATGATCCCTGAGTGAGACATCCGATCGATGATCTGCCCGGAGATCGCGATGGCCGTGCATGGGCGCGCGACATCGGACCAGTAGCCCTCAATCGGGAGCGCCCGGATCGCACTGCCACGCTCGAGCATCGCCTGGATCGCCGAGGGCACCTCAAGCTCACCGCGCTCGGAGCGCTCCGTGCGCTTCAGAAGATCGAGCAACTCAGCGCTGAAGACGAATAGTCCGGCGTTGTTGTAGTTCGTCGTCGCGGTGCCGCGCGGCGGCTTCTCCACGATCCGCTCGACGTAGCCATCGCAGACGTAGACGGCCGCGCCCTCCCACGGGTCATCCACGTAGTTCACCGCCAGCATGGCCTCCGGCTGCTCCTCGTGGTAGATCGCCATCATCCGGCGGTAGTTCTCCGGCGGCACAATGATGTCGCCCCAGCCGAGGACGAAGCGATCGCTGCCGACGAACTCCTCTGCGAGGAGCACGGCCGCGCCGGTGCCGCCGAACTCCTCCTGCCAGACATAGCTGAGCCTCGCGCCGAGGCGCGTTCCGTCGCCGAAGGCCTCGATGATCTGATCGCCCATCCAGCCGACGACGAGGCAGACATCGGTGACGCCCGCCGAGGCGAGGCCTCCCACGATGTGCTCGAGGATCGGGTGCCCCGCTACCGGCACCAGGGGCTTAGGCCTGCGCTCCGTCAGCGGCAGCATCCGAGTGCCCTTGCCCGCCGCCAGGATGACAGCCTTCATGCCGGATCGCTCCCTCATTCTCCCGATACCTCCACGCGCGCCTGCTCCGCCGCGCGGCGCACTCCGTTGTGCATCTGCAGCCACGCCAGGTAGACGACGATGGTCACGCCGACGAAGACGCCGGCGGTCATCAAGTAGGGCGCGCGCAGGCTGAACTGCTCCATGACCTGCCCGGCGAGCAGCGGCCCGAGGAAGACGCCGCTGCCGAGGATCGCCTCATGCAGGCCGGCACGCGCCCCGCGCGAGACCTCCTGGCCCTCGAGGCTATAGTAGAGGCTCGAGACGTAGGTCACGCCCGAGCCGGCGCCTGCGATAGCGAACGCGATGCCAAATACCCACGGCGACTGTGCGACCCACGCGAGCACCCATGCGCCGGCGGAGATCAGCAGCGAGCCCACCAACGGCCAGAGGCGGTACTGCCAGCCGGAGCGGTCGCGCAGATACAGGAACATGAGGAGTTGCCCGGCCAGGAACATGGCGATGGTGGTGCCGATCGTTGAGGCCGAAAAGCCGCTGCGCGTGCCGAGTTCAGTGAAGACTACGATGTTCAGGCCCCGGCCGAACCAGCTTGCGAAGTTCGCGATCCACGCGAGGTGGAGGAAGCGCGAGGCGACTTTCGCATGCGGCAGAACGACCTCGGTCTCCTGCGGCGCAACCTCGCCCCCACCCGGCACCCGAGCGGGGATCGTCTGCAGCAGGATGAACATCCCCGCCACGAACGCGACAGCAATCAGGAACGGGAGGTTCGGGCCGAACGCCGGTTGCCCATACTCCCATGCAACACCGGCGATCATCGGGCCGATGAAGAGGCCGATCGTCCACGCGATGTTAAAGCCGCCGATGTTCTCGTTGAGCCGCTCACGGCCGCCGACTGTGATCTCCGAGAGCCACGCCTGCACCGGCGGCCAGAAGAGCGAGATCCCGGCGCCTGAGAATGGCAGGATCGCGAGGAGCTGCCAGGGCGAGTCGGTCTGCGTCATGGCGAGCCACGCCAGCCCGCAGAGCATGCAACTCGCGCTCGCGAGGAGCTTACGGCCGAAGCGGTCCGAAAGCGAGCCTGTCACCATGCAGCCGAGCGCGTAGACGAAGCCGCCCACGGTGCCGAGCCAGCCGAGCATGCTCGGGCTGGCCCCGAGGTGCCCGCCGCGAAGCTGGACGGCGAGCCCCACCACCGCCACGCACAGGTCCATCACGAGCGCCGCGATGAAGATACGGTAGATTGGTGAGATGCGCTGCCGCGTGCTGTGTGGTCTACTCACCCGGCCGCGCTCCCTCTCCGTCGGCGTCGCATGGCAGTGCCATGGCAGCGCGAAGCTCCCTGTAGGCCTTCTCCGCGAGGATCTCGAGGTTCTCGATGTCGGCGGCGTTGTAGCGGATCAGCGTCTCCAGCGATGCCTCACGGCCTGCGCGATACTCATTCCACAGCCGAACCGCGTCCCAGCCGTCGAGGCCCTTCAGGTCATCGTCGCGCTCGATCCCAAGTTGCCGCTCGATGGACTTCAGCCCGCCGCCCAGGCCGAGCTTGCGCAGGGCATGCATCAGGTCGAGGTGCAGGTAGTCGGTCGGAAGCCCGGGGAAGCGCCGGTGCAGATAGGGCATGTCGAAGCACGCGCCGTTGAAGCTGACGATCATCCCGAAGCCCTCGAGGGCCTCCGGGAGGTCATCGAGGTTGTCGCCCGCCACGAAGCTCTGAGTGCGGCGGCCATCGTACAGGCCGACCACCGTCACCTGCGACAGGTGGCTGCAGCCGGTGGTCTCTATGTCGAGGTAGACGACGCTCCGGCGGAAGTCGTGCCACGCGCGCCAGTGATCGGCTGACGAGAGGGCCTGCGCGAAGTGCCGATGGTCCCGGCGGCCCAGGCTGATGATGGAATCCTCGATCAGGCGGCGGCCCTGATCCCAGCGCCCGGCAGAGAAGCCCGACGGGCAGGCGCAGTCGAGGGCATCGCGCCACGTCACGATGCCCTGCGCCCAGAGCTTGCGCTCTGTGCCGAGGCCAACTCCCGGAATGTGCACGAACGTGTGCTCGAGCATCGGATCAGGCCAGAACCTCCCTGAGCGCCAGGCAGACCCGATCGGTATCGGCGTCATCCACCTGCTTGTGCGTCACCAGTCGGATCTCATGTGCGGTGCGGGCGGTTGTGAGAATGCCGTACCGCTGCAGTTCGCGGCACAGCCCCGGCGCATCGAGATCGTCGCGACGCAGTTCGAGATTGACGATATTCGTCTGCACTGTCGCCATATCAACGGAGGCGCCGGGAAGCTCGACCAGCGCCTCGGCGATCATGCGCGCGTGCTCGTGATCCTCTTGGAGGCGCTTCGGGCCCTCCTGGAGCGCGACGAGCGCCGCGGCCGCGATGACGCCGGCCTGCCTGAGTGCGCCTCCGACGATGTTCCGCACAGGGCGAGCGGCCTCGACGAACTCGCGCGTGCCGCAGATCATTGAGCCGATCGGCGCGCCGAGGCCCTTGGAGAAGCAGAACTGGATGCTGTCCACGGGGGCGGCGAGTTCCGCGGCGCTCACGCCCAGGGCGGTGGCCGCATTGAAGATACGCGCGCCGTCGCAGTGCATCGGGATGCGGTGACGGTGCGCGAGATCGCTCATCGCCTGAACATGCTCCAGTGACAGGACCGTGCCACCGGCCACGTTGTGCGTGTTCTCGATCTCGATCAGCCCGGTTGGGCCGACGTGGACGTTCGAGCCGTCGGAGATCGCGGCCTCGACGGCCGCCGGGTCCATGGCCCCGTGGACGCCGGGGATCAGTCGCGGCAGCAGCCCGCAGATCGCTGACAGCCCGCCGCCCTCGTACCGGTAGATGTGGGCATCGCGCTCGCAGATGATCTCCTGGCCGGGGCGGGTCTGCGTCTTGATCGAGACGAGGTTACCCATCGTGCCGGAGACCACGAAGAGGCCGGCTTCCTTGCCGAGGATCTCGGCAGACGTCTCCTCGAGCCGCCGCGTAGTCGGGTCCTCACCCGACTTGTCATCGCCCACTTCGGCCCGACTCATCGCGAGTCGCATCAGGTCGTCGGGCTGCGTCTTCGTGTCACTGCGCAGGTCAATGATCTCGGTTCCAGGCAGCGGCATGGCGCCAACTCCCTTCACTGTACGAGAACGAAAAGGCCGCGGACAGGACGCCCGCGGCCGCTGTTTCGGAGCGTCTCCATCAGATCTTTCGCGGTCGCAGTCTCGCACGTCGTGCAAGGAACGTGATCGCGCGGTAGAGCAGATACGCCACGATGTAGGCCAGAAAGACAATGACATCCCAACGCAGTACCGTCGAGGTCGCTGAGACGGTGAAGCCTGCCTCCGCGTCTGAGAGGTCGGCGGCCTTCAGCGTCCAGACCGCGCTCCCGCCATTCACCTGCGCATTCGGCGGTTGAACCGAGGCGATCCGGCCGGGCATCGCGAGGCGGTACTCGAACGCGATCACCTCTGCCGCTGCGCGCTCTCTCTCATTGCCAAGAGCGTCAAGCTTGATCGACTCCTGCCACGTGTACTCTGTCGTGAACGAGAACGGCTTCTGCGCGATATCGGCCGCGCTCGCCGTAACGCCCTCGATGGCCGCGAGATCATTCACCTGGTTACTGCGCGCCACCTCAACGCTGTCGGTAGTCACGTGAACCGGCTCACTGTAGAAGCCGCGCGTCATCTCCGACGCCCACTTCAGGAGCTCATCACGCAGAGAGCTGTCCGCCTCGGCGCGTACGCGGCGCACGCCCGAGACATCACCGTACATGCGCGTACTCACGATGACGCTGTCGGAGTTCAGCAGCAGCACAAATGGTATCGTAATGAGCAGCGATGTTCGAAGCCGTGTGGTCACGATCCGCTCGCCTCCCCGCTCACAATCGCCAGAACGGCTTCGAGTCGCCCTCGTCCTCGGCAGGCGCGACCTCGCCATTCTCCAGTTCGAGGTCGGCGTCGAGATCATCATCGAGCGTGCGCAGCGCCTCAGGGTCCGCAGGCTCCTCGAACACCACCGCGGGCGCCTCAGTGGCGGCCGGCTCGGCCGCGGGCGTGGCGAACGCGGGCCCTTCCGCAACCTCTTCAGGTGTCGGATGGACCTCTTCATGCACCTCCGGTGCCGGTTCCTCGACAGGAGCGGGGGCTTCCTCGCGGATGACCTCCTCATCCTCGAGCAGATCCTCGTCAGAGAGGTGCTCGTCCGCGTGGCGGCCGGCTGTCGCTCCAATCAGAGCCTCGGCTCTCGCCTCCTGTGCCGCGATGCGCGCGCGGTGGCTGTAGGTTTCGATCAGCCAGGTCGCGAGCATGCCGAGCAGGAAGTAGATGGCGAATACGACGGCCTTCGGGGCGTCGAGATACCAGCCGAACAGATTGATCCGCACCGGAGTCCAGTTCTGCACGATCAGGATGATCAGGATCAGCAGCAGGAGGCCCCAGAGGAACGTGCGCCAGTCGAGTCGCGGGCATTGAATGGCTCCCGCAGCCTCGCGGCAACGCCCCATCGCGCTGGCAATCGCGCCGGGTTTCCTCGCCCCGACCGCGCGCGCTCTCTCCCGGTCCTCACTCGCCGGCAGATTCCGTCTGCGCCCCGCGTCCTCGTTGGCCACGACGACACTCCTCCCTGGAGTCCTTCCTCTATCCCGCGGCGAGCCAGGCACAGGCCGCTTGGCCATGCCCCGGCATTATATTGCGCCCCGCAGGGCCAAGTCAAGATGAGCCGATGCGCCGGGTCCGTCGGTGCGGCATGCCGTGCGGAGGTCCGGGCGAGCCCGCGACGAATGAACCACCCGTCACGGCAGTCGTTCCACGGAGGCCCACGATGACCCAGAGAGAGCGCATGATGGCGGCTTTCCGCCTTGAGGAGACCGACCACTTCCCCCTTCACGTGCGCGGCGTGCGCGCATGGGATGAGCCGTGGTGCGCGACGCGCCACGAGAGCTACGCCCCGATCATCGAGGCGGTACGCGAGCACGGGGCCTACGAGACCGGCATCGGCATCGGCGGTGGCGCCGTGTTCACTGCGTACCCGATCGAGGCGCAGACCTCGACCGAGGACGCGGGCGACTGGATCATCCACCATGTGACGATTGAGACTCCTGGCGGCCCGCTGACTGCAGCGCATAGGACGAGCACTCGCGGGCTGCCGGGCCTTGCCACCGAGCACTTCGTGAAGACCCTGGAGGACCTTGACGCGATCCTCTCGATCCCTTACGAGCCGCTGCGCCCCGATCTGTCGCACTTCAGCGCGCTTGACGCGGAGATCGGCGAGCGCGGCATCGTCATGTGCGCCATCCCCGTGCCGATCTACTCGCTCGCTCGGCTTACCGGCTCCGACCGCCTGGCGATCTGGACGCTGACCGACCGCGCACGTATCCTCGCGGCCGTAGATACGCTGCTTGAGCGGGCCCTGGACATGCTCGAGTGGGCCCTCGAGCAGGGCGTTGGCCCGATCTACGCGACCTCCGGTGAGGAGTTCATGACGCCACCGCTGGCCGGCCCGAAGGACTTCCGGGAGTTCGTTGTCAAACCCGGACTGGTGGTGCGCGACAGGCTGCAGAAGGCTGACATGCTGCGGCATATCCACTGCCACGGACCGCTCAACGGTATCCTCGAGGAGTTCGTGACCCTGGGCGCCGACTGCCTCCATCCGATCGAGGGCCCGCCGCTCGGCGATGTCACCTTTGAGGACGCGAAGCGCCGCATCGGCCACCGCGTCTGCCTCGAGGGCAACATCCAGATCGGCGACCTCTACCACGATCCGACCGACGAGCTGGTGGAGAAGGTCAAGCGCACGATCGACGCCGGGGTGCCTGGAGGAGGCTTCATCCTCTGCCCCACCGCGTCGCCTCACACCAAGGAACTGACCGCGCAGACGGTGAAGAACTATCTCGCGATGATCGAGACCGCCGTGGAGAGCTGGTAGCGGTGCCCGGTCGCGATAGCGAGCTTCCCTACGTGGTGACGGCCGCACGCCGGCCCGACCCGGAGCTTGACGAGCGCGCGCGGAGGTGGGCTGAGCGCCTTGGTGTGCGCTTTGTTGAACGCGGCGAGCGCAGCCTGGCGAAGCTGTGCGCCGAGGAGGGCGTCGAGGCGGCGCTGACCGTGACCGCGCTGCGCGTCGGGCTGGTCATCCCTGCCGATGGCACCGAGTACTTCTTCCACCCGAGCATGGCGCGCACCCGCGTCCGCAACATCTGCGAGGGCGGCGGAGACCCGATGATCGCGGCCATGCGCCTCGGGCCCGGCGACAGCGTCCTTGACTGCACCCTCGGCCGCGCGACAGACGCCACGGTGGCCGCATGGGTGGTCGGCGAGACAGGACGCGTTGTCGGCTACGAGGCACACCCGCTGCTCGCCGCGCTGACGATCGAGGGCCTCGCCACCTACGAGATCGAGGGCTTCGGCGTGCAGGAGGCGATGCGCCGCGTGGACGCGCGCCATGGCGACTGCCGCGAGGTGCTGCCGACGCTTGAGACGCGCAGCTTCCAGGTGGTCTACTTCGACCCATTCTTCGGGCAGATGGTCGAGCGCTCCGATGCGATGCGACCCCTGCGGCGGATCGGGCTGCACGAGCCGATCCCGGCTGCTACCTACGAGGAGGCCCGGCGGGTCGCCTCACGCGTGGTGGTTATCAAGCGGCGGCGCGGCGAGGAGCTTCCCGGCATTCCGCCGCCCGCGGACGTCACCTCCGGCGGAGGCAGCCGGATCGAGTACCTGGTGCTGGAGCCCCGGTAGGCTCCTGCGCAGGGCAGCGACGGCCGCGCGGCGAACTGCCAGGCTGCCCGACTATCATTCATTTGGAGGGCGAACAGATGGCTCACTCTGACAATCCGGCGATCCCCGAGATCGGCGTCGGCATCGTCGGCTTCGGCTTCATCGGCAAAGTGCACGCATACTCCTACCTGAACCAATCCCTCTTCTACGACCCGCCGCCTGCCCGACCACGACTCGTCGGCGTCTGCACCTCTCGGCCCGAATCGGCGGAGAAGGCACGCCAGGCGGGTGGCTTCGAGTTCGGCACCACGCGCTTCGAGGAGCTGCTGGAGCGCGATGACATCCACGTGATCGACGTCGCTACGCCCAATGACCTGCATCGCGACGAGGTGATCGCGGCGCTCGAGGCCGGCAAGCACGTCTACTGCGACAAGCCGCTCTCAGTGACGCTCAGTGAGGCGCGCAAGATGCTTGCCGCCTCAGAGGCGCGGCCTGAGCTCAAGACCGGGATGGCCTTCCACATGCGCTTCATCCCCGCGATCATGCGGGCGCGGCAGCTCATTGACGAGGGCTTCCTGGGCCGCGTCTACCACTTCCGCGCCTCATACCTGCACGCAGGCTACGCCGACCCGAAGCGGCCGATGAGCTGGCGACTCGGGCCCACGGGCGGCTGCCTCGCCGACCTCGGCTCGCACATGATCCACCTGATGCGCTCGCTGCTGGGGGAGTACGCCTCGGTGCGCGGCACGCTGGAGCGCTGGGTGGACCAACGTCCCGCCGCGCCCGGCTCGACTGAGATGGCTCCCGTCGAGGTGGACGACTACTGCTGCCTGCAGGCACGCATGGCCTCCGGGGCGCTCGGCTTCATCGAGGCATCGCGCTTCGCCACCGGCACCGAGGACAGCGCGAGCTTCGAGATCTACGGCGAGCGCGGCTCGCTCCGCTGGAGCATGATGGACGCGAACTACCTGGAGGCTTATGACGCGACCGCCCCGGCCGAGCGGCAGGGCTTCACGCGCATCGCGACGGTGCAGCAGTACCCGAAGCCGAGCATTCTGCCATCGCCGAAGCTGCCGGTCGGCTGGATGCGCTTCCACATGCACTCGGTGCATGACTTCCTGACGGCCATCGTGAGCGGAGAGCCCGGGACGGTGACGCTCCGCGATGGCGCTGCCACGCAGGCCGTGGACGAGGCGGTGCGCGCATCGGCGAAGTCGGGCGAGTGGGCGGATGTCCCGGCAACGTGAGGCCACCTGAGATGCAGAAGCGGCCGGTTCCTGTGCGGGAACCGGCCGCTCAGCGCCCTTACCACGGGGTCTGTGCGACAGCTCTATCCCGCGTCAACGCCCCACCAGCGCAGCAGGCGGGCGGCTTCAGCCTTGATCTTCGGAGTCGCATCGGCAGCGGCATGCACCGCCTTCAGCAGGTCAATGCCCGCCGCGTCTTTCCCCATCTGCAGCCACGCGTAGCCGAGCTTCAGCCGGGCGTGCGTCAGCCAGGGAGCGTCCTCGGTCGCAGTGAGGGCGGCAAGCAGCGGCTCCTCGGCCTGCGCGGGCTCCCCGGCCTCCACCAGCGCGACGCCCAGCAGATACTGCGTCTCGGCATTCGGTGCTGCGTCAAGCTCCCTGCGCGCCCAATGGGCGGCTTCGGTGAACTGCGACGCCTGCAGGTAGTCGCGCGCGATGGACAACGCGCCCTCAGCCGACACTTCGGGCTGCGCGGCGGCACTGCGGGCGCGGATAAGCGCCTGGTGCGCCGCCAGCCCCTCGTTCATCACCGCGAGGAAGTCAACCGGCGGAATGTACCCGTAGCAGTCGTACACACTGACACCGCTCGCGTCAATGAACTTGACAGTGGGGTAATACGAGATCAAGTAGCGCATTGCGAGGTCGGCCTGCGTGATCCCGTTGATGCTGACGGCCTCAAAGCGCCCGGCGATGAGCGCCGTGATCTGCGGATCCGCGAGAGTCTCCTGCTCCATCTGCGCGCACGGGCCGCAGCCGACAGAGTGAAAGAACGCGAGGATCGGGCACCCGTTCTGCTTCGCATCGGCCATCGCGGTCGCCAGGTCAGAATGCCACGCTACCTGCTGAGTCACGCCGGGAAGCGCGAACAGGAGCATGAGCAGGCCGCTCAGCGGGAGAGTCGCCAGGTTGCTGCGCTGCATGTTAACCACTGTAGTCACAAAGACAGTTGTTGATCGGCCGAAGTTCCCGGCAAGCATATGAGTTTTCGGCGTGGAGAGCAAGGATTCCCGCCGCATGCCGCGAACCTCAATCCCATCGCCACCGCGGTCGTGGGGGAGTTATCGTGAAGCTGCTACACACCGCCGACGTGCATCTGGATGCCCCGAACGGCTCGCTGGGGAGCCGCGCCGCCGATCTGCGCCGCCGCACATGGGACGCGTGGGAGCGCACCGTCGAGGCGGCCCTCGCGCAGCAGGTACAGCTCTTCGTGGTCGCGGGCGATCTCTTCGACACGCGCACTCCCGCCGCAAAGACCGTTGATCGCGCGCTCAAGAGCCTGCAGCGACTCGCCGGGGCGACACCCGCCATCCATGTGATCCTCCTCCCCGGCACGCATGACTGCTGGTCCGAGAGAGGCTTCTGGGACTCGCCGGCCATCCGCAGCCTGCCGGAGAGCGTGCATGTGCTCGGCGGGCCCCGGGGAAGCAGCGTTGCCCTCCCCCACCTCGGAGCCACCGTGCATGGCTGCCCTCACCGCTGTGACCTGCAGGGACAGCGGCCGCTCTGCGATCTGCGTCCAGACTCGGATGCAGGAATCAACATCGGCGTGATCCATGCCTCACCCGAACGCGGTGACGTGCAGGACGGGGCGCTGGTCAGCGGCAGCGAACTGACTGCGTCAGGCATGGACTTCGTCGCGCTCGGGCACTGGCACCGCTGGCAGGATTGCTCCGAGGGCGGTGTGACCGCGATCATGCCCGGCAGCATCGAGGTCCCGGGCTTCGGCTCGTGGGATAGGGGTTCGGTGGCGCTGGTTACGCTCGGCGAGGGGCCGCCAAAGGTCGAGAGGCTGGAGGTCGGGACGCTGCAGGCCCGCGAGCTGTCTGTTGACGCGGGCGATCTGCGCGGCACTGAGGACCTCGTGGCGGCGGTCGAGGCCCATGCGGACCCTGACCTGCTTCTGGACGTGCGGCTGACGGGGCTGGCTCCGGCGGGAACCGTGCTTGATCTTGATGCGGTGCCGGAGCGGCTGAGCGGCGCGTTCTTTGCACTGCGGCTCACGGATCGCTCGCACCCTTCGCTGGAGGCCCTCGACGAGGAGCACCTCGATCCCAAGCTGACGCTCGGGCGGTTCGTGGAGCTGGCTCGCGCCCGGATCGATGCAGCCTGCGATGAGCAGCAGCGGCGCATCGCCGAGCGCGCGCTGCAGATCGGCGTGTCCATGCTGCGCCGGAGGGAGGGCGGCCAGTGATCCTCCGAACGCTGCGGATAGAGCGCTTCGGGCGCTTCGCCGAGGGCGAGTGGGAGTTCGCCTCGGGTCTGACTGTCGTGCGAGGCCCCAACGAGGCCGGGAAGTCCACGATGCGCGAGGCGATCGTGCGCCTGCTGCTTCCGGGCAAGAAGATCGACACGACCGATGGCGGCTTCATGGCGCTCACAGCGTGGGGCAGCGACCGGCGCTTTGCGCTTTCGTGCGAATTCGAGTGCGACGGGAGCCGCTTTGAGCTCCTGCGCGACTTCGACCAGCGCCGGGTCGAGCTTCGCTGCGCCGCCACCGATGAGCTTCTGACGAGTGAGCCGGCGGTGGCAGAGCGCCTGTGGGCGCTGCTGCAGGTCGGCACGCGCGAGGTCTACGAGACCACCGCGTGTCTAGCCCAGCAGGAGTTTGCCGGCCTGCAGGCCGGCAAGGAAGTCGCGGAGCTGCTCCAGCAGACCGTCTCCGGCTCCGCTGCCAGGGGCGGAGCGCAGGTTGTGCTCGGCGAACTTGACAGCCAGATCCGGGCGCTCACGCGCGGGATGAAGACTGCCGCCCCGAAGAACCCCGGGCCGATCCGGATGCTGATGGCCGAGACAGACAGAGTCGGCGCGGAGATCGCGCGGCTGGGGCCGATCGTGGAGCGTGCAGGCACTGCCCGTGACCGGATCGAGCGAGCGCGCGAGCGGATCGCGGAGCTGGACCGGACCCTCGACGATGGGACCGGTGTGCTGCAGCGCGCTCAGGAGCGGCGGAAGGTCGAGGAGGCGCTAGACGGCCTCAAGCGCGAGTTCGGGACACTCAATGCGCGCTCCCGAGAGGCGCAGGAGCTTGCTGAGCGTATCGAGCGGGCCGAGGGGACGCTGGCGCAGCTTCCCGAGGTGCAGCCCGAGCAGGCGGAGGAACTGACGCGGCTCGTTGATGAGGCGCGGCACGCACAGGAACGCGTGCCCGAGGCAGAGTCCGAGGCGCGCTCTGCTACTGAGGCCAGGGATCAGGCGCTGATCCGCCTGCGCGAGTTCGAAGCCAATGTGCCCGATGAGCGCCTCGTCGAGCAGGCGCGGTGCGCTGAGCGCGACCTCACGCAGTTGCGGCTGGATGCCGAACGCGCGCAGGCGGCGGTTGCCGAGGCCGAGCGAGACGCGGCCTCATCCGGAGCCGCTGCGCGCTCGCGACGGACGTTGCTAGCCGTGGCGGCGATGCTTGTGCTGGCCGGCGCGGGGCTTGCGATCGGCCTCGACACACCGTGGCTGTGGGCAGTGAGTGCGGCCGGCGTTGTGATGGGCGTGATGGGCCTGCTCCAGCGCCCCCCGGTGACGGCTGAGGCGGCGGAAGCCCTCCGCGACGAGGCCATGGCGGCCGCGAGCGATCTGCAGGCGAAGCGTGTGCAGGCGGAGGAAGAGCTTGAGACGCTTCTGCGCCACGCGGCCGTGACGGACGTGGATGCGCTCGCGGCACGGCTGCAGGAGGCGCGAGCGGCGCTTGATGAGGCGCGCGCGCAACATGCTGCCGCCGCAGCGGTGGCCGGCCGGGCCGCTGATGATGCCGAGAAGGCGGGGCAGCAGTCGCAGATCGCGACCGCGCGGCTGCAGCACCGCCTCGAGCAGCTTGACGCAGACGATCCGCAGGCCTTCGTGCAGGCCGCGCATGAGGTCTTCCGTCTACGAGATGAGTGCGAGAAGCACCGGCGCGAGCTGAAGGGCGTTCTGGGCCGACAGACGCCGGAAGAGATCAACACGCGCCTGTCGGAACTTGCGGCGGAGCGGATGGGGCTGCAGCAGCGGCTGGAATCGGATGAGCTTGCATGGGCGGCGCTGGATCCCGAGCGCTACGAGGCACTGCAGCGGCAGATGAAGGATGCTGAGCGGGAATGCGGGCAGTTGCGCGAGGAATCAGATGCGCTTCGGGGCGTGGCGGATCATCCGGAGGCCGATCCTGAGCGGCTGCGGAGCCTGCGGGAGCAGCTTGCCGCCACGGAGGAGGCCCTGAAGCGGGCTGATGAGCGCCGCGCGGCGCTGGAGCTTGCGCGCGAGCTGCTCGCCCAGGCCCATGAGGAGACGCTGGCGCAGGCCGCCGACGTGCTGGAGCCGCGAACCGCGCAGTTGCTCGCCACGATCACCGGCGGCCGCTATGGCGCGATCAGCTTCGATCGCGTCACGCTCGCCCCGATGGTGCAGAGTGACGAGAAGGACGATGCGGTTGAGCCGAAGGAGCTGAGTTGCGCTACCCGGGAGCAGGTCTACCTCGCGGCGCGCCTGGCGCTGACGGAGTTGCTGTGGCCGGAGGAGTGCCCGCCGATCATCCTCGACGACCCCTTTGTGAACTTCGATGAGACGCGACGGGCGCAGGCCATGAAGGTTGTGAAGGCGCTTTCTGAGCACCGACAGGTGCTGCTCTTCACCTGCGAGGAGATCTACGATGCTGTTGCGGACTCGGTGATCGAGTTGGCGCCTCCGAAATGCGCAAAGCGGGCATTGCCGGAGGACGGCCCTTGGGTGTATACTGGAAAGGTGTCCCCTGCGGAGGGGTGACCGAGCGGCTTAAGGTGACGGTCTTGAAAACCGTTGTGGTCTTCCGGCCACCGGGGGTTCGAATCCCTCCCCCTCCGCCATTCCCTCACGCCACGAACCACGATCGCATGCGTCTGCCCCTTCGTGAAGGTCCGCCGCCCTGCGTAGACGAAGCAACGCGACGCAGAGTCACATGCGCGCGGCCAGTGACGGCCCCGCCGATCACCTCGCCGTGTGCCGTCACGGCCAGTGAAAAGAAGGATGATCGTGATGTCGAGGAAGCGCGGCGTACGGACCGACGCGGTGCATGCCGGGCGGATGGTAGAGGACTCGCTCGGGGCGGTGTCGCCCCCGATCTACCAGACGGCCACCTTCGAGTACGCCAGTGCGGAGCAGGGCGCAGCGCGCTTCGCCGGTGAGGACGACGGCTACGTCTATACCCGCTTCGGCAACCCGACCGTAGCAGTCTTCGAGCAGCGTCTCGCGGCGCTTGAGCGGACGGAGGCGGCCATCGCGACATCGTCAGGCATGGCGGCGATCTCCACGACCCTGCTCGGGCTGCTGCGGGCGGGCGATCACGCAATCGTGACCGACGCGCTCTACACCGCCGCGCTGACCTTCCTCCGACAGACGCTCCCCGCGTTCGGCGTCGAGTGCACCGTGGTGGACGCCACCTCCACCGCCGCGATCGAGGATGCGGTGCGCGACGAGACGCGCGTCATCTACTGTGAGACGCCCGGGAACCCGACGCTCGCGCTGGTGGATCTGGCCGCTGTCGGGGCCATCGGGCGCAACGCGGGCGCGACCACGATCTGCGACAATACCTTCGCAACTCCGATCAACCAGCGACCGTGCGAACTCGGGATCGACGTCTCGGTACACAGCGCGACGAAGTACATCGGCGGCCACGGCGACATCGTCGCAGGCGCCATCTGTGCATCACGCGAGATGATTGACCGCCTCTGGAAGACGCACATCCAGATCGGCGGCTGCCTGGCGCCGATGGACGCGTTCCTCGCGGCGCGCGGGCTGCAGACACTGCCGCTTCGCATGCGCGCCCACAACGAAAACGCCATGCAGATCGCGGAGGCCTTTGTGGGGCATCCGAAGGTCGCCAGGGTCATCTACCCTGGACTGCCCTCCCACCCGCAGCACGAGCTTGCCGCGCGGCAGATGGGTGGCTTCGGGGGGATGGTCTGCCTCGACCTTGCGGGCGGCGTCGAGGCCGGTCGGCGGATGATGAACGCCGTTGACCTGTGCACCCTCACCGTGAGCCTCGGCGAGGTCAAGACGCTGATCTCCCATCCGGCCTCGATGACGCACTCAATGCTCTCGCCCGAGGACCGGCGCAGTGTGGGCATCAGTGACGGCCTGGTGAGGCTTTCGGTTGGCATAGAGGACCCCGAGGATATCATCGCCGACCTCGAGCAGGCTCTCGAGGTTGCCTGAAGTAACGGCATACAGGGAGGAACATGGAGATGAGAATCGGCGTCTTCGCTCTTGCGGCCATGTGTCTCGCCGTCATCGCAGTAACGCAGCATTGTGAGGCTCAGCAACGGATGACACAGGAGCAGGTCCTCACGCAACTGATCGAGGAAATCCCGCCGCTGACCCACCCTCGCGATGGCGCGTTGCCGATCCGCGCGTCACGGCTGCAGGGCTGGCTGCCGGAGGATGACGATGCCGCGCGCGAGTTTCTGCGCGCGCTCGACGCCCGCGGCCTCGCCCTCTGCGGTCACCCTGTTCCGGGTAATGCCGACAGCATGACTGCAGCGCTTCGAACCGCACGCCTGCAGCACGAGCTGGGTCTGGAGGTCGGGGTGCACGCCTCGCAGGCGATGTACAGCTTCTTCAGCGGCGATGAGGATACGCTGCATGTCGCGGACGATGCCTCCACCTTCCATGACGAGAGCTTCGCGGCCAGCAAGAAGATGGGCTGCCCGTTCCGGCTGGAGCACCGCAAGGACGCGATCAAGGCGCAGTTCCGTGAGATCCTCGAGCCCTACCTCGCCGCGGGGCTGACGATAGACTTCCTCTACCTCGACTGGGAGATTGACGGGCCGATCGAGTGGAACGG
Organism: Armatimonadetes bacterium UBA5352; assembly: GCA_002411015.1. GTDB lineage: Bacteria > Armatimonadota > Zipacnadia > Zipacnadales > UBA5352 > UBA5352. Next base: position 68,702 of record DHPY01000067.1, on the reverse strand, counting down.
AGCATGGGACAGCTCAAAGCGCTGCACGGTCTGCCGGGAGAACATCCCGGAGATCGACGACTTCTACGCCTTCCAGGCGGCCCTGCGGAAGATCCGCTCGGAGCTGCAGCGCGAATGCTGCGTGGAGGTCGTGCAGGAGTACTTCCCCGAGGCGCTCATCGGCAACTACTCCGTCTACCCGCAAAGCGGCGTCCGCTACTGGTATGACTACTACGAGAGGCTCCCGGAGGACGCCCCGTTCTTCCCCGACCAGCTGGCGAAGAACCGGCCGTGGTACCATGAGTTTGAGCCGAGCGGCTATACCTTCGCAAACCCGGTGGTATACACCTGGTATGCAACGTGGAGCTGGTATCCGCGCTGGAACAACGATGACTACCGGTGGTTCTACAATCTGCTGCAGGTCGGGACGAATGCCGGGCGGCACACTCCGCAGCAGATCCCGCTGATCACCTGGCTGCACTGGCACACGACCGCGCCGCCGGCGGATGCGCCGGAGGTCCCGCAGATGTCCGAGTGGGCCTACCAGGAGCTGCTCTGGCACCTCTACCTGCGCGGCACCGACGGGCTGATGATGTGGTGCACGGCCGAGGAGACCACGAAGGAGATCGGCCTGATGACCGAGGTCATGGACGCGATGCTCGCGCATCGCGAGTTCATAGGCGCCGGTGAGCCGGTCATGTTCAACATCCCGGACGAGCCCGGAACGGTCGTCTCCGGCCTGCGCCTTGCCGACCGGCTGCTCGTCCGCCGCACGGACTTCGGCGGCAATCAGCAGCCGATCAGGGGCGTCGTTGGCGATCGTATCGTTGAGGTCCCGCGCCGGGACGGGCAGACGTGGGAGATCGACCTGAGCCGGTGCGAGGTCGCGCCGCAGTAGCGATAGTTCCAGGAGGTGCACGATGAAGCTCTACATGATAACCGACCTTGAGGGGCCAGCGCTGATCAGCCGGTTCAGCCAGACCCGCGATGTCACGCCGGAGGACAAGGTGCGCTGGATGCGCCTGCTCACGGGCGAGGTCAATGCGTGCATTGATGGCATACTCGATTTCGACGCAGACGCCGAGGTGGTCGTCTGGGATGCGCACGGCTCAGGCGGGATCATCGAGGAGGAGTTCCACCGCGACGGGAAGCTGATCGCGCGCGGGCCGATTCGCGCGCCCTACTACCTCGATGAGAGCTACGACGCGCTGCTCTTCGTCGGTCAGCACTCCCGCGCCGGGACGAACGGCGTCCTCTGCCACACCTACTCCTCAAAGTCCATCGAGTACTACAAAATCAACGGCATCGAGCTTGGCGAATTCGGCTGCCGGGCGCTGATGGCCGGGACGATGGGCGTTCCGACGATCCTCTGCACTGGCGACGACACAGCCGTGGCGGAGGCCCGGGAACTTGTGCCCAACATCGTCGGCGCAGCGGTTAAGCAGGCGCTCGGCCGCGAGCTTGCCATCCACCTCTCGCACGAGGCAGCGTGCAAGCTCATTCGCCAGGCGGCGCACACAGCGTGCGGCCGTATCGGCGAGATCAGTCCATACTTCTTCGAGGGCCCATACACCCAGGAGATCCGCTTCCTCGAGGGCGTGAGCATCCAGTCTTCGCTGGATGCGGGCTGGGAGTATGTTGACCCGCGCACCGTTCGCAAGACTGCCGATGATATCTGTGAGTTGCGGGTGTAGATGAGCGAACCGAGCGTTGTGGAGGATCGTCGCAGGCCCGGCTGCCTGCGGCGGGGGCTGAGCACGCTTGCGCTGATCTGCGCTCTCATCCCGTTCGCGATCTGGCTGTTCATGCGAGTGCCCGGTGAGGACTGGTGGCTGACCGCCGGAATCGTCTATGCTCCGAAGCCTCAGTGGGTCGCCATCCCCGGTCTCGGCGTACTGCTGGCGCTTACCGCCTGGCGGGGGCGACTGGTGCTTCTGACTACTGCGGCGACTCTGTTCGCACTGTTCGCTATCGCCGGTTTCGAGTGGGAGCAGCCCATCAAGCCGCCTCCGGACCGCCTGGTGATCCGCGTGGCCACCTGGAATGTCTTCGGCTGGACCGAGCAGCGCGAGCTTGTGCGCGAGCGCATCATGTCCTGGGACTGCGACATCGTCTGTCTGCAGGAAGCGGCGCGTCAGACCTTTCAGAAGCTGTTGCCGGGCTACCAGTCGGCGATGGGTGGCGATCTGCGCATCTACGTGCGCGGCAGGATCACTCACCGCGAGGCGCCTCCCGATCCCGTAACCGGCCGGCGCCGCATACTGATCGTGGACGCTGAGACCGACGCGGGACCGTTGAGGGTGATCGGCGTTCACGTGCCCCGCGCGACGACTCACGGTGGGACGCCGAGGGAGCTTGAGCCTCTGCGCAGGTATATCGAGGAAGGCGTGGAGTTGCGCGAGCGGAAGTTCGCGGAGCTGGTCGAGGAACTCCCATCGGAGGGGCCGTTCGTCGTCGCAGGCGATATGAACACGCCACCCGCCTCCCGCTTCCATGCCATGCTCTCCGCGAGCCTGATTGACAGCTTCGAGGCCGTCGGACGGGGCTTCGGTCACACCTTCGTGTGGCGCCGCCACCTCCCGATGATGCGGATAGACTACGTGTGGGCGGGCGGCGGAGTTGAGCCGCTGAGCCACCGCATCGAGCCACATCGGCCATCGGACCATCGCCCGGTGGTCGTGGACCTGGCGCTGCCAGAGCAGCCGCCTGGCTGAGCGCGGTTGACTTGCAGGCCACGCTTCGCATAGAATCGACTTCGCGTGTCACGTTGTCACCCGATTGCGGCGCGCCCCACGCGCTCGCGGAGGGACTCGCAGCCATGTACCGCAGCCGCCGACGCGGCCTGACACCACTCGAGACGCTTCTGATCGCGGCCCTCATCGCGGCTTTCGTCCTGACCGTCAGCTGGCGGCTACTTGGCGATTCCGATCACGATGCGCGCAGGCTCACCATCGGCCGCGTTGAGACGCTGATGACCGCCCTCGAGCGCTACGCGATAGACAACAGCGGGGTCTTCCCCACGACCGACCAGGGCCTCAGTGCGCTACTTGCGCGGCCCAAGGGGCCCGGGGCTCCAGTTCGCTGGGACGGGCCCTATGTTGAGGACGCGGAGATCTTCAACGACGCTTGGGGTGCTCCCCTCCAGTACGTAGCACCGGTTCCGGGCAGCATTCCCTATCATCTGTGGTCCAGCGGGGCGGACCGGGCGCAGGGAGGACAGGGCGCAGACGCCGACATCAAATCATGGGATCGCCCCAGTATGGTGCCCTGATCCGAGCGTTCGTCATCTGGCTCGGTATCGCCGCAGCTTGCGCACATCCCCAGACCGCCGTCGCTGCGCCGGAAGACACACATGACCCGCTGCTGATCTCTTCCTGTGAGGACCCGGACGAGTTCAGCGCCGCACGCACCCCGGATGATCGCTTCGATTTCAGCGCGTGGGAGGCCACAGTCTTCGACGCGGCGCGCGTGAAGGGCGATAGCCTTCGCTGGCATGTCCGGCCGTCATCGGCCGCACAGACCACCGCGCGACTTGCCCTTACCCGCCCCGTAAACGGGCCCCTGAACGCCATATCCCTCTGGGTGAAGAACCCGAACGTCCATCAGACCGCACTGCGGCTCGAAGTGCTCGACGCCGATGGCGCACCGTATGTCAGCGACCCCGTCCCACTCGCGGACGAGACCGCGTGGCGGCAGATCACCTTCGATCTGCGCGCGCTGAGCGGACCTGCCCATGACCCTGTCGCCGGACTGGATCTGCCTCTAACGCGTGTTGCGCTGCTTCTTGAGGGCCTCGAGCAGGATCGGCCGCACACGATCTACCTTGACGAGATCACTGGCGACACAGCGGGAATCCCTGCGCTCTCCGTCTCTGATCTGCGCTGCCAGACAAGTCTTGGGCCGGGAGAGTCTTTCAGCGTCCGCGCGAGCCTCTCCCCCGCCTCGGCAGTGCTGGAGGCGGGAGTCGTGGGGCAGCTTACCTCGTCTGTCGGTGGCGTGCTCGCGCAGGCGCCGGTCCGTGTCGAGGCCGCTGAGGGCGACGCGGCCACCGTCAACGCTGGGTTGCAGGTGCCCGCGTGGCTGGGAGCGGGACGCTATCAGGTGCGCCTGGCAGCAAGCTTCGCGGACCTCACTGGCGACCAGCAGTTGGAGGTGGCGGTCGCCGGCGCGGCGCCTGTCCCGGTGAACGCTGCGATCGTTGCCGGCGTCAGCCCGCCCGCAATCAGCATCGGCGAGGACGCATGGCCGCCGGTGCTGGAGGAGCTTCAGGGCGATCTGCCGGCGGCTTTGAGTGCCAACGCGCGCCTGGTCGGCCTGCCGGCCACCACCGACGCCCATCCCTTCGCGTGGGCTCCAGATGCTTCAGGCGACCCTGAACGAGCCTTCGCCGGGCTCGACCGCAGGGCCGCCGCGGTCCTCAGCCAGCGGCCCGACAGCGCGCTGGTGCTGCAGGTGTTCCTCAACGCCACGCCGGAGTGGAAAGCCGCGAACGCGGCGCACCTCCAGCGCTTCGATGGAGGCACGCTCGCGCCGCCGCAGGTGGTCGCACTCGACCGGGTGCTGCCCGACATAGCCTCATCTGAGTGGCAGGCCGCGGCCGAGCAGAGACTCCGTGGACTCGTGCGGCACGTACAGTCATCCGCGTGGGGGCACCGCGTGGTCGGCTACGAGCTTCAGGCAGGCGACCTCGGCGCCTGGCGGCCATGGGGCGCGTCGCTCGGCATAGGCGACGAGTACACGCCAGTCCGCAAGGAAGCCTTCCTCGACTGGCTGCACGTCCGCTACTCGGACGTGAGCGCGCTGCGCGACGGCTGGCTCGGCCGCAGACGCGGCTTCGGCCTGCCGCGTGCAGGCTTCGAATCGGTTGAGATGCCGAAGCCGCTGGAGAATGAGCCGGAACCGTCGCTCTACGACCCCTCGGCCGATCAGCCGATGATCGACCTGCTGGCCTTCCGCGCGGAGGTGCCGGCGGATGCACTTCTGCGAATGGCACGGGCCGTGCGCGAGGAGGCGCAACAGAGCACGCTTGTCGGCGCCTGCTACGGCCATCTGCTCGCACAGGCGCGCGCGAACGACTGGTTCTGGCCGCACACCGCGCTCACACGAGTGCTGGAGAGCGGCGCGCTGAACTTCCTCACCGGCCCGCAGCAGCGGATGGACGACGTTTCGCAGCCATCGTCGCTGGGCGATTCGGTGCGCCGGGCAGGCATGCTCTATCTCGAGCGGCCCGATGGAGCCGAGCGAGTCGCCGCAGATTGCGGAGCCCTGGTCGCGGCGGGCGGCATGGCATCTCTGGCGGAGTTGCCCGCGCCGGTCGCGCCCGATGGGAGCGCCGCTGTCGTCGAGGTCTTCGATGACGTGAGCGCGCGCTACCTCTCCGGCGACGCGGCTTTGCCGCGCGACCTGCTGACCCGCCCGATCGCAGGGAGCATCGCGCACCGGAGTTGCCTGCTGCGCGATCTCCTCGGCCCCAACCCGCCGCAGGCGCGCGTCGCCATCTTCCGTGACGTCTTCACGATCGAGCCGGAGCAGGGACGGCTGCTCGCACGGAACACCGCGCGTGATGGCTCGCTGCTGATCTGGGTCTACGCGCCGGCGGCCATTGATGACTATCTGATCACCGGCCGGACAATGCAGTACCTCACCGGGATCAAACTGGTTCCGCTGGTCAGTCGCGGCAGGCTCAGGATTGCGCCCGCTTCCTCGCAGATACCGGCATTCGGCTTCAGCGGCTCCGTCAGCCCGTGGTTCGTCTCGGTTGATGAGGACGCTGAGTGGCTTGGCACGATCGAGGGCACCGAGCGCTGCGGCTTCTCGCTGCGCAAGTTCCCGCAGTGCACCTCGGTCTTCGCCGCAGCGCCCCCGCCTGAGGAGGCCGTGCGGCAGCTCGCGCGCAGGTCCGGGATCGATCTCACTTCCGCACCGTAGGTCGTCCTGAGGTGGCACAATGAACTTGCTGCATCATCTGCTTGTGACGGAGCAGTTGCGCGAGCGAATCGGCATGCCGGGGGGGACGCGCGGGCAGATGCTCCTTGGCGCTATCGCCCCCGATGCCCACACCGAGGACCCCTCTGTCTGTCGCCCAGACCTGCACCTCACCGGCAATCTCGTGGAGGGCGTGCTTCGCCTGATGGACGGCTGTCCTGGTGCCGAGGGGCGCTGCGAGGCCTTCGCGGTCGCAGTCATCGCGCACCTTGTCGCAGATGAGATCACCCGGCCCCCACGCTACCGCCTCCCGGACTATGCCCCCACAGGTCTCATCGCGCCAGAAGATGCCCCTGACCGCGTCGAGGCCGCGTGCATCGTTGACATCACCGCGCTCAGGCGCGCGCTCATCATGACGCGATCCCATTGTCCTCTCGGGCCACTTCCCGCCGCTGCTACAGGTCGAAAGCGCTGGCAGTTGCTCCAGAGGTGGCCATTGAGCGCTGACCTCAGGCGCGCGGTGCTGGTGGAGCCACTGGCGACGGTTGTCGCTGAGTGCGCCGATGAGACGCTCGCCAGGCTCTACGGATCACGCGAAGGCGCCGCGTTGCTCGGAGCGTGCTATCCCCGGTAGGAAGGGCTTGACGCACGCGCAGCGAACTTCCGGGCGCCTCTGCGACCGCAGCCGCATGACGGGAGTGTTTGCAGTGATCAGGCTCGGCATGGTGGACCTGTGCACATCGCACCCGGGGGCGTGGATCCCGGTGATCAAGCAGATGGACGGGGCGGAAGTGGTCGCGCTGCACGATTCCGGGGGCATTCGCCCGGAGGGCTACGCGGAGCAGTTCGCGGCGGAGCACGGGATCGGCACCGTCACTCCCACGATCGAGGAGATGGTCCCTCTCGTTGACGCGGCGATCGTGCATAGCGCGAACTGGGACCTGCATATCCCGCACGCGCTTCCGTTCATTGAGGCGGGCGTGCCGGTACTGATAGACAAGCCGATGGTGGGCAACCTGCATGATCTGAATGAGCTGCAGCGGCTGCAGGCCAAGCACAAGACGCTGATCATGGGCGGCTCGAGCGTGCGCTACGCCGCGGAGGTGCAGGAACTACTCGCGCTACGCGACGATATGGGCGAACTCGGCGTCGTCTGGTGCCACGGACGCAATGACTTCTTCAACTACGGGATACACACCGTGGAGATGTTCCAGGGCCTTCTGGGCGCGGGCGTACGCGCAGTGGAGCATGTCGGGGCGCATGGGACGATGGATGTCTTCCGAGCCGACTACGCCGACGGCCTCCCGGTCTTCTTCGCGCTTGGCGCGATCGCCAGCCCGTGGTTCATCTCTGTGACCGCGAAGAACGGCGTCTTTGAGCGCGTGCTGAGCGCGAAGGACAACTACCGCCGGCTCATCGAGGCCTTCCTTGGCGCGGTGCGCAGCGGGGAGCCGCCGATCGCGCTTGCAGATAACCTCGAAGCGATCAAGGTCTCACTGGCCGCGAAGGTCTCCCGGCGTGATGGCACCATCTGCTACCTCGAGGACCTGACGAACGACGAGCGCTTCGACGGCTTCGCGTTCGCCGAGGAGTACGCGAAGCTGCGCCAGTAGCCTCAGGCGAGCCGCTTCGTCCATGAATGCCAGCCGGCGACTGTGCGGAAGCCGAGCTTCTCGTAGAGCGTCACCGCAGGCACCCGGTATGGCTGCGTGAGCAGCAGCGCGGGCAGGAAGCCTCGTTCTGCGATGGCGTTGAGGCACGCGGCCACCAGTTCCTCGCCGAGGTGCTTGCCGCGGTGGCTATCGAGCACACCTACCCACTCGATCTGCCCGCCGCGGAGCATCTCGGGGTCGCGCTCGTGCTCAATGCATAGCGCGCTCGCGATGCCGATGATGCGTCCCTCCTGGCGCAGTGTGAACCATGTCTCAGGGTCGAAGTCGGGCCGGTTCAGGAAGCGCTGCTCGAACCACTCGGTGCCCGCGTCGCCACCGAAGACCGCGTTGCGCACCTCCATCCACTCCGGGAGGTCCTCGATGCGCAGGGTCTGCAACTCATAGCCCTCAGGTAGCGTGAGTGGTCGCGGCGTCCAGCTCTCCGCGACCATTGTGATGTTGCGCCGCTCCGGGTCCTCGAGCTCGTACCCGAGCGAACTCAGAAGCCCTCCCGCGGCCTCCCACCGGCTATCCACGACCGCCCACGTCTGCAGCACCTCGATGCCAGCCATCGCGGCTGCACTCTCGCCAGCCTCCATGCAGGCGCGCGCAAGCCCCTGCCGCCGATGTGAGGGCAGAGTTGCGATGCGCCACCAGCCGCGCTGCTCACCCGACTGAGGCGCGATCGCTGCGGAGACGATACGGCCGCCATCAACCGCCACGTGGCTCACATCGAGGTGAAGCGCGTCGGAGCCGAGTGTCGCCAGCAGCTCGTCGGCGGTGCTCCACGGCGCCGGAGGCGTCAGGAGGTTCTTCGGCTGTTTCTGTCTGTGCTCAGCGAAGCCTTCGACGATCAGCTCAGCAACCTCTCTCGCCATTGTCGTCTCGTAGCGCTCGATCCGCATCGCGCGATCCCTCTCCCTCGGCGCCTTGCTCGGCACGATGCCAGTTCACTACCGTGTGCGGAATCTCCTCCGGCAACGCCCGCCGGATGAATGTGGAGCGTGGAGCGCGGTGCGCTTGCGGCGCGTGGGGCTTTGTGCTATACTCCTCGCCACGCAGGAGGCACACAGCGCCGCATGTGGTCGCGCAGGGCAGGCGGCGAATTCCGTTTGAGGGGTTCATGTACCGATGCCGCAGAGGGCTCACATGGAAAAGCACTTGCGCCAGACGCGCAAGCGCACACTGAGGAACCGAACACGCCGCAGGGACATGAAGGAAGCCGTGCGCGCCGTCGTAGAGGCCGCACAGGCCGGCAATGCTGACGCCGTGAAGGGCGCTCTGCCCCAGGCGCAGCAGGCTATTGACAAGGCCGCTCGGCACGGGATCATCCACCCGAATACCGCCGGTCGCCGGAAGTCCCGTCTCGTCGCGCGAGTTCGCCGCATGCTCGAGCAGGAGTAAACGAGCAGGCTGCGCGAATTCGTCGGGCGGGCACGTTGCGCATGAGCTACTGCGCCTGCGTGCCGGCCCGTTTCGCGTGTACGCCCGGACGGGGTGGTTCAGCTCAATGGTGGAGAGGCAGTGGCGCGGCTGAGTCTGCTCGGGGCGCATCAGGAGATCAAGCCAAAACGCCGGCGCGAGATCTACAACGATGTCACGGAGCTATCGCAGCCGGTTGGTTCGTTCTAAGTGATGGTGGCGCTTGCGACGGTCATCGCGGCCTATGGGGTGCTGATCGACGGCCCCGCAGTGGTCGTTGGGGCCATGCTGGTCGCACCCCTGATGGGGCCGATCTTCGGCATCGCGCTCGGGCTGGCGGCCGGCGATCGGCGCCTCCTCTGGGCGTCGCTGCGCTCAGAGGTCATCGCCGTCGGCGTGGGCATCGTGATAGGCCTCACCCCGTGGCGACTCCCGATCAGTGACGCGTGGATGGTGCGCAGCCAGCCGACCCTCTACGACCTAGTGATCGCGCTGGCGTCTGGACTGGCCGGCGCCTACGCGCTCGTTGATGAACGAATCTCCCCCGCGCTTCCCGGCGTCGCCATCGCCGCCGCTGTTCTGCAACCTCTGGCCGCTTGCGGCCTCGCCCTCTCCGCCGAGCGCTGGGAGATGGCCGGGGGCGCGGCGATGCTCTTCGTCGCCAACTTCCTGGCGATCCAGTTAGCAGCGGCGATCGTCTTCTCCGTGTTCGGCATGCTCCGGGTGGACCGCGATGATCGTTCAGGACGCGAGGACGAGGACGCCGCGAAGGTCATGCAGTTCCTCAAGCGCTTCTGGCTCAGCCTGCTGGTGCTTGCTGTGATAGCGTGGTTCATGACCAATGCGCTGATCCGTATCGCAAATGAACGGCGCATTGAGTCGCGCACGCAGAGCACACTCAAGGAGGCGGTCGCGGAGATCCCGGGCTCGCGCCTCGCCAATATGCACGTTGACCGGAAGGCGCGCGAGCTGCAAATCACCGCCACCGTACTCACACCTCGGGCACTCCAGCAGCGACGGGTGGCGGAGATTGAGGCCGAACTGCACAGAGCTCTTGAGCGTGAAGTGCGGCTCGTGGTGCGCTCAGTCATCGCGCAGGACATGAGCAGCGAAGGCCCCGTCTTCAGCGACGATGACGACAGTCCGCGGCAGTCTTCGGACGTGGCAGCGCCGTGAAACGCCGCCTCCAACCGCCCTCGACCTCAGATCCAATCCTTGCGCCGGAAGTACGCGAGCATGCCGATGGCGATTGAGAGCATGACACCAAGAGCAGCCGGATAGCCCCAGGGATGGTGCAGCCCTGGCATGTGCTCAAAGTTCATCCCGTACATGCTGGCGACAAAGGTGGCGGGGATGAAGATCGTCGCGATCATGGTGAGGACTTTCATGATCTCGTTCATCCTGTTGCTGATGCCCGAGAGGTAGATATCCAGCATCCCCATCAGTATGTCACGCAGGTCCTCCGTCAACTCCTCGACGTGTATGACGTGGTCGTACACGTCACGCAGGTAGAGTTCGAGGTCCGGGCTGATGAACTCGATCTCGCCACGCCACAGCAGCCCCGCCGCCTCGCGCATGGGCCCGGCGGCCCGGCGGATATCGGCCACCTCCGAGCGCAGGTGATGGATCAGGCGCAAGGTCTCACCATCCGGCTCCGCCACCACCGCCTGCTCGAGCTCCTCCGTCTGCTCAGTGATGTGATCGAGGGAGGTGAACCACGAATCTACGACGCTGTCGAGGAGCGCATAGAGCAGGTAGTCCGGGCCGGAGTTGCGGATGCGGCCCAGCCCGGACTCGATGCGCGCGCGCAGAGGATCGAAGAGCCCTCCCGCGCACTCCTCGAAGCTGATGACAAATGGTGGCTTGAGTACGAGGCTCACCTGCTGAGGCGTAGCGCCCTCCTCATCGGGCGCAAAGCTGCGCGCGATGCAGACGATGTAGTCCTCGAACATCTCAACCTTTGGGCGCTGGTCAGTATCGAGCACGTCCTCCAGCACGAGGGGATGCAGGTCGAAGCACTCCCCCACCGCGCGCACCACGTCCACCTCATGCAGACCGCTGACAGCGAGCCACGTTACACCCCGTGCCGTCTCGACGCACTCGGAGGGATCGGTGATATCGCGTTCCTCGACGAAGTCGGGGCCATATGAGAGAACGCGTATTCGAGCGTGCTCCACTCGCTGGCTGCCGACGTGCACGAGGGTGCCGGGAGCCGCCCCGACATGCGCCTGCTTACGGTTCACGAACCGCATGAACGAACCACCCGCTCTCGCAGATCACGGTCCAACCACAGGTGTCCGGAGCACCCCCACGACCGGTATCTCGACCTCCAGCAGATCGTCATCCTTGAGGCGAATGTTCTGGTGACTTCCCACGCCAGCCGGGGTGCCGCAGGCAATCACATCGCCCGTCTCCAGCGTGCAGATGTGCGAGATGTAGGACACAATCTCCGCTACACTGAAGATCATCTCACGGGTGTTCGAGTCCTGCATCGTCTTGCCGTTGAGTCTCAGCCGCAGGTCGAGATCGTCGAGATCGCCCGCGTCCTCAGCCGGAACGGCACACGGGCCCATCGGCGCGAAGCCGTCGCACCACTTGCCGTTGAGCCAGTCGAAGAACTTGTCCCAGTCACGCTCCTCCTCGCGCTCCCAGACCTTGAAAGCGCGCTCGGAGATATCGTTAAATGCTGTGACGCCGGAGATATGCGCGGCGGCCGTCTCGACCGGCACCTCCTTCGCCGGGCGGCCGATGATGATCGCCATCTCCGCCTCCCAGTCCACGAAGTGCGAGACCGCGCTGAGCCGCACAGGCTCGTTCGGGCCGATCACGGTATTCGTCGTGGGCTTCATGAACACGCGCGGCGTCTCAAGCTCCCGCCTCTGCTCCCCGCCCTGCAGCCGCTGTGAGAGGCTTTCGGCCATGTGCGACATGAAGTTCGTCGCAAGGCAGAAAAGCTTCGGCGGAGTTGGTACGGGAGCGAGGATCCTCGCGTCAGGCACGGCCGAGCCCTCGTCCACCCGCGCCAGGGCCTCCCGCGCCGCATCGAGGCAGCGCGGGCAGGCCAGCACGGTCGCCACGGAGCACATGCACTGGTGATCGAGGAGCGTGGTGCCGGTGCTCTCGATTGCGCGCATAAGGTCATACGGCTTGTCATCAACAAGCGCGCCAACGCGAACGGGCGCGCCATCGCACTCCTGGTAGCTTATAAGTCGCAGAGTCATCGGCCGGCTCCTTACTGAATGTGGGTTCGCTCGATCCGACCGCTCTGCAGCCCCGCGCGCAGTGCGCAGACGGCGGTGACGCTCACGATGTCATCGGGAGTGGCGGCGCGCGAGAGGTCCATCGCCGGGCGCGCCAGCCCCTGCAGCAGCGGGCCGAACGCTCCGGCGCCACCGACCCACTGGCTGAGCTTGTAGCCGATGTTGCCGGCGTCAAGGTCCGGGAAGATCAGCACGTTCGCGCGGCCCTCGATCGGGCTGCCGGGTGCCTTGCGCTCGGCCACATCGGGCACAAGCGCCGCATCCACCTGCAACTCGCCATCCACCAGCAGATCGGGCGCCCGGTGTTCGACGAGCTTCTTCGCGGCGATGACCTTGTGTGCCTTCGGATGATCGGCGGACCCATGCGTCGAGAATGAGAGCATGCCCACCCGTGGCTCGGCCTCAAGATACGCCTCGCAGCTCTCCGCGGCGCTGATGACAATGTCTGCGAGCTGCTCCTCATCCGGGTCCGGAACCACGCCGGCGTCGGAGTAGATGAGCGCGCCATTCACGCCGAACTCCGGGACTCTCGTGGTTATGATGAAGCAGCTTGAGACCGTGTTGATGCCCTCCGCGCAGCCTACGCAGCGCAGCGTCGCGCGCAGGACATTCGGAGTGGAGTTGACGGCGCCGGCGACCATGCCGTCTACCTGGCCGAGGCTGAGCATCGCCGAGGCCGCGTAGAGCGGGTCGGTCATCAGGCCGCAGGCTTCCTCCATCGTCGCGCCACGGGAGCCGCGGCGGTCCATGTAGAGGCCAATGCACTGCTCCTGTACCTGCTGGTCCGCCACGTTCACGACCTCGACGCCCTCAAGCGACACCCCATGCTCCTTCGCGAGTCCCTCGATTGCATCCGGATCGCCCACCAGCACGACCTGCGCGAGACCGTCCTTCATGATCTCGCCGGTGGCGAGGATCATCCGCTCGTCATCGGCCTCCGGAAGTGCAATCCGCAGGCCGAGCCCGCGCACTCGATCCCTGATACGCGCCATCACGTCTGGCATCTTCGTTGTCCCCTCTTCTATCTCAGACAGTAGCAGTTGGTTAGTTGCCCCCGTGCGACCATCTTCAGGCCGCATGAGCAGTATTCCGCGAGCGAGCGTCTACTCCTTCAAGACGGCTCAGTTTGCCTCCAATGGGGAGGTTCGCGCGTCTTCGCGGCCGAATAGACGGCCCGGAAAGGGGATGCGCAAATGCTCCGCTACATTCAGATCATCGGCCTGGTTCTCGCCACCACCGCCTGCGCAATCGCACAGCAGCCTGAGATTGAGCACCTGTCGATCGTGCCGATTCTCCATGAGAGGTCCAACGACTGGCATGTGCAGGTGCGCTTCACCACCTCTGTACCGGCAGTCTGCCACGTGGAAGACGGGCCTGCCGCCGACAACCTGACCGCCACCGATCCGGAGCCGGAGGCGCTGAGGAATCACCGCTTCGACATCGCCGGCGTGGGCAACGCGAGCCGCCTCCTGCGCATCGTCGCGGTCGCCGAGGCCGGGGAGACCGCGTCCGATGTGGTTGAGGTTGCGCCACCCGCGGACTTCCCCCGGGGGAACGTGACCCGCGCGGAGGTGCCGCTGACCGTCATCGAGACTGCCGGCGTCGCGCGCACCGAGCCCGTGGCCTTCGGCATTCCGCTGCCTGAGGGCGCGCTCGGCCACCCCGACAGCGTCCGCCTCTCCGATGGTGGCCAGGAGCTGCTCCCGATCGACCGGACGGTCCTGGTGCGCTGGCCCGACCGCACGATCAAGTGGCTGCTCCTGAGCACGAACGTGACGCTCGCTGCGAACGAGACGAAGACGCTGACACTCGAGCTCGGTACGGAGGTCCAGCCCTCGATCCCGATGATCGTCCCGCGCGTGCGAGATGATGGCGACACGCTGGAGGTCACTGAGGGCGCCACGGTGCTGCGCATCACCCGCTCGACCGGAGAGGGCACGATCTCAGGCGCCGATGGCGAGATGACGCCGCTGCCGGTTTCGCGGCTCACTGCCACCGACGGGACCGTCTTCACAGGCCGCATCGAGCATGTCGAGGTCGAGGAAGAGGGTTTGCACCGGGCGGTTGTGCTGGTCCGCGGCCATCACGTGAGTGAGGCCGGCGAGCCGTTCTATGGCTTCGAGATGCGCTACTTCCTCCACGCAGGCGACCCGTTCGTGCGCGTCGACCACATCCTGCAGCATGACATTGTCTCCGCCGAGATGGAGTATGGCGAGGAGATGAAGTCATTCCGTTCCCTCGATCTCGTCTTCCCCACTGCCGATAACAGCGCGACGGTGATGCTTGCCGACGGCGCGAGCGGCTCTCTCAGCAGCGGTCAGCGTCTCTTCCAGTACGAGGACAACGCCTATGACATGGCCGGCTCCGAGGGCACACGCGCTCCCGGCGTCGCGACCGTGGGCGGCCTGACGGTGGCCGTGCGCGACTTCTGGCAGAACTGGCCGAAGGCATTCGCAGCCGAGGATGGCGCGCTCGCGGTAGGCCTGTATCCGGCGATCACACCCTCAGACCGTTACGCCGAGCGGCCGAACGAGCAGGTCCTCTACTACTACCTGCGCGATGGCAACTATACCTTCCGCTCGGGCTTCGAGAAGCGCCACGAGCTGCTGATCGGCCCGGCCGGCGCAGCCACGCCCGAGCGGCTTCTCGCGCGTATGAACGAGCCGCTGCTGGTGACGGCGCCGCCGGAGTGGTATGTGGGCTCCGGTGCAGTTCATCAGATCGCTGAGGTCGAGGGCCGGGAGTTCCCGGCCTACGATGAAACGCTCAGCGCATGTGTTGACAGCCATGTGGATATTCGCGAGCGCGATCGCTACTACGGGCTGATGAACTTCGGCGACTGGTGGGGCGAGCGCACGAACAACTGGGGCAACATCGAGTATGACCTGCAGCACGCGTGCCTCACTCAGTACTTCCGCACCGGCGACCGCCGCTTCTTCGATGTTGCGGAGGAGGCGGCGCGACACAATGCCGACGTGGACGTGGTGCACTCCGCAGCCGGTCAGGTCGCAGGGCCGGGAGGGCCACGGCGCGTCGGCCAGGCCTGGGTGCACTCCATGGGCCATACCGGCGGCTACTACCCCTATGACTACGTGGGCATGTCCATCTACTCGCAGGGCTACTGCGAGAACGAGGGGCACATGTGGAGTCAGGGCAACTTCGAGTACTGGCTCCTGACCGGCGACGAGCAGGTCCATCGCGCGGCACTGCAGCTCTCCGACTGGCTCGCAGGGCCTGATACCATCAACTTCGATTATGGTAACGCGCGCGTGCCCGGGTGGATGGGCATCCTCACAATGTCGGCCTGGTTCGCGACACACGATCCCTACTACCTCAACGCGATGCACCTGATCTACGAGCCCGTCCAGGAGCTTGGCGACCCGCAGGCAGGCCTGTGGGTGCACAAGCTCAGCTCCGGCCACTGCGACTGCGAGGAGCCCCATTACGGCGAAGCCGGCTTCATGGCGGGCGTGCTGATGACCGCGCTCAAGTACTACTACGTGGCTACGGGCGATCCGGAGATCGCGGAGCGCATCGTGAAGATCGCCAACTGGTGCGTCGAGAGCCTCTACGACCCCGCGCAGGACAACTTCCGCTACACCTCCTGCCCGAACACGAGCGTCGCGGTGTCAAGCCCGATGATCATGGCGAACGGGATGGCTTTCGCCGCGAACTACTCAGGCGACGAGGCGCTGATGGAGCTGGTGCGGCGGACCTTCACGCGAGCCTTCGTAGCATTCGCCGGAAGCGCGAACGGCAAGTCCTTCGCCTACGCGACCTGCTCTGCTCCGATGGCGATCCACGAGGTCTCGAAGTTCACCGGGCCCACGCTTGCGGAGCTGAGCGGCCAACTGCTTGAGGTCGCGCGCGACCCAGGCCGCCAGCGCCTGCCCTCGATCGTGCCGAACCCGGACTTCGAGTCCGGTATCGAGGGCTGGCGAAGCCGGACGGGCGGTAGGATCAGTCTGAGCACTGATGTGGCGCATTCCGGGCGAGCCTCAGGCATGGTTGAGGGCACGCTCGAGGGCCAGAACGAGTACTTCGTGACCTACTACGAGTCCGGGCCGCCGTGGGAGATCATGGCGCTACAGCCGGGCGAGCGCTACCGGCTCCAGCTCTGGCTGCGAGTAGATGAGATCACGGAGGGCGCCCCGGCGCCTAACGCCCGCATTGCGACACGCGTTCGGGGCCGCACGCAAGCGGCGTTCGCCACGAACTACTACGACCTCGCGCGTATCGGCGAGTGGCAGCTTCTCGAGACGGAGTTCACCGTGCCTGCGGAGACAGATGCGGCGTACATCGCTGTCAACACCGTCACGACCGATCCGCGCACGGTGCGCATGTACCTCGACGATGTCGCCATCGTGCCCGCGGCCGCCCCACGCAGGGAGACCTACGTGCGGGCGATGGTGGAGGCTGCGGACGCGGAGGCCACCGGCGGGGTAGCGCTCGTGCCGGAAGGGATCATGGACGGCTGGAATGTCCTGGCGACGCCTGACGGCGCGACCGGCTCAGCCACCTTCACGCTCGACCTCCCCTTCGAGGACGACTACACCCTCCTGCTCCGGGCGAAGGGAACCGCCGATGGCACCGGACAGCTTGCTACCAGCCTTGATGGCGAACCGATCGGAAATGCCTCGGTGGCGGGTGATGGCTGGAGCTGGACAGATGTAGGCGCCGCGCACCTGCAGGCCGGGCAGCACACGGTGACGGTCAGCTTCGCGGCTGGGGCGGAGCTGATGCTGCACTCGGTTCTGCTCACGAATGAGTAGCGCGCGTCGCGGGCAACGCAATCTCAGAGATGCTACAGGGGATATCATGGGACAGCAACCGATGGTGCGTCCGGCGGAGATTTCGGGGAATGGCTGCGTGCTGGCTGTTGAGCGCGCAGGGAAGAGCTGGCGGATCGCTTTTGCCTCCGAACCACGCACCAGCCCGCAGCCGCTTTGGTTCCACCTCGAGGCGTCCGGGCTGCACGGTGCGCCGGTGGAGTTCGTGTGGGAGCATGCGGACATCTGCCTGGGCGGCGCCTCCGAACTCGATCGCCTGCGCCCGGTCCTGCGCGCTGACGGGGGCGAGTGGACACGCGTGGACGCAGTGACGGTCGAGCTACTGGAGGATGGCCGCAGACTCGTGCGGTTCAGATGCCCCGGCGGCTCGGACGCCGTTGCCGCAGCCTTCTGCTACCCCTACTCGCTGCCTGATCTTGACGCGACGCTTGCGGAGCTTGGGGCTGCCTGGGAGCGTTGCACGATCGGAGTCACCCATGAAGGGCGGCCGCTCACTCGCCTGCGACTGGCGCAGGACCACTCCGAAGCCCGACCCGGGCTCTACCTGATGGCGCGCCAGCACTCCGGCGAGACCCCCGGTTCATGGGCGCTCGACGGCATCCTGCGGTACCTGGCGAGTGATGCTGAACGCGCCAGGGCCATTCGTGAGGCGTTGGATGTCTGGGTCTGTCCGATGGTGGATCTCGATGGGGTCGTCAATGGCGACTACGGCAAGGACGCGCTGCCGTGGGACTATAACCGCGCCTGGGAGCGTCTCCCGATGCGAGCGTCGGTCCACGCGATTCAGCGGGATCTGCTGCGCTTTCATGAGCGGACGCGACCGCGGCTGGTCGTTGATCTGCACGGGCCCGGGCACTCTACGCCGGGCATCTACGTGCAGCTTCCGCGTGCCGAGCGCCCTGAGCAGCAGAGGCTCGGTGGCCTCGAGTTCGCAGGCGACCTCGCCGCGCTCACCCCCGAGTTGCCTGCCGCGAGCCTCGGGCACGAGACCACCTACGCGAGCCGCTGGAACATGCTCTCCACCCTCGGCTCGTGGGTCTGGGATACCATGGAGGGGACGCAATGTGTCACGGTCGAGATCAGCTACCAACGCCTCGTTGCAGAGCCGTTGACCCCTGAGGGCTACCGGGAGATCGGCCGGAGGGTCATTCACGCGGCCAACGGATGGCTGATGCGTCGAGCGTAAGCGGCCGCATCTCAGGGGGCCTTCATCGCGTCGAGCACACGCTCGCGCTCCTCGCGGCTGAGGGGCCCGATCACCACGACCACGGTGCCGTCCATCTGCCGGCGCGAGGCGTCCGCACCGGTCCCGCGCAGGTGTTCGAGTGGCCGCTGCGGGCGCTCGTGCGGCTGGCTCCCGCTCTCGCGAGGACGCCCACGCGCCTCCTCATCTCGCTGCCGATGCACCCCGCTTCGCTCCCGCCGTTGCTCGCCGCCAAGCCGCTCCGCCCCGGCACCGGCGGATCCCGGCTCCTGCCCGGCTTCACGCTGGATGACCACGAGCGGACGAATACCATCGCTGAAGCGCGCCTGCACGAGCGTCATCCGCGGGCTCTCCTGAAGGTACCAGCCGTGCAACTCCCAGCCCTCCGGCACCCAGCCCGGCTCGTAGACCACGAACCCCACCGCCGCGCGTGCCTCGGCGAGTGTGACGGAGCGACGCCGCGGACCACCTTCGGCCTCAGGAGGCGCCGTAACCAGCGCGGGAGGCTGCACGGAGAAATCAGCATCCAGCCACGTCGTCTCGCTCACCAGCCTTCCACGAGGATCGGTGCGGCTGATGTGCAGGGGGAAGCCCGTCTCCCGGTCAACCGCCAGCGTCAGACCGCCGCCCGGGCCGGCACCGCGAACGAGAGTCGTCACCCGCCCGGCAACGCGCCGGGTTCCCTCCGAAACGAAGTCCCAGTTACGCGCTAGAAGGTCAGAGTCAAGCTCCCCCACACCGATCTCCGACCGCCGCCCGACGCGGCCCTCGCGCCCCTCGATCCAGACGGCTTCGCCTTGCCGGCGCACCTGCGTGCCCTCACCGGGGCCGCTGAGGATGCGCATGGTGAAGCGGCCCTCGCCGCGATGCATCAGTGCGCGCACCTCGCGCTCACCGTCCAGGGTGCGCACCGTAGTCAGAACCGTTCCCCGCACCGCCACGGTGTCAAGCGCAGCCCGTGCCGAACGCACCAGTTCCGACGCGTCCTCGCCTTCTCCGCTCGTGAGGCGTAGCGTCAGCCACGCGGCCAGAAGCACCGCGGTCACTGCGGCGATTGCGGTGAGAACTGTGAGCAGGCGCCGAGTCACTGCGTCTCCCTCGTTCCACCCAGGCTCGCGTAGATGACGCCGAGCGCGGCATCGTCGGCAAGCGGCTGCGACCACTGCGCCACGATCTGCTGCTCCTGATAGTCCGACGCGAGCACCTCGTATGCAGCATCGTCCCGCATGCCTCTCAGGCCGAGCCAGATGCCGCCGACCGCGAGCAGCAATGCCGCTGCCATCGCGAGTGCCGGTCTCGGCGCTTCCATCCAGCTCCTCCACCACGGGGAGTGCCGGGGCTTAATCCGCGCATGGACCGCCAGCCACATCCCCTCGGGCGCAGCGACCCGCTCGGCGGGCGCGATGAGCGCATCCATCCGCTCCAGCACCGCCAGCTCCTCGCGGCATGCGGCGCAGTCGTCGAGGTGGAGACGCAGCGTCTCAGCCTCGGCCTCGTCGAGCAGGCCAAGCTGATACTCCGTCAGCTTCTCCCTCACCTCTGCGCAACGCACCTGTCATCGCTCTCCCGGAGCGTCAATGTAGGGCGCGAGCCGGCGCCGCAGGTTCTCCCGGCCGCGTGAAAGCCGCGATACAACCGTGCCCTTCGGCAGCCCGACCGCGTCCATAATCTGCTGCACCGACTGCCCCTCAAGGTAGTGCATCGTGACGATCACCTGCTGATGCTCAGGCAGCCCGAGGATCGCTTCGCGCACGGCCACCCGCCGCTCATCCTGCTCGAGCAGACCGTCCGGGCCATCATCATCGCTCGCGATCGGCCGGTCGTCATCCAGCGGGTCCTCGCCACGTCTGCGGCGGAAGTGGTCGCGCACCCGGTTCAGTGTCAGCGCTCGCATCCACCCTCCGAATGCGGCGGGCTCGCGGAGCCGGGGCAACTGGGCCCATGCACGCACGAACGCATCCTGCGTGACATCCTCCGCGACGTCGCGATCCTGCAGGTAGTGCATGGCCAGCGAGAAGATACCATCGCGGTGAGCGCGAAAGAGCGCCTCGAAAGCACGCTCATCTCCGCCCTGCGCTGATCTCACCGCCTGGACAAGCGCTGCCTCGTTCACGAACACCGTCCTCTGCATGGGAGACGGCTTGACGCTCTGTGAGATTCCATCAACACGCCGAGAATCCTGTGTGCAGCGGCTCTACATCGAGTACTCCTTGCGGTGGTGAAGCAGGTAGAGGAAGAAGGGCGCGCCGAGAAGCGAGGTGATGATCCCCACCGGGATCTCCGTCGGCGCTGCGATGGTGCGCGCGACGACATCCGCAAGCACCAGCAGCGCCCCTCCGGCCAGCGCGGAGGCGGGCAGCAGCGCGCGGTGATCGGGGCCGATGATGATCCGCATCAGGTGCGGCACGACGAGGCCGATGAAGCCGATGACGCCGCTGACCGCCACAGCAGCCGCCGCCAGCAGCGAGGAGAGAGTCAGCAGGATGATCCGCACCTGCTCCACGTTCAGGCCGAGATACCAGGCGGTATCATCGCCGAGCGTCAGCACATTGAGATCGCGCCCGAAGAGCCACGTAAGAGCCCCCGCGACGCCCACGTAGGGCAACACGACCAGCACATGCGTCCAGGTCTTCCCGGCGACGCTGCCGAGCATCCAGTAGACTACCTGGTCGAGGTCGCGCCGGGCGGGGTCCTGTCCTGTGATCAGCACCAGCGACGCCAGCGCGGACATCAGTGAACCCATCGCCACACCCGTCAAGAGCAGGACACCGACCGGCGTTCGTCCACCGCGACGCGACAGCAGGTAGACCAGCGCGGTCGCCAGTAGCGCGCCCACAAACGCCGCCAACGGCACCGCCCCGAGCCCCCCAAGCCCTACGCCCATGCCGCTGACGACTGCCAGCGTCGCACCGAACGAGGCCCCTGAGGACACGCCGATGATCGACGGCGCGGCCATCGGGTTCTGGAAGAAAGCCTGCATCACGACCCCCGCGACCGCCAGCGCGGCCCCCACGAGCAGCGCCAGCGCAAGCCTCGGCAGGCGCAGATCAAAGACGATCGTCCGCTCGCCCGCGCTCAGCCCCGGATCAAGCTCCTGCAGCCCCGGCAGGCGGCTCAGCAGCGCCAGGCCGACCTTGCTCGGAGCAACGCTCGCCGCTCCTACCGAGAGTGACAGAACGATTGCCACGAGCAGGATCGCTGCGAGCGCCAGCCAGGGGAGCGTGGAGCGCTTCACTGGCGCTCACCGGCCAGGGCGGCGCTCAGCGGCGTTACATTCGGCCGGCCCTCCGGCCCGATCTCTATGCGCACGGGGCAGCCGTAGAGCTCGGAGACCAGTTCCTCAGTCAGCACATCACCCGGAGCGCCTTCAGCGAAGACGAGGCCGTCCCGCAGCGCCACAAGCCGGTCGCAGTAGCGCGCGGCGAGGTTCAGATCGTGCGATACACACAGGATGCTGTGCTGTTCGGTGCGGTTGAGGCGCAGCAGGAGGTCGAAGATCTCAACCTGGTGGCCGATGTCGAGGTGAGCGGCGGGCTCATCGAGGAGCATCAGCGGCGCCTCCTGCGCGAGCGCCCGCGCGATGACCACGCGCTGGAACTCGCCTCCGGAGAGCTCCGTCACGGCCCGCTCTGCGAGCTGTCCGGTGTCCGTGAGGTCCGTCGCGCGCTCCACCGCCGCTCGATCGGCCGGCCCCTCGGGCTGCAGACGGCTGAGGTGCGGGGTGCGGCCCATCGCGACGATCTCCCCCACGCTGAACTCAAAAGGCGGCGAGGAGAGCTGCGGAACCACCGCCATCAGCCGCGCAACCTCCCGCCTGGGTCGGCTGCGCATCGGCGTGCCATCCAGCAGGATCTCGCCTGCCGTCGGCGCGAGGCGCCCGGCCAGTGCCTTCAGCAGAGTCGTCTTGCCCGAGCCATTCGGGCCGATGAGCCCGAGAAACTCCCCGCGTTGCAGAGCAACCTCAACGCCCCCGACCACCTCCCGGCCGTCGTAGCCGCAATGGAGCGCACGCGCCTCGAGGGTCGCCTCAGTCATCGATCGGCTCTCCGCTCAGCCCGCTCTGCACGATCTCCACCATCTGCTCCAGCGCGTCGAACAGCCGCGGACCCGCACGCACCGCCCAGTCCGGGTTGATCGTGTAGATGCGGCCCTCTTTCACGGACGGAAGCTCCGACCAGCCCGGCCTGTTCGCGAACGCCTCCACGCCGCCAACCTCGGAGAGCTCCTCCTCGAGCATCATCGCGATCACCACGATGTCCGGATCGAGCTCGACGATCGCCTCCAGCGATAGACTCGGCCACTGGTCCCGCGAGGTATCATCTATCAGCGTTGCGGCGTTCAGCGCGCCCGCACGGTTGATCATGTCGTCCACGAAGTGCCCTGTGCCCGCGACGAACACCGGCTCGATCGATACAACGAAGAGCACGCTCGGGCGGCCCTCCCCTGCGGCGATCGCGTTCCCGCGCTCCGTCGCCGCCTGCGCCCGCGCCTGGAGCTGATCGGCCAGCGCCTTGGCATCGTCCTCAACGCCCAGGTAGCGGCCGATCTCTCGGATGCACCAGAGAACCTCGTCAACGCTCTTCGGGTCCTGCGCAAGCACGGGCACGCCCGCGCGGCGGATGCTCTCGACCACGTCCTGCGGCGTGCCGCGCTCCGTCAGCAACAGATCGGGCTCAAGCTCGGCGATGGCCTCCAGGCTCGGGTCAATCATCCCGCCGACCGACGGAACCTCCAGCACCTCCGGCGGATACTGCGCGAAAGTCACGCGCCCGACCAGCCGATCGCCCGCGCCCATCGCGAGGATCGACTCGGTGAAGCCGGTGGAGAGGCAGACGACGCGCTGCGGCGGCTGCTGGAGTGTTACCTCCTCGCCGAGCGCGTCGGTGAAGGTGCGTGGCCAGTCCGCGGCAGGCGCCTGCGCGTCCTCCACGGGCAGTGACGGCTCAGTCTCCGGCCGCGGACAGCCCACCAGCACGAGAACCGCGATGGCGGCGATCATGACTGCGGAGCACACAATGAGGCGCTTCATCGGGCGGTCGCTCTCCTGAAAATGCAGCGGCCCCGCACAGAGGTTGCGGGGCCACACGGAATCGCTCCGGTCACCATCCGCCCTCGCGGGATGATCCGTGGCATGCAGTACGGTGTCTGGCTCTCGGCACCCGGCCGATGACAGTTGCGGGGCAGCGACGGAGTTGCACCGTCTTCCCGATGCGACACGCTGGTCGCACGCGCTCGTGGCGCTGCACATGCCTCGTTTGCGGCCAGTGGGTCACTGGCCCTGAGTTTGCGCTCACGATAGCACAAACTCCCTCAGGCGACAAGCTTCGTTGCGCGAGGGAGGTCAGTTTGCTCGGGCGGCGAAACACGAACGGACGGCCGGGCGACCGGCCGAACTGCCATTGTGTCTCACACTCGACGCGGGCACACTTGGGGCGCAAATGACGCCTCTGCCGGTGTGGTCACCCCCTGCGGAGAGATGCGGGCGTTAATCACACACACCGGAGGTACACTAGCATGGATGACAACAAGATCTTTCTTTCGGAAAGCGAGATGCCGCAGGCGTGGTATAACATCAACCCCGACCTGCCCGTCCCGCTCAAGCCGCCGCTGCACCCGGGAACCGGCCAGCCGCTCGGTCCGGCAGACCTCGCACCGCTCTTTCCAATGGCGCTGATCGAGCAGGAGATGTCCATGGAGCGCTGGATCGACATCCCCGACGAGGTCATGGACGTGCTGAAGATCTGGCGGCCCTCGCCGCTGCAGCGCGCATTCCGCCTCGAGAAGGCCCTCGGCACCCCCGCCCGCATCTACTACAAGAACGAGTCGGTCAGCCCGGCAGGCTCGCACAAGCCGAACACCGCCGTCGCGCAGGTCTACTACAACAAGCAGGAGGGCGTGCAGCGGATCACCACGGAGACCGGCGCGGGCCAGTGGGGCTCGGCGCTGGCGTTTTCCTGCCAGACCTTCGACATCCCCTGCGAGGTCTACATGGTCCGCGTGAGCTACGAGCAGAAGCCCTACCGGCGGCTGCTCATGCAGACTTGGGGCGCGGAGTGCTACCCCTCGCCCAGCGACCGCACCGAGGCGGGCCGCGCCATCCTCGCCGAGGACCCGGACAGCCCCGGGAGCCTCGGGATGGCCATCTCCGAAGCCGTTGAGCTTGCCGCCAAGGACGAGGGCACGAAGTACTCGCTCGGCAGCGTCCTCAACCACGTGCTGCTGCACCAGACGATCACAGGCCTCGAGATGAAGAAGCAGTTCGAGATCGCGGGCGACTACCCGGACACCATTGTCGGCTGCGTCGGCGGCGGCAGCAACTTCGCGGGCTTCTGCTTCCCGTACCTCAAGGAGAAGATGGACGGGAAGCGTGACATCGACATCATTGCGGTCGAGCCCACGGCATGCCCGACGCTCACCCGCGGGCTCTACAGCTACGACTTCGGCGACACCGCGGAGATGACGCCGCTGCTGAAGATGCTCACCCTCGGACACAAGTTCGTTCCGGCCGCGATCCACGCGGGTGGCCTGCGCTACCATGGCGCCGCGCCGCAGGTCTCCCTGCTCGTGAAGGAGAGTGTCGTGGAGGCTCGCGCGGTGGCACAGACGTCAGTCTTCGAGGCAGCGCTCCTGTTCGCGCGCACCGAGGGCCATCTGCCCGCTCCCGAGACCTCGCACGCGATCCGCGTCGCCATCGACGAAGCGAACAAGTGCAAGGAGACCGGCGAGGAGAAGTGCATCGTGATCGGCTACTCCGGCCACGGCCACTTCGATCTCGGGGCCTACGAGAACTACCTCAGCGGCAACATCACAGACTACGCGCTGCCGCAGGAGGAAATTGACGCAGCCGAGCAGTACCTGTGTAACTGGGAGTAGCGCTCCACGCGCTCGCTATCAGAGGCAGCCGTCGCCAGAGCCCGGCGGCTGCCCCCCATCCTCGCGATGGGTTGCGAGGCAAGCAGGAAGTCGCGCCGTAGATGAGCCATCCTTCGCTGCGGCAGGTGGGATTCGCTGGCTGCTGGTGCTGATTCGGAGATATGGGAGACCTGTCCGTGGCGAACGTCGGCCTCACCTGGAGAGCAGTCCTCATTGGCGTTGCTTCATCCATCTTCCTCGGCGACTGGAGCCAGTATGCCGAGTTGATCATCCACGGCACCCAGATCACCCTGACCTACCCGCCTATCGGCGGCTTCCTGGTCTTCATGGCGATCTACCTGCTCTTCAACGTGATCTTGCGCGCAATCAACCGCCGCCTCAGCCTCACCCAACCTGAACTCGTCGTGATCTTCACCATCATCGTCATCGCCTCCGGGATCGCCTCGATTGACCTCGCGCAGAAGCTCATCCCGATGATGGTCGGGCCGTACTACTACGCGTCCGCCGAGAATCAGTACGAGACCCTCTTCCTCCCGACCATCCCCGAGTGGATGGCGCCGACCGACCCGCGCATGGTGACCGCTCTGTTCGAGGGCTGGGGACTTGGCGTGCCGTGGCAGGCATGGATAGGGCCGCTGGCGATCTGGACCGCCTTCATGATCGCCACGTACGTCCTGATGTGGTGCATCGTGACGGTCTTCCGCAAGCAGTGGATAGACCGCGAGAGGCTGCTCTTCCCGCTGGTCGAGGTCCCGCTGGAGATGACCGACCCCGCGCCCCGAGCGCGGCTGCTCAACGACTTCTTCCGCAACCCGATCGTCTGGATCGGCATCTTCCTTGGCTTCGCGCCGCACTTCTACCAGGGCCTCAACGGCTACTGGCCCTCGATCCCGCAGGCGGAGATCTTCAACATCGGCGGAGTCGCGGTGCCCACCGGCGGCTGGGGCAAGCCATGGAGCGCCGTCGGCACGTTGCGCTTCCAGGTCGCGCCGCTCATCATCGGCCTGAGCTTCCTGCTCACGCGCGAGGTCTCGTTCAGCCTCTGGGCGTTCTACTGGCTCGGACGCATGGAGACCGTCCTCGGCACCGCGCTCGGCATCAACGGTATCGGCATCGCGGCCGGCGGTGACACCTTCCCGTTTCCCGGCCATCAGACCGCGGGCGCCTACCTCGCGTTGGCGGGCGTCAGCATCTGGATCGCCCGGGAGCCGATCAGGCGCGTCATCATGCGCGGCCTCAGCTTCCAGAAGCACCCCGACGAGGATGAGGAGCCGCTGTCCTACCGCGCGGCGGTCTGGGGCGGTCTGTTCGCCTTCGCGTTCATGATCATCTTCGCGGCATACTCCGGCATGCCGATCACGATCTCCATTCCGCTGCTGCTGATCGCCTTCGGCTACCTCCTCGCCATGACCCGGCTGACCTCCGAGGGCGGCATGCCCTGGATGTACGAGCCCGATTGGCGCGCGCACGACATCATCCGCGCACTGGTTCCCTACCGGTCTCTCACTGCCGTGAACTGGTCGTCCATCGCGATGATGACGATCTTCACCTATGACATGCGCGTTTCGCCGATGCCGCGGATGATGCAGTCCCTGAAGCTCTCCGAGGACACGAAGACCGGCAACCGCGCGATCACCTGGGCGATCGTCATCGGCACCATCGTCGCTATCCCGGTCTCCTACTGGGCGGTGCTCGACGCAGGCTACACCAACGGTGGTGTCGCGATCAACACCTACCGCTTCGTGAGCCTCGCACGAGCGCCCGGTCAGCTCATGGAGCGCCTGGCTGCGAGCCCGCTGAAGAGCCCGGACTGGCTCAGTCTCGGCCTTCTGGGCTACGGCGCCGCGAAGCTGCTCGTGCTGAGCTTCCTGCGCGTGAACTACCTCTGGTGGCCATTCCACCCGGTTGGCTACGCGATGAGCTACATCGTCTACGTCGCCCGCGAGTGGCTCTCAGTGATGATCGGCTGGGCCGCGCAGACCGTGTTGTTGCGCTACGGCGGGCACGGCGCCTTCCGGAAGTACCGCCCGCTCTTCCTCGGGCTTATCTTCGGCGCGATGTTGGCCGCCGGCCTTTGGCTGGTTGTCGATGGCGTAACCGGGCTGCGCGATCACAAGATCCTCTACTGAGGCCCATGTCTGCGCATGGACATCTCGGGGAAATCAGCGTGATCCGCGAGGCGGCCCGTTCGCTGCGCCGCGGGCTTACGTGGCGCAGCATCCTGATCGGCGTGGCCGCGTCGGCCTTCCTCGGCGACTGGACGCAGTATGCCGAACTCATCATCCATGGCACGCAGCTTTCGTTCACTTTCCCGCCTATCGGCGGCTTCTTCATCTTCCTGTGCATCTTCGTCTTCTTCAACGTCGTTCTCCGCGCGATCCACCGGCCGCTCTCCCTGACCACCCCCGAACTGGTCGTCGTCTTCACGATGACCGTCATGGCCTCCGGGATCGCCTCCCAGGCGCTCGCGCAGATCCTGCTGCCGATGATCGCCGGCCCGTTCTACTTCGCCAGCCCCGAGAACCGCTGGGACGAGTTGCTGCTGGCGCACGTGCCCAACTGGATGGCGCCGCGCGACCCGCTCGTGGTACGTGGCCTCTTTGAGGCATGGCCGCTGCCGGTGCCCTGGCGCGAGTGGCTTGGGCCGCTGGCGTGGTGGACGGTGCTGGTGCTGGCCAGCTACGTCGTGATGATGTCCCTCGCGACGATCTTCCGGAGGCAGTGGATCGAGCGCGAACGCCTCCTCTTCCCGCTCATCGTGCTCCCGGTGAAGGTCGTCGAGACGCCTGAGCGTGGCCGGCTGCTCAGCGACTTCTTCCGCAACCCAGTCATGTGGCTCGGGGTGGCGCTCGCATTCGGCGTGCACTTCTACAACGGCCTGAACGGTTACTACCCGCACCTGCCGATGCTGACTATCGCAACCCTCGGTGGCACCCCGGTGAGTACGGCCGCCTGGCCGGTCCCCTGGAACGCCCTGGGAACCATCCGCTTCGCCGCGATGCCGATGATCATCGGTCTGAGCTTCCTGCTCACGCGCGAGGTCGCATTCAGCCTCTGGGCCCTCTACTGGCTCGGACAGCTTGAGACCGTCCTCGGCCGCGCACTCGGCATTGGCGGCCTCACGACCGCCGCGGGCGGCGACGCCTATCCGTTCCCCGGGATGCAGACCGCCGGCGCCTACCTCGCCCTCTCTGCCGTCAGTCTCTGGGTGGCGCGCGGGCCGATCATGCAGATCATCCGTGGCGGGCTCACCTTCCGCCGCTATCAGGCCGACCGTGACGAGCCGATGCCCTTCCCGCTGGCGGTCTGGGCCGGGCTCGCAGCCTTCGCGGTGATGATCGCGTGGTCGTCCGCCGCGGGCATACCCGTTCCCGTCGCGATCCTGCTCTGGATCGTCTTCTTCAGCTACTCGCTGGCGATGACCCGCCTGCTGGCGGAGGGCGGGATGCCGTGGCTCGACCACCCGGCATGGGCGGCGCAGGATGTCGTCCGGGCGCTCATCCCCTACCGCACCATGCGCCCCGCCGGGTGGGCCGCCGTAAGCATGGCGACCGCGTACTGCTATCATCTGCGCGTGGTGCCGATGCCTCGGGTCATGCAGTCGCTGAAGCTCTCGGATGAGACGAACACGGATGCGCGCGCGATCAGTTGGTCGCTGGTGCTGGCAACGCTTGTCGCGGTCCCGGTCAGCTACTACTTCGTGCTGAGCGCCGGCTACGTCCACGGTGGCGTGGCGATCAACCCGGCGCGCTTCGTCACCCTGGCGCGCTACCCCGGGCAGTACCTGGAGCTCGTGACCAGTGTTGGGCTCAAGAGCCCGGACTGGATGGGCCTGGCGATCATGGGCTATGCGGCCCTCAAGCTCGCATTCCTGAGTTTCATGCGAATGCGTTTCCTCTGGTGGCCCCTGCACCCGGTCGCGTTTGCGATGAGCTTCAACGTCTACGTCATCCGCGAGTGGCTCTCGGTGATGGTCGGTTGGGCGTGTCAGACTGTGGCGATGCGCTACGGCGGCTATCGCACCGTGCAGAGGTGGCGCCCCTTCTTCCTCGGCCTGATCCTCGGCGCAATGCTCGTCTCGGGAGCCTGGCTGCTCATTGACGGCGTTACCGGCCTCCGCGATCACAAGATACTCTATTGAGCACTCTGATGACTCTCCAGGCGGACGGCGTCGAGGGGCGACTGGAGCCGCTGCAGGGCTTCTGCGCCCGCGACCCGATCGCGGGAGTGCGGGAGACGCTCTCTCCCGGCCGCTCCGCCCGCACCTTTGAGCGCACGATGACGATCACCCCCGCGTAGGTGGCGCCGTTCGCTGTCGTTGCTGTCGTTGCTGTCGTTGCTGTCGTTGCTGTCGTTGCTGTCGTTGCTGTCGTTGCTGTCGTTGCTGTCGTTGCTTTCGTTGCTGGCGTCTAGTAGTACGCGATCTGCCTCCGCTCCCCTCCGCGCGCGGGCGTCTGGCGCTTTGCGTGCTCATTGCGCCTCGCCGCGCTGCC
Source organism: Armatimonadetes bacterium UBA5352 (assembly GCA_002411015.1). Taxonomy (GTDB): domain Bacteria; phylum Armatimonadota; class Zipacnadia; order Zipacnadales; family UBA5352; genus UBA5352. The sequence goes on along the minus strand of DHPY01000067.1, from coordinate 39,104 downwards.
GAGGGTCTTGTCTGCCTGCGGCGCGAGGCGGAAATCCTCCCACGAGCCGAGGCCGATGACGTTCTGCGCAGTCACCGACAGGTCCAGCGCGCCCATGCGCGTGAGCTTCCCCTCGACGCAGATCACTGGGCTTGTGTAGAGCACCCGTCCGCATTTTTGGCAAGCATCCTCGAAGACCGCCACGTCTATCAACCCGAGTTCGTCCTCCAGTGAGATGAAGATCGCGGTGCGGCCGCTGCGCGTGGGCGGCCGGGCGCGGGAGACGATGATGCCCGCAACGCGCACGCGCTCCCCGTTCTCGCGCTCCCACAGCTTCACGCTTGGCGTTACGCCCAGCTCCTGCAGGCGATCATGCCAGAAGCTGAAGGGATTGCGTGTGGTGCTCACGCCAAGGACATGCAGGTCGGTTGCGACCCGCGCCACCTCCGTCATCGGGTCGAGCGATGGGAGCATCCCGACGAGATCGTCAACGTCCTCATACGAGAGCGTGGGGCTCTGCTGGCACCCGTGACGGTCGGCTACGACATCCCCCGGCAGCGCGCTCAGCCGCCAGAGCAGCTCCTGCGGAGGCAGGCCGGTGAACTCAAACGCGCGCGCGAGGATCAGGTTCTCGACCACCGGTCCCGGAACGCTGGTGCGCACGCAGAAGTCCTCCAGCGACGCGAACTCTCCCCCACGCCTGCGCTCGCTGAGGATGCGATCCACGCTGCGCTCCTGCATCCCGCGCACCATCCACAGCCCCAGGCGGATATCCCCGATCGGGTTGCGCTCGTACTCAACCAGGCAGCGATCGTCGCTGCGATTGACGCATGGTGGCAGGATGCCGCAGCCGAAGCGCTTCGCGTCCTCGGCGACCGTGCGCGGCGGATAAAAGCCCATCGGCTGGCTGGAGAGGATCCCGGCCATGAACTCCGCCGGGTAGTGCGCCTTCAGCCACGCGGTCTGGTAGGAGACCTTGCCGAAGCAGGCCGCGTGGGCCTTGTTGAAGCCGTAGGCGGCGAATCCGCGCACCATTGAGAAGATCTCGCGTGCCACCGCCGGCCGCACACCGCGCTCGCCGGAGCGCAGCACGAAGTGCTCCTCGATCTCCTCGAGGTCCTCCGGGGTGATGTCGTGCGTCATCATTCGCCGCAGCACATCCGCCTCGCCCAGCGAAAAGCCCGCGATGGCGTGGGCGATGCGCAGGACCTGCTCCTGGTAGATCACCACGCCGAAGGTGCTGCCGAGGGCCGGCTCGAGGTCCGGGTGCGGATACTCCACCTCCTGCAGGCCGTGGCGGCGCATGATGTAGGGCGTGATCATGTCCGCCTGCACCGGGCCGGGGCGGAAGAGTGAGATGTTTGCAATGATGTCCTCGAAGTTGGTAGGCTGGACGCGGCCGAGGAGGTTCCGCTGGCCGGGGCTCTCAAGCTGAAAGAGGCCGACGGTGTGCGTCGAGCGCAGGAGTTCGTAGGTGGGCTCGTCGTCGAGCGGCAGCGCCTCGATATCCAGCGGCTGGCCCTCGTGCGCCTCGATATGCTCGAGCGCATCCACGATCGCCGAGTGGATGCGCAGTCCGAGGATGTCCATCTTCACGAGCCCGAGCGCCTCAACGTCATCCTTGTCGAACTGGCCGATCACGATGCCCTTGTTCGCAAGCTCGAGCGGCACCATCTCCGTGAGCGGGCGCGTGCCGATCAGCAGCCCGCCCACGTGCACCGAGAGATGGCGCGGGAGGCCGGAGATCTCCTCGGCAAGCTCGATCAGCAGGCGCTTGTTGCTGAGATCAAGCTGCGCATCGCGCACCTCCGGATACTTCTCCAGCGCCTCAGAGATGTCGCCGGCGCGGATGTGCGGGAAGACCGAGGCCACTCTGCCGATCTCCTCATCGGAGAAGCCCAGCGCACGGCCGATCTCGCGGATCGCCGAGCGCGCGCGGAAGGTATTGACGGTGCAGACGGCAGCGACTCGTTCGGCGCCGTAGGTGTCGTAGATGTACTTCGTGACCTCATCGCGGCGGCGGGTGTCAAAGTCGACGTCAATGTCGGGCATATTGCGCCGCTCGGGGTTGAGGAAGCGCTCGAAGAGCAGGTCGTGCGCGAGCGGGTCGGCGTGGGTGATGCCGAGGACGTAGCTCACGAGCGAATCGCCCGCGGAGCCGCGGCCGGTGCAGAAGATGCCCTGCGAGCGCGCGAACCGCACAATGTCCCAGACGATCAGGAAGTAGTCCAGGAGGCCCTTGTCCTCGATGATCGCAAGCTCGTGGTCGAGGCGCTCGCGAACCGCGCCGGTCAGGTGACCGTAGAGGCGCAGCGTTCCCTCTTCGCACAGCCGGCGGAGGAATGTGCGCGAGGACTCGCCCATCCCGGGAGTGGCGGCCGGGTGCTGATGCCCCTCGTCTGTCCGCAACCGCTCCAGATCGAATGCCGGGAAATGAAAGGTCTCCAGGTCCAGCTCCCATTCACACCGCTCTGCGATGCGGGCGGTATTCGCGATCGCCTCAGGCTGATCCGCGAACAACTCCGCCATCTGCCGCGGGCTCTTCAGGTAGAACTCGGCGTTCGGGCGGCGGTCGGGGTTCGGCTCATCAACCATCTGCCGCGCGCCCATGCAGACGAGCACATCCTGCAGCCGGTAGCCCGACTTGTGCAGGTAGTGCGCGTTGTTGGTCGCCACGCATGGAAGGTCAAGCCTCGCCGCAAGCTCCGCCAGACGATAGCGCGAGCGGCTCTGCGGGCGAGGCAGGAAGTGGTTGTGCAGCTCAATGAACAGCCGCTCCGGGCCGAAGAGGTCGCGGTAGTACTTCGCGACCTCCAGCGCCTCATTGAGCAGCCCGCGTTCCAGCAGGTGCGGGATCTCCCCGCGCTTGCGGCAGGCGGTCAGGGCGATCAGGTGCTCGCTATACTGCCGCAGATTCTCCTGCGTGAGCAGCGGCCGGTCGCGATCCACCTCCTCATAGGCGGCTGAGAACGCGCTCTCGCGGCGGGCTTCCCCCAGCCGTGCGGCCGTGACCAGCCTGCAGAGGTTCGAGTAGCCCTCGTTATTCTCCCCCAGCAGCACGAGGTGCGGCGGCCGCTCCGCGTCCTCCTGCAGCCGGGGCAGCACCGGCTCGATCGTGAACTCCACGCCGATGATCGGCTTCACCCCGGCCTCAAGTGCGGCCTGATAGAAGCGCACTGCGCCAGCGAGCGTATTGTGATCGGTGAGCGCGATGGCGGACATCCCGGCATCACGCGCCGCGCGGGGAAGCTCCTCGACCCGTGTGGCACCGTCGTAGAAGGAAAATGCGCTGTGTGCATGCAGATGAACGTAACTCACGCGATCTCAGTCCCACACCCGGTAAACATGCCAGTCATCAGTTGCGTCATAGCGGCAGAGATCGAAGGTCTTCCCTGTGCTCGTTGCGACGCGGACGAAGCGATGCTCGCCATCGCCCTCCCACCACCGCCCGAGCAATCGCCAGGTGCCGCCGGTCTCTACGACAGAGTATCTCCGCCCGCGCCAGATGAACATGTCCGGGCAGCGATCCGCGCCCATGCGCAGTATCTCAATCGGCTCTCCAATTGACTTCGTCATGATCGCCATCGTGCCTCACTCACTGTCAGTCGAGGTACGATCAGTATATCGAACTCATGTTCGACTGTCAAGGAGCGAAGACTAGAAAGAGCCGACGTCCAGCAGGGCGCAAGGAGCGAAGACTGTTAAAAACCGAAGTCCGGGCAAAGCGCCCGGACTTCGGCTTCAGGTATTGCGGCGAGTGCGCTTAGTCCCTCGCCTTGAACTCCAAGGTTTCCGTCGCTTGCACGGCCCCCGCCGCGTTCAGCAGTTCGGCGGTGAGCGTGTACCCGTCGGCCATGCCGATCAGCATAAGTCGCAGATCAACCTCTCTCCGCGCCTCCCACACGCCATTCTCATCGGCCCGCACCGTATCGGATGCCACGGCGCCCGCGAGGATGAACTCCTGGTAGGTGATGGTCCAGCGGACGGTTGAGCCGGGAGGCGCCGTGCCTGCGGGAGTGATCCGGCGCGGGGCAGTCACATCGGCCTGAGGTGTCGTGATCGCGAAGGGGACCACCGGCGGCGTGATCGTGACTGTCTGCTCGGCATTCGCCTCATACAGCGTCCCGTCCGCCGCGGTGAATGAGCCGCTCAGGACTGCGTCCGTGGCGGCATCACCACGTTTCACCACGTAGCTGCCCTGGTAGGAGTTCGTCTCCCCCACCCGCGTCATCGGCACATTCTCCACGACGCCGGGGATGCTGAAGCTCGCTGCCTGGCCGGGGGCCGCCACCTGCATCGTCACATTGATCGTCGCGCCGGTCCGAAGCGCCTCGGTGGCATCGTGTGTGAGGTTGAGGATGCCGACCTGCACCGTCGGCACGGAAAATATCCACTCAGCGCGGCCTATGTTGCCTACTCGGTCGGCCACCTGCACCGTCGCTGAGTACTGGCCCGGCGCCAGGGCCTCCGGCGGGTCGTAGACGATGCCACCGGGGCGGATGACGGCCGCCTCGGTCACGTCCACACCGTTGAAGACCATCGTTGCGGTCGTCTCATCGACGCCCACCCCGGCGCCATCATTGAAGTTCGCCCGCACGTTCGTGTTCGGGTTCGCCTGCCTGGAGCGGTGATTCGGCAGCAGGTCGGCCACCACCGGAGGCTCCCCGTCCATGGTAACCACGTGATCACTCTGCACCTGTTCGGAGGTCGCATCGCCGGCTCGCAGCCGGGCGACGAGGCTCTGCTCGAGCATGACAAGACCCGCGGGCACTGTGAACGATCCGGAGTAGACGCCAGGCGCCGTCTCCGGCAGATTGAGTGCCTGCCCGGTAGCGCCAAGCTCGACCGTCGCGGTTGCGCCCGCAGTTCCGATCAGACGCAACTCAAGTCGTTCGCCCCGGCCCAGCGGCATGGCGTACTGAGGCAGGGTGAAGGCTGCGATTGTCGGCTGCGCCAGCGCAGGTGGCGTCGGCGTCCCGCGCCGCTGCGCCAGGATCCGCCAGACCGAGTTGTCCTGCGGGTTCTGCGTGATCAGCGCCGCCTGCCCGACCGCCGCCAGGAGGTGGAGCGGCGCACCGTCCGAGCCGAACGCGGCGACTCCGCCGCCGAGCGGGTAGTTCGCGCCGTCCTGCATCGTCATGCGGTTGCCGGAGATGGCCGCTATGATCCCGAAGCTCTCCGCATAGCTCGCACGCACGCCGATGGCTGTGTTGGCCTCGTCCAGCACGATCTCGACGAGATCGCCGGGCAGCAGATCGGCAAGCTGAGCGGACATCGGGTCCTCTCCGGCGCGGCCGCGCTGAATGATCGGGGTCTCCGCCAGCGTGACCTCGCCTACCTCGCCAGTCTCATTCACCCGCACGAGCAGCGCGACCGGCGGCCCCTGGCGGACCTCAAGCAGCGTGGCGGCGATAGTCGGGCCCTCGGGCATGACCGACGGGGTGCCGATTGTGAGCGCCAGTGACGGCTGGTCCCACTGCACATCGAAGCCAAGCAGCGCCGCCATCTCAGGCCCCGAGACGTAGGGCACACCGTTGTGGGTGTCAAGGCCAACTTCCAGCGTGCCTCGCTCGCCATCAACAGTGATCCAGTCGCGATCTGACCACATCTGCACGGCGCTCCGGCCGAACGTGATGTCAAGCCGCTGGGCGGTCGCGTTCCATGTCGGGGTGGCGCCCAGCGCCCTGAGGAACGTGTCGGCGGGCAGAAGCGGGTACTGCATGTCAACCATCAGGATCGGGCCGCTGAACCCGACAACCGCCCCATCCACCGTCACCTGCACGTTTGCCGGGGGGGTATCCTGCGCGGAGCAGACCATCTCCAGCAGCCCCAGGCTCACGATCATCAGTAGCGAGATCCGTCTTCGTGTCACGATAGATCCTCCCTTGCCAGTCCGGTGTCCGTGGCCATCGTGCCTCAGCAATCTTCGGCGCCCCCGCGTCGAGACCTGCCTGTTGCGTTCCGAGAGGCATCATACCCCGGAAGGAGATGATTGTAAGCAACCGTGACTGATTTGACAGCGTGCTCGGATTTCCCTATACTACCGTATGCGATGAGGTTACAGAACCCGCCCGCTCCCGTGGATCGACAGGCGTCTCGGAGCGGGTTGCGTTGATGTACATCGTTCTTCATGCCGCATGCTGCCGCAGCCCAGTTCACGCATACAGGAGGCGTTCGCCAAGTGGAGATTTTCTCCATCGAAGAGCTTTCAGATCGCGTAGGTGGAAGATACGCGCTCGTCGTGGCGGCGGCCAAGCGCGCTCGCCAGCTCAAGGAAGGCGCCGTTCCGCTCGTTAAGGTCAGCGCGAGCAACCCGCTGACGGTTGCGCTCGCGGAGATTGCTGCGGGCAAGGTCATCATCAAGGAACTCGGCGAACCCGGTGACGAGCCCGAGGTGCAGCCGGGCGCGAAGCGCAAGGAGCCGCGCCTGAGTGAGGAGGACCTACTCGGCGGCGATCTCTTCGGCATCGCGGGCGATGATGACATCGGCGAGGACTACGAAGAAGAAGAGCCTGACATGGACGAGGACGACTACGACGAGGAAGTTCCTGAGTTCGAACTGTAGCTCACGACTGGAAGGGGACGCAGGGCGTGTCAGCGGACTACTACCAGGTGCTGGGTGTCAACAGGGGCTGCGATCCGAAGGAGATTAAGCTTGCATACCGTCGCCTCGCGCGACGGTACCACCCCGATGTCTGCAGGGAAGACGGCGCCGAGGACCGGTTCAAAGAGATCAGCAATGCCTACACCGTGCTCTCAGACCCCGAGAAGCGGCGCCGCTATGACATGTACGGTGAGAACGGCGCGAGCGGCAACGGCGCGCCCGTGGACGTCTTCGACCTCTTCAGCCAGGTCTTCGGTGGCATGGGCGGGCCCTTCGGCGGCTTCGCCACCGGCCCTGAGCGCGGCTCCGATCTGCACTACGAGATCTCGGTAGACCTCAAGGGCGTGCTTGAGGGCGTCGAGGCAGACGTCGAGGTATCCCGACAGACCGAATGCGAGGTGTGCGGCGGAACCGGCGCCGCGGCCGGCTCCGCCCCTACAACCTGCCGCACCTGCGGCGGGAGGGGCTTCGTCACCCGCGAGCGCGCCACCATCCTCGGCGTCATGGCCACGACCAGCACCTGCCACGAATGCAACGGGCGCGGCACGATCGTAACCGATCCGTGCGCGAACTGCAGCGGCCGCGGCGTCATGCAGTCGCGGCAGAAGGTCCTCGTCGCCATCCCTCCGGGCATCCAGGACGGCCAGCGTATCCGCATGGCCGGTCATGGCGACGTTCCCGTCGGCGGCGGCGTGCCCGGGGATCTGCTGGTCCTCGTGCGTGTGCACCGGCATCCCGTGTTCACGCGCCACGACCGCGATCTCGTGATGGACCTCGACCTCAGCTTCTCCCAGGCTGCGCTGGGCGACACCATCACCGTGCCAACACTCACCGGTGAGACGCAGGTGCAGATACGCCCCGGCGCGCAGACCGGTGACCGGGCGCAGCTCGATGGACAGGGGCTGCCGCCGCTGCATGGTGGCCGGCGCGGTCGACAGATCATCAACCTGCGCGTGGTGACGCCCACCAATCTCGATGAGGAACAGCGGCAACTCCTGATGGAGCTTGCACTCCGGCGCGGGGAGGACATCACGCCGACCGAGCACGTCGGGCTCTTTGAGCGGATCCGCAAGGTTCTCGGTGGGGAGGCGTAGCATGACGGAGGCTGCAGGACGCATCTGGGTGCGCATCACGGTGCATTGCCCGCTTGAGGCCGCAGAGGCAATCGGCGCGAGTCTGCTCGCGATCTCACCCAACGGCATCATCGTCGATGACAGGGGCGAACGCGCCCACATCACAGGCTACATGGGCCCGTACCTCTCTCCTGAGGCCACCGCCGACGCGACGCGCCGTGTGCGCGCGCTCGAAGCTGTGCCAGAGAACCTCCTTGCCGGCGCCACTGAGATTGAGGCAGAGGTCGTACCCGAGGAGGACTGGATCGCCGTCTTCCGCGCGCATCATGTGCCGGTCCGCGTCGGACGCATCGTCATCAAGCCCACCTGGGAAGCCTGGCCAACCGAGAAGCTGCCCGCGCGTGCGGATGACATGGTCATCGAGATAGACCCCGGCCTCGCCTTCGGCACCGGCCAGCATCCGACCACCCGCATCTGCCTGCACGAGATGCAGGAGAGACTCCGCCCGGGCGACCGCGTGCTCGACTTCGGCTGCGGCTCGGGGATACTCTCGATCGCGGCCGCGAAGCTCGGGGCGGGCGAGGTCCTTGGCATCGACTGCGATCCGGCTGCGATCCGCGTTGCCGTGGAGAACGTGGCCCGAAATGACGTCAGCGACAGCGTCTCCCTGCGCGAATTGGACAACCTCGATGGTCTGGAGGATGGCTTCGACCTCATCCTCGCGAACATCAACCCGGTGATCGTCGCGCAGAAGGCCGCGCAGGTCCGCGAACTCCTCCTCCCCGGCGGCACCTACATCTGCACCGGCATCCCCATCGAGCAGGAGGGGCTCGTGCTCGAGGCGCTGCGGGAGGCCGGGTTCGAACAGATTGTCCCGCGGCCGAGCGCCGAGTGGATCGGCTTCGTCTGCACCGTCGCCGGGAGCGACGAGGCGTGACGCGCGTATTCCTCGATGACGCCCAGATCCGCGGTGATACGGCCTCGGTGGCTGGGCCCGATGCCCACCATCTGCTGCACGTCCTGCGGATGTCGGTCGGAGACACCTTCCTCGTCGTGGATGATCGCGCGCGCGAGCGCCCCGCCACGATCGTCAGCATCACCGAGGGCCGACTGCTGGCGGAGCTTGGTCCGGCGGCCGAGGCGCGGGTGGAGCCGGCGGTGGCATTGACGCTCTACCACGGTCTCCCGCGCGGCCCGCGCTACGAGACCGCGCTGCGGATGTGCACCGAGCTTGGCGTGAGCGGCTTTGTGCCCGTCCTCTCCGCCCGTTCGATCGTCCGGATCACCGGCGCCGACGTTGAGCGCAAGCGCGAGCGCTGGCAGCGGATCGTCGAGGAGGCCGCGAAGCAATGCGGCAGGACGCGCATCCCCGAGGTATCCGCGCCGCTTCCGTGGCCGGACGCCCTGGCAGAGTTCCGCGCGTCCGGCATGGCGGGCCTGATGCCATCAGCGGGCCTGGCAGGCAGCGATGCCCCGCCGCTCGGTGACGCCGTGCAGGCGCTGTCTGAGCAGCCGCCGGCGCGCCTCGCGCTCTTCATCGGTCCGGAGAGCGGCTTCGATCTCGAAGAGGAAGCGGCTGCTCGCGACGCCGGGGTGAGGCTGGTGACCATGGGCCCGCGGATCCTGCGCACCGAGACCGCGGCCATGGCAGCGGCGGCGGTATGCCTCGATCGCCTGGGCGAGATGCGCTGAGGAAGCCCGCAGCGAGGCGTGGAGCCGCGTTCCGGGCAGATCGGCCTTGACGTGAGTCGTCTCGTTCTGTAAGATATATTCCTGCAACGCATGATGTGAAGCTGATCGGGAGGTCAAATCGTGGCAAGGCAAGGTGGATTCCGCGGGCGACGCGGCGGCGGCGGAGGTACCGGTGGCGGCGGCGGAGGCCGGAAGAAGAAGGTCTGCCGCTTCTGCGTGGCGCCCAGGGAGAACATTCTGGACTGGAAGAACGTGCCGCTTCTGAAGCGCTACCTTGACGATGACGCTCGGATCCGCAAGGCGCGTCAGACAGGCACCTGCCGCAAGCACCAGGCTCAGTTGGCGACTGCCATCAAGGTTGCGCGTGAGATGGCACTGATCCCGTTCGTTCCTGAGTGAGCCTCTCCTCTTAACGCAGCGAGGCGCCGCAGTGCAGGACAGGCCTCAGAGCCTGTCGACATCCGGCGCCTCTTCGCGTGTACGCTGACGCGGCCTCTACCACCACTGTGTCGCGCGGAGGACCATCTCCCGCTCGTTCTCCCAATCCAGGCGCTCGGCAGCCTCTTTCGGTGGGAGCCACTTCGCATCATCGAAGGTCGGCTCAAGCTCGACCTGCCCCTCGCCCGCGTCCATCTCGAAGAAGTGCACGAACTTGCTGATGACGCCGGTTCCGCGTGGGTTCAGGTAGAAGTAGTGTGTTACCCCGAGGTAGCGACCGGCCGGCAGGTCAAGCCCCGTCTCCTCGCGCACCTCGCGCTCAGCGGTCTGCGCGAGGCTCTCCCCCGCCTTGAGCTTCCCCTTCGGGAGCCGCCACTCATCCATCTTCGCGTGGTGCAGCACCAGCACGCGCGTGCCGTGCCGGTCGCGCCTGACAACCACGCCGCCCGCCGAGAGAAGTTGCTCGGCGTCCATCATGGCTCCGGCACCGCCTCGAGCAGGCTCTCCACGATCTGGTCGCCAGTGATCTCCTCGGCCTCGGCGGCGAAGCTCGTGATGATCCGATGCCGCAATGCCGGTCGCGCCATCTCCTGCACGTCCTCGATCGAGGGCACCGGGCGGCCGTAGAGCAGCGCTCGGGTCTTCGCGGTCAGCACCAACGTCTGCGAAGCACGCGGACCGGCCCCCCACGCTACCCATCGGCGCACGAACTCCGGCGCCACCGGGTCCTCCGGCCGGCTGGCGCGCGCCAGCCGCACCGCATAATCCAGTACGTGCTCGCCGACCGGCACTTCGCGCACCGCCTGCTGGAGGCTCAGGATCTGCCGCGCGCTCACGACCGGCCGAACCTGCGGATCGTAGGCGGAGGTCGTCTCCTCCACGATCCGCTTCTCCTGCTCGTGATCGGGGTAGCCGACGTGAACGCTCAGCAGGAAGCGGTCAAGCTGCGCCTCCGGCAGAGGATATGTGCCCTCCTGCTCGATCGGGTTTTGCGTGGCGAGCACGAGGAACGGGTCCGGGAGGTCGTAGGTGCGCCCGCCGGCCGTGACCTGCCGCTCCTGCATCGCCTGAAGCAGTGCGCTCTGGGTCTTGGGTGGGGCGCGATTGATCTCGTCAGAGAGCAGCACGTTCGTGAAGATCGGTCCGGGGACGAAGCGGTAGCAGCGCTCGCCGCTGTCGGGGTCGCTGTCGAGGATGTCGGTGCCGGTGATGTCAGACGGCATCAGGTCCGGCGTGAACTGCACGCGTGAGAACTCGAGCGCGACAGCCCGCGCCACCGTGTGCACCAGCAGCGTCTTCCCGAGGCCCGGCACGCCGATGAAGAGGCAGTGCCCGCGCGCGAACAGCCCGATCAGCAGGTCCTCAATGACCCGCTCCTGGCCGACGATGGCCCTGCCTACCTGCTCGAGGATGGCCAGCCGCAGCCGCGCCATCTCCTCGATCGGGTCGTCCTCCGCAGGGAGCCTCTGCGCGCGTTCGTCTGTCACAGGCCGGTACTGCCTCTCGCGAGTGGGATCGTCATGGGGGCATGGTATCAGGCGGGAAGGCCTCCGTCAACGTGCAAGCGGCATCGCGTGTCGTCGCCTGAGCCTCCACGGAGAGCGGGAGCCTATGCGAACGATGAGCGAGAACCGGCCCCCCTCCGCGTGCGGCTGTGCATTGCACGCATCTTGCCCGGCGCGGTCGTTGCCGTGTCGTGGCGGGGCCGCTCCTCGCGCCGCTGCAAGCAGCGAACGCTCGGGCGGCCCCTCCAGGACGGCATCCGGCCCGTTGCATCACTGATGTGTGTAACGCATAGGCGTGCGGAAAGGGGCCTGGTTGTCCTGTCAGCCCCTAAGCGCTTGACAGCCCTCACTGGGCGTAGGGATTCCAGTATTCGGGACGGTCCATCAGCGACTGCCCGGTGGCGAACTTCGCGTGGCCGTCGCAGTAGCCAAGGTTCAATCCATCGATGTGCCTGCTCTGCCAGTCGGCGATCCGGGCGGCGTGACCTTGGAAGTCGTAGTCCAGCGGATCACGCCCACACGCGGTGCTGGGAACGTAGCAGTGGATGTAAGGGGTGACCAGATGGGTCCAGTCAAAGTAGTAGGTCCGGGCGTCCCCGACGAGGATGACACTGGCGGGTTTCTTGATCTCAGCCAGTGCAACCCGGGCCGTAGCATCGAGACGACAGACCGCCGAGTTGACGCCATACTCAGGCGCCGTATCGACCTTGACCGAAGGGCAGTCGAATATCTGCATGTTCTTGACATATGGTTCAGCCTGGACATACCAGAACCGGGCGTCAGTCGGGGTGGAGACGTAGTCATACGCGGCCGGGAACACGTCGTCATAGTCGGCCACATACATCATCAGTGTCAGACCAAGCTGCTTCACATTGCTGAGACACGAGGTCTGGCGCGCCTTTTCCCGTGCCCGGGCGAACACCGGGAACAGGATCGCCGCCAGAATCGCGATGATCGCGATGACCACAAGCAGTTCGATCAGGGTGAAGCCTCGTTGGAAGCGCATCGCTTCCCCTCCTCAGGCGAAAATCACTGCAGGCCGCCTCATGGTAGTAGAAGGGATGTCGAGAGTCAACAAACTGAGCGGATTGTTGTAGCTACTGCACGATAGGATAACTTAAGCTTGTGGCAACACTCGGGTATACTGGTGTAGAAAGTAGCGAGATCATCACAGTGTGACCTTCTGGGGGGAGATCCGGAAAGGTATGCGGCCGGTGGTATCCGTACCCGGTTCGTGAACCGCAGCCGGGAGGAATGCCCCGGCCAAGCGGGAACCAGCAGCTGTCAGCGCCTACGCCCCAATCAGGAGCCACCATCATGCGCGCGCTCATACTACTCTGCGGTCTCGCAGTCTACATTCAGCCTCTATGCGCCGAACCAATCCGCATCGGCGCGGAGTCGGTGGTGCCCGTCAATCCGCGCAGCGAGTGGTCGCGTTACGTGAATTGGCGCCCGGCCAACGGGGAGGTCGTGGACCTCAATCCGCCACGGGTGAGCTGGCCCTACAACGCGCGTTTCCCCGAGGAGATCGGCGACGCCGCGCACCTCTTCACGCTGCAAATCGCCGACAACGAGCGCTTTGAGGCGCCGGTCGTGGACGTGACCTGCGAGTTCAACTTCCTGAACACGCTGCCCGCGCTGAACCCGAAGGCGACCTGGTACTGGCGCGTCGGCTACGACGTCGGCACCGAGCAGGAGCTCTGGAGCGACACGCGCAGCTTCACCATCGCGGCTGACGCGACCGTGTGGGATCGCGCGGCGCTCGCCGAGCCGGATCTCGCGGCGATGGGACACCCGCGCGTGCTGCTGCGGGGCGATCGGATGAATGAGTTGCGCGCGCTGGCGGACACTGACGCGGGTTCGGCCGAGATGCTCGCCACGATGCGCTCGCGTGCAGACGCCGTGCTCGGCACCGGCTGGTGGAGTGACTTCCCCGAGAACGACCGCTCGGAGGAGCCCACGCAGGCGTTCTACACGATCGCCAGTGACCTCGCGACGGTGGCCTTCGTGTGGAAGATCACCGGCGATGCGCGCTACGCTGGCGTCGTCGAGCGCGCGGTGACGTGGGCGAGCTACCCCCCGGGTGGCCGCGCATCCCCCGAGGGCCTCGGTGGCGATGGCGCTGAGGACGCCACGCAGGGCAACGAGTTCCTCGCGCTTCTCTTCGACTGGCTCTATGAGGACCTGACCGAGGAGCAGCGTGCGGTCATGATCGCCTCGCTGGAGTGGCGCGTGGATCACGTGATGAACAACTTCTCCTGGTCGCGCGGGGCCTCACAGACCGCCGGCAGCGGCGCGCTCCTGCGCCTCACGTGGCGGCCGGGCGACGGCGCTGCGGCACGCCCCACTCTCGGACCCTCCGAGGAGTGGCAGCAGTTCGACCTGCAGATCGAGGTGCCGGAGGGCGCTACCGGCGTGGTCGTCGAGCCCTTCAACTACTACTGGGCCGGGACCGTCTGGTGGGCTGACCTCAGCATTAGCGCAACGCCCGACGCGCCGAACCTGCTGCGCAATGGCGATTTCTCTGAGGCCGCCGACGGGCGCCCGGCAGATTGGTCCACCAGCGGCTATGGCACGAACGGAAGCGTTCTCTGGGAGCCGACCGGCGGCCCGGACGGCCGTCCGGCGGTGTCGGTCACCGCGCCGGCCGCCACCGATCGTGGCGCCTGGAGCCAGACCATCGAGACCGGCGATGCGCGCGCGCTGTTCGTGCGCGGCTGGTATCGCACACGGCAGGCCTCGGCGGAGACCGTCAGGCCGCCCGCGCGCGTGAACGGCGGGATGGCCGGGCAGATCTCCAGCCATCAGTTCGAGGCGGCGATGGACACCGCGGTATGCGGGTTGGTCCTTTACGAGCACTCGGAGATCGGCCGGCGGTGGTTCGACCTGGTGCTCAACTACATCATCGGCGTCACCTGCGGCTTTGGCTTCGATGAGGCGTGGAACGAGGGGGCCGGCTACGGTTCCTCCAAGAACCGGTGGCTGACGAATGCGTCGCTCTACTTCGACACAGCGCTGCCCGACGCTGATCTCGGCCGCAACCCCTACTATTCGCGGCTCGGAGAGTGGTTGCGGAGGATCATCCCGGTAGGCATGGACCACCACGCCTGGGGCAACCAGGCCAATGCCTCGCGCGGTAACCACCTTGCGACCTTCCGCAAGCTCGCATACTTCACCGGCGATGGCCGCTTCCTCCACAACTGGCGGAGCTACGGAGGCGGCGAGGCGAACGCCTGGCGCCCGTGGACTGAGTACGCTCTGCCCATGTACTACGAAGAGCCTCAGGCCGTGCCGGAGGCCGAGAGATCGGCGGTCTTCGACATCGCCGGATGGGCCATGGCCGCGAGCGGCCCGCCGAGCGATCCGGCGACCTACGCCGAGGGCGCGGGGCTCATCCTGCAGTGCCGGCCGCGCGGAGGTTACTCACATTCCTTCAACTCCGACGGCTCCGTGCAGCTTCACGCTTACGGCCAGATGCTCAACCACGGCGGCGGTACCTCGGCCAATGGCGACGCGTACGCCTATCACACGATGAGCCACAACGTGGTGCTCGTGGACGGCCTCGGGCAGGCGCAACCATCAGCCGGAATGCGGTTCCCGGCGTATGGCCACATCACCGGCCATGCCGAGGGCCGACTCGCCGATGGCGGCCGCTACGTCTACTTCGCCGCCGATCCGACGCTCTGCTACCCGAAGGAGCCCGGCAACTTCAGCCGCTGGAGCCTGCCGCTAGGCGCACCCTACACCGAGCGCGCTCTCCCCTACCTCGAGAGCTACGTGCGCCACGTGCTGTTCATCCGCGATCGCTACTTCGTGATCTTCGACGACTTGCGTTGCTCGCAGCCAGCGACCTTCACCTGGCCCTGGCACATCCTGTCAGACGATCCGCTGGAGTTCGACGAGGATTCGTTCGCGATTGACTACACCGTGGGCGACGTGCCGGTGCGGCTGCAGGAGATCTCCCGCCCGCGGGATCTCACGCTCGACGACCGGCAGGGGCTGATGGGCCGCGTGAATCCGATCACCGGCGAGGATTGGCGGCCCCAGCTTGTGGGCGAGATCATCGAGGGGCACAACCTGTGGATCAGCAACACGCAGCCGGAGGCTCAGTGGCGCTTCCTTGCGGTGGTCTATCCGCAGTCGCCCGGCGACGAGATCCCGCAGATCGCGCGAATAGATGACAACACGGTGCGCGTCGGGGAGGACGTGATCTGCTTCGACCCGGACTCGCCCGCAGCTGAGGGTGCGGGCCTGGTCATCGACCCGGCCGCCTTCATCGAGCGGTGAGCCGGCCAGCCGATTCAGGTGCGCGCGCTGAGCCTCAGGAGGTCATTGCGGCTGATCATGCCCTTGTAGTGCCCCTCGGGGTCCAGGACCGGGAGGCGCTTTAGGGAGTGCTGCAGCATCAGGCGTAACGCCCCCTCGAGGTTCGCGTCCTCGCCGATGGTGATCAGGTCGGTCTTCATGATCTCGCCTGCTGTCGTGGAGAGGCTGATCCGCTCAGTCGGGCGCCGCGGCAGCCCGGGGATCGGCAGTCGCGCGATGATAGCGCGCATGGTGCCCTCCGGCTGCGGATCAAGCGCGGCGAGGATGTCCTTGTCGGTCACCAGGCCGAGCAGCCGGTTCTCAGCGTCGACCACCGCAAGACGCTGTACGCTCCGCTCATCCAGCGTGCGGAGGACCTCATCGAGCGAGGTCTCGGGAGTGACGGCGCCCATCTCGCTGCGCATGCAGTCACGCACGCGAGGAACGCCGTTCCAGTCAACGTAGACTGGCTCGGGGCCGCCAGCCTCAAGTGGTGGGTGCGACACCGCGGTGCGGAAGATGTCCAGCCGGGTGATCATCCCGGTGAGCCGGCCATCCTCGCCAGTGACGGGCAGGCGCTTGAGCTCGTGCTTGCGCATGACCTCGACCGCCCGCGATACGGCCTCATTCGAGCGGATTGTCCGGAGCGGCGAGGTCATGACGTCTCCTGCAGGCAGTTGCGCAGCCCGCTCTCGGAAGTCGGAGACCATGCTGTGGTCGAGCTGCGAGAGCAGCCCCAGCCGCACCGGCATATCAGCTCGGCGAATGAGGTCGCCCTGGGTGACGATCCCCACGGGTTTGCCCGCATCGTCAACCACGGGGAGCGCGTTGAACTCCTCGCGGAGGAGGATGTTCACGACTTCGCTAACGGGAGTGTTGCGGCCAACGCTTACGGCGGGCGTCGCCATGATATCGCGCACGAGCAACTGGCGTGGAATGAGCCGGTAGCGCGAACGGTGGCTCACCACACGTGTCTCCTCGACCACCAAGATCCCGTCGGTGACGATCTCGATGATCTGCGGGAGGACGCGCTCCACCTCAGGCGCCGGGAGGATCACCTCGATCTTCAGAGGCAGGTTCGACGAAAGCACCTCAAGCCGCGCACTGGCGACTTCACCGTTCTCGTAGTAGCCGGCCTGACCGCGGGAGACGAAGCAGCGCGCCGCGATGCGGACATGGCGCAGCAGATCGATAACAGCGTCCGCAATCGGCTTCCCCTCCGAGCGCGCCTCCTCGCTCGTGAAGATCTCTATGACGTGGTACGGTACCGTCACCAGTTTCCCCTCCGCCTCACGTAAGGATGCGCCCAATGATCAGCCCGGCCATGAAAAGCATGAGACCGCCCACTACGTTCCCGACAAGATTGAGGCTTGCCTCCCAGCCGGCTCCCTGCATCAGCAGCGTCGAGGTCTCGAGACTGAAGGTCGAGAAGGTCGTGAACCCGCCGAGCAGGCCCGTCATGACGAACAGCCTCGCCCGCGGACCCACAGCGCCCGCCTCCACGCCGAACGCATAGATCACACCGATCAAGAAACAGCCCGCGAGGTTCACCGCCAGGGTCCCCCACGGGAAGGTCTCGCCCCACAGCCGAGCGGTTATCAGCGCCGTGAGGTAGCGCACCAGCGCACCGATTCCGCCGCCAAGAGCCACAAGCGCTATTTCCAGACTCACCTAACCTACTCCTTCCGCGTCCGCTTCCGGACCCAGCCCGGAGCCGCACGCAAGGGAGCGTACACAAAGCGACCCCTGCCGGATCTGCTCAGCAGGAGTCATCAACCGGGAGCCCGGTGGTTCCGGCGCCTCAGCGGCCGCCGCGGCGAACTCCATCGCCGCTTGCTCCATTGTACCCGCCAATGCAACCACCGTCAATAGCAGGGAAAGCGGCTCGTCATGTCGTAGTACTCCTCTGAGTACGCAGTGCAGTGCAGGAGGTACGCTGATGGCGTCACGCATCTGGTGGATCGCGCTGGTCCGGGGGCTTCTCGGCATCGTGCTGGGGCTGATGCTCATTGTCTGGCCGCAGGAGAGCGCCGAGGCGCTGGTGATGCTCATCGGCGCCTTCGTGGTCGCCATCGGCCTGGCGATGATCCTCCTGCCGCTCATGACGCGCGTGGTCGGGTGGGGCGTCTCGCTCGGCAGCGGCATGCTGACTCTCGCGATCGGTCTCGCGGCATTGCTGGCGCCGGCGTTCGTGGCGACGATCATGATCTGGCTGATCGCCGCATGGGTGATCGTGACCGGCGTCACTGAGCTTCTGGGCGCTGCTGCGGCGCGCAGTCTGGGCGCCGACGTGACGGCCCTGTGGATCGTGGGCGCGGTCTCAGTTCTCTTCGGCCTCGTGCTCCTCGCCTGGCCCGGCGCGGGCATTGTGGCCGCCGCATGGGCTATCGGCGCCTACTTCCTGGTCACCGGCGCCCTTCTCCTCTGGCACGCAATCAGCACGCGCCAGACCGTGTCCCCGACATCACCGGCCTGAGTCGCTTGCACCGACAGTCAGGTTCTGCTATCATCTCCGCCAACATAGTAGAGGCGATGACGGGGACGAGTACCCGCACGTCATCCCGGAGAACGTAGGACAGGCTTTCCAGCCTGTCAATCGTGCGTAGGATAGGCTTTCCGGCCTGTCAACCGCACGAAACGATCTCCCAGCGAGCCGGGGACGGTGTAAGCCCGGTGGGCTCTGACTGCGGCGAAAATCACCCCTGAGCCGCGGACCGAAAGGGCGGAGGCGCCAGCCGCCTCCCCGGTAGACTCCGCCGGGTCACCTCCGTTAGCGGGTAGACGGCATCGGCGCAATGAGATCGCTCACGATCCTGCGGCCCGTGCCGGCAGAGCGGGCTGCTCACGAGCGCGTGTCTCGCTCGCGAGAGCCAATCAGAGTGGTACCACGGACTCCCACTGCGAGTTCGCCTCTGAACGGAGGCGGACTCTTTTTGCGTTCTGCCTCCCGCTCCCGGCGCCACGGCCACTGATGTTGCGCCCGTGCACAAAACAAAGGGTGAGGCAGATGCAGATGCGCAAAGTCCAGCTCTACGACACAACGCTGCGCGACGGCTGTCAGGCGGAGAAGATCTCCCTCAGCGTGGACGACAAGCTGCGGATCGCCCGCCGCCTGGACGCGATGGGCTTCGACTACATCGAGGGCGGCTGGCCGAACGAGACCGCGCCCCGCGATCGCGAGGTCTTCGAGCGCGCGCGCGACATCCAGTGGCAGTGCGCGAAGTTCGCGGCGTTCGGCAGCACCCGCCGCCCCGGCATCGGTCCGGAGGACGATGGGCAGCTCCGCTACCTCGTGGACAGCGGCGCGCCCACGATCACCATCTTCGGCAAGAGCTGGGACCTGCACGTCACCGATGTCCTCGGCGCCACCGTCGAGGAGAACCTGCGGATGATCGAGGATAGCTGCGCCTTCCTGCGCGAGAGCGGTGCGGAGGTCTTCTTCGACGCGGAACACTTCTTCGACGGCTACCGCGCCGATCGCGAGTTCGCGCTGGCATGCCTCGAGGCCGCACAGCGGGGCGGCGCGCAGGCGCTGGTCCTCTGCGACACCAACGGTGGCTCGATGCCCTCCTTCGTGCGCGACATCACGGCCGAGGTCGTTGAGCGCTTCGCGGTGCCGATCGGCATCCACTGCCACAACGACTCCGGCATGGCCGTCGCGAACACGCAGATGGCCGTCGAGGCCGGCGCGGGGCAGGTGCAGGGCACCATCAACGGCTACGGGGAGCGCGCCGGCAACGCGAACCTGTGCACGGTCATCCCGAACCTCGAGCTGAAGACCGCCGTGCGGGCGCTGCCCGAGGGGATGCTGTCAGAGCTGACCGAGTTCTCGCGCTGGGTGGATGAGGTGGCGCTGGTGCCGCACGACGAGCGCGCGCCCTACGTCGGCGCGGCGGCATTCGCGCACAAGGGCGGCATGCACGTGAACGCGGTCCTCAAGACGCCCACGAGCTTCGAGCATGTGGAGCCCGAGGTGGTCGGCAACGAGCGGCGCATCCTCGTCTCCGACTACTCCGGCGGCAGCACCATCCTGCACAAGCTCGCGCATGTCTACCCGGATGTGGACCGCAAGGACCCGCGGCTGCGTGATGTGCTGGCGCTCGTGAAGGAGCGCGAGCACGCAGGCTACGAGTATGAGGCCGCCGAGGCGTCCTTCGAGCTGCTGGCGCGACGCGTCTTCGGCGAGGAGTTCGGCCTCTTCGAGCTGCAGGGCTTCCGCGTGATCATGGGCAAGCACAGCGAGGAGGAGGAGCCGTTCGCGGAGGCGACGGTGCAGCTTCGCCTGCCCGGCTCGGCGACTTCGGTGCACACGGCCGCGATGGGCGATGGCCCGGTCAACGCATTGGACGTGGCTCTGCGCAAGGCGCTCATGGAGGAGTATCCGGAGATCGCGCGCATGCACCTCGTGGACTACAAGGTGCGTGTGCTCGATGCCACCGGCGGCACGAGCGGCGCCGTCCGCGTCCTGCTGCAGATGAGCAGCAACGGGGACACCTGGGGGACCGTGGGCGTGCACCCGAACATCATTGAGGCAAGCTGGCAGGCGCTCACGGACAGCATCATCTACGGGATCGTTGCCGCGCGCGGAGGGTGGCACGGCTGAACTTGCCTCACTCCTGACGCAGAACGGGAAGCGGGCGAGATGTCAGTCATCTCGCCCGCTTCGCATATGTCGAGGCTGCCATCCGCCCCCTCACTCCGGCGGAGGCGGCCCGGGTGGCTGGGGACCTCCTGGTCCGGCGGGCGGCGCTCCCGGCGCCGGCCGCACCCGCACCTGCGGCTGCTGCTTCTCCCGCTCGCTGCGCAGATCGAACTCCGCCAGGCACTCCAACTCCGGCGAGAACTGCATCAGCAGGCCGCCCCGAAGCACGGAATCCCCCTCATCGTGCTCACCTTCTTCAGTCCACCACATCACGCAGGTACGCGAGGTTGAAGTTCCCGGCCTCCAGCGGATCATCCGTCGCGGGCGTCTCAAGGACCAGCCAGCCGTTGTAGCCGACCTCGCGCAGCGTATCCACGCAGCCGGGGATGTCCACGATGCCCTGGCCGAGCAGGTCCGCCTCGCGGTCCTTGATGTGCACCACGCCTATGTACTCCGCCAGCGCCCGGATCTCCTCGACCGCGTCATGCCCGAACGCGCAGGCGTTGCCCGGGTCGTAGTAGGTGCGCACGGCGGCGCTGTCTATGCCGCCAACGAGCGCCAGCAGGTCCTCCGCGGACTTCCCGCAGCCTCGCCCGACGTTCTCGAGGCAGAGGACGATCCCGGCCGCCTCAGCCTCCACGGCGGCGTCGCGCATCTCGGAAATCCAGCGCCGCTGGCATTCCTCGTGCGTGATCTCCTCGTCCGAGGGCGTGACCGGGATGAGGATCCACTTCGAGCCGAGATCGGCCGCAGCCGCGATGCCTTCGCGAATGATGCGGCGCGACATCTCCAGCGTATCCGGATCGGTGGCCGCCGGGCTGTAGGTCCAGAGCGCGCCGATGCACAGCGACGGCACCTCCACGCCCGTCTCCTCCGAGAGCCGCTTGATCTCCGCGCGGCCCTGAGCGGACATCACCGGCTCGTCCTCCCACGCCGGCCGAATGTCCAGCTCGACGCCATCAAAGCCGATCTGCGCAGCCTGCTCGAACAGCTCCGCCATCTCCGGAAAGCCCATCGATCCGTTGCGAATGCCAATCTTCATCGTTTCGTCTCCCCTTGCGCAGTATCATCAGGTTTCCTGTCTATCCACGTGTGCTGCGGCTAACGGCTCACCTCAACCGGCTCGTTCATCCGCGCGGCCAGATCCAGCAGATGCCGCGGCATCGTGTGTTCGGTCGCGATACCGCCCTCGCTCCAGATGCCGACCAGGCGCGCGCGGTAGACATCCGCTCCGCCCTCGTCGCTTGGCGTGAGGTAGACGATGTACGCGTCCGTCGGCTCCTCCTCAACGCCCCAGCGCAGGAACCGCTCCGGCTCGAAGAGCACCGCGAGACCGGTCTTCCCCACGATCCCCTCCTGCCGGCCCATCACCCCGAGGACGCCGGCCTTCGCGTCTCCGACGAATGCCTCAACATGCGGGATGCGGCGCGCTCCGAGGCCGAACGCCTCACCCGAAGGCTGCCGCTCCGTCACTGCAAAGGTCGCGTCGATGAAGTCGTGCCCGGCGTAGACGAGGTAGCCGATCGTGCCATCGTAGCGGCCGCCCTCAGGCGTCCCCCACCCGGTCACACGAACCTCCAGCCCTGCCCGCACCGGGCCATTGCACAGCACCCGGTAGGTGTAGTCGCCGTTGGTCACCGCCACCGGCCGCCCGGAGCCGATCGTGGGCCCACCGAGGCCCATGCTGTTCGCCACGAGCAGGTAGTCCACGGCCACTGGGTTGTCCGCGTGGTAGTTGACGCTCTCAAGCTCGTCGAGCGACAGCCGCCACGCGTCCGGGCGCTTGCCGTAGACATCCCACTGCAGCGATGGCGTGAAGCCCGTTGGTGCGTAGATGCCGTAGAGCCCCGCCGTCATCCTGTCGGTCTCCAGCGCCGCGTAGCCCTCATAGCGCCATGACAGGCGGACGTCGGCGCCGTCGGGGCCGCCCCATGGCCTCGCGAGATCAACCCAGAGCGAGGCGGTCTGCTGCGGCCGGAGATCGAGCACCGCTGCCATCTCGTCAGCGCGACCGTCGGCGTTGAGGTCGTCCACTTGCACGGCGACCATCTGCCCGTTGCTCGAGGCCGCGGTGTACGCGCCCGGTCGCACATCATCGCCCAGCAGCGACGCCGGCCCGACGCAGATGGCCCTCGGCCGCGCCTGGTCGAGCGGGTTCGTGACCGTCAGCGTCACCGTCTCCGCCATCGCGCAGGCGGAGAGCCCCGCGAGGCAGGCCAGGATCAGCAGAGTCCTCATCGTAGGCACCCTCCCTCCTTCGGCACGCGCTACTGCCCCGCGCCGCCCTGTGCGGTCATGCGGCCTTCCTCGAAGGCGTCGCCCATCGCTGCGATCCCGGCCAGCACCCCGCTCGCCTCAATCGGCAGGAAGATCTTGGTCGCCTGCCCGTTCGCCATTCGCTGGAGCGTCTCCAGGTACTTGATCGCCAACAGATCGTGGGTCGGGTTGCCCTCGTGGATCGCGCTGTAGACGTTGACGATGGCCTTCGCCTGGCCCTCGGCGACCGCGATCTCGCGGAAGCGCTCGGCGTCGGCGACTTCGCGGATCGCCTGCGCCTGGCCCTCTGCGCTGAGGATCGCGGCCTGCCGCTGACCCTCAGCCTCGAGGATCGCCGATTCCCGCACGCCCTCAGCCTCGAGGATCGCCGCGCGCTTGTTCCGCTCGGCCTTCATCTGCCGGCTCATCGCCTCGGTGATGTCGCGCGGCGGGTCGATCCGCTGCAGTTCCACGCGGGTCACGCGCACGCCCCACTTGTCGGTGGCGTCATCGAGAATCGCCCGGAGCTGCGCGTTGATCGTCTCGCGCGAGGTGAGCGTCTCGTCGAGTTCCAGATCACCGATGACGTTCCGCAGGTTCGTCTGCGCGAGCTTCGTGGCGGCGAGGCGGAAGTCGGTCACGTTGTAGACCCGGCGGAACGGGTCCGTGACCTCGTAGTAGATCACCGCGTCCACGGTGACGACGACGTTATCCTCGGTGATGACCTCCTGCGGGTTCACATCAAGCACCGTCTCGCGCATGTCCACCTTCTCCAGCGTCTGAACGAAGGGCAGGATGAACGTCAGACCCGGGTCCGCGGTGTGCGCGTATCTCCCGAGCGTGGCGACCACCCCGCGCTCATACTGCCGCACGACAAAGATGGCCTGGCTAAGGAGGATCACGGCCAGCACGCCCAGCACGATCCATACCACGGTCATCATCGATCGCTGCCTCCTTAACGACCCGCGCCGATCACGTTTTCGTTCCCGCCGGTGCCCGGATCAACTACCTTCTTGTGCGTTCTCAGCATGCGAAGTCCTCGGCTCCCACGGGGTGACGAGGACGGTGGCACCCTCCACCGCCACCACGCAGACACGCTCGCCGACAGCGATCTGCCGATCCGCCCGCGCCCGCCACTCCTCCGATCGCACACGCACTCGGCCGGAGTTGCGCACCGGGTCGATCATCTCCAACACGATGCCATCCTGCCCGATCAGCGCATCCACGTTCGAGGGCACCAGACCCTGCTGCTGGAAACGCCGGGCGAGGGGCCGGCCGAAGTACAGCAGGACCGATGTACTCACGACGAATGCCGCCCATGCGGGCCACTGCACGTCGGGAATCACCGCCGCGACGATTGCTGCAATGAAGCACCCGCCCGCCACCCACAGCATGAACATCGTCGCGGAGAGCAGATCAATGATCAGCGCGACAACCCCCACGATTATCCAGATGCCATAGGTCTCCATACGCGCACCTCCATGGTGCGACAGCGTCAGATTGTGCGAAGTGAGGCATCAAGCCGGCCCACAAAGGACAGCGAGTATGCCTGGAAGAAGACGCCCACGGGCAACAGCACCACGTTCAGCAGGTATGCGTACACTGTGCCCCCGAGTATGATCGCGACGATCGCCGGCCCGCCGAAGGTCAGCACCGCCGTCGTCGCCGGGATCTCCGCCCGCACGATCAGCGCCACGATCGCGCCGAGGCTGATCGCGGGAATCACGAGCAGCACCGTCGAGACAAGGCCTGCGATGCCTGTGACAATCCCCGCGGCTATGCCAAGCGCGATCTTCAGCAGGTAGAACAGAATCACGTTGCCAAGCGAGCCCTGCCAGGCGCGAGCAACGTGGCTCCAGCCCTCAACCACGCCGCATCTGCGCGCGTACATAGCGGGCACGAGGAAGTCCTCGGTCAGCGCCCGTCCCAGCAGCAGCAGAAGGAGCGCGAAGACGATGAGGCCCACGACGGCAACAATGCTTCCGATGCCGGCCGTCAGCCCGGCCTCGTCGCCGCTGGCGATGAGGCCGATGCTCCCGATCATCGGCACCAGCGCGATGACGATCAGCAGCAGCGGCACGAGGCCGAGTATCAGCTTC
Source organism: Armatimonadetes bacterium UBA5352 (assembly GCA_002411015.1). GTDB lineage: Bacteria > Armatimonadota > Zipacnadia > Zipacnadales > UBA5352 > UBA5352. The sequence continues at coordinate 14,511 of DHPY01000067.1, read as the reverse complement.
CACAGCAGCAGCGTGAGCCCGCGCCGCGCATGGCGACCGAATGATTCGCCGATCGCCGGCTCCAGGCGCGCCGCGACCGCCTCCACGAAGATGAACCGGAAGACGTTGCGCACATACACAACCGCCAGTCCCACGACCAGCCAGAGCACCGCAATCCCGATCACGAGCATGACGACGTACGCGAGATTCGCAGTCAGCCACTCAAGGATAGCCTTGAGCACTCCCAGCGCCTCCGGGCCAACCTGCTCGGGGCTCCAGCCGCTCCCGGTCCCGTCCTCTGCGCCGCCTCCCGGTCCCATCGGCGGCGAGAGATTCAGGCTCGTCGAGCCCCCTGTCGTGGCGGCACCGAGCATCGCTATGAACGCGTACTTGAACCACCGGCCAATGTCGCCCTCAAAAAGCAGCGTCCGAGTCCGGCTCCAGGCGTCCTCTACGCTCTCGGTTACAGTCGAGCTGTCCATGTGTGCTGAGCGCATCACGTCGTGCATGCAGATTAGCCGCGGCGCCCCTCGGGACCTGCCTCGCACGCGAGTTCCCTTGACACGCTTCCCCCGCGGCGGTATGTTGCCGGTGTGCTCGCGGATTCACGAGGGAGGCGTCGCCGTCATGCTGCAGGCCAGCGATCTCAAGGGTATCGTTCCTCCGACCACTACGCCGCTGACTGACGATGATGCGATTGACCGTGAGGGCGTGGCCCGCCTCATGGACTGGTTCATCGACGCGGGCTGCACAGCGATCTTCGCCCTCGGCTCCTCCGGCGAGGGCGCGGCGCTCACGCGCGAGATGCGCTTCGAGACGATCGACGCCTGCGCAGACGCGCTCGGCGGGCGCATTCCGCTCCTCGCGGGGGTGTCGTCGCCCTCCTTCAAGGAGAGCCTCATCCAGGCCGACCGCGCGGCGGAGATCGGCGCCGACGCCATCGTAGCGACCTGCCCCTATTACTTCCTCTACGCCCAGGCCCAGCTTCGCGACTACTTCGTGGCGCTTGCGGAGGCCGCTGCGGTGCCACTGGTCATCTACGACATCCCGGCGCGCGCGGACAACCCGCTCGAGGTGCATACGGTCCTTGAGCTTGCCGAGCACGAGCGGATCATCGGCATCAAGGACAGCACCGGCAATATCGAGCGCGGGGTAAACCTCGTGAACGAACTCGCTGGCCGAGATGACTTCGTTATCATGCAGGGCTCCGAACAGCTTCTCGGCATGTCCGCGCTGATGGGCTACCAGGGCGCGGTGATGGGCATGGCCAACGCCTGCCCAAAGCTCTTCGTGGCGCTGCTGGAGGCCGGACGCGCGGGCGATCTGGCGCGCACGAAGGAGCTGCAGGAGGTCGTCAACGCGGCCTTCCCCTACTTCTTCGTGGCGGAGCCCGGCACGCGCAATATCGGCTCGATCGTCGGCGCGATGAAGACCGCGCAGGAGTTGCAGGGGCTCATCAGCCGCCGGATGCTCTTCCCGGCGCGCCCGGTGGATGCTGAGGATGTCTCGCGCATCAAGGTCTTCCTCGAGCCCCTCGCAGAAGCCGGTTGGATCGAGTTCGTGCGGTAGCCGCCATCCGTTAGCCTTGGTCGTTGCTAGCGACGGGCATCCTGCCCGTCATCAGCGATAGCCTGACCGGACCCCGCCGATTCGTTCGCGGGGTCTTCTGATTTCTGCCGGCAGCCGCCCCCGCTACGGAAGCAGGCGTCCCTGGGTCACCCACTGTAGACAACTCGCACATTTTTTCCTTAAGGAAAGAAGGAGTTTCGCACGCTTTGTCGAATCGCATGTCGCGTTGACCCTTATTCGACGTGAGAAGGAGCGATAAGTCATGCGTCGAGGGTTTACTCTGATCGAACTGTTGGTCGTGATCGCGATCATCGCCATCCTGGCGGCGATCCTGTTCCCGGTGTTCGCCCGGGCGCGGGAGAAGGCCAGGCAGACGAGCTGCCTCAGTAACCTGAAGCAGATTGGACTGGGCGCTGTGATGTACGTGCAGGACTACGACGAGACTCTCTTCGGACACATCGCCGGCCGCCGCAACAATCCGGATCCAGTCTGGCCGTGGCCCGCACCCTACTACATGTGGCATCAGCAGGTGTACCCCTACGTCCGGAACCTCCAGGTCTTCACATGTCCGTCCATGAGCGGCTACTCGCTGAGCGCCCAGACCGACGGCACGCCCGCCTACGACAGCAGCCTCGGGTACGGAATGAACTACGAGACCACCTACTTCTATCGATATCTCAGTATGGCGGACCTCAAGAGGCCAGCCCAGACCATCTGGTTTGCCGACTGTAAGTACTACGTGTGCTACCCCGCGTACTACACCTTCGTCGTCGACCCGGCGAACGCGACCTATGGCCTGACTGGCCCCGCCCGCATCGACATCCGGCACAACGATGGCGTCAACGTGGCCTTCTTCGATGGCCACGCCAAGTGGATGAACCGGACGACCATTGAGGGCGACCGCGGGAACACCCACGACACCACCCAGTTCTGGTGGCCATGATGCCTTAGGGCTACCCGGCACAGCGCTAAAGAGGGGCGACCTCGCGAGGTCGCCCCTCTTCGTTCGGTGCACTTGAGCACGGCCCGCAGTTCCCCCCAGGTTGACGCTCCGGTTCTCGCCTGATAAGATTGCCCAGGACACTCCACGCATTCCCGTCCGGGAGGGCTATCCCCATGCCCGATGTTGCACGCGACGTCGTCGAACACGTTTCCACCCTCGCGCGACTGGCACTCAGCAGCGAGGAGATAGATCGCCTTCAGCACGAGATGGGCCGCATCCTCGAACACGCCGACAAGCTTCAGGCGGTCAATACCGATGCCATCCAGGGAACATCCCACGTGATCCCGATGATCAATGTCTACCGTGAGGACCAGGTCGGCGAGTCGCTCACTCCCGAAGAGGTCGTCGCGAACGCACCTGACTCGGCGGACGAGTTCTTCAAAGTCCCGCGCACCGTTGAGGAGTAGCCCCTACACGCACACGCCACGGAGGCATGACCGTGAAGCTGCATGAGCTGACCGCATACGAACTCGGCGAGCGCCTCGCATCCGGCGAGGTCTCGGCCGTTGAGGTTACAGAGGCGCATTTCGCGCGGATAGACGAGGTCGAGCCGAAGGTCGCCGCATTCCTCGCTCTCACCCGCGAGGAGGCGCTGGAGCAGGCGCGGCAGGTGGATGACCGCCGCTCGGCGGGCGAGGACCCCGGGCCCCTCGCCGGTGTCCCGATCGCCATCAAGGACGTCCTTTGCACTCGTGGCGTCCAGACCACCTGCGGCTCGAAGATGCTCGAGGGCTTCCGCCCGCCGTACGACGCCACCGCCGTCCGCCGCTGCCGTGATGCGGGGATGCCAATGGTCGGCAAGACCAACATGGACGAGTTCGCCATGGGCTCATCCACCGAGAACTCCGCCTACCAGATCACGCGCAACCCGTGGGACCTGGGCCGCGTTCCCGGCGGCTCCTCCGGTGGCTCCGCGGCGGCCGTCGCGGCAGGCCAGGCGCCACTCGCGCTCGGCTCCGACACCGGCGGCTCCATTCGCCAGCCAGCCTCACTCTGCGGGCTCTCCGGCCTCAAGCCCACGTACGGCCGCGTGTCGCGCTACGGGCTGATCGCCTACGCCTCGTCGCTCGACCAGGCCGGACCGTTCGCGAGGGACGTGCGTGACTGCGCGCTGCTGATGAGCGTGCTCGCGGGCCGCGACCAGCGCGACGCAACCTCGGCCGACGTGCCGGTGCCCGACTACGTGGCCGGCCTCACCGGTGACGTCAGCGGCCTGCGCGCGGGCGTCCCGCGTGAGCTGATGGGCGAGGGCATCGACCCGCAGGTGAAGGCGACCATCGAGGCCGCGGTTGCCGAGCTTGAGGGCCTCGGGATGGCAGTCGAAGAGGTCGGCATGCCGAACGTGGACTTCTCCCTGCCGGTCTACTACCTGATCGCCACCGCCGAGGCCGCGAGCAACGTCGCACGCTTCGACGGTGTTCGCTACGGCCACCGAACCGAGCAGCCCGTCGAGGACGTCTACGACCTGTTCGCGAAGTCTCGCGGCGAGGGCTTCGGGCCGGAGGTGCGGCTGCGTATCATGCTCGGCACCTTCGCGCTGAGTGCGGGCTACTATGACGCCTACTACCTGAAGGCGCAGAAGGTGCGCACGCTCATCAAGAACGACTTCGATGCGGCTTTCGCGAAGCACGACGTGCTGCTCTGCCCCACCTCGCCCACCGTTGCATTCGGCATCGGCGAGAAGGCCGACGATCCGCTGCAGATGAAGCTGGCGGACATCTGCACCATCCCGGTGAACCTCGCGGGCATCCCCGCGCTGAGCATCCCCTGCGGCATGGCCGACGGGATGCCGGTCGGGCTGCAGATCATGGGCCGGCCCTTCGCCGAGGACCTGATCATGCGCGTCGGCGACGCCTACCAGCAGGCCACCACGTGGCACACAATGCGCGCGGAGTTGTAGCGCGATCAGCGAGAACCGCGGAGGGCGCCCGTCTCCGGGCGCCCTCTTCGCATGTACGCTCGCGCCGCAGGGCCCTTCGTCGCCCCTTCCCCCTCATCAGGAACGGCTATGCGTTAAGCGCATATTGAGGCTCATGGACTCGCGTCACGCCCCCGAAGGAGGGGCCGCACGAGCCTCGCGAGCGTGCGAGCGAGGCGAGGTCGGCCCTCGTTCGGACGCCGCGACGCAATGGGCCGACCTCGCCGCGATAAACGACAATCGCGGCTCGTGCGGCCCCTCCTTCTCAAAGCCATCGCCAAACTTGTGCGTTCTGCATAGTCCCAAACGCAGAGCAGGGCCGTGAGATCGAAGGTCTCTGAGAGAGGTCAGAACTCCAGCATATCCGTCCCGTAGGCCATCCGCAGCGCCCCCAGCGCCTCTCCCGCGCCGACATTCGACGACACTCCCGGCGTGGCCATCAAGCCCATGTCACCGCGCGCGATCTCCCCGGTCCACGCGTTCATGCACTCCCACACGTTCGGGTAGCGCAGGAGGAAGTTGACGAGCCCCTCGCGCACCTCATCCACCAACTCCGGGTAGTAGTTCCGCGCCGCCGCCATCGCCATCGAGCACGACTTCGGCCAGACCGGCCCTCGCCAGTAGGTGCCGGCGTAGTAGCCCGGCTCCCCCGGCGCGACAGTGCAGGCGCCGTAGGGCCCGAGGAGGCTCGCGAAGTTCCTCCGCATCTGCCGAGCGCGGCTCTCCTTTACCAGGCCGTACGCCAGCGGGAACAGCCCATCCACGCCCACTCGCGTATCGAGGCTGCCGTCCTCGTGCAGCACCCCATACCACTTCCGGCCGCTGTCCCAGAGCACCCGGTCCATGGCCTTCTTCGTCGCCTCGGCCTCACGCAGCCACGGCTCCTCGTCCTCACCCAGCAGCCGCGCCATCTTCGCCATCGCCTGCTCGTAGCGGCAGCGCTCCGCCGCGAAGATCGCCGGATAGCAGAAGCGCTCCCGCACGCCGTCCTCCCCGTAGGTCACCTTCTGGAGGACGCTGGTGGTGTCGAGACCTGTGTCGAATGAGGTGATGATCGCCCACAGGTGCAGGCCGAGGAACTCCTCATCACGCGATCGGTTCAGATACTCGTAGTAGCGCACGAGGTGCGGATACCACCGCCGCAGGCTCTTCAGATCGTCTGTGGCGGCGAAGTAGCGCAGCGCGACCCACGGGATGTGCGGCGTCTGGATGATGTTGCCCCGCGCCCAACTGCTCCCGGGCTCCTCCTCGTCGAGGTAGATCGCGTGTGTCACGTAGCCGTCAGCGCGCTGATACTGCAGGAACAGATCGAGCACGCGCCGGGTGAAGCTCGGTGTGATCTCCGGGTTCGGGGAGGAGTGCCACTCCGCCGCGGGGAGGCCCCACTGCCAGAATCCGCGGTAGACCGGCAGCGCCTCAAGCACACTCTTCCCCCAGCGCGGGTGTCGGTAGTAGTTGGTGCGCACGGTCCACCAGCACTTGTAGTAAGCCTTCAGATCGCGCTCCGACGCGCCCTCGAGCGGCGGCAGCTTCGCGAACCACGTGTCCCACTTCCGCTGCAGGCCCGCTTCGAGGTTCCGCGCAGCCGCCGCCCGGCGCGCCTTCTCCGCCGACTGGAAGCTCATCCCGAAGCGCACCGCCAGCGTCTCGCCATACTCCTCGCTCGCAAGCTCAAGCTCCAGCACGAGGTGCTTTCCGCGGGTGCGCCTGTTCGCTGCCTTGCCCTCGGCGATGGCTGCCTGGTAGTCCTCCGTGGTCTCGTAGACGCCCCACCGGCCCGTATCGGTGGCGAGGTAGAGCGTCTTGCCGGAGGTCTCGCAGGAGAGCACTCCGTCTTCGTCGCGCACACGCGTCTGCGGGTCTACGAAGCTCACCGTCGCATAGAGCTTCTTCCGCAGCGGCTTGTGCGGCAGGTTCAGGTTCGTCAGATCGAGGTGCCACGCCCATCCGCCGCCCGTGCTCTGCGCGAACCGCTCCCGCGCCTCGAGGCCGATATTGGAGAATGCCACCTCGCGCCGGACGAGCCCCGGGAGATACTCCATCTTCCGGAAGAAGCACGTGCTGCGCGCGGCGACCTTGCCCGTGAGGTCCGGGTAGGTGTAGTCGCCGAAACGCACGGTCACGATCGGCGCCTCATCGTAGGTCGTCTTCTCGCGATAGTCGAGGTTCCAGCCGATCCCGCCGAACTCGCACGGGTAGGCGAACGGGAGTCCCCAGTCCTCCTCTTTCACCAGCACCGCGGTGCGCCGCGGCAGCTTCTCATCGAACTTCTCGCAGACCATCTCCCAGATGCTCATGCCCAAGTCGCGCTCCTCAGCAGGCTCGTATTCCCCTCGTGCGGCGCACTCATCAGAGCCTCGACTTCCCTGCCCGCCGCGCGAATCCTGCCTCAGCCGATGGGCCCGCTGTCCATCGCCGTTGTCGTGGACGGGCCGCCCCGAGCGTCCGCTGTCGTGTGCGGACGCGAGGGGTGATCTCGCCCCTGGGCGAGATCGGCCGCTGTGCCGGCCCACGTTTCTCCTCAGGAAGGAACTCCGTCGCCGGCGTGGAACTCGCACCGCCGGCGCCCGAGCGGTTGCCCTCACCCACGTCGCTCACATCGCAGGGCCCTCAGGGCCATCGAGGCACGAATCCACATGCGCTTTCTGCCGGTCGTCATGCTTTGTCTGTCGAACGTCTTCATGACCTACGCCTGGTACGGTCACCTCAAGGATATGCGCTCCAAGCCGCTGCTCGTCGCCATCATCATCAGTTGGGGCGTCGCCTTCTTCGAGTACTGCCTGCAGGTGCCCGCGAACCGCATGGGCATCGGCTTCTTCTCACTCCCGCAGCTCAAGGTCATCCAGGAGGTCGTGGCCATGGGCATCTTCGCGGTCTTCTGTGTGGCCTACATGCGCCAGCAGCTCTCCTGGGACTACCTCTGGGCCAGCCTGTGCCTCGTCGGCGCGGCGTTCTTCATGTTCCGCCAGCTGCCGCGGTAGCGGCGCGAAGCCAATCGACCAGCGCGGAGGGTATCTCGGTGATCTGAGCGAATACTCTCGCAAACCCAATGTCGCACCGGATGTGATACTGATGTCAGACGCTCAGACGCGCCTGCAGCAACTCATCGAGATGTCGCGCGAACTCGCCAACCCGGACGAGGACTGCCTGATCCTCGGCGAGGGCAACACCTCCGCCGTCACCGATGGTAGCAGCTTCTTCGTGAAGGCCTCCGGCGCCACGCTCGTCGGCATAGACGCCGGCGGCTTCGTGCGGGTCTCACGCGAGAGCGTGCGCGAACTTCTGTCAGCCGAAGCTCTCACTGATGAGCAGGTCGCGGCCGGCCTCATCGAGGCCTCCATAGATGCCGATGGCCTCCGCCCGTCGGTCGAGACCTTCCTGCATGCCCTGCTGCTCGACCTGCCCGGGATCGAGTTCGTCGGCCACACCCACCCGACCGCCATCAACGCGCTCCTGTGCTCGCAGCAGCCCGAGGAGGCCATCCGCGGCCGCCTCTTCCCCGATGAGGTCGTCTGCTGCGGCCCGGAATCGGCCTGGGTGCCCTACACCGACCCCGGCCTGCCGCTTGCGAAGGCCGTCGGCTGCGCGGTGAACGACTTCATCGGGCGCTGGAACGAGCCACCAAAGGTCATCATGATGCAGAACCACGGACTGATCGCCATGGGCGCCACGCCCGCGCAGGTCCTCGCCGCGACCGCGATGGCCGTCAAAGCCGCGCGCGTCCGCCTCGGCGCCGCCGCATGGGGCGGCATCAGGCCGCTTAGCGACACCGAACTCGCACGCATCTACACGCGCCCGGATGAGCACTACCGCCAGGCGCTGCTCAGCCGATAGCCCCACGGAATCTCACCCGGAGGACCCTGATGAGCGACTACGACCGCTTTGTTGATGGAACCGCACCAGTACCCAAGACCAACGTAACGTGGCCGCTCTACGGCACCGGCCTCGAGAACCTCGGCGAGGACCGCCAGCCGGTTGAGTGGCCGATGCCCGAGATCGCACCGGATGAGCTGCTGGCCCGCGTGGACGCCTGCGGCCTCTGCTTCTCCGATATCAAGGTCCTGCGCCTTGGCCCGGAGCACCCGCGCATCTCCGGTCGCGACCTCAGGAATGATCCCGTCATCCTCGGCCACGAGGTTGCGCTGACGATCGTGCAGGTCGGCTCCGAGCGCGAGGGCCAGTTCTCCGTCGGCGACCGCTTCGTCATGCAGGCCGATATCTACTACAACGGCGAGGGCCTCGCCTTCGGCTACGCGCTGCACGGAGGCCTCGAGCAGTTCGTGAAGATCACGAAGCCGATTCTTGAGGGCGACGATGGCTGCTACCTCATCCCGATCCCTGAGGGCATCGGCTACTCCGAGGCCGCGCTTGCCGAGCCCTGGGCCTGCGTCGTCTGCGCCTACCGCGTGGAGACCCGCCGCACGATCAAGCCCGGCGGCATCGTCGCCATCGTCGGAGGTCCCGGTGTCCGCAGCGGCTTCAGCGCCGACTCACTGACCGAGGGCCCGCATCCATCCGCGATCATCGCGCTCAATGCGCCGGCGAGCCTGGAGTCGCTGCTGCAGGAGGCCTCGTCCGCGGGCATCCCCGTGACGCGAGTGGCCTCCGAGGACGAACTGCGCTCCGCCGCCGAGGCGCGCGGAGGCATCGATGACCTCATCCTCCTAGACCCGACCGCCGACCAGGTCGAGGGCCTCGCGCCCCTCCTCGCAACCGGCGGCGTCCTCTGCCTGATGATCGCCGAGCCGCTGGAGCGCCCTGTGCAGGTGGATGCCGGCCGCATCCACTATGACAGCACCCGTTACGTCGGCGCGAGCGCCCTGGACATCGGTGCGGCCTACAACTCCACCCGCTCGGTCCAGCCGAAGAAGGGCGGCAGGATGCTCATTGCCGGTGCCGCCGGGCCGATGGGCCAGATGCATGTGCAGCGCGCGCTGGAGCATCCGGACGGGCCGTCGCTTGTCGTCGCCACCGACGTGGATGACGAGCGCCTCGCCACGCTGCCTGCCCGCTACGGCGCGCTCGCCCGGCAGAACGGGCGTAAGCTGGTGACGCTGAACCCGCTCGCGCTCGACCCCGACGCGGTGAATGAGCAGATGCACACCTACGCGCCCGATGGCTTCGACGATATCGTGGTGCTCGTGCCCGTCCCGCAGATCATCGCGGGCAACGCGCATTACCTCGGCAAGGGCGCAATGTATAACATCTTCGCGGGCGTCGCGCGCGGCACGATGGTCACGCTGGACGTCTCCGACGTCGCCCTGCGGGGCGTTCGGTACACCGGCACCAGCGGCTCCGGCATCGAGGACCTCCAGACCACGATCCAGATGACGGTCGGCGGCGAACTCTCGCCCAACCGCGCCGTCGCGGCCATCGGCGGGATGGACGCCGCGTGGGACGGCCTGATGGCCGTGCAGGAGAGCGCGCTCACTGGCAAAGCCGTCATCTACCCGCACGTGCGCGGCCTGCCGCTCACTGAACTGCAGGACCTGGCGGAGGCCGAACCCGGTGCTGCCGCCGCGCTCGACGAGGCCGGCGCATGGACGCGCGAGGCGGAGGACGCGCTCCTGAGCAGGCACGTCGGCGACGACGGCCCGGGCTGCAAGCATCTGCTGGGCAAGGTCGCCCTGGTCACAGGCGCCGCACAGGGCCTTGGTGCGGCGCTCGCCGAGCGCCTCGCGCGCGAGGGCGCCAGCGTCTGCGTCGCCGACATCAACCTCACGGGCGCGGAGGAGACTGCGCACGAGGTCGCCGCGAAGACCGGCTCGCGCGCCGTCGCGGTTGCCATGAACGTCACCGATGAGCAGTCGGTCGCCGGCGCGATGGCGCGGTGTGTCGCGGAGCTTGGCGGCCTCGACATCGTCGTCAGCAACGCAGGCATCCTCATCTCCGGCGCCACCACAGAGTTCGAGGTCGCCGACTGGCGCAAGGTGATGGAGGTCAACCTCGTCGGATACTTCGTGGTCGCGAAGCAGGCGGCCAGGGTGATGCTCGAGCGCGGTACCAGCGGCTCGATCGTGCAGATCAACTCGAAGTCCGGGAAGAAGGGGTCCTTCCGCAACTCCGCCTACGCCGCAACGAAGTTCGGCGGCATCGGCCTCACCCAATCGCTGGCGCTGGAGTTCGCCGAGGAGGGCATCCGCGTGAACGCGGTCTGCCCCGGGAACCTGCTCGACTCGCCGCTGTGGGTGGACAGCCTCTACGCGCAGTACGCCGAGCGCTGGGGCATCACGGAGGACGAGGTCCGGCAGAAGTACATCGACCAGGTGCCGATGAAGCGCGGCTGCACCTACGAGGACGTGGCGAACGTCGTGGTCTTCCTCGCCTCCGATCAGGCGGGATACATGACCGGCCAGGCGATCAACGTCACCGGCGGGCAGATCATGCACTGAGCGACGCGCGAGGCGGAGCGAGGGCGATGCGCTGCGAGAGCTGCGGCAAGGTGCTTTCTGAGGACTCTGCGTTCTGCTCAGAGTGCGGCGTGCGCACGCGCCCGCATAGCGCCGGCGAGCTGGCGCAGTTGGCGCGCAGCACGGGCCTGATCTCTATCGAGGCAGGCGCCGGCCCGCCGCTCCCCGAACCCGCCGAGGCGGCCGCCGACGTCCCGGCGATCCCTGAGCCTGCACCGCTGCCCGGTGAGAAGCGGACCGTGGCTCCCGATCCCGCGCACGCATTGCGGGCACGAGGCCGCGAGGAGTTCGTCGCGGCGGCGCAGCTTCGGGAGGAGAGGCGCCGGGCGGCACAGGCGTTGCTGGAGGCGGCGGACAGGGAGATCCAGGAGGGGCTCGGACACCCGGAGCAGTCGGACACGATGATCTGGCAGCAGCAGACGCCTGAGGAGGGCGGCCACGTCGGGATGGGAGCGACTCCGCCACCTCCCCCGCCGCTGCCTTCTGCTGAAGAGCGCATGTGGGCTGAGGTTCGCGAGCGCTCAGCTTTGCACGGGATCGATATGCCCCCTGAGCGGCAACTGAGCCCACTGCAGCTTCGGGCAAAGATGCTGATCGAGGCGGGGCGGGCCACCGATGAGTCGGGTTTCGGCCTGCGCTCACGTGGCTGCGGCTGCATCGCGCTCGTGATCTTCCTGATGCTGATGACTGTCATTCGTGCTATCATCAGCATCATGGACTGAAACCGGGATCAAATAGCCGTCAACGCAGCAATCAGTAGAGGAGGAGCGGTGATGTTCTGCCCTGAATGCGGTCGCAAAGTCGAAGATGGTGCACGCTTCTGCCCGGGTTGTGGCAAAGCCATGAGTGGACCGGCGCCTGAAGCTGAGGCGGCCGTCCCGTCAGAGCCCGAGGTGCCCGCTGAGGGGGTACCGGCGCCCGAACCGTCTGCGCCGGCCGTCCCGCTCGCTCCCGAACCGGTCTTCTCCGCCGAGCCTCCTGAGCCGGCCATCCCCGAGCCGGCGGTGCCCGGTCCTGCCGCTCCTGAGCCGGCGTATAAGCCGTATGAGCCGCCGACGCCTGAGCCCCAGCCTGTCTCCTATGCGAGCACCTCGCCGCAGCCTTCGCCCGAGCCATCGGCGCCGGTCGAGCAGACGCCTCAACCAGCACCGCCGACCGTCCCCTATGCGGCTCCAGTCGCCCCACAGGGGCCTGCCACGCCACCGGGACAGATTCCGCCGCTGCCCCCGTCCGCGCCACCGATGGGCGGCATTCCCGCTGGCCCGGCCCCTGAGAAGAAGACCAACTGGGGCTCCATCTGCCTCATCGGCTGCGGCATCTTGCTGCTCCTCGGTATCCTCAGTACGGTTGCCGCGTTGTTCATCGGCAGGAAGGCCATGGATACTATTGAGACCACCAACAACCAGGTCCAGATCTGGGAGCCGGATGGGACTGGTACTGAGAACACCGACGGCGGTGGAGGTATCGGCGAGGTGATCGGCGGCATCGGTCAGGCGATCGAGGGCGTCGGCGAGGCTGTCTCAGCGGCGAACGTGGAGGGCTTCGACCCCGCCAGCGTTGACGCCGCCATGCTCCCGACCTTCTACGGTTTCATGATCGCACTGGCCGAGGACGACCCGAACGCGATGCACCAGTGGATGAGCCCGGACTACAAGCAGGAGTGGTCGCCGGATGCCTGGACGCCTGCGCCGCACATCAAGCACCTGAACTTCAAGCTGGTTGACAAGACCGAGCAGAGCGACGGCACTGTCGTGATCAATGTCGAGGAGACGGTGCGGGACAACGAGGAGAACGTGGATAAGACCATCCCATGGCTGATCCACTTCACGCCCAAGGGCAATCAGTGGTTCGTGACGCACTTTGAGTGATAGACTCGCCCGTCCGCGGGCCGGTCGCTGGGAGGACACAACATGTCTCGCAACGTCAAGTTCGAACTCGGCATCAACGGGGCGTTCCTGACACGCCGCTGGGAGCGCCCCGGCAGCTGGATGCGCCTCACCCGGGAGATCGGCTTCCGCAACCACGAGTTCTGCGGGGATGTCATTGACCCGTTCTTCTCTGGAGACCGCGACTTCCAGCTTGAGACCGCCCGCCAGGTAAAGTCCGAGGCGGAGCGCTACGGCGTCACGATCACCGACATCTACACAGGTGTCGCGACGCACCGCTTCCATGGCCTGTCGCACAGCCACCCCTCGCCGCGCCAGCGCATGAAGCAGTGGATCCTCGACTGCTGCGACCTCGCGGTCGCGATGGGCGCCGACCGCATCGGCGGCCACTGGGACGCGATCTCGGTCGAGGTGATGGAGGACGAGCGCGCCTATCAGAGCGCGATCGGCCGCGTGCAGAGCATCTTCCGCGAGCTTGCCCGCGGAGCGGCCGCGAAGGGCATCGGGGCGATCTACAACGAGCAGATGTACATCCCGAGCGAGATCCCCTGGACCCTCCAGCAGGCCGAGGAGTTCCTCCTCGCGGTGAACCGCGACCGGGAGGGCTGCCCGGTGCTGCTCACTATCGACGTCGGCCACCAGGCCGGGATGTACTACGGCCTCGGCGGCCCCGATCTCGACTACATCGAATGGTGCAGGCGCTTCGGCGCGGTCTCGGAGATCATCCATCTGCAGCAGACCACGCGCGACGCCAGCCACCACTGGCCCTTCACGGAGGAGTACAACCAGCGCGGCGAGATCGAGATCGCGCCGATCCTCGACGCGCTTGAGCAGTCGCACCACGAGTTCGCGAACTCGCCGCTTGCCGAGGTGCTCGACCCGGTCGATCACACGTACCTGATCGCCGAGATCATCCCGGGCTCCACGAAGACCGAGGAGAAGCTGCTCGATGAGCTGCGCGTCTCGTCCGAGTACCTCCACCAGTTCGTGCCCGAGGACGGCCTGACGCTCACCATCTGAGCGCCGGGCTGGCCTCGCCGCGGAATCACAGAGGGCGCTTCCGCCGAGGAAGCGCCCTCTCCACTCAGCCTGTGCTGATTGCGGCAGCATGTAGTCCCCTACCGCTTCTCGTCCTGCCTCCGCTGCTGATCGGTCGCTGACTGATCCGGCAGGAAGCCCCCGGGGTAGGGCGACTGCACACCATCCGCGCGCGGGTCCTGCCCGACCACATTCCGCCCGCTCGCCTGGTGCTGCGAGTCCACGATCTTCCTGGAGAACTCGAAGCCCTCCTGCATCCGCTTGTAGCGCTGGTAGAGGATCACGAGCAGCACGATCGGGCTCACGTAGTAGAGCACTAGGCGCAGCCAATCGGGGCTGTACCCGGTGAAGATATGCACCAGGAAGCCCACGAGGATCGCGATCATCACGATCTGTTCGACCAGTTCATCCGTGCGCATTACATCACACTCCTGCGTCGCCGCTTGGCTCAAGCTGCCTGATAGCCAGCAGCGTCTCGTAGATAGACATGCGCAGCATCTCGTCCAGCGGGATCTGCTCGGTGTCCACCGGGCACAGCAGCGCGTTGTCCGCCTGCCGCAGCGACTCCGTCTCGCGCCCCTCGGGCAGCAGGTTGCCCCCGAAGCGCGCACGGAAACTCGTGATCTGCGCCATCAGCACGCTCAGTTCGGGCTCGAGCGCCATGATCCCCTCAACGTGCGGCAGGGGACGCTGGGTCCTCACGCGATC